>NZ_PDWL01000005.1 GCF_010093185.1 Pseudoxanthomonas jiangsuensis | reverse complement strand
ATTACATCGAGATGTTCTACAACCCGATCCGCCGGCATGGTTCCGCTGGCGGACTGTCACCGGTAGAGTTCGAACGGCGCTACGCGCAAAGTGGCAACTGAGTGTCTACGGAACTCTGGCCGGTCCAATGCGCCGGAGCCCTTGTGATCGTGAAACTGCGTTCCGGGCTAGGGTGTTCCGACTGAAAGTTCTGGCGTTCAGGGCAGAAGTGAACGGGTGGCCGATTCTGCAAGCCATACGCTCAAAGGTAGTATGGGTATGCGGCCCAATGCATCACTGTCGAAAGTCGCCAAAGGTTCGAGCGAGATGTGCGGAGTGAACGCGAGTCCACCGCCTATTTGCTTGGTCTCATGATCCACAAGTACTCGGCCACTGAATTCGGAATGTCCAGTCATCAACCACGCCGGGTCTACGCCCGTGATTTCTGCAATGTGGCAGAGGGTGGCAATGCTTGGGTTGTGGCGGCCCGTCTCCCAATGCCCAACGGTGGCATGGGAAACCCCGAGGTGATGGGCAAGATCCCGGATGCTGAGTCCAATCCTGGAGCGGGATTGCCGGATACGCGTGCCGATCCTCATGCACAGCTCCCCTGGGTGTCTAGCGAGGCTAGACAATAACAGCAATGGTATTGACCGAAGAATGCGAATGCGGGGTAAATCATCCCGGTATCCGGTGTCCCGGATACTGGCCCGGCCGGCCGATGTTTTCCAACCCTGTGCTTCCGGATGAGGAGAAAAGCATGAGGGAGTTGTCCAGCTTGGAGGTTTCTTCCGTGTCGGGTTCCATCGGCCTCGGAGATGCAATTGCCCTAGTCGAGGTCGCGGTAAAGGTGGTCACCGCCGGTTACAAAGTGGTGGAGGCAGCCGATGCCACTAACCGTGCGGTCTATGGCGATGACTTCGCTAATGAGTTGCTGGCCGCGGGCGGGCTGGGTGCCTGATTCAGCGCTTGGACGATTCTGGGGCAGTTCCTGCCCCAGAATCTTCTTCATCGCCTTCGCTCTGGCCGTGCCGGTCGCAGCGCTCTCGGTTCTTCTGGGCTGGGTGATTGCCAGCGCTATCCCCCCTCAGGGCGAGAGCAAGCTGCCGGATCCGGCGTACATGCTGATCGCCGTCTCCCTGTCTCCGATAGTCGAAAACTGGGTGGTGCTGCGTCTGGGAGACGTCATCCCCGACCGATGGGCTCGGGGGCGGTGGTGGATCAAGCCTTTGCTGATTGCCGTGCCTGCCGGCCTGTTTCATGTCCTGGTCAACTGGAATCTCGTTTCGTTAACGGCAATCCCGACCTTCTTCGTCATCGCGTGCCTAGCCATCAATGTCAGGAGCCGCCGTTGTGGATACTGGGCGTCGGTGATCCTGCATGCCCTGGTCAATGCACTCTTGCTCGGCCTGTGGTGGATTGCCGGCTGAGGGGCGGGCGGTGGCGTCGGATCTACTTGATCCGGCGTACTTTCGCGGCGGTGTTGTAGCCGGCGATCTTCAGGAACCAGGTATTGGTCACGCCGGGCTTGATCGTCACCGCCGGCGCCTGGGCGCGCACGCCGGCCAGGCTGGCGTCCTCGACCTGCTCCCAGACCTGGCCATTGGCCAAGGTGTACTGGCGGCCCTTGGCGAAGCCGCGGAACTCGCCGACCAGGGTGCTGGCGATCGGTTCGGAGGTGCCGAAGTCGAAGAAGCCGCGGTTCTCCTGCTTGACCTGCTGCCGGCCTTCCTCGCGCGCCTGCTCGCGGATGCGCTCGATCTCGGCGGCGCTGAGCACGGTGGCGCTCTCGGCCGGCGCGGCCTCGGTGGCGGCAGCGACGGCCGCGCCTTCCTGGCCGCGGCGGATCCAGGCCTGCAGCGCGGCCAGCTCCTGCGCAGTGAGCTTGTCCAGGCCGGCGGCCTTGAATTCCTCCGCGCTCATCTGCTGGCGCAGCGTGGTCGCCTCGGCGGCCGCCTGCGCGAACGCGCCGGGCGCGGCCAGGGCCAGCGCGAGCGCCAGCGCGGACAGGGACCATGGGGACGTCAGGCGCTGTTTCATGCTTGTTCCTCCGGTGCGTTGGCCGCTAGTGTAGTGCCAACCCCACGCGCCGGATCGGCCTTGTCGCGCCCCGCCATCGATGGTTTGCATGCCCTGCTGCAGGACCCGGCCGCCGCGTCCCTGCCGGCGGCCTTGCGCGAACGCCTGCAGGCGGCGTGGGACACCGCGGGCGCCGACCACGCCACCCGCGCGCCGTGGCCGGTGATCGTCGACACCCTGCGGATCCTGGGCCACCTGGACGCCGACGAACCGGCGCTGGCGGCGGCCCTGCTGTTCGACCTGCCGGGCCTGCGCGCGGTGGCGGCTCGGGAAGTCGCGACCACCTGGCCGGCGGTGGCCGGGCTGCTCGACGGCCAGGACGCGGCCGACCAGGTCTGGGCCCTGCACGCCGGGCGCGAGGCCGGGCGTAATGGTGAAGGCCTGCGCCGGCTGCTGCTGTCCATCGTCCACGACCTGCGGGTGGTGCCGGTGCTGCTGTCGCGGCAGCTGGCCCGGATGCGCGTGGCCGACCGCCAGCCCGAGGCCGAGCGCCGCGCCCTGGCCCAGCTCACCCGCGACATCCACGCCCCGCTGGCCAACCGCCTGGGCATCTGGCAGCTGAAGTGGGAGCTGGAGGACCTGGCCTTCCGCTTCCTCGAGCCGGACACCTACCGCCACCTGGCGCGCGAGCTGGACGAGACCCGGGCCGCGCGCGAGCGCTACGTGGAGGCGGTCAAGGCGCAGCTGGGCAAGGCCCTGGCTGCGCAGGGGCTGCAGGCCGAGATCAGCGGCCGCTCCAAGCACATCTACAGCATCTGGCGGAAGATGCAGAAAAAGCACCTGCCGCTGGACAAGCTCTACGACCTGCGCGCGGTGCGGGTGATGGTGGCCGACGTGGCGGCCTGCTACGCCGCGCTGGGCGTGGTCCACGCGCTGTGGGTGCCTGTGCCGGGCGAGTTCGACGACTACATCGCCCGGCCCAAGCCCAACGGCTACGCCTCCTTGCACACCGCCGTGGTCGGCCCGGAAGGGCGCACCCTGGAAGTGCAGATCCGCACCCGCGACATGCATGAGCAGGCCGAGCTGGGCGTGGCCGCGCACTGGCGCTACAAGGAAACCGGCGGCAGCGCCGCGGGCAAGGGCGCCGGGCGCGCGTTCGAGCGCAAGATCGCCTGGATGCGGCAGCTGCTGGAGCAGGCCGGCGAAGGCCGCGACGAGGGCCTGGCCGGGGCGCTGGACGCCGAGCTGGTCGAGGAGCGGGTGTACGCGCTCACGCCCAGGGGCGAGGTCGTGGACCTGCCGCAGGGCGCCACCCCGCTGGACTTCGCCTACCACGTGCACACCATGGTCGGGCACCGCTACAAGGGCGCCAAGGTCAACGGCCGGATCGTGCCGCTGGGCTACCACCTGCGCAGCGGCGACCGGGTCGAGATCATGACCGGCAAGGAGCCCGACCCCAAGCGCGACTGGCTGCTGCCGGCCAACGGCTACCTGGCCAGCGGCCGCTCGCGCGACAAGGTCCGGGCCTGGTTCCACAAGCTGGACCGCTCGCGCAATGTCGCCGCCGGGCGCGAGATGCTGGAGCGCGAGCTCAAGCGCCTGGGCCTGCACCAGGCCGACCTGGCGCCGGTGGCCCGGAAGTTCCACGCCGAGACCGTGGACGACCTGTACATCCAGGTCGCCCTGGGCGACGTCGGCCCGCACCAGGTCGGCCGCGCCCTGCATGAACTCGAACGCGCCGCCGAGCCGGCCGCCGCCGCGCCCGTGCCGGCACGCCCGGCGCCGCGCAGGACCGGGAAGAAGGCCACGGCCGGCTTCACCGTCCAGGGCGTGGGCAACCTGCTGGTGCAGCTGGCCAAGTGCTGCCAGCCGGTGCCGGGCGAGCCGATCGCCGGCTACCTCACCCGCATCCGTGGGGTCACCGTGCATCGCGCCGACTGCGCCTCCTTCGCCCGCCTGGCCGCGGCCCAGCCGCAGAGGGTACTGCCGGTGGAGTGGGGCGCGGCCGGCGGCGGCTACGAGGTGGACGTGGCGGTCAGCGGCATCGACCGCAAGTGGCTGCTCAAGGACGTGACCACCCTGATCGCCCAAGAGGACGCGCACGTGGCCGACATCCGCAGCGACCTGCGCAACGACGGCCGCCTGCACCTGCGCATGCGCCTGCGGGTGTCCGACTACGGCCAGCTGTCGACCCTGCTGGGCAAGCTCGACGCCCTGCCCGGCGTGGAGCGGGCGCAAAGGCTGGGCTGAGACCTGGTTTCGGGCATGGCGCCGCATCCCGATCGGCCCCATGGCCGGGCTGAATCGCGGCCTGGAATGTTTGCCGCCACAGGCCCGCTGGCATAGTCTTCCGCCATGAACCCAGGCCATTCAGCCCAGGCAGTCGCAAGCGTGCCGCCGTCCACCGGCGAGCCGGTCCCCGACTATGTCCTCGAGCTGGAGCGCGCCGCCGCCTACCTGCCGCGCGAGCAGCTGCCCCTGCTGCGCGAGGCCTGGCGGGTGGGCGCCGAGGCCCACGCCGGCCAGACCCGCAAGTCCGGCGAGCCCTACATCACCCATCCGGTGGCGGTGGCCGGGGTCCTGGCCGACCTCGGCCTGGACGTGGAGACGCTGATCGCGGCGATCCTGCACGACACCATCGAGGACACCCCGCTCACCCGCGAGCAGCTGGCGGCCCAGTTCGGCGAGGACGTGGCCGAGCTGGTCGACGGCGTCACCAAGCTGGACAAGCTCAAGTTCCGCGATCGCCAGGAGGCGGCGGCCGAGAGCTTCCGCAAGATGCTGCTGGCGATGTCGCGCGACCTGCGCGTGATCATGATCAAGCTGGCCGACCGCCTGCACAACATGCGCACCCTGGGCGCGCAGAGCCGCGAGGCGCGCGAGCGCATCGCCCGCGAGACCCTGGAGATCTACGCGCCGATCGCCCAGCGCCTGGGCATGAGCCTGGTCAAGTCCGAGCTGCAGAACCTCGGTTTCCGCGCCCTGCACCCGTGGCGCCACGCGATCATCGAGAAGCACATCCGCAGCCAGCCGGTGGTGCGTCGCGAGTCGATGGCCCAGGTCGAGGTGCAGCTGTCGCAGGGCCTGGCCCGCGAAGGGCTCGAGCACCGCCTGGTCAGCCGGATCAAGACCCCGTGGAGCATCTACAACAAGATGCAGGGCGAGGGCAAGAGCTTCGACCAGGTGATGGACGTGTTCGGCTTCCGCCTGGTGGTGCGCAGCGTGCCCGGCTGCTACCACGCCCTGGGCGCGGTGCATGCGGCGTTCAAGCCGCTGGACGGGCGCTTCCGCGACTTCATCGCGATCCCCAAGGCCAACGGCTACCAGTCCCTGCACACGGTGCTGTTCGGTCCCTACGGCTCGCCGATCGAGGTCCAGATCCGGACCGAGGAGATGGACCTGATCGCCGAGCGCGGGATCGCCGCGCACTGGACCTACAAGCACGGCGGCGACAGCCCCAACAGCGCCCAGAGCCGGGCCCACGCCTGGATCGTGGACCTGATCGACTCGCAGCGCGCGGCCGGCTCGTCGCTGGAGTTCCTGGAGAACGTCAAGGTCGACCTGTTCCCGGACGAGGTCTACCTGTTCACGCCCAAGGGCCGGATCCTGGCCCTGCCGCGCAACTCCACCGCGCTGGACTTCGCCTACGCGGTGCACACCGACGTCGGCAACCAGGCGGTGGCCGCGCGCGTGGACCGGCGCCTTGTGCCGCTGAAGACCAAGCTCTCCAGCGGGCAGACGGTGGAGGTCATCACCGCGCGTTCGGCCGCGCCCAAGCCGCAGTGGCTGGAGTTCGTGGTCACCAGCAAGGCGCGCACGGCGATCCGCCACCAGCTCAAGCAGCTCGAGCACGAGGACGCGGTGCAGCTGGGCCACCGCATGCTCGACCGCGCGCTGGAGGCGATGGACAGTTCGCTGGAACGCCTGCCGGCCAAGCGCCTGGAGTCGTTCCTGGTCGAGCACCGCTTCCCGCGGCTGGAGGCGTTCCTGGCCGAGGTGGCGCTGGGCAACTGGATGCCCAGCCAGGCGGCGCAGGCGCTGATGGCATACGCGGAGCTGCGCGGCGGCGGGCATTCCAAGCATTCGCAGGAAAAGATCCTGATCAACGGCACCGAGGGCGGGGTGGTCAGCTTCGCCAACTGCTGCCAGCCGATCCCGGGCGACGAGATCATGGGCTACCACACCGCCGGCAAGGGGGTGGTGGTGCACCGGCTGGACTGCCCGAACCTGGCCGAGTTCCGCAAGTCGCCGGAGCGCTGGGTGCCGATCGACTGGGACCCCAATGTCACCGGCGACTACGACACCTCGCTGATCGTGGACGTGGAAAACCACACCGGGGTGCTGGCGCAGCTGGCCGCGGCGGTGGCGCAGAGCCATTCCAACATCGAGCGGGTGGACTACCTGGACCGCGACGTGAACGCGGCCCAGCTGCGCTTCGCGATCCAGGTCCGCGACCGCACCCACCTGGCCGAGGTGATCCGCCGCCTTCGCCGCCTCAACGTGGTGCAGGGCGTGCGTCGGCAGTAGCGGGGGGCCTGCGCGGCTTCTCCGCTTCGCTTTACCCCTCCCGCAAGGGGAGCAAAAACGCTGGGTCCTGGCGTTCGCCGGGACGACGGCAGCGGGGAAAGGCGCAGCAGAAGCCTGAAGAGCAGAAGCACCAGAAGCGGTGGACTCCAAAGTTCGCGGAGGCCGTCGTGTCTTGGGTCTGCGGGGCAAGTGGCACAGGGACGTGCCACGGCCGCGAGTTGCGGGCAGGATGCCCGCCCGAGCGGTGCACCGCAGACCCAAGGCACGGCGGCCCCGCCCGAAGCCAGCGCATTCACGCCATCCATCCGGCAGCGCCTTTCGCTCCGTCAGCCCGAAAGCCTCAGGCCTCGAGCGCCGGCTCCCGCTCCCGCGTCCGCGCTTCCGCCTCCCGCACCGGGGCGAAGCTGCGCCGGTGGTGCAGGCAAGGCCCGTGCAGCGCCAGCGCGGCCAGGTGGGCCGGGGTCGGGTAGCCCTTGTGCGCGTCGAACCCGTAGTGCGGGTGCGCGGCGTGCAGCTCGCACATCAGCCGGTCGCGGGCGACCTTGGCCAGGATCGAGGCCGCCATGATCGCCGGCTCCAGCGCATCGCCGCCGACCAGCGCCTCGGCCATGCACGGCAGCGCCTTCGGCAAAGCGTTGCCGTCGATCCGCACCAGTTCCACCTGCGAACCCAGCGCCAGCACGCAGCGGCGCATGCCTTCCAGTGTCGCGTGCAGGATGTTCAGGCGGTCGATCTCCTCCACCGCCACCATCTCGATGTGCCAGGCCAGCGCGCGCTGGACGATCTTCGGGTACAGCGCCTCGCGCTGGGCCGGAGTGAGCTTCTTGGAATCGTCCAGGCCGCGGATCCGCCGCTTCGGATCCAGGATCACCGCGGCCACCGCCACCGGCCCGGCCAGCGGGCCGCGGCCGGCCTCGTCGACGCCGGCCACCCGCAGGCGCCGGCGCTCGATCGGGAACAGGTCCGCCGCGGTCGCGCTCACGGCCGCCGCTCCAGCGCCGCCAGCAGGCCGGGCAGGGTGGCGATGGCCTCGGCTGCGGAGGCCGAGGCGTCGCGGCGCAGCTGTTCGTGCAGCTGCAGGTACTTCGGCTGCAGCGCGTCCACCGCGCCGGGCGAGCGGAACCAGTGCAGCACCGCCGCGGCCAGCGCCTCGGGCGTGCAGTCATCCTGCATCAGCTCCGGGGCCAGGTCCTCGCCGGCCAGCACGTTCGGCAGGGCGTAGCGGTCGACCTTGAGCAGGCCCAGGGCACGGACGATGCGGTAGGTCAGCGGCGCGACTCGGTAGCCGACCACCATCGGCCGCTTCGACAGCATCGTCTCCAGGGTCGCGGTGCCGGAGGCGAGCAGGACCACGTCGGCGGCGGCCAGCGCGGTGCGGGCCTGGCCGTCGAGCAGGTGCGACTGCAAAACCGGCAGGGCCGAGCGCGACAGCTGCGCCTGCAAAAGTTCGCGGCAGCGGGCGTTGGCCGCCGGCACCACCACGTGCGCGTCCGGCAAGGCCTCGCACACCTTCCAGGCGGCCTCGAAGAAGATCTCGCCCAGGCGTTCGATCTCGCCCAGGCGGCTGCCGGGCAGCACCGCCAGCACCGGCGCGTTCGGTGGCAGGCCGAGGGCGGCACGGGCGGCGGCGCGGTCGGGGTGCAGCGGCATGGCGTCGGCCATCGGGTGGCCGACGAAGCGCGCGTCCACGCCGTGGCGGGCGTAGATCGCCGGCTCCATCGGGAACAGGCACAGGACCCGGTCGGCGCTGGCGCCGATCTTCTCGGCGCGCTTCTCGCGCCAGGCCCAGACCGAGGGACTGACGTAGTGCACGGTGGCGATCCCGCGCTGCTTGAACCAGCGCTCCACGCCCAGGTTGAAGTCGGGGGCGTCGATCCCGACCACCACGTCCGGCTGCCAGGCCAGGGCGCGCTCGCGGAATTCGCGGCGCAGCTTCAGCAGCCGCGGCAGGTGGCGCAGCACCTCGGCCAGGCCCATCACCGCCAGCTCGCTGGCGTCGTGCCAGGTCTCGACCCCGGCCGCGCGCATGGCGTCGCCGCCGATGCCGGCGAACAGCGCCCCGGGGAAGCGTGCGCGCAGGGCCTCGACCAGGCCGGCGCCGAGCGCGTCGCCGGAGGCCTCGCCGGCGACCAGCACGATCCGCGGACGGCCCGGGCCGGCGCGGTCTGCAGCCTCGTGTCCGCGGATGCGTTCGTTCACCGCCTGCCGGCCCCGGTCCGCCGCCTCAGCGCAGCAGCGGCCGTTCGCCGCCGTCGATGAAGTCCAGCAGCTGGCGCACGTCCTCGCTGCCCTCGGCCTGCGCGGCCAGCTGCTCGCGCGCCTCGGCCAGCGGCAGGCCGGCCACGTACAGGGTGCGGTAGGCGCGCTTGATCGCGGCGATCCGGTCGGGATCGAAGCCGCGGCGCTTGAGGCCTTCGCTGTTGATCCCGCGCGGGCGGCCGAGCGAGTTGCCGCCGACCATGGTGAACGGCGGCACGTCACCGTTGACCAGCGCGCCCATGCCGAGGAAGGCGTGGTCGCCGATCCGGCAGAACTGGTGGGCGCCGGCGAAGCCGCTGACGATCACCCAGTCGCCGACGATGACGTGACCGGCCAGGGTGGTGTTGTTGGAGAACACGCAGTGGTCGCCGACGATGCAGTCGTGGGCCACGTGGGTGTAGGCCAGCATCCAGTTGTCGTCGCCGATCCGGGTGATGCCGCCGCCGCCCGCGGTGCCGCGGTTGAGGGTGACGAACTCGCGGAACAGGTTGCGATCGCCGATCACCAGCTCGGTGCGCTCGCCGGCGTACTTCTTGTCCTGCGGCTCGCCGCCGACGGCGACGTGGCCGACGAAGCGATTTTCGCGGCCGACCCGGGTCGGGCCGGCGAAGCTGCAGTGCGGGCCGATCCGGCAGCCGTCGCCGATCTCCACGTCCGGGCCGATCACGGTGAAGGCGCCGACGCTCACGCCCGCGCCCAGGCGCGCGCCCGGATCGATCACGGCGGTGGGGTGGATCAGGGCTTGCTCGCTCATGGCCGGGCTCCGGTGTTCGGGCTTACTCGCGGGTGCCGGCGCACAGCACCTCGGCGCAGGCGACGATCTCGCCGTCGACCTTGGCCTCGCCGTAGTACACGGCCATGTTGCGGATCACCCGCTTGATGGTCACGTGCAGCTCGAGCACGTCGCCCGGCACCACCTGCTTGCTGAAGCGGGCGTTGTCGACCTTGACCATGTAGAACAGCTTGGACTGGGCGTCGCGGCCCAGCGACAGCTGGGTCAGCACGCCGCCGGCCTGGGCCAGGGCCTCGATGATCAGCACCCCGGGCATGATCGGCTGGGTGGGAAAGTGGCCCTGGAAGAACGGCTCGTTGATGCTGACGTTCTTGCGGCAGACGATCCGCTTGCCCTCGATGTCCAGTTCGTCGACCCGGTCGACCAGCAGGAACGGGTAGCGGTGCGGGATCAGCGTCTGGATGGTGGTGACGTCGATGGGCAGCTGCACGGTTTCGTTCATTCGGGACTTTCCTGGGTGGAGGCGTTGACGCGGCGCGCCAGCGCGTCCAGTTGCTTGAACCGGGCGGCGTTCTTCCGCCAGGTGCGGTTGTCGGTGAGCGGGGTGCCGGAGGAATATTCGCCCGGCTCGCGGATGGAATGGGTCACCAGCGACATCGCGGTGACCGTGACCTTGTCGGCGATCTCCAGGTGGCCGAGGATGCCGGCGGCGCCGCCGACCAGGCAGTAGCGGCCGATCCGGGCGCTGCCGGCCGCGGCCGAGCAGCCGGCCATCGCGGTGTGGGCGCCGATGCGGACGTTGTGGCCGATCTGGACCAGGTTGTCCAGGCGCACGTCCTCCTCCAGCACGGTGTCGTCGAGCGCGCCGCGGTCGATGCAGGTGTTGGCGCCGATCTCGCAGTCGTCGCCGACCACCACCCCGCCGAGCTGCGGCACGTTGACCCAGCGCCCGGCGTCCATCGCCAGGCCGAAGCCGGCCGCGCCGAGGACCGCGCCGGGCAGGACCCGCACCCGCTTGCCCAGGCGCACGCGGGCGACCAGGGTGACCCGGGCCTGCAGCTCGCAGCCGGCGTCCAGCTCGCAGTCCTCGCCGATGCTGCAGCCGGGGCCGATCACGCAGCCGGGGCCCACCTTCGAGCGCGCGCCGATGGAGACGAACGGACCGACGTGGGCATCGGCCGAGACCACGGCCGATGGATCGACCACGGCCGAGGGATGGATTCCCGGCGCGCGCGCGGGCACGCATTCGAACAGGGCCGAGATCCGGGCGAAGGCCACGTACGGGTCGCGCGCGACCAGCGCGGTGCCGGGCGCGGAGGCCGCGTCGTCGGCGCGCAGCACCACCACCGCGGCGGTCGAGGCGGCCAGCTGCGGGCGGTAGCGCGGGTTGGCGAGGAACGCCAGCTGGCCGGGGCCTGCATTGGCCAGGGTGGCCACGCCGCGCACGGCCACTTCGCCGTCGCCGTGCAGCTGCAGGGCGAAGCGCTCGGCCAGTTCGGCGGCGGTGAATACGGGGGCTTCCATCCCGTGCATTCTAGCCTCCCCGGCGCGCCGGCCGGCTGCGGCGGCCTAGCGCCGGGCCAGCAGCACCAGCAGGGCGCCGGTCCCGCCCTGCGCGGACGGTGCCGAATGGAAGGCGAGCACGTCGCCGCGCTGGCGCAGGGTGCGGTCCACCAGGTTCTTCAGCACCGGCACGCCATCGCCGCCGCCCTTGCCGTGGATGATGCGCACGCAGCCGAAGCCGGCCTCGCCGGCCTCGGCCAGGAAGCGCGCCAGCAGGGTCTCGGCCTGCAACGAGTTGGCGCCGTGCAGGTCCAGCTCGTCCTGGGCGGAGAACTGGCCGCGGCGCAGCCGCTGCCAGTCGCGCGCCGACACCCGCTCGCGCCGGAACGCGCTGGCGTCGCCGCGCATCAGCGCCGCGTCCGGATCGTCGGCGAGGCGGCCGGAGGGCGGCGGCTCCTCGTGCCGCGCGCGCGCGGCCGGACGCGGGCGCGGCGGCGCGGGCGGCGCCTGCGCCGGCTTGCGCAAGGGCGCCACCTCGCCGATCGCGGCGCGGAACAGGGCGGCGGGGTCTTCCTCGTCCTCGTGCATGGGCACAGGTTAGCGCAGCGCCGCGGCCCCGCGCCGGACGCTTCCGGTATCATGCGGACGTTTTCGAGGAAGCCCATGCGCGTACTGGTAAGCAACGACGACGGCGTGGATGCCCCGGGCATCCACGTCCTGGCCCAGGGCCTGCGCGACGCCGGCCACGAGGTGTACGTGGTGGCCCCCGACCGCGACCGTTCCGGCGCCAGCAATTCGCTGACCCTGGACATGCCGATCCGCACCCGGCGGATCGATCACTACACCTGTTCGGTCGCCGGCACGCCCACCGACTGCGTGCACCTGGCCCTGACCGGGATGTTCGAATTCGAGCCGGACATCGTGGTCTCCGGGATCAACAACACCGCCAACCTCGGCGACGACGTGATCTACTCGGGCACGGTCTCGGCGGCGATGGAAGGCCGCTTCCTCGGCCTGCCGGCGGTGGCCGTGTCGCTGGCCACCCGCAACCACGACGCGAAGCACTACGGGACCGCGGCGCGCGCGGCGGTGGAGATCGTGGCGCGGCTGATCACCGATCCCTTGCCGGCCGACACCATCCTCAACGTCAACGTGCCGGACCTGGCCTGGGGCGAGGTCCGCGGCTTCGAGGTCACCCGCCTGGGCAACCGCCACCGTTCCGAGCCGTGCATCCCCCAGGCCGACCCGCGCGGGCGCACGGTGTACTGGATCGGCCCGGCCGGCCCGGAGCAGGACGCCGGCCCGGGCACCGATTTCCACGCCGTGCGCACCGGCCACATCTCGATCACCCCGATCCACGTCGACCTGACCCGCTACCAGGCGCTGGAGAAGGTCGCCGGCTGGGTCGGCGGCCTGTCCGCGGCCCTGGCCGCCAACGGCGAGGCGCGGGCATGAGCCCGGCGCAGCGCCTGCAGTCCGGCCCGGCCGGCCTGGGCATGACCTCGCAAAGGGTGCGCGACCGCCTGGTTCAGCGCCTGCGCGAAGGCGGCCCGGGCACCGCGGCGATCGTCGACGAGAACGTGCTCGACGCCGTGCGCACCGTGCCGCGCCACCTGTTCGTGGACGAGGCCCTGGCCAGCCGCGCCTACGAGGACACCGCACTGCCGATCGGCCATGGCCAGACCATCTCCCAGCCCTGGGTGGTGGCGCGGATGACCGAGGCGATCCTGGCGGTGCAGCCGAAGAAGGTGCTGGAGGTCGGCACCGGCTCGGGCTACCAGGCCGCGATCCTGGCCGCCTTGGGGCTGGAGGTGTACACCGTCGAGCGCATCGGCGAACTCCTGCGCCAGGCGCGCAAGCGCTTCCGCACCCTGGGCATGAACGTGCGCAGCAAGCACGACGACGGCCGCGCCGGCTGGGCCGAGCACGGTCCCTACGACGCGATCGTGGTCACCGCTGCCGCGCCGGCGCTGGTGGAGGCGCTGATCGGCCAGCTGCGGCCCGGCGGGATCCTGGTCGCGCCGGTGGGCGGGCCCTCCTCGCAGTCCCTGCTGGAACTGGTCCGGCGCGAGGACGGCGGGGTCGACGAGCGGGTGCTGGCGCCGGTGGTGTTCGTGCCCCTGCTCTCGGGCACGCTGGATTGAACATGGACCGGGAACCGCGCCCCCGCGCCGCCGAAGGCGCCCCTCTGGGCGAGCAACTGGCGGCGATCATCGAGCAGCTGCCGGAAGACCGACTGAGCCTGCGCGAGCTGCTGGACACCTTCGGCGACGAAGGCCTGCTGCTGCTGACCATCCTGCTGACCCTGGTATTCCTGATCCCGGTCTCTATCCCCGGGGTGAGCACGGTGTTCGGCGCTGCGATCCTGCTGGTCGGGGTGAGCCGGCTGGCGCGCCGGCCGCTGTGGCTGCCGCGCCGGATCAAGGACAAGGCCTTGCCGGCCGACCGCCTGCGCCCGGGCCTGCAGGGCGGGCTGAAGTGGGTGCGGCGGATGGAAAGGATCAGCCGGCCGCGGCGGCTGCCGGCGTTCGTCGACGGCCGGGCCATGGACATCGCCAACAACCTGGCCTTCATCCTGGCCGCTTTGCTGTTGATGGCGCCGTTCGGGTTCGTGCCGTTCAGCAACACCCTGCCGGCGCTGGCCCTGCTGCTGTACGCGATCGGCATGATCCAGCGCGACGGCGGCGCAATCCTGCTCGGCCACCTGGCCAACATCGGCACCATGGTCTACTTCGCGGTGCTGCTGGGCGGCGGTGGCATGGCCGCGCACGGACTCTTCGAGCGCCTGACCGGCTGACCGCCGGGTGCGCCCTTCCATTCGACAGGAGACAGGCAAAGGCATGAGCAACGCGACCGCCCCGGCACGCAGCCCGGCACGCAGGGTTTTCAGTCTCGGCATCGTCGTCCTGGCCGTGCTGGCCCTGGTCGCCTGCGGCCGCAGCACGGTGGTGCGCAGCCCGGCGGCCGCGGGCAGCTCCGCGTCCCAGGCCAGGCCGGGGCAGTCGGTGGTGGTGCAGCGTGGCGACACCCTGTATGCGCTGGCCCGTCGCAACAACGTCGCGGTGACCGACCTGGCGCGCTGGAACGGACTGCCGCCGCCGTACACGATCTATCCGGGGCAAAGGCTGGCGCTGGGGCCTGCGGACGGGAAGTCCGGGACGGCGGCCGTCACGCCTGCGCGGCCGGCTTCCGGCGCATCCACCGCGCCGGCCACGGGAACGGTGGCGACCGCGCCGGCGCAGCGCCCGGCCGCTACGCCGGCGGCGCCGGCCAGCAGCGGCTTCAGCTGGCGCTGGCCGGCGCAGGGCGTGCTGCTCAACACCTACGTGGCCGGCAACAACACCCGCCAGGGCATCGACATCGGCGGTAGCAGCGGCCAGTCGGTGGTCGCGGCGGCGGACGGGGTGGTGGTGTATTCGGGCGCCGGCCTGGTCGGCTATGGCGAGCTGATCATCATCAAGCACAGCGAGCAGTGGCTGTCGGCCTATGGCCACAATCGTGCGCGCCTGGTCAACGAGGGCCAGAACGTGAAGGCGGGCCAACAGATCGCCGAGATGGGCCGCACCGGCGCGGCGCGCGACATGCTGCACTTCGAGATCCGCTACAACGGCAAGCCGGTGGATCCGCTGCTGTATCTGCCGAAGAAGTAGCGGGCGGGCGCCTCGTGTAGGAGCCGGTCTTGCCGGCGACCGTGGAGGCGGACGGATCACTGGCATCCGGTTTCACGCAGACGTATCCGCCATGGCGGTCGCCGGCAAGACCGGCTCCTACAAAAGGCCAGCCGCGAGGCGGATCAATCGCCCGCGCCGCCGTCCAGCAGCAGGGCGACCACCACCCGCCGGCCTTCGCCGGCCAGGACGTTGTAGGTGCGCGCGGCGGCGGCGTTGTCCATGACCTCGATGCCGATCCCGCGGGTCAGGCAGGCGGCCATCACCGCCGGTGGCGGGAAGGCCTGGCGCGCGCCTGTGCCCAGCACGATCAGCTCCGGCTGCAGCTCCAGCAAAGGCTGCAGGTGCGCCGGTTCCAGCGCGGCGGCGGTCGCCGCGGCCGGCCAGTCCTCGACCAGGCGGTCGGGGGCCAGGGCCAGGCTGCGGACCAGGACGCGGTCGTTGACCCGGGCCTGGTGGCCGTCGGCGCCGCGCAAGACCCAGGCGTAATCGGGGCGTTCGTGGCTGAGCTGCATCGGATCGCCTCGGGACGTGCGTCGGGCGCGGCCGGCTCAGGCCCGCGGCAGGACGATCGAGGGCTTTTCCTTCGCAGGCCGGTACAGGGTGGCGGTATGGCCGATCCTCTGCACCAGAGCCGCGCCGGTCTGGCCGGCCAGTTCGGCGATCATCGCGTCGCGGGCTTCGCGGTCCTCGGCGCCGACCTTGACCTTGACCAGCTCGTGCCGCTCCAGGATCTGGTCCAGCTCGGCCACCAGGGCCGGGGTGACGCCCTTGCCGCCGACCTGCATCAGGGCCTTGAGCCCGTGGGCCTGGCCGCGGAGAAAGCGGTTCTGGGCGGAGGTCAGGACAACCGACATCGAGGGTACCGGGCGGGTCTGCGGGGCGGATCAGGGTATCATGGCCCTCCGTATTCCCGCGGGCTTCCCGGCCCGGTCCTCCGCATGTCCCGCAGCTCCCGCAGCAAGAGCAGCCACCGCTGGCTCCGCGAGCATTTCGCCGATCCCTACGTGAAGAAGGCCCAGGCCGAGGGCCTGCGTTCGCGCGCGGCCTACAAGCTCGAGGAGCTGCTGGAGCGCGACCGCCTGCTGCGGCCGGGCATGGTCGTGGTCGACCTGGGCGCGGCCCCGGGCGGCTGGTCGCAGTTCGTGCGCCAGGCCCTGGGCGACAGCGGCCGGGTGGTGGCCCTGGACATCCTGGAGATGCCGCCGCTGGCCGGGGTCGAATTCCTTCATGGGGATTTCAGGGAGGATGCCGTCTTATCGGGGCTGGAGACGCTCCTGGACGGCCAGCCGGTGGACCTTGTGCTGTCGGACATGGCCCCCAATATGAGTGGCGTGGACGCGGTCGACCAGCCGCGGGCCATGCACCTGGCGGAACTGGCGCTGGAATTCGCCGACAACCACCTGCGCCCCGGCGGCGCCTTCCTGATCAAGTTGTTCCAGGGAGTGGGGTTCGACGACTACGTCCGCCAGCTGCGCCGCCGATATGAAAAGGTCGCCATCCGCAAGCCGGCGGCCTCGCGCAAGCGTTCGCCGGAAGTCTATGCCCTCGGGCAGGGCAAGCTGGCGGCAATGAAGTAAGCTCGGGCTGCAAGCCCGCGAGACCGGCGGCCGGGCCGCCGCAGACAGATGCAGGACCAGGCAGGACAGGGGTTACGGAGCCGATGAGGATGAACGACTTGACCAAGAATCTGCTGCTTTGGGTGGTCGTCGCCGTCGTGCTGATGGTGGTGTTCCAGAGCTTTTCGCCGCGCGGCGCCACCGCTCCCGGCGCCGGCGAGACCGCCAGCTACACCCGCTTCCTGCAGGACGTGGACGCCGGCCGGATCCGCTCGGTGGTGTTCACCGACGAGAGCACCTTCACCGCCAACGCGATCCGCTACAAGCGCGCCGACGGCACCGAAGGCCAGGTGGTGGGCCCGATGGACGGCAAGCTGATCGACCAGCTGGTCAGCAAGAACGTGGACATCGTGCGCGAGAAGCCGGCCACCGGCCCGGGCTTCTGGGGCATCGTCCTGAACTTCCTGCCGGTGCTTCTGCTGATCGGCTTCTGGATCTTCATGATGCGGCAGATGCAGGGCGGCGGCGGCGGGGCCAAGGGCGCGATGTCCTTCGGCAAGTCGCGGGCCAAGCTGCAGGGCGAGGACCAGGTCAAGATCACCTTCGCCGACGTCGCCGGCTGCGACGAGGCCAAGGAGGAGGTCGGCGAGCTGGTCGAGTTCCTGCGCGATCCCTCCAAGTTCCAGAAGCTGGGCGGCAAGATCCCGCGCGGCGTGCTGATGGTCGGCCCGCCGGGCACCGGCAAGACCCTGCTGGCCAAGGCGATCGCCGGCGAGGCCAAGGTGCCGTTCTTCTCGATCTCCGGCTCGGACTTCGTCGAGATGTTCGTCGGCGTCGGCGCGTCCCGCGTGCGCGACATGTTCGAGCAGGCCAAGAAGCACGCGCCGTGCATCATCTTCATCGACGAGATCGACGCGGTCGGCCGCCATCGCGGCGCCGGCCTGGGCGGCGGCCACGACGAGCGCGAGCAGACCCTGAACCAGCTGCTGGTGGAGATGGACGGCTTCGAGGGCGGCGAGGGCGTGATCGTGATCGCCGCGACCAACCGTCCGGACGTGCTCGACCCGGCCCTTCTGCGCCCGGGCCGCTTCGACCGCCAGGTGGTGGTCGGCCTGCCCGACGTGAAGGGCCGCGAGCAGATCCTCAAGGTGCACATGCGCAAGCTGCCGCTGGCCGACGACGTCGTGCCGCTGGTGATCGCGCGCGGCACCCCCGGCTTCTCCGGCGCCGACCTGGCCAACCTGTGCAACGAGGCGGCGCTGTTCGCCGCGCGCGGCAACGAGAAGGAAGTGCGGATGGAGCACTTCGACCGCGCCCGCGACAAGATCCTGATGGGCGCCGAGCGCCGCTCGATGGCCATGAGCGAGGAGGAGAAGACCCTCACCGCCTACCACGAGGCCGGCCACGCCATCGTCGGCCGGCTGGTGCCCGAGCACGACCCGGTCTACAAGGTCACGATCATTCCCCGCGGCCGCGCCCTGGGCGTGACCATGTACCTGCCCGAGGGCGACCGCTACTCGATGAACCGGGTGGCGATCGAGTCGCAGCTGTGCTCGCTGTACGGCGGGCGGGTGGCCGAGGAACTGATCTTCGGCGAGGACAAGGTCACCACCGGCGCCTCCAACGACATCGAACGGGCGACCAAGATGGCCCGCAACATGGTCACGAAGTGGGGCCTGAGCGACGAGATGGGTCCGATCGCCTATGGCGAGGAAGAGGACGAGGTGTTCCTCGGCCGCTCGGTGACCCAGCACAAGAACGTGTCCAACGAGACCGCGCGCCGGATCGACGAGGTGGTGCGCTCGATCCTGGACAAGGCCTACGCCAAGACCAAGGGCCTGCTGACCGAGAACATCGACAAGCTGCACGCGATGAGCCAGCTGCTGTTGCAGTACGAGACCATCGACGCGCCGCAGATCGACGCGATCATGGAAGGCCGCGAGCCGCCACCGCCGGCCGGCTGGGGCAAGTCCAACCGCGACGGCGGCGACAAGGGCGGTGACCCCCGTCCTCTGCCGCCGGTCGGCGGCCCGGCGACCCAGAGCTGAGCCTGCGGCGATGGCAGGGCAGCACCCGCCCGGACCGGAACATTCCGGCCGGCGCGACGGCCAGGCGCCGCGGCCGAGCTACTACGTCCGCAACCCGTGGCGCAACGTCGCTGCGGGCGCCTTCGCCGGCTGCTCGACCATCCTGACGGTGACGGCGATCTTCTACGCGCTGGGGCGGCTGCCGCTCGGCGCGGTCGGGGTCAGCGTGCTGCTGGCCGTGGCGGTGTTCGGCTTCGGCCTTTTCGCCCGCCACCGCGCCGCACGGATCGACGCCGGCCTCCTCGGCCGCTGACGGCGCCTCCTGCCGTAGGATTGTCGCCGGCGACGGCACGGGCCAGACTTGCCGGCACTTTCCACCGGGATTGCCGCCGATGTTCGACCTTTCGCCCCGCCTGGACTGCGCCGGCCGGATCCTGGTACTGGACCGCACCCGGGTGATGGGCATCGTCAACGTCACCCCCGATTCGTTCTCCGACGGCGGTGCCCACGCCACAACCGACGCGGCCGTGGACCATGCCCTGCGGCTGGTGGAGGAGGGTGCGGACATCCTCGACATCGGCGGCGAGTCCACCCGCCCCGGTGCCGAAGAGGTGCCGCTGGAAGAGGAGCTGCGCCGGGTTTTGCCGGTGATCGAGCGCCTGGCGCGCGAGACCTCCGTCCCGCTCAGCATCGACACCTGCAAGCCCGAGGTGATGCGCGCGGCGGTGGCCGCCGGCGCCGGCATGGTCAACGACATCCGCGCCCTCGAGGCCGAGGGCGCGCTGGACGCGGCCGCCGCGCTGGGCGTGCCGGTGGTGCTGATGCACATGCGCGGCCAGCCGCGCTCGATGCAGGACGATCCGCGCTACGACGACGTGGTCGCCGAGGTCCACCGCTACCTGGCCGAGCGGATCTTCGCCGCCGAACTGGCCGGGATCGCGAAGAAGAAACTGGTGGTCGACCCCGGCTTCGGCTTCGGCAAGACCACTGCGCACAATCTCGCCCTGCTGGCCGGGCTGGAACGCTTCACCGAACTGGGCGTGCCGGTGCTGGCCGGGCTGTCGCGCAAGCGCAGCATCGGCGAGTGGACCGGGCGCCAGATGCCGGCCGAGCGCGCGGCCGGTTCAGTCGCCGCGCACCTGGTCGCGGCCCAGCGCGGGGCCCGAATCGTACGGGTGCACGACGTGGCCGCCACCGTGGACGCGCTCAAGGTGTGGGAAGCGGTCGCCGCGGTGCCGGCGCCGCGGCTCGATGCGGCGCCGTCCATCCGCTGGCCCGACGAGGACTGAAGGCCGCGCGCATGGGCGAGGACACGCGGCCCCTGGCGATCGCGGTGATGGGCCCGACCGCTTCGGGCAAGACCGCGTTCGCGATCGAACTGGCGCGAAGGCACGGCGGCGAGATCGTCAGCGTCGACTCGGCCCTGGTCTACCGCGGCCTGGACATCGGCGCGGCCAAGCCCGACCTGGCCGAACGGGCCGGCGTGCCGCACCACCTGCTGGACCTGCGCGAGCCGTGGCAGCCGTATTCGGCCGCCGAGTTCGCCGCCGACGCGCGCGCAGCGATCGACGGCATCCTCGCCCGCGGCTGCCTGCCGGTGCTGGCCGGCGGCACCGGGCTGTATTTCCGCGCCCTGCTGCACGGGCTGGCGCCGATGCCGGAGGCCGACGAGGCCATGCGCACGCAGTTGGCGGCCGAGGCCGGCGAGCGTGGCTGGGCGGCCCTGCACGCCGAACTGGCCCGGGTCGATCCGGAAGCGGCCGCGCGCATCCGTCCCGGCGATGCGCAAAGGATCCAGCGCGCGCTGGAGGTCTACCGCCTGAGCGGCCGTCCGATCAGCGCCTGGCAACGCGACCCGCCGCCGCCGCGGCTGCCGGTGCGGGTGCTCAAGCTGGTGCTGGCCCCGGACGGGCGCGCGGTGCTGCACGAACGCATCGCCCGCCGTTTCGACGCGATGCTCGCCGCCGGTTTCCTCGACGAGGTGCGCCGGCTGCGCGCCTTGCCGCCGCTGCGGGCGCATCCGGCGCCGCTGGACCTGCCGGCCCTGCGCGCGGTCGGCTACCGCCAGGCCTGGGAACACCTGGACGGGGCAACGCCGGCGGCCGAGTTCCGCGATCGTGGGGTGTTCGCCACCCGCCAACTGGCCAAGCGCCAGCTGACTTGGCTGCGCGGCGAACTGGACGCACGCTGGTTCGACCCGGAACGTGACCGCGATCAACTCCGGCAGGCGGTTTCCGCCTTCCTCGCCGTACCCCGGCGTCTGCAAGGGCGCGGGCTTGTGTAACATGCCGGTTCGGGCCGGGGAGGCCCGCGCATGGCCCATAAGTAGAAGAACAAGGGGAAAGCCAGATGTCCAAGGGGCAATCGCTGCAGGATCCTTTCCTGAACGCACTGCGGCGCGAACGCGTGCCGGTGTCCGTTTACCTGGTCAACGGGATCAAGCTGCAGGGTACGATCGAATCCTTCGACCAGTTCGTGGTGCTGCTGCGCAGCACCGTCAGCCAGATGGTCTACAAGCACGCCATCTCCACCGTGGTGCCGTCGCGCAACGTCCGGGTCGGACCGGGCGGCGGCTACGTGCAGCAACCCGGCGGCGAATCCGTCGAGGCCGACGGTGGCGACGAGGCGGAGTGACGCGATACCCGGAGTAGAGATTGTTCGAACGTTCCCGCAAGGGTGAACACGCACTGCTGATCCAGCCCCACGCGGGCGGCGCGGTGGCCGAGGACGTGCTGGAGGAATTCGCCGACCTGGCCCGCTCGGCCGGCGCCAGCGTGGCCGCGACCCTCACCGCGCGCATCGACAAGCCCAATCCCGCGACCCTGATTGGCAGCGGCAAGCTGGAGGAGGTCCAGGCCGCGGCCGAGGCCACCGGCGCCGACCTGATCCTGATCAACCATCCGCTCAGCCCGGTGCAGGAGCGCAACCTGGAGCGGGCGCTGCAGAGGCGCGTGGTCGACCGCACCGGCCTGATCCTGGACATCTTCGCCCAGCGCGCGCGCAGCCACGAGGGCAAGCTGCAGGTCGAACTGGCCCAGCTCAAGCACATGGCCACCCGCCTGGTGCGCGGCTGGACCCACCTGGAGCGCCAGCGCGGCGGTTCCATCGGCCTGCGCGGCCCCGGCGAGACCCAGCTGGAGACCGACCGCCGGCTGCTGCAGAAGCGCCTGGAGCAGTTGCAAAGGCGTCTGGAGAAGGTCGAGGTCCAGCACACCCAGATGCGCCGCGCGCGGGTGCGCAGCGAGCTGCCGCGGGTGGCCCTGGTCGGCTACACCAACGCCGGCAAGTCGACTCTGTTCAATGCCCTGACCGGTGCCGACGCTTACGCCGCCGACCAGCTGTTCGCCACCCTGGACCCGACCGTGCGCCGGGTGAATTTCCCCGGCGGCAGCGTGGTCCTGGCCGACACCGTCGGCTTCGTCCGCGACCTGCCGCACGAACTGGTGGCCGCGTTCCGCTCGACCCTCAGCGAGGCGCGCGAGGCCGACCTGTTGCTGCACGTGGTCGACGCCGCCGATCCGCAGCGCGAGGACCGGATCGCCCAGGTCGACGCGGTCCTGGCCGAGGTCGGCGCCGGCGAGCTGCCGCAGTTGCTGGTGTTCAACAAGATCGACCGGATCGAGGGCGCCGAGCCGCGCCACGACCACAGCGGCGGCGAGGCCGACGACCCCGGCCACCGCGAGCGGGTGTGGCTGTCGGCGCGCGACGGCCGCGGCCTGGAACTGCTGCAGGCGGCGCTGGCCCGGCGCCTGGATTTCCAGCGCACCCTGGGCGAGCTGCGCCTGCCGCCGCAGGCCGGGCGCCTGCGCGCGCGCCTGCACGAGCTGGGCGCGGTGAGCGCAGAACAGGCCGACGAGGAAGGCTGGCTTCTGCGGATCGACCTGCCGCGCGGCGAGGCCGAGCGCCTGGCCGCCGGCGCCGGCGGCGAGCCCCTGCGCGCCTTGCTGCCGGAACGCGAGCCGGAAGACTGGGAATAGAATCTCCCTTTCGTTCGCCACAGGAACCCGCCATGTCCCAGATCGTCCAGACCGACCGCGCCCCGG
Organism: Pseudoxanthomonas jiangsuensis; assembly: GCF_010093185.1. Taxonomy (GTDB): domain Bacteria; phylum Pseudomonadota; class Gammaproteobacteria; order Xanthomonadales; family Xanthomonadaceae; genus Pseudoxanthomonas; species Pseudoxanthomonas jiangsuensis. The sequence continues at coordinate 146,667 of NZ_PDWL01000005.1, read as the reverse complement.
CAGCCATCGGCCCGTATTCGCAGGCCGTGCGCAGCGGCAGCACCGTGTACTTCTCCGGGCAGATTCCGCTGGTGCCGGCCACCGGCGAGGTGGTCGAAGGCGACATCGCCGCCCAGGCGCGGCAGGTGTTCGACAACCTCAAGGCGGTGGCCGAGGCGGCCGGCGGCTCGCTCGACAAGGTCGTGCGCCTGGGCCTGTACCTGACCGACCTGTCGCAGTTCGCCGCGGTCAACGCGGTGATGCAGGAATACTTCAGCGCGCCGTTCCCCGCCCGCTCGACCATCGGCGTGTCCGCCCTGCCCAAGGGTGTGGCGTTCGAGGCCGATGCGGTGATGGTCCTGGAGTGAGGGCGCGGGCCTGAGCCCTACGTTCCGGCGCGCGCTGGCGTGAAGCCGATCCGGCGGCCGGCACCGAAGCTGGCCGGCGGCGCCACGCCGCTGTCGGCCCTGCGCGGAGTCGGCGCGGCGGTGGCCGAAAAGCTCGCCGCCCGCGGCCTGGCCACGGTCCAGGACCTGTGGCTGCACCTGCCCCTGCGCTACGAGGACCGCACCCGGCTGACCGCGATCGCCGACCTGCGGATCGGCGAGCCGGCCCAGGTCGAGGCCACGGTCGAGGCGGTCGAGCGCGGCTTCCGCTACCGGCCCTTGTTGCGGGTGGCGGTCGCCGATGGCTCGCACGCGACCTTGGTGCTGCGCTTCTTCCATTTCCGCGCCGCCCAGGTCGCGCAGTTCCGCCCGGGCGTGCGCCTGCGCTGCTTCGGCACCCCGCGGCCCGGCCAGTACGGGCTGGAGATCGTGCATCCCAGCTACCGGGTGCTGGCCGCGGACGAGGCGCCGGAACTGGGCGAGTCGCTGGACCCGGTCTATCCGGCGGTCGAGGGCGTCGGGCCGGCGGTGCTGCGCCGGCTGATCGGCCAAGCCCTGGACCTGTTGCCGGAGCCGGCCGCGCTGGAGCTGTTGCCGCCGTCGCTGCCGGGACTGGCCGGACTGCCCGGCCTGCGCGACTCCCTGCTGGCCCTGCACCGGCCGCCGTCTGACGTGGACCTGGCCGCGCTGGCGGCCGGCACCCATCCGGCGCAGAGGCGACTGGCGCTGGAGGAGCTGCTCGCCCACCACCTGAGCCTGCGCCGGCAGCGGCTGGCGCAGCAGAGGCTGCGCGCGCGCGCGCTGGACGGTCCCGGCGCGCTGGCGCGAAGGCTGACGGCGTCGCTGCCGTTCGCGCTGACCGGGGCGCAGCAGCGGGTGTTCGAGCAGGTCCGCAGCGATCTGGCTAAACCCTCGCCGATGCAAAGGCTGGTGCAGGGCGACGTCGGTTCCGGCAAGACCGTGGTCGCCGCGCTGGCCGCGACCCTGGCGGTCGAGGGTGGCGGCCAGGTCGCGCTGGCCGCGCCGACCGAACTGCTGGCCGAGCAGCACCTGGCCAACCTGCGCGCCTGGCTGGAGCCGCTCGGCATCCGCGTGGCCTGGCTGGCCGGCAAGGTCACCGGCAAGGCGCGCGCGGCGGCGCTGGCCGACGTGGCCTCCGGCGCCGCGCAGGTGGTGGTCGGTACCCACGCGCTGATGCAGGAAGGCGTGGCCTTCCACGACCTGGTCCTGGTGGTGGTCGACGAGCAGCACCGCTTCGGCGTGCAGCAGAGGCTGGCCCTGCGCGACAAGGGACCTGCCCACGGCCACGTCCCGCACCAGCTGGTGATGACCGCCACCCCGATCCCGCGCACCCTGGCGATGACCGCCTACGCCGACCTGGACGTGTCGGCGATCGACGAACTGCCGCCCGGACGCACCCCGGTGACCACGGCCGCGCTCAGCGCCGAGCGCCGGCCGGAACTGGTCGAGCGGATCCGCGCCGCCTGCGCGGAAGGGCGTCAGGCCTACTGGGTCTGCACCCTGATCGAGGAGGCCGAGGACGACGGCAAGCCGGGGCAGGGCGCGAAGCTGCAGGCGCAGGCGGCCGAGCGCACCTTCGAGCAGCTCTCGCAGCAGCTGCCGGGCGTGCGCGTGGGCCTGGTCCACGGCCGGATGAAGGCGGCGCAGAAGCAGACGACGATGCGCGCGTTCAAGGACGGCGACATCGACCTGCTGGTCGCGACCACGGTGATCGAGGTCGGCGTGGACGTGCCCAACGCCTCGCTGATGATCGTCGAGAACGCCGAGCGCCTGGGCCTGGCCCAGCTGCACCAGCTGCGCGGCCGGGTGGGGCGCGGCGCGGCGGCGTCCAGCTGCGTGCTGCTGTACCAGCCGCCGCTGTCGGCTTTGGCGCGGCAGAGGCTGGACGTGCTGCGCCAGACCGGGGACGGTTTCGTCATCGCCGAGAAGGACCTGGCCCTGCGCGGTCCCGGCGAGCTGCTGGGCACCCGCCAGACCGGCCTGGCGGCATTCCGGATCGCCGACCTGGCGCGCGACGCGGGCCTGCTGCCGCAGGTGCACGCGCTGGCCGACAGGCTGCTGGAGCATTCGCCGGACATCGCCGACCGGGTGGTGGCGCGCTGGATCGGCGGAGCAGCGCGCTACGCGGCGGCTTGAGGGGACAGGATCCAGCGCTCCGCCTCCCGTTTGCCGCGCATGCCCGGAATGGCGACACTGGCCCACCGATCCGGACGAGCGACGCATGAGCGAGAAGATCCCTTTGCTGATCGATACCGATCCCGGTGTCGACGACGCACTGGCCCTGCTGATGGCCTTCCATTCCGATGCCCACGAGGTGGTCGGCCTGACCATCGCCGCCGGCAACGTCGGGCTCGGGCATACCGTGCGCAACGCGCTCAAGCTGCGCGAGGTCGCCGGCCGCCCGAATATCCCGGTGTTCCCCGGGTGCGAGGGCCCGCTGGTCCACGCCCCACGCGAGGACGCGGCCCACGTCCATGGCCGCGACGGCTTCGGCGACGTCGGCTATCCCGATCCGGCCGGCCAGGCCGAGGCCGAGCACGCCGCCCTGGCGATCCTGCGCCTGTCGCACGAACACGCCGGCCGCCTGCTGCTGGTCGCACTCGGCCCGCTCACCAACCTGGCCCTGGCCCTGCGCCTGGACCCGACCCTGCCGCAGCGCGTGGCCCGGCTGGTGGTGATGGGCGGCGCGGTGACCGCGCACGGCAACATCACCCCGGTGGCCGAGTTCAACGTCGGCTTCGACCCGGAGGCCGCGCACGTGGTCCTGTCCGGCTTTCCGAAGTTCGACCTGGCCGACTGGGAGGCGACCCTGGCCCACGGCTTCCACCATCGCAAGGTCGAACAGTGGCTGGCGGCCGATTCCCCGCGCGCGCGCTTCTACGAGGCCATCTCCCGCCAGACCCGGCTGTGGTCGGAGGACCGCCGCGGCGAGTTCTGGCATTCGGCCGACTCCCTGGCCATGGCCTGGGCGCTGGACCCGGACGGCGCGGTGGAACTGGTCGAGCGGCCGCTGGCGGTGGAGACCGAGGGTCGGCTGACCCGCGGCCTGACCGCGGTGGACTGGAACCGGCAGACCGGGGCCGCGGACAACGCCCGGATCCTGCTGCGCTACGGCCAGCCGCGGTTCGAGGCCCGGGTACAGGCCGCGCTGGCGGCCGGCTGAGTCGGGGAGGCCCCCCGGTCTTGCGCCGGGGGTGGTCCGCCCGCTAGAATGCCGGGCTCTGTTCCGTCAACTGATCAGTAGGTCTACGCCATGAAGGCCGGCATCCATCCCGATTACCGCGAAGTCGTCTTCTACGACGTCACCTCCGATTTCAAGTTCCTGACCCGCTCGACCCTGGCCGGCGGCGCCAAGGAAACCGTGAAGTGGGAAGACGGCAACGAATACCCGCTGGTGAAGATCGAAATCTCCTCGGCCTCGCACCCGTTCTACACGGGCAAGCACAAGGTCATGGACACCAGCGGCCGCATCGACAAGTTCCAGCGTCGTTACGCGCGCTGATCGCCGCGTCGCGCCGTCCACGGATGGCGCCGGCACTGTGATGCAGCGGGTTGGGCGAACGGCCGCGCTTGCGCGGCCGTTTTGCCGTGTCCGCTTTCCGGAACGGCCGGATGCAACGCTGCGTCGCGGGCCATGCGACTTCCGTACGAGGTACCCCGGCATACGCGGTATGCGATAATCCCGGGGCTTCGCGGCTCGCGCCGCGGACCCCTCCCGCGAGCCGCAGCGCACCCGCGCGAAGGCGCCGCCTACCCCACAGAGGAGCGCAACCGTGTCCAATCTCGACCAGGTCACGTTGAATGCCGGCGACAAGTCGGTGTCCCTGCCGGTGCTCAAGCCGACCCTGGGCAACGACTGCATCGACATCTCGAAGCTGACCAAGGAAACCGGCCTTTTTACCTACGATTCCGGTTTCACCGCCACGGCCAGCTGCAAGTCGGCCATCACCTACATCGACGGCGACAACGGCGTGCTGCTGTACCGCGGCTACCCGATCGAGCAGCTGGCCCAGCACTCGAACTTCCTCGAAGTCTCGTACCTGCTGATGAACGGCGAGTTGCCGACCGCGGCCGAGTTCAAGAAGTTCGAGCACGAGGTCACGCATCACACGATGATGCATGAGTCGCTGAAGAACTTCCTGCAGGGCTTCAACTACGACGCGCACCCGATGGCCATGCTGGCCGGCAGCGTCGCCTCGCTGTCCGCGTTCTACCACGACACCCTGGATCTCAACGATCCGGAGCAGCGCCGCCTGGCCGCGATCCGGCTGCTGGCCAAGATCCCGACCCTGGCCGCGGCCGCCTACCGCTATTCGATCGGCTGGCCGATCCGCTACCCGCGCAACAACCTGGGCTACGTCGACCGCTTCCTGCACATGATGTTCGAGGTGCCGAGCGAGCCGCTGGAACTGAACCCGGTGGTGGCCAAGGCCCTGGACCTGCTGTTCATCCTGCACGCCGACCACGAGCAGAACGCCTCGACCTCGACCGTGCGCCTGGTCGGTTCGACCGGCGCCAATCCGTACGCTTCGGTCGCCGCCGGCATCACCGCGCTGTGGGGCCCGGCGCACGGCGGCGCCAACGAGGCCGTGCTGAAGATGCTGGAGGAGATCGGCGACGCCAAGAACGTCGAGTCCGCCGTGGCCAAGGCCAAGGACAAGGAGTCGGGCTTTCGCCTGATGGGCTTCGGCCACCGCGTCTACAAGAACTTCGACCCGCGCGCCAAGATCATCCGTGAGATGACCCACAAGGTGCTGGGCGAGCTGGGCGTGGACGATCCCTTGCTGGAAGTGGCCATGCGCCTGGAAGAGGCCGCGCTGAAGGACGACTACTTCATCCAGCGCAAGCTCTACCCGAACGTCGACTTCTACAGCGGCATAATCTACAAGGCGCTGAAGATCCCGACCGAGATGTTCACGGTGATGTTCGCCATCGGCCGCACCGCCGGCTGGGTGTCGCACTGGCTGGAGCAGCAGGTCGACCCGGAGGCCAAGATCGGCCGTCCGCGCCAGATCTACACCGGCTACGACGTGCGCGACTACAAGGCCCAGGGCCAGCGCTGAGCCGCTTCCCGCCGATCGCACGACGACGAACGCCCCGCCATGCGGGGCGTTCGTCTTTTCCGGCGCCTACAGGGACAGCTCGTAACCGGCGATCTCGTCCTCGGCCAGCAGCTGCCGCAGCTGGGCCAGCGAGGCGCGGCGCATGGGCTTCTCGTCCAGCGCAGACAGCGGGGCCTGGCGCAATGCCTGCGAGGGCAGCACGGTCAGGTCGAACGCCAGGTCCTCGGCGCTGAAGACCCAGACCGGAGCGTCGAAGCTGCGTTCGCGGTCCAGGCGCAGGCGGCGGCCACGGGGCTCGGCCGGGATGCCGTGTTCCTCCAGGAACCGGGCGACCGCGTCGGGATCGTCCGCATGCAGGTGCAGCAGCACGGGCGAGCCGGCGTCGGCGGTGCCGTCCAGCACCGGCCCGACCAGCCGCGGTTCGAAGCCGGCGAAGAACTCCAAGGCCCGGGCCGCCGCCTCGCGCCGCTGGCGCACTGCGCCGGCCTGTGCCTGACCAAGGAAGATGCGCTGGTATTCGCGCAGGGCCTCCTCGATCTCGCGGTTGCGCGGCAGCGAGGCATCGTCGTGGATGCCGAGCCGGTCGGCGGCCTTGAGCTTGGCTTGGTGATAGTCGTGGATGCCGCCCTCGGCCATCAGCCGCGCGGCCTCGTGGGCGAGGCGCCGGCGGCGCTCGCGGGTGCGGGTCTCGGCATGCTGGCGGGCGCGGTGCATGTCGACACTCCCGGACGAAACCTGGCCCGAATGTAGCGCATCGGCGTGACAGGTCAATCAACGGCCGCCAGGCACCGATGACGAACTTTACGAACCTGCGTGCCGCCGCGGAGCCGTTGCGGCTGCCGCGGCCGTCCGCTCAGAAGATGTCGAACGCGGCCTCGTCGTCCTGCTCGGGACCGAAGAAGTCCAGGCTGTTCTGCATCCGCTCCAGGTCCTCGACCTTGACGTACTCGGCCAGGCCGCCGCCTTCGGTGGACATCCGCCCGGAGCCGTCGACGTAGACCTTGACCATGCCCGGCGGCGGATCGTTGGCCGCGATCGGCTGGCCCTCGAGGGCCACGCGCATGTAGTCGATCCAGATCGGCAGGGCGGCCTTGCCGCCGTACTCGCGGTAGCCCAGCGAACGGAAATCGTCGCGGCCGACCCAGACCGTGGTCGCCAGCGGGCCGCCGAAGCCGGAGAACCAGGCGTCGCGGTGGTCGTTGGTCGAGCCGGTCTTGCCGCCCACGTCCTCGCGCCCGAGCACCTTGGCCGCGGTGCCGGTGCCGCGCTGGACCACGTCGCGCATCATCGAAACCAGCTGGTAGGCGGTGCGCTCGTCGATCGCGCGCGGGGCGACCTTGGCGTCGGCGGCCGGCGGGGCGGGAACGGCCGCGGTCGCCGGGCCGTCCTGGGCGGCCTCGCCGGCCGGTGCCTGCGCCTGGCCGGGGGCGGGCAGGGCGCCGAAGTTGAAGCCGTCCACCACCTGCGGCGCGCCGGCCACGGCGCGGCCGCCGACCGTGGCGCAGGTGCGGCAGGCCATTGCCGGGTTCTCCTTGGACAGGACCTGGCCGTCGCGGTCGCGGACCTCGTCGATGAACCAGGGATCCACCCGCGAGCCGCCGTTGGCGAACACCGCGTAGCCGCGCGCGACCGACAGCGGGGTCAGCGAGGCGGTGCCCAGCGACATCGACAGGTTCGGCGGCAGTTCGGCCTGGTCGAAGCCGAACTGGGTGATGTAGTTGCGGGCGAACTCCACGCCGATGGCGTCGAGCATGCGCACCGAGACCAGGTTGCGCGACTGCACCAGCGCCTCGCGCAGGCGCATCGGCCCGCGGAAGCCGCCGCCGTCGTTCTGCGGCGACCAGGTGTTGCCGCGGCGGTCGCGGAACACCACCGGTGCGTCGAGCACGATCGAGGCCGGGTTGAAACCCTTCTCGAACGCGGCCGCGTACACGAACGGCTTGAAGCTGGAACCGGGCTGGCGCCGGGCCTGGGTGGCGCGGTTGAACTTGTTGCCGGCGAAGCTGTAGCCGCCGACCAGGGCGCGCAGGGCGCCGGTATTGGCGTCCAGCGAAACCAGGGCGGACTGGCCGCGCGGGATCTGGTCGAGCAGGAATTCGTCCTCCTTCTCGCCGTGGCGCACGCGGACCACGTCGCCGCGCTTGAGCAGGGCGGCCGGATTCTTGTTGGCCCAGCGCGCGGCGCCGGGGGCCAGCGCCACCCGGCGGCCGTCGGCCAGCACCACCTCGGCGCTGCCGTCGGCCGCGGTGGCGGCGACGATCGCCGGCAGCAGGTCGGCCTGGACGGTGATGCCGGCCAGGGCCTTGGCCAGGGTGGCGTCGTCGGCGTCGGCGGCCACTTCCGCGGTTCGCTCCACCCCGTGCCAGCCGTGGCGGTGGTCGTACAGGCGCAGGCCATCGCGCACGGCCTGGTCGGCCGCCGCCTGCAGCACCGGGTCGATGGTGGTGGTGACCCGGTAGCCGCGGGTCACCGCCTCGGGGCCGTAGCGGGCGATCATTTCCTGGCGGACCATCTCGGCCACGTATGGCGCCGGCGCCTCCAGCGGCGGCTCGTGGGGGCTGGCGTGCATCGGAACGGCCTTGGCCGCCGCGGCCTCGGCGGCGCTGACGTAACCCAGCTCGGCCATGCGGTCGAGGATGTAGTCGCGGCGGATCCGCGCGCGCTCGGGATTGCTGATCGGATTGCCGGAGGAGGGGAACTTGGGGATGCCGGCCAGCGAGGCCATCTCGTCCAGGGCCAGTTCGTCCAGCTTCTTGCCGTAGTAGAACTCGGCGGCGGCGGCCACGCCGTAGGCGCGGTTGCCGAAGAAGCTCTTGTTGAGGTACAGCGCCAGGATCTCGTCCTTGCCCAGCTCCTGTTCCATGCGGATGGCCAGCAGCATCTCGGCCAGCTTGCGCTTGATCTTGACCTCGGGGCTCAGATAGAACTGCCTCGCCACCTGCTGGGTGATGGTGGAGCCGCCCGGCACCTTGAGGCTGCCGGTCGTCACCATCAGCCACACGGCCCGCCCGGTGCCCTTGTAGTCCACCCCGCCGTGCTCGTAGAAGCGGGCGTCCTCGATCGCCAGGAAGGCCTGGCGCAGGCGCTGGGGGACCTGGTCGATGGTCACCGGGTAGCGCCGGCTCTCGCCGAACACGGCCATCAGCTTGCCGTCGGCGGCATGGACGTAGAGCGGCTCCTGCATCTCGGTGTCGCGCAGGGTCGAGATGTCCGGCAACTCGGACGAGATCACGTAATAGAGGGCGCCCAGGGCGACGGCGGCAAGCAGGGCCAGGCCCGCGAACGCGATCAGCGTCCAGCGCAGCAGGCGGCGGAAACGGGGCATCGACCGGGATTCCGTTGCAGATTTTGCGGCCGCAGAGTATAGATGAGCCAAGGACCAGGCCGGGGGGCGGTCCGGGGGATACGGTTGGCGACCTTGCGTGACAGGCATCCCAGCCTGGGCGCGGGGGTGTTGCCAAGCGGGAAAAGACCGTTATTTAATGTACAGGCACAGGTAGTACGCCCAAGTGCCTGTCATTAGGGGAGAAACCGTGGGGCTCATCCCGAAAAGCCAGTCGCCGCTCATTGGCGTCGACATCAGCTCGACTGCGGTCAAGCTGCTGCAGCTTTCGCGCAGCGGCAACCGTTACCGCGTCGAACACTATGCCGTCGAGCCGCTGCCGCCCAACGCGGTGGTGGAGAAGAACATCGTCGAGGTCGAAGCGGTCGGCGAGGCCATCCGCCGCGCGGTGACGCGCTCGGGGACCAAGGCCAAGAGCGCCGCGGCCGCGGTCGCCGGTTCGGCGGTGATCACCAAGATCATCCCGATGCCGGCGGACCTGGACGAGAACGACATGGAAGCCCAGGTCGAGCTCGAGGCGGTCAACTACATCCCGTACCCGATCGAGGAAGTGAACCTCGACTTCGAGGTGCTGGGCGGCATGCCCAACAACCCGGAGATGGTCCAGGTGCTGCTGGCGGCGTCGCGTTCGGAGAACGTGGAGCTGCGCCAGTCGGCGCTGGAGCTGGGCGGGCTGACGGCCAAGGTGATGGACGTGGAGGCCTTCGCGGTCGAGAACGCCTTCGCCCTGATCGCCGACGAGCTGCCGGTGGGCCGCGACGGCGTGGTCGCCCTGGTCGACATCGGCGCGACCATGACCACCCTCAACGTCCTGCGCGGCGGCCGCAGCCTGTACAGCCGCGAGCAGGTGTTCGGCGGCAAGCAGCTGACCGACGAGGTCATGCGCCGCTACGGCCTGACCTACGAGGAAGCCGGCCAGGCCAAGCGCCAGGGCGGCCTGCCGGAGACCTACGAGGTCGAGGTGCTGGAGCCGTTCAAGGAGGCCACGGTCCAGCAGATCAGCCGCCTTCTGCAGTTCTTCTATGCCGGCAGCGAGTTCAACCGGGTCGACCAGATCGTGCTGGCCGGCGGCTGCGCCGCCATCGCCGGCCTGTCGGAGATGGTCGAGGAGCAGCTGGGCGTGCCGACCCAGGTGGCCAATCCGCTGGCGCAGATGACCCTGGGGCCGAAGGTGCAGGCGCATGCCCTGGCCCAGGACGCGCCGGCGCTGATGATCGCCACCGGCCTGGCCCTGAGGAGCTTCGACTGATGGCACGGATCAATCTTCTGCCGTGGCGCGCCGAGCGCCGCAAGCAGCGCCAGCGCGAGTTCCAGGGCATGCTGGGCCTGGCCGCGGTGGCCGGCCTCCTGCTGTCGTTCCTGGTCTGGTTCTACTACGACCGCCAGATCAGCGGCCAGCAGGCGCGCAACGGTTTCCTCGAACAGCAGATCGCCCAGGTCAAGAAGCAGAACGAGGAGATCAAGGAGCTCGACGCCAAGAAGGACCGCCTGCTGGCGCGCAAGAAGGTGATCGAGGAGCTGCAGGCCAACCGCTCGCAGATGGTCCACCTGTTCGATTCGCTGGTGCGCACCATCCCCGACGGCGTCACCCTGACCGCGCTCAAGCAGGAAGGCGACATCCTGACCCTGCAGGGCAGCGCCCAGTCCAACGCCCGGGTCAGCGCCTACATGCGCAACCTGGAGAGCTCGGGCTGGATGACCAAGCCCGACCTGTCGATCATCGAGGCGAAGAAAGACGACAAGGCGAGCCTGAGCGGCACCCGGACCCTGCCGTACAACTTCACCCTGAAGGTGAAGCTGGCCAACCCGACCACCAACGAGGACGGCACCCCGGTGATCGATCCCGCCGCGCAGGCCGCGGCGGTGGAGGGCGAGGCCAACGCGCCGGCCACTGGCGATGCCGCAGCCCCGGCGGCCGCACCCGCCGATGTCGCCGCACCGGCCCAGGCGCCCGCCGCGCAGCCGGCCGCACCGGCCCCGGCCGATGAGCCCGCCAAGACCCAGGGGAGCCCGGCGTCATGAGCCAGAAGAAGAAGTTCAAGCTGAGCGACCTGGATTTCAACAACATCGGCAGCTGGCCGCAGAACGCCAAGATCGTTTTCTGCGTGCTGATCGCCCTGCTGATCCTGCTGCTGTCCTGGCTGCTGGTGTTCCGCGGCAAGGGCGAGGAGCTGACGGCGCTCGAAAGCAAGGAAAGCGACCTGCGCCGGACCTTCGAGACCGAGCAGGGCAAGGCCGCCAACCTCGAGCCCCTGCGCCTGCAGCTGGCGCAGATGGAGCAGGTGCTGCAGCAGATGCTGCGCCAGCTGCCGAGCAAGACCGAGATGCCGGACCTGATCATCGACATCTCCCAGACCGCGCTGTCGAGCGGCCTGTCCAACGAGCTGTTCAAGCCGGGCTCGGAGACGCCGAAGGAGTTCTACGCCGAGAAGCCGATCGCTTTGCGGATGGTGGGCAACTACCACCAGTTCGGCGCCTTCGTCAGCGGCGTGGCCTCGCTGCCGCGTGTGGTCATCCTGACCATGCACGACATCCAGCTGCAGCCCAAGGGCAACCAGGGCATCACCCGCAACGGCGTGCTGGAACTGTCCGGCACGGTCAAGACCTATCGTTACCTGGACGACACCGAGATCTCCGAGCAGGCGGACCAGGGGGGCGGCAAGAAATGAGCATGGACCGTCGTAACGTTGCCGTCACCGGAGCCGCGCGGCTGGTTGCCGCTTCGTTGCTCGTGCTGGCGCTCGGCGCCTGCGGCCGCGGCATCACCAGCACCCCGGGCGACGCCCCGAACCTGGAGAAGTGGGTGGCCGACGTGCGCGCGCGCCCGGCGCCGCCGCTGCCGCCGCTGCCGGTCATGCAGCAGTTCGAGACCTTCGAGTACGCCGCCCAGGACATCCGCGACCCGTTCAGCGACGCCTGGAGCAATCCGGACGGCGGCGCCGGCCTGCGCCCGGACCCGAACCGGCGCAAGGAGCCGCTCGAGCAGTACCCGCTGGACAGCCTGGACATGGTCGGCACGATCGGCCAGGGGGGAGGGCTGATCGCGCTGGTGATGGCGCCCGACCGGGTCACCCACCGGATTCGCCCGGGCGCGTACCTGGGGCAAAGCGACGGTCGCGTGACCTCGGTGCACGAGGACAGGATCGAACTGGTTGAACTGGTGCCTGATGGTGCGGGCGGCTGGCTGGAACGTCCGGCCTCCATCGCGCTCGAAGATCAATGATTAGGGGATAGCACGATGACCTTTTCCAATGCCCAGAGCCTGCGCATGCTGAGGCGCCCGGCGATCGTCCGGGCCTGCGGCCTGGGGCTCGCGTTCGCCCTGACCGCCACCACCGCACTGGCCGCCGCGCCGGCGACGTCGCCGGCTGCCGCGCAGGCGGCACAGGCCAGCGTGTCCCAGATCGACTTCAAGCGCGGCGACGGCGGCGCCGGCCGGCTGATCCTGCGCTTCGACGGCGAGGGCGTGGCCCCGGACCTGCGCAACCAGGACGGCAGCATCGTGGTCGACGTGGCCAACGCCCGCCTGCCGGCCGAACTGCAGCGCCCGCTCAACGTCACCGACTTCGCCACCCCGGTGCAGAGGATCGACGCCAAGCCCTATGCGGGCGGTACCCAGCTGGTGCTGAGCACCCGCGGCGAGTTCGAGTCGCTGGCCTACCAGTCCGGCAACGAGTACGTGGTGGAGATCGCCCCGCGCACCGGCAAGCCGGCGGTGGGCGCGCCCAACGCCGACAACGTCGCCAGCGCCCAGGCGCGCCTGGCCAACCGACCGTATTCGGGACGCCCGGTGACCTTCAACTTCCAGGACGTGCCGGTGCGCACCGTCCTGCAGCTGATCGCCGAGGAATCCAACCTCAATATCGTGGCTTCCGACACGGTGCAGGGCAACGTGACCCTGCGGCTGATGAACGTGCCCTGGGACCAGGCGCTGGACATCGTCCTGCGCGCCAAGGGCCTGGACAAGCGCCGCGACGGCAACGTGGTCTGGGTCGCGCCGCAGCCTGAGCTGGCCGCGTTCGAGAAGGCCAAGGAAGACGCCCGCATCGACCTGGAGAACCGGGTCGACCTGACCACCGACTACATCCAGATCAACTACCACTCCGCCGCGGCCATCTTCAAGGCGCTGACCGAAGCCAAGGGCATCGGCGGCAGCGGCGGCCAGGGCGGTGGCGGCGGCACCAACGAGAACGGCTTCCTCTCCCCGCGCGGCCGCCTGGTCGCCGACGAGCGCACCAACACCCTGATGATCAGCGACATCCCGAAGAAGGTCGCGCAGATGCGCGAGCTGATCGGGGTGATCGACCGCCCGGTCGACCAGGTGCTGATCGAGAGCCGGATCGTGATCGCCACCGATTCGTTCGCGCGTGACCTGGGTGCTCGCTTTGGTGTCCAGGGGCGCAGGATCGGCAACAACACCCGGGTGATCAGCGGTGGGCTGGAGAACAACACCACGATCATCGAGGACAGCGAGTACGAGATTCCCGGCGGCCTGAACTTCAACCTGCCGGCGACCACCTCCACCGGCCTGAGCCCGGGCGCGATCGCCTACACCCTGCTCGGCGCCAACTTCGCCATCGACCTGGAGCTGTCGGCCCTGCAGCAGGAAGGCCGCGGCGAGGTGCTGTCCAACCCGCGCGTGGTCACCTCCAACCAGCGCGAGGCGGTCATCCGCCAGGGCCGCGAGGTCGGCTACGTGACCCTGACCGGCGGCGGCACCTCCGGCGTCGCGACCCCGAACGTGCAGTTCAAGGACGTGGTGCTGGAGCTGAAGGTCACCCCGACCATCACCAGCGACGACCGCGTGTTCATGGTGGTCAACGTGCTCAAGGACGAGATCCTGCGCTACATCGACACCAGCATCGGCCAGGTCCCGGAAATCGCCACCCGCGAGATCAATACCGCGGTACTGGTCGACGACGGCCAGACCGTGGTGATCGGCGGCGTGTACGAGTTCACCGACGCCAACAGCGTGGCCAAGGTGCCGTTCCTGGGCGACGTTCCGTTCCTCGGCGCGCTGTTCAAGAAGAAGAGCCGCAGCAAGGACAAGGCCGAACTGCTGATCTTCCTGACCCCGAAGGTCATGCGGGTCGAGAAGCGCAGCTGAGCCATCGCCACGCGGATGGACGGACGACGGGGCCTTCGGGCCCCGTTTTCGTTGCGGCCGGTCGGACCGTTTGGGCCGCGGTTCACCCGCGGGGAACCCGCCGCCTGCCGGATCGGTCAGAATCGGCGCCATGGATACCCTTCCCGCCGAGTCCAGTCCCGCCGCCGGCTCCGGCCTGCACGCGGCCTTCCTGCGCCTGCGCGAGCAGCTGTCGGCGGCCATCGTCGGCCAGTCCGCGCTGGTCGAGCGCCTGCTGGTGGCCCTGCTGGCCGATGGCCATCTGCTGGTGGAAGGGGCGCCGGGGCTGGCCAAGACCACCGCGATCCGGACCCTGGCCGCGCACCTGGACGCCGACTTCGCCCGGGTCCAGTTCACCCCCGACCTGCTGCCGGCCGACCTGACCGGGACCGAGGTCTGGCGCCCGCAGGAAGGCCGCTTCGAGTTCCAGCCCGGGCCGGTGTTCCATCCCCTGCTGCTGGCCGACGAGATCAACCGCGCCCCGGCCAAGGTGCAGTCCGCCCTGCTGGAGGCGATGGGTGAGCGCCAGGTCACGGTAGGCCGGCACACCTATGCCTTGCCGCCGCTGTTCCTGGTGATGGCCACCCAGAACCCGATCGAGCAGGAGGGCACCTTCCCCTTGCCGGAAGCGCAGCTGGACCGGTTCCTGATGCATGTGCGCATCGGCTATCCCGACGCGGACATGGAGACCGAAATCCTGCGCCTGGCCCGCGAGCGAGCGCGCCAGACCCTGCAGGAGCCGACGCCTCCGGCCGAGCGCATGCCGCAGGCCCAGGTGTTCGCCGCGCGCGAGCAGGTACTGGCGCTGCACGTGGCCCCGGCGCTGGAGCGCTACCTGGTGGAACTGGTGCTGGCCTCGCGCGACGCCGGCCGCTACGACCCCGCCCTGGGCCGGCGGATCGCCTGGGGCGCCAGCCCGCGCGGCTCGATCGCGCTGGAGCGCTGCGCCCGTGCCCGCGCCTGGCTGGCCGGCCGCGACTACGCCACCCCCGAGGACGTGCGCGCGGTGGCGCCGGACGTACTCCGGCACCGGGTGCTGCCCAGCTACGAGGCCCTGGCCGAGGGCTGGGACGGCGAGCGCCTGGTCGCCGCCCTGCTGGAGCGGGTGCCGCCGCCGTGAACCCTGCCGCCGGCGACGCCGCGAACGGGACCGAGGCGCAGGCCGGCATCGTCCCGAGCCTGGCCGAGCTGGTCGCCCTGCGCGGCCAGGTCCGGCGGGTGCAGGCCCCGCGCCGCGGCCGCCTGGGCGTGCACGGGCCGGCGCCTTCGAACCTGCGCGGCCGCGGCATGGAATACGCCGAATCGCGCGAATACACCATTGGCGACGATGTGCGCAGGATGGACTGGCGCCTGACCGCGCGCAGCGGCCGCCCGCACACCAAGCTGTTCCAGGCCGAGCGCGAGCGCCTCACCCTGCTGGTCGCCGACACCGCGCCGGCGCTGTACTTCGGCACCCGCGCGCGCTTCAAGTCGGTGCAGGCCGCGCGCGCGGGCGCGGTGGCGGTGTGGACCGCGCTGCAGGCCGGCGACCGCATCGCCGCCCTGCGCGCGGGCGAGCCGGCGATCCCGCCGGCCACCGGCATGCGCGGGGCGATGCGGGTGCTCGATGCGTTGGCGCGCTGGTATGCGCGGCCACCGGCGGACGACGGCCGCCTGGAGGTGGCGCTGGAACACGCGCAGCGGCTCCTGCGTCCGGGCGCGCGGCTGCTGGTGCTGGCCGATGCCGCCAGCGCAGCGGCGGTGCCGGCGCCGCGTTGGAGCGCGCTGGCGCGCCATCACGAGGCGACCCTGGTGCTGCTGCAGGACGCCCTGGAAATCCATCCGCCACGCCGTCCGCTCGCATTCCGTGCCGGCGCAGCGCGGCTGCAGCTGGCATTGCAGCGCGCATCGGTGCGCGGGCGCTGGCATGCGACGTTCGCCGCGCCCGCCGAGGGCCTGGTGGCGAGCCTGCCGGGCCTGGGCTGGCAGGTGCGGACGCTGTCCACCGAAGCCGAGGCCGACGCCTGGCTGCGGCCGCCGGTGCCTGTCGACGTGGCGCCGGGATCCGCCGCCGCGGTGCCTTCGCACGACCCGGATGCGCGCCCAGCCCAACCCGCCGCCAAGCACGAACTCCCGACGGGTGGATACGACGGCGCCGCCCGGGGCAATGGCGCCGGCAGGCCCTGACGGCATGGATCCGGCCCGCCTTCCGCTGCGCGATGTGCACCTGCCGCCGTCGCCATCCTGGTGGCCGCCGGCCCCGGGCTGGTGGTGGTTGACGGCCGCCTTGCTGCTGCTAGTCATGGTGTTGGGCGCCTGGCTGGCCTGGCGCCGGTGGCGGCGCCGGCGCTGGCTGCGCGGGTTCGATGCCGGCTGTGGCGAAGGCGACCGCCCGCAGAGGCTGGCGGCGATGTCCGCCTGGCTGCGCCGTGCCGCGCGACGTGCCCAGCCCGGCGCCGAACACCTGCAAGGCGAGGCCTGGCTGCGCTTCCTCGACGGCCGCGACGGCCTCGATTTCAGCGCTGGCGCTGGGCGCCTGCTGCTCGAGGGCGGCTTCCGTCCTGAAGTGGATGCGCGCGCGTTCGACGCCGCCCATGCCCTGGCGCGCGCGCGCTTCGTTCAGCTGATGGAGCGGCGGCGCTGATGGAGATGCTGGCCGGTGGGCTGTCGGTGGTGCGCCAGGCGCTGGACGGGTTCGCGGGTTTCGCCTGGCCCTGGGCGTGGGCCCTGCTGCCCCTGCCGGTGCTGGCGCACTGGCTGTTGCCGCCGCGGCGCAGCAGCGCGCCGGCCCTGCGCGTGCCGTGGGGCGAACGCCTGCAGGGCGTGGCCGCGGGCGGCGAAACGGGGCTGCGCGGCCACTGGCTGCTGCCGGCGCTGGCCTGGCTGCTGCTGGTGACCGCCATCGCCCGCCCGCAGCAGCTGGGCGAGGCCCACGAGCCGCCGCGCCAGGCCCGGCAGATGCTGCTGGCGGTGGACCTGTCCGGCAGCATGAACGAGGCCGACATGCGCTTGGGCGTGCAGGTGGTCGATCGCCTGACCGCGGCCAAGGCGGTGATCGCCGACTTCCTCGCCCGCCGCGCCGGCGATCGCGTCGGCCTGCTGGTGTTCGGCCAGCGCGCCTACGTGCTCACTCCTTTGACCCTGGACCTGGCCTCGGTCCGCGGCCAGCTGCGCGACAGCGTCGCCGGCTTGGCCGGACAGGAGACCGCGCTGGGCGATGCGATCGGCTTGGCGGTCAAGCGCCTGCGCGAGCAGCCCGAGGGCCAGCGGGTGGTGATTCTGCTGACCGACGGGGTCAACACCGCCGGCGTGCTCGATCCGCGCAAGGCGGCCGAACTGGCCCGGGCCGAGGGCGTGCGCGTGCACACCATCGCCTTCGGCGGCGCCGGGGCGGGCTTTTCCTTCTTCGGCATGCAGGTGCCGATGCCGCAGGGCGGCGAGGAAGTGGACGAGGACACCCTGGCCGAAGTGGCGCGGACCACCGGCGGGCGCTTCTTCCGCGCGCGCGATACCGAGGCGCTGGCCGGCATCTACGCCGAACTGGACCGGCTGGAACCGGTGCAGGTCGCGGCCGCGCCGGTGCGGCCGCGGATCGAACGCTACCCCTGGCCGCTGGCCGCGGCCTGGCTGCTGGTCCTGCTCGCAGGGTTGTGGCGCACGGCGGCCGGCAGGAGCGCGGCATGAATCCTGCGCTCTGGCTGGAAGCCGTGCATTTCCAGCGTCCCCTGTGGTTGTGGGCGTTGCTGCTGGCGCCGCTCCCCTGGCTGCTCGGGCGCCGCCGGCGCGGGCGCGGCTGGCGCGAGGTGGTCGATCCGCACCTGCTGCCGCACCTGCTCGAGCCCGCCGGCGCGGGTGCCGGCCCGCGCCTGGCCGGGGTGGGACTGGCCCTGGCTTTGGCGGCGCTGGCCCTGTCCGGGCCCGGCTGGCGCCAGCAGGCGCAGCCGCAATGGCAGGCGCAGGCGCCGCTGGTGATCGCCCTGGACCTGTCCAGCGCCATCGCCACCCCGGACCTGCCGCCCAGCCGCCTGGCCCAGGCGCGGGCCAAGCTGGCCCTGCTGCTGCGCGAGCGCCGCGGCGGCGAGGTCGGCCTTGTGGCGTGGGCCGAGGACGCCTATACCGTCGCCCCGCTGACCGCCGATGCCGGCAACATCGGCCTGTTCCTGGAGTCGCTGGCGCCGGAGGTGATGCCGGTGGACGGCGCGCGCCCGGAGCGCGCGCTGACCCATGCCGCCGGGCTGCTGCGCCAGGCCGGCTTTGCCCAGGGCCAGATCCTGTTGCTGACCGGCGAGGCCGACGAGGCTTCGCGCCGGATCGCCGCGGCGCTGGCGGCGCAGGGCTACCGCACCTCGGTGCTCGGCCTGGGCAGCGCGGCCGGCGCCGTGTACCGCGATCGCGAGGGCGGCACCCGCCGCGCGCGGCTGGACGAGACCTCCCTGCGCGCGCTGGCCGCGGCCGGCGGCGGCCGCTATGCGCGGCTGACGGTGGATGCGGGCGACCTGCGTGCCTTGGGCGTGCTGGATCCGCCGGCCAGCGATGGCCAGGCGCGCGGCGAGGGCGAGCGCACCTGGCTCGACCAAGGCTATTGGCTTTTGCTGCCGCTGGCCCTGCTGGCGGCGCTGGCGTTCCGCCGCGGCGCCGGGGTGCTGGCGGCCTGGCCGCTGGCCCTGCTGCTGGGCCTGGGCGCGGTGGCCGCGCCGCCGGCGCGGGCGGCCGGGCAGGCGGCGCAACCGCCCACGCCGGTAAGGGCCGCCGCGGCAACCACGCAGGGCGCACGCAGCTGGTGGCAACGCCCCGACCAGCAAGCGCAACGGACCTTGGAGCAGGGCGTGGACGCCTACCGCGGGGGAGATTTCGCCGCCGCCGCCCAGGCCTTCGATGCCGCCGCCGCACGCGGCGCCGAAGCCCAGTACAACCTCGGCAATGCGCTGGCGCGGCAGGGCCGCTACGACGACGCGATTGCCGCCTACGACCGCGCCCTGGCCCAGGCGCCGGGGATGGAGGACGCCATCGCCAACCGTGCCGTGGTCGAGGCCGCACGCAAGCGCCAGCCGCCGTCCGGCGGCGGGCAGGGGCAGTCGCGCGACCCCGGCGAAGGCCAACCGCCGCAGGAGGGCGATGACGGTACCCCACCACCGCAGGCGGGGCAGCCGTCCTCCGACGCGCAGGGCACGCCTTCCTCCGGCCGGCAATCGCCGCCGCAGCCGTCGTCGCAGCAGCAACCACCGTCATCCTCCGCCGCGCCGCCGCCCCAGGCCGACGATGCGCAGGCGCGAAGCCGCCAGGAACAGGCCGACCGCGAACAGCGCGAACGCATGCGGCAGGCATTGCAGCAGAACGACCCCGGCACGGATCCCGCGCAGGTGCAGGAGGATCCGGCCGATGCGCGCACGCGCGAGCAGGTCCAGGCGCACGAGGCCTGGCTGCGGCGGGTGCCGGACGATCCGGGCGGATTGCTGCGGGCCAAGTTCCGGCTCGAACACGAACGGCGCCAGCGGGAGGGACGATGAGCACGGGACGATCGATGACGGGGGCGGCGCGGCGCACGCATGGCTTCCTCCTGCCGTGCCTGGCACGCGCCAGCGACGTGGCGACGTGGACGGCGGTCCTGCTGGCAGCGCTGCTGTCGGCGACCTGGGCGCCGACGGCCCAGGCAGCGACCCGCGCCTGGCTGGACCGCAGCGAAGCCGCCGCGGGCGAGGCCGTCACCCTCAACATCGAGACCGACCAGGCCGGCGTCGCTCCGGACTACACCCCGCTGCAGGCCGATTTCGTCCTCGGCCCGCCGTACCGCAGCGGCGCCGGCGGCAATGGCGGCAGCCTGTTCGGCGTGGCCCTGACCCCGCGCCGCCCCGGCGCCCTGGCGGTGCCGGCCCTGCGGGTCGGCCAGGAGCGCACGCCGCCGCTAGCCTTGCGGGTGGCCGCGGCCGCGCCGCGGCGGACGCCGGCCGGCGAGGTATTCGTCGAGACCCGGGTGGACGATCCTTCGCCCTACGTGCAGCAAAGCGTGGGCGTTAGCGTGCGCCTGCACTACGCCACGCCCCTGCTGTCCGGCGAGCTCACCCAGGACGCGCCGGAAGGCGCCTCGCTGCAGCGCGTGGGCGAGGACGTGCAGAGCAGCCGCGAGATCGACGGCCGCCGCTACCACGTGGTCGAGCGCCGCTACCTGCTGGTGCCCGAGCGCAGCGGTCCCTTGCAGCTGCCGCCGGCGCGTTTCCGCGGCGAGGGCGCGGCCGGCTTCTTCGACGATTTCTTCGGCACCGACCGCAAACTGGAGGCCACAGGCCAAGCGCAGCTGCTGCAGGTGCGCGCCCAGCCCGACGGCGCGCCGCAGCCGTGGCTGCCGCTGCACGGCCTGCGCCTGCGCTATCTGTCCGCACCCACCCAGGCGCGCGCCGGCGAAGCGGTGGAGGTGGCGGTCGAGGCGGTGGCGCCGGGTGCGACCGCGGCCCAGTTCCCGGAGATCCCCGCGCCGCGGGTGGACGGGGCGCAGGTGTTCGCCGAGCGCGCCGAGACCACCGAGCGCTTCGTCGACGGCAGCCCGCAGCTGACCGTGGTCCGGCGCTTCTCGGTGGTGCCCCTGCAGGCCGGCGCGTTGCGGCTGCCCGGCGTACGCATGGACTGGTGGGATACCGCCGGCGCGCGTGCGCGCCAGGAACGGCTGCCGGAACTGCACCTGGATGTGGCGCCGGGCGCGCCGGGCACCGCTGCCGCCGCGGATGCACCGCCGGCACGGGCAAGCGCGGACGCCGCGCCCGACCCCGGCGACGAGGCGATCGTATCGGGCCTGTCCACACCGGCCCTCGCTCCAGGCTTCTGGCCATGGCTGGCCGCCCTGTTCGGCGCGCTGTGGCTGCTGACCCTGGGCTGGGCATTGTGGCTGCGGCGTGCGCGGTACGCGCCAGCCATGGAAGCCGCCGCAGGCGATCACCCATCCGCGCGTCCGCGGGCGCGCCCGGCGCTGGTAGAGCTGCGCCGCACTCTGGATGCCGGAAGCTTCGACGAGGCCGTGGCCCTGCTGCGAAAGATGGCCGAGCCGCCGGCCGCCGACCTGGACGAGGTGCTCGCGCGCCTAGCCGACGCCCGCCAGCGCCAGGCGCTGGAAGCGATGCGCCGTGCGTTGTGGGCGGGGGCCGGCGATCCGTCCGCCGCGCGCGCGCAGCTGCGCGCGGCGTTCAGCGAAGGCCCGCGCTGGACCGTATCGGCGGCGCCGGTGGACGAGCTTCTGCCGCCGTTGTACCCGCAAGGCCTGCGGTCGCCCTGAGCCGGTTTGCTAAGCTGCCGGCTGCCTCTTCCGGAATGCCCGCATGACCGCAGCCGCCCGCCGTTCCTGGCCGATGCCCTGGAAAATGGGACTGGGCTTCGGCCTGGGCCTGCTGCTGGGCCTGCTGGTGCACGTGGCGGTCGGCGCGGACGCCGGCTGGGTCAAGGCGTTCACCGACTACGTGACCACGCCGGCCTCGCGCCTGTTCCTCAATCTGATCTTCATGCTGATCGTGCCGTTGCTGTTCTCGGCGCTGGTGATGGGCATCGCCGAGATGGGCGACATCCGCGCCCTCGGCCGGATCGGCTGGAAGACCCTAGCCTACACCGTGATCCTGTCGGGCGTGGCGGTGCTGCTGGGACTGGTCCTGGTGAACCTGTTCAAGCCCGGCGCGGGCGTGGACCCGGCCCTGGCGCAGCAGCTGCTGGCGCAGAACGTGGAGCGCAGCCGCGAGATCGTGGCCAGCGTCGATTCGCAGCCGCGCGGCATGGACATGCTGCTGTCGATCGTGCCCAGCAACGTGGTCCACGCCGCCGCCGACAACGGCTCGATCCTGGCCCTGATGTTCTTCGCGGTGATGTTCGGGGTGGGCATGGTGCTCACGCCCGACGACAAGGTGGCCACGCTCAAGCGCGGGATCGAGGGCGTGTTCGAGATCTCGATGACCCTGATCGGGCTGGTGATCCGGCTGGCGCCGTACGCGGTGTTCTGCTTCATGTTCAACCTGGCGGCGATCTTCGGCTTCGACCTGCTTCTGCGGCTGGGCGCGTACGTGGGTGTGGTGGTGCTGGCGCTGGCCCTGCACATGTTCGTGACCTATTCGGTGGCGGTGCGGCTGGCGGGGCATTCGCCGCTGGCGTTCTTCCGCGGGATCCAGGAGGCGGCGGTGATGGCGTTCTCGACCGCGTCGAGCAATGCCACGCTGCCCACGGCCTTGCGGGTGGCCGACCGGTTGGGGCTGCCGCAGAAGGTGTCGCGCTTCGTGCTGACGGTCGGGGCGACGGCCAACCAGAACGGCACGGCGCTGTTCGAGGGCGTGACGGTGATCTTCCTGGCGCAGTTCTTCGGGGTCGACCTGAGCCTGGGCCAGCAATTCATGGTGATGCTGGTGTGCATCCTCGGCGGGATCGGCACGGCCGGGGTGCCATCGGGTTCCCTGCCGGTGGTGGCGCTGATCTGCGCGATGGTGGGGGTGGACCCGATCGGCATCGGCCTGATCCTGGGCGTGAACCATTTCCTCGACATGTGCCGGACCACGCTCAACGTGAGCGGCGACCTGACCCTGGCGACGATGGTGGCCAGCGGCGAGCCGGACGAGGGCAGGCCGGCGGTTCCGGCGGGGTGATGCGCCGTCGCGTCTTCTTGCGCGCTGTGGGTTCGGGATTTCTATGACCGTCGTCCCGGCGAACGCCGGGACCCAGCGCCTTGCTTCCCCGCTTCGCTGTGCTCCTGCAAGGGGAGCAAAGACACTGGGTCCCGGCGTTCGCCGGGACGACGGCACCTTCCGAAGTCAGCGCTTTGCGCTCCCGGCATCCGCTTCCGTTTCAGCGAAAACCGTGCGGAGAACGTTCCCTCGGCGGGAATTCCGCCCATACGCGTGCCAACGCGGATGTTTTTTGTCCGATCGGCAGGACAGGAGTGGACAAGGGGTGGGACAATGGGCGGCCCGCAGCGACGCGGGCGCCCTCGCAGACCAAGCCAACCCCGACATGACGACGCCGACCCGCCGACAGCTCGCCAACGCCATCCGATTCCTCGCCGCCGACGCGGTCGAAGCCGCCAAGTCCGGTCACCCGGGCATGCCCATGGGCATGGCCGACATCGCCGAAGTGCTGTGGAACGACTACCTGCGCCACAACCCGTCCAACCCGGACTGGTTCAACCGCGACCGCTTCGTGCTGTCCAACGGCCACGGCTCGATGCTGCACTACGCCCTGCTGCACCTGGCCGGCTACGACCTGCCGATCGAGGAGCTCAAGCGCTTCCGCCAGCTGCACAGCAAGACCGCCGGCCATCCCGAGCGCTACGAGACCCCGGGCGTGGAGACCACCACCGGCCCGCTGGGGCAGGGCTTCGCGAATGCCGTCGGCTTCGCCCTGGCCGAGAAGATCCTCGCCGGGCGCTTCAACCGGCCCGAGCTCGAGATCGTCGACCACCGCACCTGGGTGTTCATGGGCGACGGTTGCATGATGGAAGGCGTCTCGCACGAGGCCGCCTCGCTGGCCGGCACCTGGAAGCTGGGCAAGCTGACGGCGTTCTGGGACGACAACGGCATCTCGATCGACGGCGAAGTCCACGACTGGTTTACCGACGACACCCCGGCGCGCTTCGAGGCCTACGGCTGGCACGTGGTCCGCGGCGTCGACGGCCACGATCCGGAATCGATCAAGGCCGGCATCGACGCCGCACTGGCGGTCGAGGACCGGCCCAGCCTGATCTGCTGCAAGACCACCATCGGCTTCGGCGCCCCGCACAAGGCCGGCAAGGAAGAATCGCACGGCGCGCCGCTGGGCAAGGACGAGATCGAGGGCACCCGCACCGCGCTGGAATGGCCGTACGCGCCGTTCGAGGTGCCCGAGGAGATCTACGCCGGCTGGCGCGCCAACGGCACCGGCACCCTGCGCCAGGCCGAGTGGGAGCAGCTGTTCGACAAGTACGCCAAGCAGTATCCGCAGCAAGCCGCCGAGCTGACCCGCCGCTCACACGGCGAGCTGCCGGAGGATTTCCTCGCCAAGGCCGACGCCTACGTCGCCCAGGTCCAGGCCGAGGGCGCGACCATCGCCTCGCGCAAGGCCTCGCAGAACGCGATCACCGCCTTCGCCCCGCTGTTGCCGGAAATGATCGGCGGCTCGGCCGACCTGGCCCCGTCCAACCTGACCCAGTGGAAGGCCAGCACCTCGGTCACCGTGGCCAGCCCGGACGCCAACTACGTGCACTACGGCGTGCGCGAGTTCGGCATGAGCGCGATCGCGAATGGCCTCGCCCTGCACGGCGGCTTCCTGCCGTTCGACGCCACCTTCCTGGTGTTCAGCGACTACGCCCGCAACGCCCTGCGCATGAGCGCGCTGATCCCGGCGCACGTGATCCACGTCTACACCCACGACTCGATCGGCCTGGGCGAGGACGGTCCGACCCACCAGCCGGTCGAGCACCTGGCCGCGCTGCGCTACATCCCCAACAACGACGTCTGGCGCCCGTGCGACGCGGTCGAGTCGGCGGTGGCGTGGAAGGCGGCGATCGTGCGCAAGGACGGCCCGAGCGTGCTGGTGTTCAGCCGGCAGAACCTGCCGCACCAGGCGCGCACGGACGAGCAGCTGAAGCAAGTCGAGCGCGGCGGCTATGTCCTGGCCGACGCCGAGGGCGGCAGCCCCGACGTGATCCTGATCGGCACCGGCTCGGAAGTGTCGCTGGCGGTGGAGGCCAAGGCCGTGTTGGACGCCGCCGGACTCAAGACCCGGGTGGTGTCGATGCCCTCGACCGACGTGTTCGACCGCCAGGACGCGGCCTACCGCGAGTCGGTCTTGCCGAAGGCGGTGCGCAGGCGGGTGGCGGTGGAGGCCGGCATCACCGACTTCTGGCGCAAGTACGTCGGCCTGGACGGCGCGGTGGTCGGCCTGGACCGCTTCGGCGCCTCGGCCCCGGCCGGCGAGCTGTACAAGTACTTCGGCATCACCACCGACAAGGTGGTCGAGGCGGCCAAGGCGTTGTGATGGTGGTCCTCCGGCTGCGGCCGGAGAGTGCGATCGTGGAAAGGGGACGTATTGCGTCCCCTTTTCGTATCGGCAGGGCAATGAAGCCGGTTACGGCAGCGGCGCTTCCCCGCGCAGTACCGGATAGGGATTGACCGCGGTGCCTTCCCACCAGCGCCGTTCGGGCCCGAGCACGAAGATGGCGAAGTGCAGGTGCGGCGCGTCCGGACTGGCGTTGCCGGTGGCGCCGACGTAGCCGATCACCTGGCCGCGGCGCACCGGCTGGCCTTCGGCCAGGCCGTCGGCGTAGCGCTGCAGGTGGGCGTAGTAGTAGGCCAGCCGCCCGCTCGGCTCGAACTGGTAGATGGTCAGGCCGCCGCGTTCGCTGTCGAACAGCTTCTCGACGTGGCCGTCGGCCACGGCCAGCACCGGCGTGCCGGCGGCGGCCATGATGTCGATGGCGTCGTGGCGCCGGCTTTCGCTGCGGGCATCGCTGAAGGTGTCGTGCAGCTGTTCGGGCCGCACGCCCTGGACCGGGAGCAGCAGCGTTGGCGGACCGCCTGCGGTCGATGCCGGCAAGGGGAGGGAGGCTCGCGCGGGACCGGTCGCAGGGTTCGCCGGGGGTGCGGGCGAGGTGGCGGCATGTGGGTCGCCGGCGTTGGCCGGCGGGGCAGGAACGGACCGCGAATCTGCGGATGGCGCGTTGGCGCCGGGCATAGTCGCCAGTGGTGCGGGTGCCGATGCGCGTACCGCATCTCCGCCGGACGGTGCCTGGACACTCGGCGCCACCTCGACCAGCGCTCCGGCCCCGGGACCACCGGCGAAGAACACCAGCGCGCCAAGTGCGACCAGAACGCACAGCAGAAGGGCCAGCAGCAGCTTCATCGCACACCTCCGGTGCGTGGCGGCGGGCGGTGGATCATTCTTGCAGGGTCACCGGCACGCTGGCATCCACCGCCTGCGCCACCGCCTCGGCGTCCCAGTTGGTCAGGCGGATGCAGCCGTGTGACTGCTGCTTGCCGACGCTGCGCGGCTCGGGTGTGCCGTGGATGCCGTAATGCGGCTTGGACAGGTCGATCCAGACCGTGCCGACCGGGTTGTTCGGGCCGGGCGCCAGCTTGGCCTTGCCGTGCGCCGGATCGGCGTCCCAGAACAGGTCGGGGTTGTAGTGGAAGGTCGGATCTTGGACCACGGCGGTGATCTTCCACTCGCCGATCGGCAAGGGGTCGTGCTCGCTGCCGGTGGAGGCGGGGAACTGGGCGATCGCGCGGCCCTCGCCGTCGAGCAGGCGCAGCACCGACTCGCTGCGGTCCACGACCAGCCGCGCGGGCTTGGGCAATGGTGCCTGGGACACGGCGGAGCCGACCGCAGGCATCTTGAGCACGGTTCCCGCCTTGGCGCCATCCAGGCCGGGATTGAGTCGACGCAGCAGCTCGGGGCTGGTGTGGAAGCGTTCGCCCAGCGCCTCGGCCAGGTCGGCATGGCCGAGTGCCGGCAGTTTGGCCTTTTGCATGATGTCGTCGGGCAGCCGCGCATACGGGCCGGCGAGATCCTCGGCGGTCAGGGTGTAGTCCGCCAGCACCGGCGCGGTATCGCGCTCCAGCGCCTCCCAGGTCGCGGCGTCGGCCTCGCCGCTCGCGGTCAGGCCGTGGGCGGCCTGGAAGCCGCGCAGGGCGCGGGCCTGGTTGGAGCCCGCGCGGGCGTCGATCTCGCCGGGACCGAAGCGCGCGCGGTCCAGCAGTACCTGCAGCCTCAACAAGGCCGCCTCGCCTTCGCGCTGGTCGCGCTGTTCCGCAGCGGTGGCGAGATCGGTGGGCGCCGCAGTGTCGGCCGCGTTGCCGGTGGCGGGCGCGGCCAGCGCCGGCAGGCAGCCGCTGCCGGCCAGTGCGGTGGCGAGGGCGAGGGCGGAAAAACGGATGCGGGCGGTCATCGGTGGCTTCCTGTAGGGATGCCACCAAGCTGCGTAGCTGGGTGCGGAGGGGGCGTGAAGCCGCGCGGCGCGGCGTTAAGCCATGTGCAGGCGGCGTGGTGGTTGCGCCGCTATGGGCCGTCGGCTCAGTGCGCGCCCAGGTCGTGCTTGCTGCCGCCGCGACAGCGCGGGGAATCAGGCACGCTGGCGTCGGCCTCCCATTCGGCCGGGGTGTAGGTGTGCAGGCCGAGGGCGTGGATCTGGCCCATCAGCCCGCCGAGCGCGGCGTAGGCCGCCTGATGGCGCTGGATCGCGCGCTTGCCTTCGAAGGCGTCGCTGACGATCACCGCCTTGTAGTGGGTCTCCAGGCCGCGGCTGTGCAGGTGGCTCTCGTCAAGCACCTCCAGGTGCTGCGGCTGCAGGGCGGCCAGGGCCTGGCGGATCTGATCGGCGCGGGTCATGGATGGGTTCCGGGAAGGCAGGCGGGTCCGTCCAAGATGGCGTCGCGGGGGCGAGGCTTCAAGCCTGGCGATGGGCTCGCCATCGTGCCTCTCCTGTAGGAGCCGGTCTTGCCGGCGACCGTGGAGGCGGACGGATCATTGGCAATCGGCTTCACGCACACGCATCCGCCATGGCGGTCGCCGGCAAGACCGGCTCCTACAGGGACTGGCGTGCGGTGCGGGCCAGGGCC
The DNA here is from genome assembly GCF_010093185.1 of Pseudoxanthomonas jiangsuensis. Classification (GTDB taxonomy): domain Bacteria; phylum Pseudomonadota; class Gammaproteobacteria; order Xanthomonadales; family Xanthomonadaceae; genus Pseudoxanthomonas; species Pseudoxanthomonas jiangsuensis. The sequence goes on along the minus strand of NZ_PDWL01000005.1, from coordinate 119,221 downwards.
AGCCGCAAAAGGCGGGCCTGCAGCCGGTCGCCGAGGCCGCGCGGCGACTGCAGGTCCATCCGCGCCATCGCCGGCAGGTCCTCGGCCAGGCTGCCGCCGCGCGCGGCCAGCGCCTGCAGCACGGTGCGCAGCTTGCCGCGGGGCGTGGCGGTGCGTTCCTGCAGCCAGGCCAGCGCCTTGACCAGGCGTTGCTCGGCCTCGGTGAAGTCGCTGCCCAGCGGATAGTCGGGCAGGGTGCCGTCGGCGCGGAAGCGCGCCAGCGCCTGACGCAGGCGCGAGGGCGTGTTGCGCCGCCATTCCGCGGGCGCGGCGAAGTCCGCGCGCAGCTTGCGCGCCGATTTCGCCTGGTCCAGCAGCGCCGGGCCGAAGCGCGCGTCGGTGATCGCGGCCATCGCCACTACGCAGTCCTCGTCGCAGGCGTGGCGCAGGTCGGCGATGCCGTATTCGCTGACGTACAGGTCGCGCAGGTGGCGCGGGATGGTGGCGTGGCTGTAGTTCCAGCGCAGGTTCGATTCCTCGCGGCCGCCGGCCCGCCGCACCGCGCGCAGCATCAGCGCCGAGCGCGCGCCGGGCAGGGCGTGGGCCATGGCCACGAAGTTGTACTGGCCGCCGACCCCGGACACCACCCGCCCGTCCTCCAGCGCGTCGGACACCGCCGCGCCCAGCGCGGTGGCCATCATGCAGCTGTTGAAGAAGCGCGCGTCGCGGCGCTGCAGCCGCTCCAGGCCTTCGTCGCCGCCGTACAGCTGGTTGACCTCGCGGATGCGGCGCATGCCGATCGCGCGGCGCTGGTCGTCGGGCAGCTCGCGCAGCCAGGCGTAGAACGCCGGCGAGCCGAGGTAGAAGGCGCCGTGCAGGTATTCGCCGTCGCGCTCCAGCCGGGCCTGGTCGCCGAGGTTGGCGGTGCCCTCGTCCAGGCGCCGCATCAGCGCCGCGTCGTCCAGCACCTTGCGCCGGATCACTCCGGCTTCGACCAGGCGCTTGAAGCCCTCGTTGAGCATCTCGCTGCAGCCGTACAGGCCGGTCGCGAACGGGTCCAGGTCGCCGCTGGCCAGCACCGCCGGATGCGACTCCAGCCGCGGATCCAGCGCCGCCAGCACCTCGCGGTAGCGGGCGTTGTCGGTGTGGCGCAGCGCCAGCGCATGGCACAGCGCGTCGGCCAGCGCGCCGATGCCGATCTGCAGGGTGCCGCCGTCGCGCACCAACGCGCTGGCATACAGGCCGATGGCGTAATCGGCGTCGGTCACCGGCTGCCGCGGCAGTCCGAACAGCGGCGGGTGCGGCCCCGGCGGTTCGATCACCACGTCGAAGAAGCCGTCCGGCGCCAGCGCGCTGCCGCCCAGCCACGGCAGCTGCGGATCGATTTCGGCCACCATCAGCGGCCGCGGCTTGCCCGCGGCCAGGTGCGCGTCCACCGTGTCCTGGGTGAGGTCGTTGTTGCACGAGAACGACAGCCGTTGGCCGCCGGGCTCGCGCGCCACCTTCTGCACGATCAGGTCCACCCCGCGCTGGGCCAGGGCCGCGGCGACGTGGGTGTAGTTGAGGCTGACGTAGCGCCTTTGTGCCTGGGCCGAGCCGAGCAGGGCGCCGGACTGCAGGTAGAACTCCTCGACCTCCACGTGCGCTGGCAGCGCGTCGCGCTTCATCGCCTGGACGTAGGCCAGGCGCGGGAAGTCGCCGAAGTGGCGCTGCAGGAACGGGCCTAGGAAGCGCGCCTGCAGGCCCTTGCCCGGAACCGGCGGATCCAGCGACAGGGCGGTGTACAGGTACAGGGGGCGCGAGGGATCGCCTTCGATCCGTGCGTACAACGCATTGAGCAGGCGGTGCGGCTTGCCCAGGCCCAGTGGCGCGGCGACGCGCAGGCCGGGCGGCAGCCGCGCCAGAAGGTGATCCAGCGCGGCGTCGATCTCGGTGAAGTGCAGGCTCATGCCTGCAGCTTAGGACAGGCACCGCGAACGGCCGGTGGCGGGGCTTGACAGGGCAAAAGTTTACGCATGTAATCAGTAAAAATTACAAGCGTAAACGGAGGCGCCATGGATACCGTTCCGATCAGCGAGGCCGAGGCCACGGTCATGGAGGTGTTGTGGCGAGGCAGCCCGCGCAGCGCCGAGGAGGTGATCGCCGCACTGGCGGCCGATACCGGCTGGGCCGAGCCGACCGTCAAGACCCTGCTCAACCGCCTGCTCAACAAGGGCGCGATCAGCGCCGAGAAGGACGGTCGCCGCTACCTCTATTCGCCGGTGCTGCGGCGCGAGGCCTGGGTCCAGCAGCAGAGCGAGGGCCTGCTCGCGCGCCTGTTCGGCGGCCGGGTGGCGCCGCTGGTGGCGCACTTCAGCGAGCGCGGCAAGCTCGGTGCGGCCGACATCGCCGAGCTCAAGCGGCTGGTGCGCGAACTCGACGACGGCGAGGAGCCCGGCCATGAACGCTGAACTGGCCGCGGTGCTGGTCGAAACCACGATCGCCTCGGGTGCGGCACTGCTGCTGGTGCTGGCCCTGCGCCGGCCGGTGCGCGCGGTGCTGGGCGCCAGCGCCGCGTATGCGCTGTGGCTGTGCGTGCCGGTGGCGTTGCTTGCGGTGCTGCTGCCGCGCGGCACCGAAGCGCCGCTGGCGCTGCCCGCAGCCTGGCAGATGGCGCCGGCGGTGGTGGTCGCCGCGACCCCGCAGGCGCAGGCCGGCTGGGACTGGCCGCAGGTGCTGGTGCCGCTCTGGCTGATCGGCGCGGTTGCGTCGCTCGTGGTGCTGGGCGGGCAGCAGCGGCGCTTCCGCCGCGGCCTCGGTACCCTGCGCCGCCGCGACGACGGCCTGTACCAGGCGGCCATCGCCACCTCCGGCCTGCCGGCGGTGACCGGCCTGTGGCGTCCGCGGATCCTGCTGCCGGCCGACTTCGAGCGACGCTATACCGAACAGGAGCGCGCGCTGGTGATCGCCCACGAGCGCCTGCACGTGCGCCGCGGCGACCTGGTCGCCAATGCCTTCGCCGCGCTGCTGTGCTGCCTGTTCTGGTTCAACCCTTGTCTGCACTTCGGTCTGCGCCGCTTCCGCCTGGACCAGGAACTGGCCTGCGACGAGCGGGTGATCGCGGGCCATCCCCGCGCGCGCCGCAGCTACGGCGAAGCCATGCTCAAGACCCAGTTCGACCCTTCGCCCCTGCCGCTGGGTTGCCACTGGCAGGCACGCCATCCGCTCAAGGAGCGCATCGACATGCTCAAGCGTCCCACGCCTTCTCCTTTGCATTGGACCCTCGCCATGCTCCTCGCCACCGGGCTCAGTGCCGGCGCCGGGTACGCGGCCTGGGCGGCGCAGCCGGCCAGCCTTCCGGACGCTGTGGACGCGCAGCAGGACGGCCTTTTCCTGCTGGCCCGGCAGAACAGCTACGGCGGCATCGACGGCCAGGGCGTGCTTAACCAGTGGGTGAAGGCGGGCGAGGACGCCGTGTCGATCAGCGGTGCCGGCGAGGATCGCTGGAAGAGCACCGCCACCGTGGCCGCGGGCGCGCAACCGGGCACGCTGGTGGTGCGGATGCGGATCGAACGCGGCGATCCCGGCACCGTCGTCGCCGAGCCGGTGCTGGTGGTGCGCGAAGGCGAAACGGCGGCGGTCGAGCAGAGCGATGCTTCGGGCAAGGTCGTCTACCGGTCGCAGTTGATGGTGCTGCCGCTGGCGGGCTCGCGCGAGGCGACCGAAGCGCGTATGCGCCAACTGCAGGAGGAGTCAGGTAGTGTCGATCCCGCCGAGCCGGTGTGGTCGTCGCGGCTGCCGCCCCCCGTGTATCCGGCGGAGGCGGCGCGCCAGGGGATCGGCGGCAGCGTCATGCTGCTGGTGACCGTGGGTGCCGATGGCGGCGTGCTCGACGTGCAGGTCGAAAGCGCCACCCCCCCGGGCGTATTCGATGCGGTGGCGGTGGCGGCGGCCCGCCAGTGGAAGTTCCAGCCGGGCAGGCGCGACGGCAAGCCGGTGGAGGGGCGCATCCGGGTGCCGATCACCTTCGAGGCCGACGTGCCGGAAGACGGCCCGGATGCCGGCGCCATGAAGGGCTGAGCGGATGGGGCGGGGAACGGATGCGGCCGTGCGCGGTTCGATGGCGATGGCGGCCTGCGCGGCCCTGGCGCTGTCGGCCTGCGCCACCCGCACCGCCGAAGTGGAGCAGCGGCTGATCCTGCCCGAGGGCCAGGCGCGCTACGAGATGGCGGCCCACCAAGCCTTCGTGTTTCCGCGCGCATTGGCCCAGACGACGCCGGCGTTCCCGCAGGACGGCCTGCCCAGGGCCCTGCCGCCGACCACGGTGTGCGCTTCGCTGGTGGTGGATGCCGACGGCGGCGTCGAGGCGGTGAAGCCTTTGCGCGATCCCGGCTGCAGCGACCCGGAGGCGCAGCCGCGGCTGGCCGCGGCGATGCTGGAGGCGGTGTCGTCCTGGCGTTTCGTGCCGGCGATGTTCTGCATCTACCCGGACGCGGCCACCCGCGACCGCGACTGGAACGGCGACGGCTGTGCCGGCGCGGTGGCCGAGGCCCGGCCGGTCGCGGTGACGCTGGCCTATGCCTTTACCTTCGAGGTGCGGAACGGGCGGGCGCAGGTGGGGGCGGCGCGGCTGCGGCATTGACCGCGGCACACGCGCTCCGCCTTCGGGGCGTCACCGCAGGACCGGCGTATCCCAGTCCCTGTGATCCTCCAGCCGGACCGGGGCCGGGTCGGCGGCGATGATCGGCAGGTCGTCGGCGTCGGCCTGGCGCAAGTGCCGGCGGATGGCGTCGAGCGCCGGCGCGTTCCATTCGGCACGCCATGCGCAGTGCGCTGGATCGGCGACCGCGGCGTGGTAGCCGAGGTTGCCGGCGACGCCGAGCGCCCGGTAGATCTCGGCGCCCGCCAGCGCGCCGAGATGGCCGGCGCGCGCGCCGAGCCAGTCGATGTGCGGGTTGTCCAGGACGAGCAGGCCGCGTGGGGCGACCAGGCCCAGGACCTGGTGTTGGTCGGTCGCCAGGGTGTCGACCGCGTCGGCGAAGTCGCCGAACGCATCGCCCAGCCAGGGCTGCTCGCCGTAGGCGCTCCGCGCAGGCTGGGCGCCGGTGCCGGCCAGCCCGCGCCAGACCGGCACGCCGCCGGATCCGGATTCGATCGGGATGGTCAGCGCGATCCGCTGGTCGAACGCGCCGGCCGCGAGCGCGCCCTTGCCGAACCGCGAGCAGCCGGCCACCGCCACCGCATCGGCGCGCAGCAGGCGCTGGTCGGACTGGGCGATGACGTCGAGCAGGCGGCTGACGCCCCAGGCCCACGCCATCAGCGTGCCGGTGGATCGCACCTGCTCGCCGTAAAGGTCGAAGAACGCACCTTGCCTGGCGCGCCCGCTGCCGGTCTCGGCGCCGACCTGGGTCGGCAGGTAGTCGATCCACGCCACGCCCTCGCCCGCCAGCAGCCGCGGATCGATGCCGCCGATCCCGCCCACCACCACGACCGCCGGGTAGGGCCCGGGGCCGTCGGGCAGGTGCAGCCTGGCGCTGAAGGTTTCCTGCCTGCCGCCGTAGGTCACGGTCACGTCGATGCGGTCGGGGTGGACGCTGCCGGTCACGCTGTCCGGCGCCGGCCCCTTCCAGCCGTACACCTGCCGCTCCAGCGCCCGCAGCGTCTGCTGGCGCTGGCAGCGCCACTGCCCGCGGGTGGCGATCCGGGTGCCGTCGGGTACGGCGAACGGATCCGGCAGGTTCGCCTGCGCCTCAGCGAAGGGAGGCGTGTCGGCGCAGCCGGCGCCGTCGTTCTCGTGGATGGAGGTGTAAGGCGTCCCTGGTGTTTCCAGGCCTTGATCGCCGGTCGCTGCAGCTACGTGCGGGAGGGTGCCGGTGGCTGCCAGGACCAGCAGCCATGGCAGGCGTGGATGCCTGCGCTGGCCATTGCCGGTAGCCGGTTTCGATGTGCCTGCCATCACGGGGTCCATGACGCGATCATGCCAGCGATGGCGACCTACGCCCACCGGGCGAGCCGGCGGACGCCATGATCACTCCTCCAGCATGTCCGGGCGGAACAGCTGCCGCCGCGACACCTCCCTGCCGGCGACCATGAAGCGGCCCTGGCCGCGGTAGTGCAGCGTACGCGGATAACGGGGCGAAGCCGCCGCATGCGCCCGCACCACCCGCCAGACGAACAGGGGATAGTCGGCGGTGATCCGGGTCTCGTGCAGGCGGCATTCGAAGCCGGCGTGGCATTCCCCGACCAGCGGCGCGTCCACTTCGCGTGCCGGCACCGCGGTCAGGCCGAAGCGCTCGAACTTGTCCACCTGCGCGCTGCTGCAGTTGCCGATCCCGACCACGCTGTCCAGCAAAGGCTCGGTCGGCAGGTTGATCGTGCACTGCCGGCTTTTCCGCGCCAGGGCGTGGCTGTGGTTGGCTTCCCAGATGTAGGTGCCGACCAGGTCGTAGCCGAGCATCATGTGCCAGCCGCAGGTCATCACCGCGCGCTGGCCCTTCCACGCGGTGGCGATCAGGACCACCGGCCCCGGTTCGAGGAAATGGCGGATCCGGTCGACGGGGAACGCGCGCTTGCGCGGCATGGCCATGGTGCACCTCCTGGCGGAATGGCGCAGCGTGCGCGGACGCGGCGCAACGCCGCGTCGACGGCCGGACATCGGCGGGCACGGGCGCGCCCGGATCAGTCCAGCACGTGGATGGCGTCGGCCAGGCGCCGCACCTCGTCCGGATGGTGGCTGACGTAGAGCATCGGCAGGCGCACCTCGTCGCGGACCTTCTGCAGCCATGGGATCAGTTCCTCCCGGCGGGCCTGGTCCAAAGCCGACAGCGGCTCGTCGAACAGCAGCAGGGCCGGCTGCGACAGCAGGGCACGGCCGATCGCCACCCTTTGGGCCTCGCCGCCGGAGAGGTTGGAGGTGCGTCGCTGGAGCAGGTGGCCGATGCCCAGCAGCTCGACCACCGCGTCGAAGCCGAAGGCCGCCGCGCCGGCGCCATGGCGGCCGTAGCCCAGGTTGCGGCGCACGTCCAGGTGCGGGAACAGGCGCGCGTCCTGGAACACGTAGCCGATCCGGCGGCGGTGGGTGGGCAGGTCGATGCCGCGCGCCTGGTCGTACAGCACCCGGCCGTCGATCTCGATCCGGCCGCCGCGCGGGCGCACCAGCCCGGCGATGGCGTTGAGCACGGTGGTCTTGCCGGCGCCCGAGGGCCCGGTCAGGGCGACCACGCGTGCCTGTTCCTCGATCCGTACGTGGCGCCGGAAACGGCCGCGCTGCAGGTGCAGGTCCAGGTTCAGCACCGGCCGTTCACTCCTCGTCGCCGCGCTGGCGCCGCACCAGCCATTCGGAGGCCAGCAGGGCGGCCAGCGAGATCGCCAGCGCTACCGCCGCCAGCCGCCAGATCCCGGCCTCGGCGCCGGGCACCTGGAGCAGGCCGTAGATCGCCGCCGACAGGGTCTGGGTCTCGCCGGGGATGGCCGAAACGAAGGTGATGGTGGCGCCGAACTCGCCCAGGGCCTTGGCGAAGGCCAGGGCCGCGCCGGCCACCAGCCCGGGCCAGGCCAGCGGCAGGGTCACGGTCAGGAACACCCGCCACGGCGCGGCGCCGAGGGTGGCCGCGGCCTGCTCGAGCCTGCGGTCCACGTTCTCGATCGACAGCCGGATCGCGCGCACCATCAGCGGGAAGCCCATCACCGCGCAGGCCAGCGCCGCGCCGGTCCAGCGGAATGCCAGGGTGATGCCGAACGCCTCGTGCAGCCATTGCCCCAGGGGGCCGCGGCGGCCGAACAGCACCAGCAGCGCATAGCCCATCACCACCGGCGGCAGCACCAGCGGCAGGTGCACCAGCGCGTCCAGCAGCGACTTGCCGGGAAAGCGGCCGCGCGCCAGCAGCCAGGCCACCGCCACCCCGGGCGGCAGGCTGGCGAGCGCGGCCACCGCGGCCACCTTCACGCTCAGGGCGATGGCGGTGGCTTCTTCCGGGGTGAACCAGGCCGCGGGCAAGGATGCGGCCCCTCAGTCGTCCAGCGGATCGAAGCCGCGGCGCTGGAAGATCGCGCGCGCCGGCGGCGAGGACAGCCAGCGCACGAACTCGCGCGCCGGCGCGGACGCCGGCGCCAGCGCCGCGGCCGGGTAGACGATCGGCGGGTGGCTGTCGGCCGGGAAGGTGGCCACCACCTTCACCTTCGGCTCGGCCCTGGCGTCGGAGGCGTAGACGATGCCCAGCGGGGCCTCGCCGCGCGCGACCAGCATCAGCGCCGCGCGCACGCTGTCCGATTCGGCCAGGCGCGCGCTCACTTCCGGCCACTGGCCCAGCTTCTCCATCGCGGCGCGGGCGTACTTGCCCGCCGGCACGCTGGCGACCTGGCCCACCGCCAGGCGGCCGTCTCCCAACGCGGCGGCAATGCTGCCGGGCTTGGCCAGGTCGACCCGGGCGACGCCGTCCTGCGGCGCGACCAGCACCAGGCGGTTGCCGAGCAGGTTGTGGCGGCTGCCGGCATCGACCCTGCCGCGCTCCTGCAGGTAGTCCAGCCAGTCCAGGTCGGCGGACACCAACACCTGCGCCGGCGCGCCCTGTTCGATCTGGCGGGCCAGCGCCGAGCTGGCGGCGTAGGACACCCGCACCGGAACCCCGGTGGCCTGCTCGTAGGCCGCGGAGGCCTCGTCCAGCGATTCCTTGAGGCTGGCGGCGGCGAACACGGTCAGCGGTTCGGCCGCGTGCGCGGCCGGCGACAGCAGGGCCGCCAGCGCGAATGCTGCGGTGGCGGCAAGGCGCAGCAGCGAATATGCATGAGCGGACACGTCGGCGTTCTCCTCCGAAGACAAGGGCGGACTTTCAGTGCGCGGCAAGGACGGCATTGAGCAGCGCGGCCAGGCGCGCGCCGGCCAGGCGCAGCTGCCGCTCCCCGGTCGGCAGGTGCGCCTGCACGTAGGCGGCGTCGATCACGTGGCCCGGCGGATAGACGCCCGGGGCCAGCGCCAGCCGGCAAGACTGTTCGACCCAGGGGAGCGCGGCGTCCGTCGCCCGCGGCGACAGCACGGCGGCATCCGGCGCCGGCAGCGCGCGCAGCCGCGCCAGCCAGGCGTCCTCGCCCAGGCGGGCGCTGTTGAGCAGGCCGCTGTCCCACAGCGAGTGCAGGTTGCTGCCCTTGCCGGCGTGGTTGACCTGGTAGCGGTTGCCGCCGCGGTCCTTGCCGTAGCCGGCGTGCAGCGGCTGGTGGGCGTCGCCGACCAGGTGGACCACGAACTTCAGCGCCTGGGCGCGTTCGGCATCGCTGCGGCCGCGGTCGGCCAGGATCCGGACCTGGGCGTCGAGCGCGGCGACGATGCAGTCGCCGCCGGGGCAGTCGCGCGTGGCCTGGTAACGGCAGCCGGACTCGCCGATGTTGACGTAGTGCCAGGGCGCGCTGCGGCGTCCCAGGTCGGGGTCTTCGGCACGCAGGTCGTCGGCCCAGCTGGCGATCCCGGCCAGGGTCGGTTCGGCTTCGCCACGCAGGAGGCGGGCGGTTTCGGCGCGCGCCTGCGGATCCAGGCCGTCCTCGGCCAGGCGCGCGACCAGGCGGTGGCCGAGCGGGCCCCAGGCCTGCGCCGGCAGGGCGATGGCGAGCGCAAGCACGGCGGCCAGCCAGCGCGCGGGATGGCGTGCACGGCGACGTGCCGGGCGGCGTGCGGAACGGCGGACGGGAACGGAATCGGAGCGGACCATGCCGGCACTTTAACCGACCGGCCCGCTCCGTCCCCTGGAGCAGGATCAGAACTTCAGGACGTAGGCCACGCCGTACACCAGCGGGTCGATGTTGGCGGTGCCCAGCTTGGCGCCGTCCACCTTGACCTTGGTGTCGATGTCGGCCCAGCGCACGTCCACGCGCACCGCCGACTTCTCGCCAACCTTGAAGTCCAGGCCCGCATGCGCGGCCAGGCCCCAGGAGTCGTCCAGCTTCAGCTTGGTGCCGGCCAGCGCGCCGGTGGTGTCTTCGCTGAAGAAAGTGGTGTAGTTCAGGCCCAGGCCCAGCAACGGCGAGACCTTGCCGTCGCTGTTGAAGTGGTACTGCAGGCTGACCGTCGGCGGCAGGTGCTTGGTCTCGCCAACCTTGCCCACGCCCTTGACCGCGATCTCGTGCTTGAACGGCAGCGCGGCCAGCACCTCGATGCCGAGGTTGTCGCGGACGAAGTACTCGAAGGTCACGCTCGGCTTGGCGTCTTCGTCGATCGCCAGCGGCAGGGTGCCGGCGGCGAGCTTGCCGTTGTCGGACTTCGGGTCGACCTGGTGCACGCCGATGCCGACGGTCCAGTCGCCGGCGGACTGGGCGAAGGCGGGAGCGGCGGCGCCGGCCAGGCTGGCGGCGAGCAGGAGGGGGAGGAGCTTCTGTTTCATGGGCAACGCTCTTGCGTCTTGGGGAATGGCGCCAGTCTCCGCCGGCACCGCGCGCGGCGCCTTGATTGCAGTCAAGAGCGCGCCGGGCGGGCGGCGGCGCGGTGCTAGAATGGCCGCCCGCTTCATCGATCCTTCATTCAGTCCTTCCCACAGCGGGCCGCACCCGTCGCGGCCGTCAGGAGTCATCAGCAATGGCGATCAAGGTTGGCATCAACGGCTTCGGCCGCATCGGCCGCAACGTGCTGCGTTCGGCGGTGCAGAACTTCGGCGGCGACATCGAGATCGTGGCGATCAACGACCTGCTCGAACCGGACTACCTGGCCTACATGCTGCAGTACGACTCCGTGCACGGCCGCTTCGGGGGCGAGGTCAAGGTCGAGGGCGGCGCCTTGTTCGTCAACGGCAAGAAGATCCGCCTGACCCAGGAGCGCGACCCGGCCGCGCTGAAGTGGGACGAGGTCGGCGCCGACGTGGTGATCGAGTCCACCGGCCTGTTCCTGGACAAGGCCAGCGCGCAGAAGCACCTGGACGCCGGCGCGAAGAAGGTGATCCTCTCGGCCCCGTCCAAGGACGACACCCCGATGTTCGTCTACGGCGTCAACCACGACACCTACGCCGGCCAGGCGATCGTGTCGAACGCCTCGTGCACCACCAACTGCCTGGCCCCGCTGGCCAAGGTCATCCACGACAAGTGGGGCATCAAGCGCGGCCTGATGACCACGGTGCACGCCGCCACCGCCACCCAGAAGACCGTCGACGGTCCGTCCAACAAGGACTGGCGCGGCGGCCGCGGCATCCTCGAGAACATCATTCCGTCCTCGACCGGCGCGGCCAAGGCGGTGGGCGTGGTGATCCCGGCGCTGAACAAGAAGCTGACCGGCATGAGCTTCCGCGTGCCGACCTCGGACGTGTCGGTGGTCGACCTGACCGCGGAACTCGAGAACCCGGCCAGCTACGAGGAGATCAAGGCCGAGATCAAGGCCCAGAGCGAAGGCGCGCTGAAGGGCGTGCTGGGCTACACCGAGGACAAGGTGGTTGCCACCGACTTCCGCGGCGACACCCGCACCTCGATCTTCGACGCCGACGCCGGCATCGCCCTGGACCCGACCTTCGTCAAGCTGGTGGCCTGGTACGACAACGAGTGGGGCTACTCCAACAAGTGCCTGGAGATGGTCCGCGTGGTCGCCGGCAAGTAAGCCGCGGCCGCCAAGCGCGACACCCTGGAGGCGCCCCGCGAGGGCGCCTTCTTTTTGACGGCCGGCCGTGCGCGAAGGCCGGGCATGCGCTTGCCGCCTTGCAAACGCGCGCGGCATCGCCGACGCTGCCGGCGCCATGGCGGCCGCCGGATCGCCTGCGACCACCGCTGCAGGACCTGACGGAACGGGGTGAGGATGGACGGACTCGTGGGAGTGCTGGTGCTGGTGGGATTGGCGGTGCTGGCCATGCCGGTGCTGCTGATCGTGGCCCTGGTGTCGCTGGCGGGGTTGAAGCAGCGCGTGGCCGCGCTGGAGCAGGCGCTGGCCGCACGCGCGCCGGCGATGCGGCAGGACGAATCCGCGCGGCCGTCCGCCTTCCACGCCGCCGCTCCCGCGGCACGGGCCGCACCCGAGGAAACGGACGAACGCACCCTGGCCGAGCGCATGCGCGATCAGGCCGGGTCCGGACCCACGCCGGCCGCAGGGGTGCCGACGCCCAAGGCTGCCAGCCCCACTACGGATGCGCCGGGAACCTCGGTGACGCCGCCGGAGATGTCGCCGGCCGCCGGCCCCGCCGTTCCGCGCCCCCAACCCGTTCCCGCGCCGCCGCCCGGCCCGGCTTCTCCCGCGGGTGCAGTCCCACCGCCCTTGCCGGCCGCCGCCCGCGTCCCGCGCGGGGAAGCGCCTTCGGCCGTATCGCCGGCCCCGCGCCAGCCGCGCCGCGAGGCGCCCGCAGCGGACAATCCGGTGCTGCGCATGGTCAAGCGCTGGTTCACCGTCGGCAACGTGCCGGTCAAGATCGGCGTGCTGGTGTTGCTGGCCGGCGTGGCCGCTTTGCTCAAGTACGCCAGCGACCAGGGCCTGTTCGTGCTGCCGATGGAGCTGCGCCTGGCCGGCGTGGCCGCCGCCGCTTTGGGCGCGCTGGCCTTCGCCTGGCGCCGGCGCGACAGCAACCGCAGCTTCGCCCTGAGCCTGCAGGGCGGGGCGATCGGCGTGCTCCTGCTGGTGGTGTTCGCCGCATTCAAGCTGTACGGGATGATCGACGCCGGGCCGGCGTTCGCGCTCAGCGTGATGCTGGTGGCGGGCATGGGCCTGCTGGCGGTGCTGCAGGACGCGAAGGCGCTGGCGGTGTTCGCGCTGCTGGCCGGTTTCCTGGCGCCGATCTGGCTGTCCACCGGCCAAGGCAACCACGTGGCGCTGTTCTCGTACTACGCGCTGCTCAACGCGGCGATCGTGGCGATCGCCTGGTTCAAGGCCTGGCGGATCCTCAACCTGCTCGGCTTCGCCTTCACCTTCGGCATCGGCACCGTCTGGGGCGTGGGCGCCTACCTGCCCGGGAAATACGCCAGCACCCAGCCGTTCCTGGCGCTGTTCTTCCTGTTCTACCTGGCGGTGCCGATCCTGTTCGCGCGCCGGCGGCCGGAAGGGCGGCGCGACCTGGTCGACGGCTGCCTGGTGTTCGGCACGCCGCTGGTCGCCTTCGCCCTGCAGGCCGGGCTGCTGCAGGGGGTGATGGCCGGGGGCAGCCGGTTGCCGCTGGCGTTCTGCGCCCTGGGCCTGGGCGTGCTGTATGCGGGGTTGGCCTGGGCCTTGCTGCGCCGCGCCGGCTACACCGTGCTCGGCCAGTCGTACGCGATCCTGGCGGTGGGCTTCGCCACCCTGGCGGTGCCGCTGGCGCTGTCGGCGCGGGCCACGGCCAGCGTGTTCGCGCTGGAGGGCGCCGGCCTGGTCTGGCTGGGCCTGCGCCAGGGGCGCTGGCTGCCGCGCTTCACCGGTGCGCTCCTGCAGTTGCTGGCCGCGGTCGCTTTGCTGGCGGGCCTGGATGCGGTCGGGGCCGACGCGCGCGCGCTGTTCAACCCGACCGCGATGGGCATGCTGCTGATCGCCCTGGCCGGCCTGGCCAGCGCCTGGGCGGCGCGCGCGCACGGCCAGGACGGGCTGGCATTGCCGTTCTACCTGTGGGGCCTGGCCTGGTGGGCCGGGCTGTGCGTGCACGAGGTGCAGCGCTTCGTCGAGGCCGCGGTGCGGCCGGATGCGCTGCTGGCCATGGCCGCGCTCAGCGGCTGGATCGCGGCCGAGGTCCAGCGCCGCAGGCCGGCGCCTGCGCTGGCGTTCACCGTGTTCGCCGCCTTCCTCGCCGCGGCGCCGCTGGCGCTGTGGCAGGACGCGGTGCATGCGCATCCCTTCGGCGGCGGCTATGGCGCGCTGGCCTGGGTGGCGTTCGCCGCGCTCGGGCTGCGCAGCCTCGGCTGCCTGCGCGGGGACGACGACGGCGGCGCCGGCGCGGCCCAGTTCGTGTGGTGGCTGCTGTGGCCTTGCGTGCTGTCGATGGAAGGCCATTGGCTGGCCGCCGACGCCGGCCTCGGCCAGGGCTGGCAGGTGGCGCTGGTGATGCTGCCGTGGCTGGCACTGGCCGCGCTGGGCCTGTGGCGCTGGTCGTGGCTGGCGTTCCCGCGCGAGGAGGAACGGGCCGCGCGTCTGCGTGTGCCGGTGCTGTGGCTGGCGTTCGCGGTGCTGGCGGCGGCTTGGCTGGCGGCGCTGACCCGGCCGCTGCCGCCGGCCCCGCTGGCCTGGCTGCCTTGGCTCAATCCGGGCGAGCTGGCGCAGCTGCTGGCGCTCGCACTGGGCGTGGCCTGGCTCGGTTCGGAACACGCGCCGGCCGGCCTGCAGCGCGCGCGCATCGGGGTGCTGGCGCTGGGCGGCTTCCTTTTGCTGAGCGCCACCACCCTGCGCGGCGTGCACTACTGGGGCGGGATCGGCTGGAATGCCGGCCTGCTCTCGTCCAGCCTGGCCCAGACCAGCCTGACCGTGGTCTGGAGCGTGCTCGGCGTGCTCGGCTGGATCATCGGCTCGCGCCGCGGCCGGCGTGGGCTGTGGCTGGCTGGCGCGGTGCTGATGGCCGTGGTCCTGGCCAAGCTGGTCCTGGTGGACCGTTCGCACCTGGGCAACCTGACCGGGATCGTCTCGTTCATGGCCTACGGCGTGCTGTGCACGATCGTGGGCTATCTGGCGCCGGCGCCGCCGCGCCTGACGGCCGTGGAGGAAGCGCAGGCATGAGTCCGCAGGCAGGCATGGACGGGCAGGGCCGTCGCATCGGCGCGAGCAGACGCTGGCGCCGCGTGGCGCTGTTGCTGTCGCTGGGCCTGGTCCTGATCCAGGCGGCCGCGCTGGCCGGTCCGCGCGAGGACTACGCGCGGCAGTGGCCGCTGACCCTGGGCCAGGCCGACGCCGGCGCCTACCGGGTGGTGCTGGACGAGGCGGTGTACCGCCAGGCCGGCGACCACGCGCTGGCCGACGTGGAGGTCTTCAACGCGGCCGGCCAGGCCTTGCCGGCCGCGGTGCTGTCGCCGGCGCAGCCGCTGGCGCAGGCCCCGCGGGTGCTGGCCTTGCCGTGGTTCCCGTTGCCGGCGAACGCGCCGGCGGCCGGCGGCGCCGACATCCGCCTGATCGCTGAGCGCAACGCGGACGGCAGCATCCTCAGGATCGAGGCCGGGATGGATGCACCCGCGGCCGCCGCGCAGGCCGGCGGGCAGTGGCTGGTCGACGCCAGCCGCCTGCGCGAGCCGCTGCGCGCGCTGCGCCTGGACTGGGAGGCACCGGCGCAGCCCTGGCAGGCCGGCTACCGGGTCGAGGGCAGCGACGACCTGCGCGACTGGCGCACGCTCAACCCGGGCACCACCCTGCTGGACCTGCAGCGCGACGGCGAACGCCTGCGCCAGGGCCGGATCGAGCTGGACGGCCAGGCCCGCTACCTGCGCCTGCAGCCCTTGCGCCCCGGCCCCGGGCCGCAGCTGACGGTGGTCTCGGCCGAACTGGCGCCGCCGCCGGCGCAGGCGCAGTGGCAGTGGCTGGAGATCCAGGGCCAGCGCCGCCGCGACGCAGGCCGCGATGGTTTCGAGTTCGTGCTCCCCGGCCGCTTCCCGGTCGCGCGCGCCGACGTGGTCCTGCCCGGCAACAGCGCGGTCGAATGGACCCTGCACAGCCGCGAGGACGCCGACGCCGCCTGGACCTGGCGGGCCGGGCCGTGGATGGCCTGGCAGGTCGAGGCCGGCGGCGATGCGCGCGACCGGTCCGAGCCCGCGACGCTGGCTTCGGTGGTGCGCGACCGCCACTGGCGGCTGAGCGCGTCCACCCCGGTGGGCGATGCGGCGCCGGTGCTACGCCTGGGCTACCGGCCGGAGGTGGCGGTGTTCCTGGCCCAGGGCGCGCCGCCGTACGCGCTGGCCGCCGGCAGCGCCCGCGCCGGCCGCGGCGAGGCGCCGATCCCGGCCCTGCTCGAGGCCTTGCGCCGCCAGCGCGGCGCCGACTGGCAGCCGGCCCCCGCCTACCTGGCCGACGCGCCGCAGGAACTGGCCGGCGACGCCGCGCTGGCCCCCCGGCGAGAGCACGACTGGAAGGGCTGGCTGCTGTGGTCCCTGCTGGTCGGCGGCGCGCTGATGGTGGCCCTGCTCGGCCTGAGCCTGCTGCGGCAGCGCGGGGAGCCTTGATCCGCCTTCCTTGTAGGAGCCGGTCTTGCCGGCGACCATGGCAATGACGGGTCGTTGCCAATGATCCTTTCGCCATGGCGGTCGCCGGCAAGACCGGCTCCTACACCAGGTTTGCCCCCGTTCCGCCACGGCGGGACAATGCGGGCCTTTCGCGGCCTGCGCCGCGGCATCGGGCAATGCCCCGACTTCTTCCCCCCTCGATGAGACCGACCCCATGACGATCCTGCGGATGACCGACCTCGACCTCGCTGGCAAGCGCGTGCTGATCCGGCAGGACCTCAACGTGCCGATCGACGGCGGCAGGATCACCTCCGAGCAGCGCATCACCGCCTCGGTACCGACCCTGAAGCTGGCGCTGGAGAAGGGCGCGGCGGTGATGGTCACCTCGCACCTGGGCCGGCCGAAGGAAGGCGTGTGGAGCGAGGCCGACTCGCTGGCGCCGGTGGCCGCGCGCCTGTCGCAGCTGCTGGGCGTGGACGTGCCGCTGGTGAAGGACTGGGTCGACGGCGTGGACGTGGCCCCGGGCCAGGTGGTGCTGCTCGAGAACTGCCGGATGAACGTGGGTGAGGGCAAGGACGACGAGTCCCTGTCGAAGAAGTACGCGGCGCTGTGCGACGTGTTCGTGATGGACGCCTTCGGCACCGCGCACCGCGCCCAGGCTTCCACCCACGGCGTGATCCGCCACGCCCCGGTCGCCGCCGGCGGCCCCCTGCTGATGGCCGAGCTCGATGCCCTGGACAAGGCCCTGGCCAACCCGGCGCGGCCCCTGCTGGCGATCGTGGCCGGCAGCAAGGTCTCGACCAAGCTGGAGCTGCTGACCAGCCTGGTCGGCAAGGTCGACCAGCTGATCGTCGGCGGCGGCATCGCCAACACCTTCATCGCCGCGGCCGGTCACGCCGTGGGCAAGTCGCTGTACGAGGCCGACCTGCTGGAGACGGCGAAGAAGATCGACGCCGACGCCAGGGCGCGCGGCGCGCAGATCCCGATGCCGGTGGACGTGGTGGTGGCGCCGGCGTTCGCCGCTGACGCGCCGGCCACGGTCAAGGCGGTCGATGCGGTGGCCGCGGACGACCTGATCCTGGACATCGGTCCGCAGACCGCGGCGCAGTACGCCGAACTGATCAAGGCGGCGGGCACGGTGGTGTGGAACGGGCCGGTGGGCGTGTTCGAGTTCGACGCCTTCGGCAAGGGCACCGAGACTCTGGCGCGGGCGATCGCGCAATCGCCGGCGTTCTCGATCGCCGGCGGCGGCGACACCCTGGCGGCGGTGGACAAGTACGGGATCGCCGGCGGGGTCAGCTACATCTCCACCGGCGGCGGCGCGTTCCTGGAATTCCTGGAAGGCAAGACCCTGCCGGCGGTCGCGGCGCTGGAGGCGCGCGGCGGCTGAGGCTTTCTCTGGCGCGTCGAAAGCCCACCTTCTGCACGCGGTGGGTTCAGGACTTTTACCAACGTCATCCCGGCGAACGCCGGGACCCAGTGACTTTGCTCTGCTCCAGCTTGTAGGGGCCGGTCTTGCCGGCGATCGTGGAGGCGGACAGATCACTGGTCCCGGTTGCACGCAGATGCCTAGTCATGGCGGTCGCCGGCGAGACCGGCTACAGCAGCAGCTGCCGCTGCCGGGCGATGCGCGCGCAGGTGGCCACCGCCGCCTCCAGGCTGGAGGGATCGGCCAGGCCTCGGCCGGCCAGGTCCAGGGCGGTGCCGTGATCCACCGCCACCCGCGGGTAGGGCAGGCCCAGGGTCAGGTTTACCGCGTGCTCGAAACCGCTGTACTTCAGCGTCGGCAGGCCCTGGTCGTGGTACATCGCCAGGACCGCGTCGAAGCCGCGCAGCTTGCCGGGCAGGAACGCGGTGTCGGCCGGCAAGGGGCCGACCAGGGCCATGCCCTGCGCGCGCAGTTCCTCCAGCACCGGGACGATCGTCTCGATCTCCTCGTGGCCGAGGTGGCCGTTCTCGCCGGCGTGCGGATTCAGGCCCAGCACCCCGATCACCGGCGCCGACAGGCCGAAGTCGCGGCGCAGCGACTCGTGGGTGGTCCGCAGGACCTTGCGTAGCAGGCCGGCGTCGATCGCGTCGGCGACCTGGCGCAATGGCAGGTGGGTGGTGGCCAGGGCCACGCGGACGATGTCGTTGGCCAGCATCATCACCACCTCGCGGCCGGCGTGCTCGGCCAGCAGTTCGGTGGTGCCGGTGTAGGGGATGCCGCCCTCGTTGATCGTGGACTTCTGCACCGGACCGGTGACCATGCCGGCGAATTCCCCGGCCAGGCAGCCCGCGGCCGCACCGAGCAGGGCGTCGATCACCGCGCGGGCGTTGCGCGGATCGGGGGCGCCGAACGCCACCGCGTTGGCATTGGGGAACATGCGCAAGGGCAGGTCGCCGGGCGCGCGCGCCTCCTGATCCTCGTGCAGCAGGTTCAGGGGCAGGGCCAGCGCATCGGCGGCGGCCTGCAGGGTGGCCGGGTCGGCGAAGGCGACCAGCCGGCAATCGCGCCGTGGCCGCTGGGCCAGGCGCACGCACAGTTCCGGTCCGACCCCGGCCGGTTCGCCGGGTACCAGGGCGAGCCGGGGGGGCGTCACGGCCGGCTCCGGCTCAGCTGCCGGCCGGCGGCGCGGCGGACGTGTCTTCGGCGCGGTCGCCGGCGCGCAGGACGATGTAGGCTTCGCCGCGCATCTCCTGAAGGTAGCGGTCGTACTCTTCTTCCAGCTTGCGCCGGCCGATGGTCTCGCGGACCTGGGCGCGCTGGTTGGCGTCGGTGACGTCCTGCTCACGCTCGGCCACGCGCTGGATCACGTGCCAGCCGGCGTCGCTGCGGAACGGCTGGGAAATCCCGCCATCGGCCAGGGAGGTCACCTGGCGGCCGAAGTCGGCACCGTAGGCATCGGCCGGGAACCATCCCAGATCGCCGCCCTGGCCGCGGGTGCCGTTGTCCTCGGAGGACTCGCGCGCCACTTCCTGGAAGTCGGCGCCGCCGACCACGCGCGCGCGCAGGGTGTCGATCTTGGCCTTGGCCGCGGCCTCGTCCTGGCGGTCGTTGATCCGGACCAGGATGTGGCGGACGTGGTATTCGGTGACGGTGCGCTGGGCCGCCTGCGAGGCGTCGCGGCTCTCGACCAGGCGCAGCAGCTGGAAGCCGCTGGGACCGCGGATCGGACCGAGGATCTGTCCGGCCTGCAGGTCGCGGATGCGGGTGGCGAAGGCGGCCGGGATCTCGTCCAGGCTGCGCCAGCCCAGGTCGCCGCCTTCCAGCGCGTTGGGGCTGTCGGAGTAGCGCACCGCGGCGGCGGCGAAGTCCATCTCGCCCTTGTCGATCACGTTCTTGATGCCGTCGATCTTGCGCTGGCCGGTGGCGATCTGCTCGGCGGTGGCGCCGTCGGGCAGGGCGACCAGGATGTGGGCCAGGTGGTACTGGCGGCCGCCGCTGGCCTGCTGGGCCAGGGCCGCGTCGACCTCGCCCTCGCTGACGTTGACCCGCTGGGCGTAGCTCTGGCGCAGGCGCTGGACGGTGATCTCGTCGGACAGCGAGCGGCGGAACTCGTCGAACGCCAGGCCGTCGGCGGCCAGGCGCTGGCGCAGGCCGTCGACCGACAGGCCGTTCTGCTGGGCGATCTGGGCGACGGCCTGGTTGATCTCCTGATCGCCGACGCGGATGCCGTTGGAGCGGGCGCGGGCGACCTGCAGCTTGACCAGGACCAGGCGCTCGAGCACCTGGCGCTCGAGCACCGCGCGCGGCGGCAGCTGGTTCTCGCGGCCGGCGTACTGGCCGACGACGTTGCGCATCGCCAGGTCCAGTTCGCTCTGCAGGATCACGTCCTCGTCCACGATCGCGGCGATGCGCTCGATCGGTTGCGTCTGCTGGGCGGGCGCGGCGAAGGGGACGGCGGACAGCGCGGCGGCGGCCGCCAGGAGGATCGCGGGAAGGCGGAGGCGTCGGCTCATGGACTCAGGGAATGAGGTTCGGATCGTAATCGTCCGGATCGGGCGTGGTGTTGCTCGGCGGGACCAGGTAGAGGTCGTCGCGGTGGTAGCCGAGAATAGCACGGCGCAAAGTCCGCTCCGTGTCCTGGCCGGCCGACCCTAGGCCCTTGAGCACGAATTCGACCTGAATGGCGTTGTCCAGGTCGCCCTCGCGGTTGCGCACGTAGCGCCGGGCCAGCGCGCGCACCGCCAGGCAGCAGCTGTCCCACTGCACGCCGGCGATCGCCTCCAGCAGCTTGTCGTCCTGGATGGAGTGGTAGTAGCGGCCGACCACGCTCCAGGTCGGGCTGACCGGGTACAGGAAGGAGAAGTCGGCCTGCTCGAGCAGGTCGCGGCGGTAGCGGTAGCCGAGGTTGACCACGCCGTCGTTCGGCCACAGGTAGCGGGCGCGGACGCTGGCCAGGTCCTCGCGCCGGAACTTGGGGTCCCACTGGTAGGAGGCACCGAGGTTCCAGCGGTCGTTGATCATGTAGTTGGCGTCGGCCACCCAGGCCGACTTGCCCTGGGCCACCGGGGTCTCGCCCGGGGCCACGACCCGCGAGTCCTCGAAGTAGCGGATCTGGCCGAGGCTGGCCGACAGCTTCTCGCGGCCGTCGGCCTGGCGGATCAGGCGGGTGGTCAGGGCCACGGTCAGCTGGTTGGCGTCGGTCTGGCGGTCGGCGCCGGAATAGCGGTTGTCGCGGAACAGCTGGCCCCAGCTGAAGGTGAAGGGCCGGGTGTCGAACAGCGGCAGCCCGTCCTGCTCGCGGTACGGCGCGTTGAGGTAGAACAGCCGCGGCTCCAGGGTGTGCAGGTAGGCGTCGCCGTCCCAGGTGGTGTCGCGGTCGAAGTACAGGCCGGCGTCCAGGCTGGCTACCGGCAGGCTGCGGGTGGGCGAATCGTCGCCGCCCAGCTGCGCGGCCAGGTCCTCGTCCAGCTTGTAGGCGGTGTAGCGCCAGGCCAGGGTCGGGGTCACGTACCAGGCCGGGCCGGCCAGGCGCGCGGAGAGGTAGGGCTTGACGTCCAGGCGGCTGCCGCCGGGGCGCTCGGTGTGCTGGAAGCGCACCGCCTCGGCGTACACGCCGGCGTCGAACCAGTGGCCCAGCGGCTGCTCCCAGTTCACGAACACCCGCGGCAGCCGGCTGTAGGGCAGGTTGGCGTCGGTCAGGGTGTAGTCGGTGAGCTGGAAGTGCTCGGCCATCGCCCCGGCGTTCCAGTACTGGCCGGTGCCGTAGACCCCGGCGGTGCTCTGGATGTAGGACGCCGACACGCCGTTGAGGCGGTTGGCGAAGTCCTCGACGTAGCGGTCGTCGCTGACCCAGCCCAGGCTCGCCCGCGCCTGCCAGTGGCTGTCGATGTTGTGGTAACCGGTGAAGCCGAAGCGGCCGCGGTCGCGGTCGCGCAGCTCGTCGCTGGGCATGTAGGCGCCCTCGATCGTGCCGCGGCCGCCCTCGTAGAGGTAGCGGAACTCGCTGTCCAGCATCAGCCCGCGCTTGCTCATCCAGCGCGGGGTCAGGGTCATGTCGTAGTTCGGCGCCAGGTTGAGGTAGACCGGCTGGCGGTAGTCGAAGCCGTTGCGCCCGGACATGCTCACCGACGGGTACAGCAGGCCGGTCTGGCGGCGGTCGTCGACCGGGAACTTGAACCATGGCACGTACAGCACCGGGAACCGGCCCATCCGCAGCACCGCGTTGCGGGCCACGCCGAAGCCCTCGTCGCTGTCGACGTCGATCCTCTGCGCGCGCAGTTCCCAGGCGCGCTGGTCGGGGTCGCAGGTGCTGTAGGTGGAGTGGTGCAGTTGGCCCTGGGCGCCGCGCAGGTTGATCGAATCGGCGCCGCCGTTGCCGCGCCGGTCCACCAGCTGGTAGCGGATGTTGGTGATGACGTGGGTGTCGGCGTCCTGGTCGCCTTGGGCGCGGTCGGCGACGATGCGGATGCCCGAGTCCTGGTAGCGGACGTTGCCCTCGGCCACGTAGGTGCCGGTCTCGGTGTCGAAGCGCATGTCGTCGGTGCCGAGGAACTGGTCGCCGCGGACCAGGGCGACGTTGCCCTGGTATTGCGGCTGGGTCTCGGTGCCGCTGAGCCGGTCGCCCGCGATGTCGGTGGGCTGCTCGTTGCGCGCCGGCGCGCCGGGCTGGGCGGCCGGCGGCGCGCCCTCGAACGGGGCCAGGACGTCGCCGGCCGGGCACAGGGCCCAGCTCAGCGGCTTCTCGTCGGCGGCCAGGGCCGGGCCGGACAGGCAGGCGGCGATGCTCAGGGACAGGGGCAGCAGGCGCAGGGGGTGTCGCACGGGCAGGGGGCATCCGGGCCGAAAATCGCCGGTAGCTTGCCGGATGCGGGTGCATGCGGGCAATGAAAGCGCGCCGCGGGGGCGGCCGGGGTTCATGCGGAAGGTGGCAGGGTTGGCCCCGGCCGGCCGGCTTTCAGCCGCGCAGGGCGCCGACGTGGGCCACCGTGCATTCGGCCAGGGCGTCGAGGTTGTAGCCGCCCTCGAGCATCGACACCAGCCGGCCGCCGCCGTGGCGGGCGGCCACCGTGCGCAGCTCGGCGGTGATCCAGGCGAAGTCGTCGGCGTCCAGCATCAGGTCGGCCAGCGGGTCGGACAGGTGGGCGTCGAACCCGGCCGAGACCAGGACCAGCTGTGGACGGAAATCGTCCAGCGCCGGCAGCAGGGTGTCCAGCCAGGTGTTGCGGAAGCGGAAGCCGCCGCTGCCGGGAGGCAGCAGGACGTTGTGCAGGTTGCCGGCGCCGCGCTCGTGGACGCTGCCGGTATGCGGGTATAGGCCGGACTGGTGGCTGCTGAGGTAGGCCACCTTCGGCTCGCGCTGGAAGATGGCCTGGGTGCCGTTGCCATGATGGACGTCGAAATCGACGATCGCGATCCGTTCCAGGCCGTGCTGGTCGCGGGCATGGGCGGCGGCCACGGCGATGTTGTTGAACAGGCAGAAGCCCATCGCGGTGTCGGCGGTGGCATGGTGGCCGGGGGGGCGCACGGCGCAGAAGGCGGTAGTGGTTTCGCCGGCCAGCACGGCGTCGACCGCGGCGATCCCGGCGCCGGCGGCGTGCAGGGCGGCGCGGGCCGAGCCGGGAGAGAGCAGGGTGTCGGTGTCGAGGTGGCGCAGGCCGGCGGGCAGCGGTTCGAGCACCTGGTCGACCAGGCGGTCGGCGTGGACCCGGAGCAGGGCGCCGCGGCGGGCGGCGGGGGCGTCGCGCCAGTCGAGGTCGGGCCAGGCCTCCTGCAGGGCGTCGAGCACCACGCGCAGCCGGGCGGGCTGTTCGGGATGGCCGGGGCCCGGATCGTGGGTCAGGCAGGCGGGATGGGTCCAGGCGAGCATGCGGCCAACGTAGCGCGGCGAAGGCAGGGGCGCCATCGGATATTGGTCGGAGCCAAAGCGCAAGCCGGAAGAGCGGTCCGCGAGTTGCCGGCAGGGGAACGCCGAGCCGTCAGGGCGCGGCGTTGCGCCGCTCGTGCCGCCACAGCACTTCGCCCTGGCCGTCGGCGCGGGCCAGCACCCGGGCCAGCACGAACAGCAGGTCGGACAGGCGGTTGAGGTAGCGCACCGCTTCGCCGCGGACCTGCTCCGCCCGCGACAGCGCCACGGTCTGGCGCTCGGCGCGGCGGACGATGGTGCGGGCCAGGTGGCAGCGCGCGGCCGCCTCGCCGCCGGCGGGAAGGATGAAGTCCTTCAGCGGCGGCAGGTCCTCGTTGTAGCGGTCCAGGTGGCGTTCCAGCGCATCGATGTCCTCGCCGCGGATCGCGGCGTGGCCGGGGATGCACAGCTCCCCGCCCAGGTCGAACAGCTGGTGCTGCACGGCGGTGAGCAGGTCGCGCACGTCTCCGGGCACGCCCGGCGCGGCCAAGACCACGCCGATCGCGGAGTTGGCCTCGTCCACCGTGCCGTAGGCCTCGACCCGCAGCGCGTCCTTGCCGGTGCGGCTGCCGTCGCCCAGGCCGGTGCTGCCGTCGTCGCCGGTGCGGGTGTAGATCTTCGAGAGGCGGTTGCCCACGGGCGGACGCTCGCCGCGCGGCTCAGCGCGCGGCGGGGTCGCGCCCGGAGCGCAGGGCCGGGCCGATGCGCTCGGCGGCCACCTGCACCGCGGCGGCGATGGCCACGTACACTCCGGCGGTCACCAGGTACGGCGGCAGCCAGTCGGTGTAGTTCTTCCACCAGCCGGCCAGGGTCGGCTCGGCGACGCTGGCGCTGGTCCAGTAGAAGCTGCCCTGGGCGATCAGGTGGCAGACCAGGACCGAGACCACGAAGGCCAGTGCCAGCCGGCCCAGCGCGTCCCAGTTGGCGCGCACGTAGTGGCGGCGCAGCCAGGCGCCGCCGGCCCACATCGCGCCGTAGGCCGGCACCAGGCACCAGTAGCCGGGCGAGACGCAGTAGTGGCTCCAGAAATCGATGCCCTGGCCGGAGATCACGTACCAGTCCACCGCCACCGCCAGCACCATCAGCGCCGGGAAGGCCCAGCGGCCCCAGCCGCGCAGGACGAACCCGGCGACGAAGAAGGTCGCCCAGGTGGTGTCCGGTGGCGAGAAGTGGTCGAACACGTGCGCGCGCGAGGCCGCCATCAGCACGGCCAGGACGAAGAGGACGAACAGGCGTTGGGGGGTGGAGGTCATGGCGCGCGCAGTGAAGTGGTCCGGCCGCATTCTAGCCGAGGCCCGCCGGGCATGCGCCGGATCAGTGCCGGCAGCCAGGGTGGAGCGCTCCGGTGCGATGCCTGCCGATTCCCGGCCCCCGCGTATCATGTCGCGCATGATCCGAACCCACGATGTCGTCATCGTCGGCGGCGGCCTGGTCGGCGCCAGCCTGGCGATCGCCCTGGACGGGCTGCCGCTGGACGTGGCCCTGGTCGAGGCCAGTCCTCCCGGCGAACTGCCGGCGGTGTTCGACCAGCGCAACCTCAGCCTGGCCGCGGCCTCGGTCAACGCCCTCGACGCGCTGGGCGTGATGCGCGAACTGCGCGCCCCGGCCGGCCCGATCCGCCGCATCCACGTCAGCCGCGCCGGCGATTTCGGCCGGGTGCAGCTGGACGCGTCCGACTACGGCCGCGACAGCTTCGGCCAGGTGGTGGTGGCGCGCGATTTCGGCGAAGCGCTGGAAGCGCGGCTGGCGCAGCTGCCGCGCCTGGTCCGCTACCGGCCCACGCGCTTCGTCGCGCTCGACGGCGACGACGGCGCGACCCGCGGCCTGCGGCTGGCCACCGCCGATGGCGAACTGCAGCTGCGCGCGCGCCTGCTGGTGGCCGCCGACGGCACCCGCAGCGCCTTGCGCGACGCGCTGGGCATCGCGGTGCGCCGCCACGACTACGGCCAGACCCTGTTCGTGGCGCGGGTGCGCGGCGAACGCGCCCCCGACGGCACCGCCTACGAGCGCTTCACCGACAGCGGCCCGACCGCGCTCCTGCCGCGCGGCGACCGCGCTTGGGGCGTGGTCCATGGCGTGCCCACGGCCGAGGCCGAAGCGGTCGCGGCGCTGGACGAGGCCGGCTGGCTGGCGCGGATCCAGCAGGTGTTCGGCTGGCGCGCCGGGCGCCTGCTCGCCGCCGGCGAGCGCCAGGCCTATCCGATCGCCTCGGCGGTGGCCGAAGGCCTGGTCGCGCCGCGCGCGGTGCTGCTCGGCAACGCCGCCCAGACCCTCCACCCGGTCGGCGCGCAGGGCTTCAACCTCGGCCTGCGCGACGCCCTGACCCTGGCCGAAGGCCTGCGTGCGCAGGCCGCCGATCCCGGCGACGATGCTCTGCTGCGGCGCTATGCCCACCGCCGCGGCGAGGACCGCGAGCGCACCCTGGCCTTCTCCGACGGCCTGGCCCGGCTGACCGGCAACCCTTTGCCCCTGCTGCGGCCCCTGCGCAGCCTGGGCCTGCTGGCCGCCGCCCGCGCCGGCTGGCTGCAGGCCTGGCTGGTCGGCGGGGCGATGGGTTTCCGCGGCGACGTCCCGGAGCTGTGCCGATGACGGGGCATGTGAAAGGCCGTGCGCGCCTGGACGCGGTGGTCGCCGGCGGTGGCGTGGTCGGCGCGGCCTGCGCGCTGGCCCTGGCCCGCGCCGGCCTGGAAGTGACCCTGGTCGAGCCGCGCCCTGCGCCGCGCTGGTCGGCCGCGCAGCCGGACCTGCGGGTGTACGCGCTGGCCCCGGACAACGCCGGCCTGCTCGAACGCCTGGGCGTGTGGCCGCAGGTGCGGGCCGCGCGCGCCCAGCCGTACCGGCGGATGCGGGTCTGGGACGCGGCCGGCGGCGGCGAACTGCGGTTCGACGCGGCGTCCATGGCCCGCGAAGAACTGGGCTGGATCGTCGAGAACGACCTGCTGGCCGACCGCCTGTGGGCGGCGCTGGCCGCGGCCGGGGTGCAGGTGCGCAGCCCCGCTCGGGTCGAGGCGCTGGAGCAGGATGCCGCCGGCGTCCGCCTGCGCCTGGACGACGGCAGCCGGCTGGAAGCGCGGATCGCGGTGGCCGCCGACGGCGCCGGCTCCGACCTGCGGCGACTGGCCGGGCTGGAGCTGGACGCGCACGACTACCGCCAGCGCGGCGTGGTCGCCTACATCGAGACCGAAGCCCCGCACCAGGACACCGCCTGGCAGCGTTTCCTGCCGAGCGGGCCGCTGGCGCTCTTGCCGTTCGTGGACGGGCGCAGTTCGATCGTCTGGACCCTGCCCGAGGACGAGGCCGCGCGGGTGCTGGCGCTGGACGACGAAGCCTTCGCCGTGGCCCTGACCGACGCCTCGGCCGCGCGCCTGGGCCGGGCCGCGCCGGTGTCGCCGAGGGTCGCGTTCCCCCTGCGCCGGCAGCTGGTGCGGCAGCAGGCGGCGGGACGGGTGCTGGTGCTGGGCGATGCCGCCCACGTGGTCCATCCGCTGGCCGGGCAGGGCGTCAACCTCGGCCTGCGCGACGTAGCCGCCCTGCTGGCCGAAGTGGAGGCGGCGCGCGCGCACGGGTCCGACTGGACCGCCGCACACCGGCTGCAAAGGTGGGCACGCCGTCGGCGCAGCGACAACACGGTGTCGGCCTACGCCTTCGAAGGCATCAACCGGCTGTTCTCCAATGCCGACCCGCTGGCCACCCTGGCACGCGGGCCGCTGCTGGGGCTGGCCGGGAAACTGCCGCCCTTGCGCAGCGCCTTGTGGCGGCACGCGGCCGGGGTCTGAGCCGACGCGTCGTCAGCGGAGCCAGCCGGACAGTTCGCCGCGGTCCAACTTGCCGTCGTTGTTCGCATCCACCGCGCGGAACTCCGCGTCCAGGGTCGGATTGGCCTTGGCCTCGGTGCGGTCGATCAGCCCGTCGGCATCCGCGTCCAGCGCCTCGAAGTCGATCCGGTAGTTGCCGACCACGCTGTCGGGCTCGTACGAGCGCACGATGGTGCGTTCGTCGTGGTCGCCGTCGATCACTACCATCCCACTCTGGCGCTGCATCGGCGCGCTGGACGGCGCCGCCGCGGGCGGCGGCAGGGGCAGGGTGGTGGCCTGGGCCAGGGCGCCGCCGCTGGCGAGGGCCAGGCAGAGGCCGGCGGCGAATCGGGACGCGATACGGACGCGGATCATGGCAGCGAGGGACGCAAGGTCGGGACGGCACACGCTAGGTGGCCGGCGGTGAAGCGTCCCTAAACCGGTACGCTCCACCCATGCCGTTCACAGCACGATCCGCTTCCCGCCTGCGCGAGCCGAGGCGTACACCGCGTCCACCACGCGCATGTCGCGCAGGCCCTCCTCCCCGGGCACCAGCGGCGCGGTGCCCTGCAGGATCGCCAGGGCGTCGTCGTCCATCTGTTTGGCCTGCTGGTAAGGCGAGGTGCCGGTGCTGGCGAAGGTCTGGCCGTCGCTGGTGCGGCCCTTGAGGCCGTCGTAGGTCTGGAACGGGGACAGTTCGTACCAGCCGCGCTCGCAGTCGGCGCGCAGGGTGTTCATCTCCCGGCCGAAGCTGGTGGCGCATTCGGCGACCAGCCCGTCGGCGAATTCCAGGGTGAAGTGCATGGTCTCGTCCACGCCCTGGAACAGGTGCTCGCGCACGACCTCCTGGCGCGCGGTCACCGCCACCGGTTCCTGGCCGCTGGTGTAGCGGGCGGCGTTGAGCGCGTACACGCCCATGTCGTACATCGCGCCGCCGCCGTGCTGCGGCAACAGGCGCCAGGGCTTGTTCGCCGGATCGACGTCGTCGTAGGCGTGGAAGCCGGCCTCGGCGCGCAGCTTCAGGATTCTGCCGTACGGCTTCTCGCGCGCCATCGCGATCAGTCGGCGGGTGATGGGATCGTGCTGCAGGCGGTAGCCGATGGTCAGCTGCACCTTGTTGGCGCGGCAGGCCTCGATCATGGCCTGGCCCTCGGCCGCATCCATCGCCATCGGCTTCTCGCACCACACGTGCTTGCCGGCGTTGGCCGCGCGCAGGGTCAGCGGCTTGTGCAGGTCGTTGGGGGTGGCGATGTAGACGGCCTGGATGTCCGGGTTGTCGGCGATCCGGTCGAAGTCGTCGTAGCCGTAGACGTTGCGGTCGGGGATGCCGTGCTTGCGCTGCCACTCCGGGATCTTCTCCGGCGAGCCGGTGACGATGCCGGCCAGGTGGCAGTGCCGGGTCAGCTGCAGGCCGGGCGCGAGCAGGTGGGTGGCGTAGTAGCCCAGCCCGATCAGGGCCACGCCGATCGAGTCCTTGCCGCGCGCGGCGGTGGGCGTCGCGGCGCTGGCCGGGTTCGCGGCGCGGGCCATGCCGGAAGGCAGGGCGGCGCCGATCCCGGCGCCGGCCATGGCCGCGAGCAGGTGGCGGCGGGTAAGTGCGGTGTCGTGCATGGGCCCTCTCCCTTGGGTGCGTGCGATGTGTGGACTGGTGACCGCTAACATGCGCAGGTCCGCACCATGCCACAGTCGACGCGGCGACCACGGACGGCGGCGTATGCGCGGACCGCTCTGGCACACTGGCCCGCCCTGCCCGGAGGACGCCGCCATCGCCCGCACGCCCGTGTCTCGTCCCGCCACCCGGCGGATCGCCGCCGCGCTGCCGGCCCTGCTGTCGCTCGCTGCCTGCGCCGCCGCGCCTGTGCAGGCGCCGCCGCAGGTGGCTGATGCGACACCGCTGTTCGAGGCCCGCGACTACGTCGGCGACGGGGTGTTCGGCGAAGGGATCGAAGGCCCGGCCACCGGTCCGGGCGGGGTGCTCTACGCGGTCGCCTTCGGCCGCGACGGCACCATCGGCCAGGTGGTGCCGGCTGCCGATGGCCAGGGCGCGGCCACCCTGTTCGTCGAGCTGCCGGCCGGCAGCACCGGCAACGGCATCCGCTTCGGCGACGACGGCGCCATGTACGTGGCCGACTACAGCGGCCACAACGTGCTGAGGATCGATCCGGCGACGAAGGCGGTGGCGGTGTTCGCCCACCTGCCCGCGGCCCACCAGCCCAACGACATCGCCCGCGCCCCGGACGGCACCCTCTACGCCAGCGATCCGGACTGGAAGACCGGCCAGGGCCAGCTCTGGCGGATCGGCCGCGACGGCCGGGTGGACCGGCTGGAGACGGCGATGGGCACCACCAACGGCATCGAGGTCAGCCCCGACGGCAAGCGGCTGTACGTGAACGAGAGCGTGCAGCGCAAGGTATGGGCCTACGACATCGGCGCCGACGGCAGCATCGCCGGCAAGCGCCTTTTACTGGAATTCCCGGACCACGGCCTGGACGGCATGCGCAGCGACGCCGACGGCAACCTCTACATCGCCCGCTACGGCGCCGGCGTGGTCGCGGTGGTCTCGCCCCAGGGGCAGGTGCTGCGCGAGGTGCGGCTGAAGGGGCAGAAGCCGACC
Source organism: Pseudoxanthomonas jiangsuensis (assembly GCF_010093185.1). GTDB lineage: Bacteria > Pseudomonadota > Gammaproteobacteria > Xanthomonadales > Xanthomonadaceae > Pseudoxanthomonas > Pseudoxanthomonas jiangsuensis. The sequence continues at coordinate 89,474 of NZ_PDWL01000005.1, read as the reverse complement.
AACGTCGCCTTCGGCGGCGCCGATGGCCGCGACGTGTACGTGACCCTGCAGGACCGCGGCGCGATCGAGACCTTCCGTGCCGACCGGCCCGGGCGCGAATACGGGCGCTGAACCGTTTGGTCGCCCGGTCGCGCACGGCCGGGCGCGATCCCAGCCCTTGCGACGCCCGCCGCGGATACTGCAGCACCGGAGGAGACCCGTCCCATGCAGCAGCTCGAACTGAACGACCCGGCGGCCTTCGCCCATGAATTCCTGCGCCAGACCCAGCTGCAGGGCTTCGGCGCGCTGAGCAAGCGCGACCTGGAGCTGCTGGTGTTCGTCCTGCTGGAGCGCGACGGCGCGATCGACCGCAACGCCAGCAACCATGCCGCCGCCGGCCAGCTGCGGGTGACTCCGGCCAAGCTGCGCGCGTTGCGCCGCGACGGCTACGCGCGCTGGCGCCAGCTGGTGGCCGAGCAGGCCGACGCGGCCCTGCGCCGGATCCTGGGCCATGTCCTGGACGAGGCCAACCTGCGCGCGGGCAGCCGCCACGTCAGCGAGCGCAGCCGCAAGGACGGGTTCCTGGCGGTGCGGATCGAGCATCCGGACGATCGCCAGCAGTTCGAGCAGGCGATCCTGGACGCCGGGGCCTTGCCGGTCTACGAGCGCAACCGGGAGGTGCTGGCGGTGCGCTTCGACACCCTGGTGGCGCTGGCCGAGCGCAGCGGCTTCCTGCAGCCGGACACGGAGGCGGTGGTGAAGCATCTGCGCGCGCTGGCGCCGGCCTCGGAGGAACTGGCCGACCTGCTGAAGAAGGACGTGTCCCGGCTGCGCTGGGAGGACGCGCGCAACGCGCTCAACAGCCTCGGCGCCAAGGCGGTGGCGAGCAGCGCCGAGGGCGGCCTGAAGGGATTGCTGAAGCTGGTCTTCCCCTTCCTGTAGGAGCCGGTCTTGCCGGCGACCGCCATGGCGGATGCGTGTGCGTGAAGCCGGTTGCCAATGATCCGTCCGCCTCCACGGTCGCCGGCAAGACCGGCTCCTACAAGGGAGTTCCCGCCGCGCCGTTCAGGTCGCCGGCGTGGCGAACACCGTGATCTCCTCGCGGTCGTGGTACAGCTGGCGCGCACGCACGGTCAGCGGTTTCCCGGCCTGGGCGGCGAACAGGTCCAGGCATTGCCGGGTTTCCTGCCAGCGCTTCTTCATCGGCAGCTTGAGGTTGAACACCGCGTGCCGGCACCAGCCCTCGCGGAACCACTGCGCCATCCGCGCGGCGACCTTGCTGGGCTGTTCGACCATGTCGCAGACCATCCAGTCCAGCGGCCGCGAGGGCTGCCAGTGGAAGCCGTCGGCGCGCAGGTGCTCGACCAGGCCGGTGTCCAGCACGTGCTGGCGCAGGGGGCCATTGTCGATCGAGCTGACCCGCAGGTGCTGGCGGGTCAGGACCCAGGTCCAGCCGCCGGGGGCGGCGCCGAGGTCGGCGGCGGTCATGCCGGGGCGCAGCAGGCGCTCGCGCTCGCCGGCGTCGAGCAGGGTGAGGAAGGCTTCCTCCAGCTTCAGGGCCGAGCGCGAGGGTGCTTCCGGCAGCAGCTTCAGCCGGGGGATGCCCAGCGGCCACGGCGAGCTGTCGCGGGGATCGGCCAGGGCCAGAAGGGCGTGGTCGCCGGCCAGGAAGCACACGTGCAGCCGCGGCAGCCGCGGGTCCTCCCTGGCCGACAGCAGGCCGGCCTTGCGCAGCGCCGGGCGCAGGGCGTTGCCGAAGCTGCGCGCCAGCGCCGACAAGGGCTTGCCGGCGTCCGAGTCCGGGTGCTCGACCCAGACATCGCCCAGGCGCAGGTCCGCGGGCAGGGCGGCCAGCAGGGGTGTCAGCCGGTCCTTCGGATCGAGTCCGCGCAGTTCGGCCAGCAATCGCAGCTTCTGCCGGGCGAAGACCAGGTCGCGGAAGGGCAGGGCGCGGGCCAGGGCCCGGGCGTCGGCGGCGTCGCCGGTGACGAACAGCACGTGGCCGTCGTCGCGGCTGGCGCGGGCGTAGCCGGCGATCCCAGCCTGCGCGGCGCGTTCGCCCAGTTCGGCGGCCAGCTCCGGTTCGAAGCCCTGGCGGCAGTAGCCCAGCAGGCCGTCCATGCGGTCAGTAGCGCTCGCCGCCGCCTTCGCCGTAGGCACGCAGCACCGCGCGCGCCTCGGTGCGCATCAGGTCGCGGGCCACCGCGATGCCGCGCTTTTCCAGTTCGCCGATCCAGTCGGCCGGCAACGGGCCTTCGTCGAATTCGGTCAGCTCCATCACGTCCTCGGCGCGGGCGCCGATCAGCAGCCGGTCGATCCCGGCCCAGACGGTGGCGCCGTAGCACTGGCAGCACGGCTGCGAGGAGGTGGCCAGGGTCACCGGTGAGAGCACGTCGTTCAGGCGCGGGGTCTGCAGCCTCTGCTGGGCCAGCATATAGGCCATGTTTTCGGCGTGCGCCAGCGAGGTGCTGTGCGGCAAAACCCGGTTGACGCCGGTGGCGATCACCCGATGATCGGGACCGAACACCACCGCGCCGAACGGCCCGCCGCTGCGGGCCTCGACATTGCGCCGCGACAGCTCGATCGCCAGCGCGACCTTGTCCTCGTCGGAAGCGAAGGTCGCGCCCTGGTCGAACGCCTCGTGGATCCAGGCGGGCAGGGTGAGGTGGACCTGGGCGTACAGCATCGGCGTACTCAGCCCGCCGCCCAGGTGTCGCGCAAGGTCACGCTGCGGTTGAACACCGGCCGCTCGGGCGTGTGGTCGCGGCGGTCGGCGACGAAGTAGCCGGTGCGCTCGAACTGGAACGACTGCTCTGGCGCGGCCAGTGCCGCGGCCGGCTCGAGCCAGCCCTGCACCGTCTTCTTCGATTCCGGGTTGAGGTGGTCGCGGTAGGTCCTGCCGTCGGATTCGTCGTCCGGCTTTTCCACCGAGAACAGGCGGTCGTACAGCCGGATCTCGGCGGCCACGGCGTGCGCCGCGCTGACCCAGTGGATCGTGCCCTTGACCTTGCGGTTGGCGCCTTCCATGCCCGGGCGCGATTCCGGATCCAGCCAGCCGCGCAGCTCGATCACTTCGCCGGCATCGTCCTTGACCACCTCGTCGATGCGGACGATGCCGGCGCCGCGCAGCCGCGCCTCGCCGCCCGGGACCAGCCGCTTCCAGCCCTTGGGCGGGACTTCGGCGAAGTCCTCGCGCTCGATCCACAGCTCGCGCGCGAACGGCACCTGACGCTCGCCCTGCGATTCGTCCTTGGGGTGGTTGGGGAAGGTCAGCGATTCGGTGTGGCCTTCCGGCAGGTTGGCGAGCACCAGCTTCAGCGGATCGATCACGGCCATGCGCCGCGGTGCGCTCGCGTCCAGGTCCTCGCGCAGGCAGCCTTCCAGTACCGAGAAGTCGATCACCGAGTTCTGCTTGCTGATCCCGACCCGGTCCACCAGCAGGCGCAGCGAGGCTGGGGTGTAGCCGCGGCGGCGCAGGCCCTGCAGGGTGTACATGCGCGGGTCGTCCCAGCCGTCGACCAGGTGCTCGGCCACCAGCTGGGTCAGCTTGCGCTTGCTCATCACCGTGTAGTTGATGTTCAGGCGCGAGAACTCGATCTGGCGCGGCTTGGCCGCTTCCTTCGGCAGGCCCTTGGCGGCCAGCGGCTCCAGCAGTTCCGGGTGGCCGGCCAGGTCGACGTTGTCCACGCACCAGTCGTACAGCGGGCGGTGGTCCTCGAACTCCAGGGTGCACAGCGAGTGGGTGATGCCCTCGATCGCGTCGCCCAGGGCGTGGGCGAAATCGTACATCGGGTAGATCGGCCACTCCGCGCCGGTGTTCTGGTGCTCGACGTGCTTGATCCGGTACAGCGCCGGGTCGCGCAGGTTGATGTTGCCGGAGGCCATGTCGATCTTGGCGCGCAGGGTGCGGGCGCCGTCGGCGAACTCGCCGGCGCGCATGCGCGCGAACAGGTCCAGGTTCTCCTCGACGCTGCGCTCGCGGTAGGGCGAATTGCGGCCGGGCTCGGTCAGGCTGCCGCGATAGGCGCGCACTTCCTCGGCGCTCAGGTCGCAGACGAAGGCCTTGCCGTCGCGGATGAGCTTCTGCGCGGCCAGGTAATAGACCCCGAAGTAGTCCGAGGCGTGGCGCAGGCTGGCCCAGTCGAAGCCCAGCCAGCGCACGTCGTCCTGGATCGCGGCGACGAACTCGGGATCCTCCTTGGCCGGGTTGGTGTCGTCGAAGCGCAGGTTGCAGCGTCCGCCGAACTCGGCGGCCACGCCGAAGTCCAGGCAGATCGCCTTGGCGTGGCCGATGTGCAGGTAGCCGTTGGGCTCGGGCGGGAAGCGGGTCCTGATCGCGGTGTGCCTGCCGCTGGCCAGGTCCTCGCGCACGATCTGGCGGATGAAATCCCGTTTCTCCGATGCCGGGGCGTCGGGGGCGGGATTTTCCGGGGCGGCGTCGGCGAGCGTGTTCGGGTCGGACATGGCGGGAGAAGGCTGCGAAGGCAAACGGCAAGTTTAGCCGAGCCGCTGCCGGCCCAGCGCCCGGAGGCCGGGCATGTTCAGGCTTGCGGTCCTGCGCGTGCCGCGGCCGGCCGTCGATCGCGTGACGCCCGGGCGGGTGCCGGCGCCGTTCATCGACCTCTCCGGCACGCGGCGTAAGCTGGGCCGAAAGCCAGTGTCCCCGGCCACGGAGGAATCCGCCATGCAGGTCGTCTATCGCGCCCACAACCTGATCGATGCCCACCTGGCCCGGCACGTGCTGGAGGACGCGGAGATCCCGGCCTTCGTGTTCGGCGAGAACCTGCTGGGCGCGGCCGGCGAGCTGCCGCTGTTCGGGGTGCTGCGGGTCTGCGTGCCCGATCCGTACCTGGCGCAGGCCGGGGCGGCGCTGGCGGAAGCCGGGTTGGCTGGCGACGGCTTGCGCGAGGCGGCCGCGGACCCCATTTCAGGCGACGAACCCGGCCTGCAGCCGGCCTGAAGGAGGAAGCGATGGACCTGGGATCGTTGCTCGGCGTCGGCGGCTGGAAGCAGCGCATGCCGCGCGAACAGGACCTGCTGCCCGGCCGCGGCCAGCCATTGCCGCTGCACAACGTCCACCATGTCCACGGCCGGCCGTTGCGCGGCGACGCGGCGGACGGCGGTTTCGCGGGGATGGAGGTGGTCGACTTCGGCCTGGGCTGCTTCTGGGGCGCCGAACGCAAGTTCTGGCAGCAGCCGGGGGTGTTCACCACGGCGGTGGGCTATGCCGGCGGCGGCACGCCGAACCCCAGCTATGACGAAGTGTGCTCGGGCATGACCGGGCATACCGAGGCGGTGCGGGTGGTCTACGACCCGGCGCAGGTGGATTTCGCCACGCTGCTGCGGCTGTTCTGGGAGAGCCACGATCCGACCCAGGGCATGCGCCAGGGCAACGACGTGGGTACCCAGTACCGTTCGGCGATCTATTGCCACACGCCTGCGCAGTACGAGGCGGCGCTGGCCAGCCGCGAGGCCTACCAGCGGCAGCTGCGGGATTCGGGCTACCCGGCGATCACCACCGAGATCGCGTATCCGGCCCCGGCGTTCTACTACGCCGAGGACTATCACCAGCAATACCTGTCGAAGAACCCGAACGGCTACTGCGGGCTGGGCGGCACCGGGGTGTCCTGCGCGATCTAGGAAGCTCCCCGGGCGATCGCAACCGCCAAGGTGGGGCAGCACCGGAAGCTACTCGGCCGAAATCCCGCACACGTACACCACCTCGCAGGCGCCGCCGCCGGTGTCGTTGCGGCTGGTGGAACTGCGCCAGCGCCAGCCGTCGTCGGCCTTGACCTCCACCAGCCAGCCGTCCAGGCGCACCCGCTGGCCCTGCTCGACCCGCGACAGCGCCTCGGCCACCGCCGAGCTGCTGGGAATCATGTGCATGTTCGCGCTGCTGCGCGCGATCTCGCGCGGCGGCAACGGCGGATCGCCCTGCCACCGGTAGTGGTACCAGCGCCCGGACTGGCTGATGTCCAGCCGCTGCAGCACCTCGTCGCGGGCCATCCCGTCCCAGCCCAGGGCCAGGTCGGTCGGCGACCAGTCGGCCTCGCGGCCGTGGCCGTAGTCCTTGCGCGACAACACCCGCGCCTCGAGGCTGAAGCCGGCCAGCGGCACCAGGGTGGAAGCCTGCATCGCGAACGGCCGCATGCCGTCGGGCACCTCGCTCTGCAAGGGCGGCCCGCTTTCGCGCAGGGCCGGCGGCAGCGGGCAGCCGGCACTGGCGTCCACCGCCGCGGGCACGTCGCCGGCGCGGCGGTTGCCGGAGAACCACCAGCCGGCCAGCCCGAGCAGCAGGCCGGCCAGCAGCAGCCGGTTGAAGGTCATCGCGGCCGGGTTGTCAGGCCAGGCGCTTGGCGATGTCGGCGCGCAGCGCGTCCAGGTCCTTGGCGAAGGCGGCGATGCCCTCGGCCAGCTTCTCGCTGGCCATCGCGTCGGCGGCCAGGTCGGCGGCGAACGAGGCCGCGGTCACCGGCGCGAGCGTGCGCTCCTCGCGCGGCACCGGCACCAGGCAGCGCTCGACCGTGCCGGTCGAGGCGTCCAGCTGCTCCAGCAGGTCCGGGGAGATGGTCAGGCGGTCGCAGCCGGCCAGCGCCAGCACCTGCTCGGCCGAGCGGAACGAGGCGCCCATCACCACCGTGGCCGCGCCGCGCTTCTTGAACTCGGCATAGACCCCGCGCACGAACTTCACGCCCGGGTCCTCGTCGATCGTCGCCGGTACCTGGCCGCGGGCCTTGTACCAGTCGAGGATGCGGCCGACGAACGGCGAGATCAGGAACGCGCCGGCCTCGGCGCAGGCGATGGCCTGGGTGGGGTTGAAGATCAGGGTCAGGTTGCAGTCGATGCCCTCGGCCTGCAGCTGGCGCGCGGCCTCCACGCCCTCCCAGGTGGCGGCGACCTTGATCAGGATCTTCTCCCGCGGCACGCCGCGCTCGGCGTACATGGCCACGAACTTGCGCGCCTTGGCCACGGTGGCGGCGGTGTCGTGGGCCAGGTCGGCGTCGACCTCGGTGGAGACCCGGCCGGGGACCAGGGCGGTCAGCATCGCGCCGACGCCGACGGTCAGGCGGTCGGCGACCTCGTCCACGATTGCCTTGTCGACAGCCGCCTTGCCGGCTTCGCCCTGGGTCCTGGCCCAGGCCAGCTCGCGCTCGATCAGCTCGGCGTAGACCGGCAGGTCCAGGGCCTTCTTCACCAGGGTCGGGTTGGTGGTGCAGTCGACCGGGCGCAGGCGGGCGATGGCGTCGTAGTCGCCGGTGTCGGCGACCACCACGGACAGCTCGCGCAGCTGCTGCAGGCGGGAAGGGGCGGCGGTATCGGAGGCGGTCATGTCGGGTATGCGCTGCGTTGGAGTGAGCGTGGGCCGGCATCGTAGCCTGCGCTGGCCCGGAGGACATCGCGGGACATCCGGGGACAGGGCGAGGCTGCGGCGGCGAAGCGCCTATGGTAGCGGTATCAGTATTGCATGCCCATGCGCCCCCGTATGTCGTCGCGCAGCGCCAGCGCTGGGCCGCGCGCCCTGCGCCGGCGATGACAGCGCTGCCGGAAACGGCGCCCGGCTTGTGGTAGTTTTCCCTGCCTTTTTTCGGGACCCCTCCGCACATGACCGACCGCCTGCGCCGCACCAAGATCCTCGCCACCCTCGGACCGGCCACCGATCCGCCGGGCGTGCTGGAGGCGCTGTTCCGTGCCGGCGTGAACGTGGTGCGCCTGAACTTCTCCCACGGCGATCCCTCCGGCCAGGCCAAGCGCGCCGCCGAGGTCCGCGCCGCGGCCCAGCGGGTCGGCGCCGAGGTCGGCATCCTGGCCGACCTGCCGGGCCCGAAGATCCGGATCGAGCGCTTCACCGAAGGCAAGATCGCGCTCAAGGCCGGCGACCGCTTCGACCTGGTGGCCTCGACCGATGCGCCCGCGGGCGACACCACCCAGGTCGGCGTCAGCTACCTCGGCCTGCCCGGCGACGTGAAGGCCGGCGACGTGCTGTTGCTGGACGACGGCCTGATGCAGCTGCAGGTGGTCGAGGTCCAGGGCGAGCGGATCGTCAACACCGTGCTCAACGACGGCGTGCTGTCGGACCGCAAGGGCCTGAACAAGCAGGGTGGCGGCCTGTCCCTGGGCGCGCTGACCGAGCGCGACAAGGAGCTGATCGGGATCGTCGCCAAGATCGGCGTGGACTTCATCGCCGTCTCGTTCTGCCGCAACGCCCAGGACATGAACGACGCCCGCGAGATCGCCCGCGCGCACGGCTGCGATGCGGCGCTGGTGTCCAAGATCGAGCGCACCGAGGCGATCGAGAACCTGGTCGAGATCGTCGAGGCCTCCGACGTGGTGATGGTCGCCCGCGGCGACCTGGGCGTGGAGATCGGCGACGCCGAGCTGCCGGGCCTGCAGAAGAAGATCATCAAGGAGTCGCTGGCGCAGAACAAGGTGGTGATCACCGCCACCCAGATGCTGCAGTCGATGGTCGAAAGCCCGATCCCGACCCGCGCCGAGGTGCTGGACGTGGCCAACGCGGTGATCGACGGCACCGACGCGGTGATGCTGTCGGCCGAGACCGCCGCCGGCGCCTATCCGGTCAAGGCGGTGGAGGCGATGGCGCGGATCTGCCTGGGCGCCGAGAACCAGTTCCAGGCCGACGCCGACTTCAGCAAGGCCCCGGGCAACCTGGAGCGCGCCGACCAGGCGATCGCCATGGCCACCATGTTCGTGTCCGAGCACATCGGCGTGCGCGCGATCGTGGCCATGACCGAATCCGGCGGTACCCCGCGCTTCCTGTCGCGCTTCCGGGCCAAGGCGCCGATCTACGCGATCACCCGCCACGACGGCGCCCGCCGGCGGATGGCGCTGATGCGCGACGTTTTCCCGATCAACTTCGACAGCCGCGGCCTGACCCCGCGCGAGGCCGCGCGCGGCTCGATCCGGGTGCTGGTCGATGCCGGCATGCTGGCCGGTGGCGACCGGGTGGTGTTCACCAGCGGCGAGCACATGGAGACCCACGGCGCGACCAACACCCTGCGCCTGCTGGAAGTGGGCGCCGACGGCCGCGCTAGCGGGCTGGGCGACCTCTGATCGCCGGTTCCGACCAGGGTTGAAGCACGGGCGCCGCAGGGCGCCCGTGTCGTTTCCGGTGGCGCTTCTGCCGGCCCGGGCCCGCGCGCGACGCGGGAGGGCACTCATGACCCCACGGCTATAATTGCCGGCAATCCCCCACGCCGCGCGCAGGAAGCCGCCATGAGCATCGAACAGCTCGCCGAAACCGCCCAGGCCATGGTCGCCCCGGGCAAGGGCATCATCGCCATCGACGAATCCAACACCACCATCGGCAAGCGCTTCGCCGCGGTCGGGATCGAGAACAGCGAGGAGCACCGCCGCGCCTACCGCGAGCTGCTGCTGACCGTGCCCAGGCTGTCCGAGCACGTCTCCGGCGCGATCCTCTATGACGAGACCCTGCGCCAGTCGACCAGGGCCGGGGTGCCATTCGCGAAGTACCTGGCCGACCACGGGATCATCCCGGGGATCAAGGTCGACAAGGGCACCACCGCCCTGGCCGGTTTCCCGGGGGAACTGGTGACCGAGGGCCTGGACGGGCTGCGCGGCCGGCTCGAGGAGTACTACCGGCTGGGTGCGCGCTTCGCCAAGTGGCGGGCGGTGATCACCATCGGCGACGACATCCCGACCGGCACCTGCATCGAGGTCAACGCCCATGCGCTGGCGCGCTACGCGGCGCTGTGCCAGGAGCAGGGGCTGGTGCCCATGGTCGAACCGGAGGTGCTGATGGACGGCAGCCACGACATCGAGACCGCCTACGAGGTGACCGAGGCGGTGCTGCGGTCGCTGTTCGGGGCCTTGTACGAGCAGAACGTGCTGCTGGAGGGCACCATCCTCAAGTCGTCGATGGTGGTCTCGGGCAAGGACTGCGAGGAGCAGGCCGGCATCCAGGAAGTGGCCGAGTCGACCCTGATGTGCCTGAAGAGCACGGTGCCGGCGATCCTGCCGGGCGTGGTGTTCCTGTCCGGCGGCCAGGAGGACGAGGACGCGACCGCGCACCTGGACGCGATGAACCGCCTCGGCCCCAATCCGTGGGCGCTGAGTTTCTCCTACGGCCGGGCGATGCAGCAGGCGGCGCTGAAGCTGTGGGCCAAGGACATGGCCGGCAATGCGAAGAAGGCGCGGGACGCGGTGTACGCGCGCGCCCGGGCCAATGGCCAGGCGGCGCTGGGCCAATGGCAGGGCGAGTACTGACCCGGTTCCGCTTTCGGATGCGTCGATCGAAACGCCGGCCCCGTGCCGGCGTTTTCCGTTTACGCGCCCGCTACTCCGTCCGCATCTGCCCGCCCGGCACGAACACCCAGGTGCGGGTCACGTGCAGGATGTCGACCTTGTCGGGCGTGTCGGGCAGCGGCGGGAACGGCTCGGCCAGGCGGACCATGCGCTCGACCGAGGCGTCCAGCAGCGGCGTGCCGCTTGAGCGCAGGATGCGGATGCTCTCCACGGTGCCGTCGCGGCGCACGCCGACGCTGGCCACCACCTGGCCGCCGAGTCGGCGCCGGCGGGCCTCGTCGGGGTAGTTGAGGTTGCCGACCCGCTCGGCGCGGTCGACCCAGGCGCGCAGGTAGCTGGCGTAGGCGTACTCGCGGGTGCTGGCCGAGACGAACTTGCGGGTCGGGCGCTTGGCGTACAGCTCCGAGCGCAGGTAGACCTCGGCCGCCAGTCGCGCCATCTCCGCATCGCGCCGGGCCCGTGCCTCGCTGACCGGCGGCAGCGGCGGTTCCGGCAGCGGTTGCTGCGGCTGGGCGGCCGGCACCGGATCCTCGCCGCGGCGGCTGGCGACCACCCGCGCCTCCGGCGGCGGCGTCTCCACGGCCGCGCGCTGGCGTTCGGGCAGCGGCGCCTGGCCGGGTTCGGCCAGCGGGATCGCCCCGGCCTGCGGGTCGCGCGGGCGCTGGGCGCGCTCGTGCTCGCCGCCGCCGCGGTTGTTGGCCTGGGCCAGGAAGTCGGCCTGCTCGGGGCTGAGCGGGGTCTGGGTGCGGCTGAAGATCACGTCCAGGGTCGGCACCAGCGGGGCATCGTCGTCGAAGGCGAAGCCCAGGCCCAGGATCAGGATGCCGTGGGCCAGCAGCGACAGCACCAGGGTCGCGCCGAGGCGCTGGTTCTCGCCGATCCGCGGCGGGGCGACGGCCGTGCCGGCGGCGCTCATGCCGGGCCGGCGGTGGCGCCCGGTCCGGCCCCGGTCGGGTCGCGCTCGATCGCGTCGAACAGCAGCCCGGCGATGTTCAGGCCGAACTGGGCGTCCAGTTCGCGCACGCAGGTCGGGCTGGTGACGTTGACCTCGGTCAGGAAGTCGCCGATCACGTCCAGGCCGACGAAGCGCATGCCGCGGCGCTTCATCTCCGGGCCGACCTGGGCGGCGATCCAGCGGTCGCGCTCGCTCAGGGGGCGGCCCTCGCCGCGGCCGCCGGCGGCCAGGTTGCCGCGGAACTCGTCGCCCTGCGGGATCCGCGCCAGGCAGTAGTCCACTGGCACCCCATCGACCAGCAGGATGCGCTTGTCGCCCATGGAGATTTCCGGGAGGTAGCGCTGGGCCAGGGCCAGCTTGCGGCCGCCGTCGGTCAGGGTCTCCAGGATCACGTTGAGGTTGGGGTCGCCGGCCTGACTGAGGAAGATCGAGCGCCCGCCCATGCCGTCCAGCGGCTTGAGCACGACCTTGCCGTGCTCGGCGGCGAAGGCCTTCAGCTCGGCCGGCTCGCGGCTGATCCGGGTCGGCGGGCAGCACTGCGGGAACAGCAGCGCCGCCAGCTTCTCGTTGAAGTCGCGCAGGCCGCGCGGGTCGTTGACCACCTGCGCCCCGGCCAGGCGGGCGATGTCCAGGACCTGGGTGTCGTAGAGGTACTCGGCGTCGACCGGCGGGTCCTTGCGCATCAGCACCACCTGGCCCGGGCCGAAGGCCAGCTCGGCGAAGGCGCCCAGCTCGTACCACCCGGCCTTGTCGTCGCGCACCGCCAGCGGCGCGGCCACGGCCAGGGCGCGGCCGTCCCGCAGGGACAGCCCGCCGGGGCGGACGTAGTGCAGGCGGTGGGCGCGGCGCCGGGCCTCCAGCAGCATGGCGAAGGTGGTGTCCTTGGCGATCTTGATCGACCCGATCGGGTCCATCACCACGATGACGTCCAGGGGCATGGCGGCGGCAGGCAGGTGGGGCCGCCGATGTTAGCCGATCCGGCCCGGCCGTCCGCCGGGTTGGCCGGGCCTGCCTGGAGGTCGGCGCGCAACTGCGACGGGGTTCCCAGCCTACCGTTCAGGCGCCGCGCCGCGCGTGGCCGGGCTTGACAGTACCGGGCCGTGCTGGGATATAGACGCATCGCAGCGACGCCGGAACGATGAAGCGCCGCGCGCAAGGGGAATTAGGGTAATGACTGAGAACACCTCCCCCACGGGGGAACTGGGCGGCTTGCGGGTCATGGTGATCGATGACTCCAAGACCATCCGCCGCACCGCCGAGACCCTGCTCAAGCGCGAGGGTTGCGAGGTGGTCACCGCCAGCGACGGCTTCGAGGCCCTGGCCAAGATCGCCGACCAGCAACCGCAGATCATCTTCGTCGACATCATGATGCCGCGCCTGGACGGCTATCAGACCTGCGCGCTGATCAAGGGCAACCAGAAGTTCAAGTCCACGCCGGTGATCATGCTCTCGTCCAAGGACGGCCTGTTCGACAAGGCGCGCGGCCGCATCGTCGGCTCCGAGCAGTACCTGACCAAGCCTTTCACCCGCGAAGAACTGCTCAACGCCATCCGTACGTACGTCAACGCCTGACCGGGGGGGCAGGCAACAACATGGCTCGAATCCTGCTGATCGAAGATTCGCCGACCGACCGCGCCGTCTTCACCCAATGGCTGCAGCGCGGCGGGCACCAGGTGATCCTGGCCACCAATGCCGAGGACGGCATCGCCATCGCCCGCAAGGAGCTGCCGGACCTGGTGCTGATGGACGTGGTCCTGCCCGGCATGAGCGGTTTCCAGGCCACCCGCGCGCTCAGTCGCGACCAGGCCACCAGCAAGATCCCGGTGCTGATCGTCAGCACCAAGAGCATGGAGACCGACCGGGCCTGGGGCATGCGCCAGGGCGCGGTCGACTACGTGGTCAAACCGCCGCGCGAGGAAGACCTGGTCGCGCGGATCAACCAGCTGGTGGGCGGCTGATGCGCACTCCGTTCGACATCCTCTCCGACTACGAGCAGCGCAGCCTGGCGCACGTGGTCCAGCTGCCGGCGCGCGAGCTGGGCGCCGACACCTGGCGCGGGGTCGGCTACCGGGTCGGCAAGCGCCGGCTGGTGTCGCCGTTCGGCGAGGTGGTCGAGATCCTGCCGATGCCGCCGGTCACCCCGGTGCCGGGCGGCCAGCCCTGGCTGCTGGGGATCGGCAACCTGCGCGGCAACCTGTTCCCGGTGGTCGACCTGAAGCTGTTCCTGGAAGGCGAGCGCACCGTGCTGCACGAGGGCCAGCGGGTGCTGGTCATGCGCCAGCAGGGCGGCGACGTGGCCCTGACCATCGACGAGCTGTACGGCCAGCGCGGCTTCGCCCAGGAACAGGCGATCGATCCCGGGCCGCTGGCCCAGGGCCGCTACGCCCACTTCATCGAGCGCGCCTTCCATGGCGACGACGCCGACTGGGCCGTGTTCTCGCTTTCGCGGCTGGCCCGCACTCCCGAATTCCGGCAGGCCGCGGCGTGAGCCGCGCCCGCATCCGCCCCTGCATCGAGGCTGACGACGTATGAGCACTGCCCCCGAAACCCCCAAGACCAGCCGCCTGGGTGGCGTCAGCACCGGGTTCTGGCTGGTCCTGCTGGTGCTCTCGGTGATCGTATTCGGCGCCAACACCGGCGTGGCCACCTGGCAGGGCAGCCGCCTGGCCGGCGCCAGCACCGGCGCGGCCGACCTGCAGGTGCTCTCGCAGCAGCTGGCCAACCAGGGCCGCGACGCGGTCTCGGGCAATGCCGAGGCGTTCAAGACCTTCCGCCAGACCCGCAGCCAGATCGACACCACCGTGGCCGACCTGCAGGCGCGCTTCGGCCAGGAGCCGGGCGTGTCCGACGCGTTGGGCAACCTGGTCAAGACCTGGAAGCCGCTGGGCGACAGCGCCACCCAGATCGTCGATTCCGAGCCGGCGGTGCTGGCCCTGGCCGGCAATGCCGACCGCTTCGTCGGCCGGGTGCCGCAGCTGCAGGCGCAGCTGAACGAGGTGGTGCGGGCGATGACCGCCGGCGGGGTGCAGGCCTCGCAGGTGTTCAACGCCCTGCAGCAGGTGGTGGTCGCCGGCACCATGGCCCGCCGCGTCACCGAGATCCGCGCCGGCGGCCCGACCGCGGCCTCGGCCGGCGACGCCCTGGCGCGCGACTCGGTGGTGTTCGGCCAGGTGCTGGCCGGCCTGCGCGAGGGCAACGAGGAACTGGGCGTGGCCGCCGTGCGCAATCCGGCCGCGCTGGCTGCTTTGGACCAGTCGCAGGCGCAGTGGAACGAGATGCGCAAGGACCTGGACGCGATCCTGGCCAGCTCGCGCAACCTGTTCGCCGCGCAGGCTGCGGCGGCCAGCATCGGCGCCGGCTCGGCCCGGATGCTGGACGACAGCAAGCGCCTGTTCGACGCGTTCTCCGCCTTCGGTTCCACCCGCGATACCCGCCTGTTCCCCAATTTCTGGATCGGCGCGGTGTCCGGCGGCCTGCTGCTGGTGTCGCTGTTCTTCTACATCTTCAGCACCGTGCGCAGCCGCAGCCGCGAGCAGGAGGCCCGCCTGCAGGCGCAGGTGGAATTCAACAGCCGCAACCAGCAGGCGATCATGCGGCTGCTGGACGAGATCAGCTCGCTCGGCGAAGGCGACCTGACGGTGAAGGCCTCGGTGACCGAGGACATGACCGGCGCGATCGCCGACGCGATCAACTACGCCGTGGACGAACTGCGCAACCTGGTGACCACGATCAACGACACCTCGGTGCAGGTCGCGGCCGGCTCGCAGGAAACCCAGGCCACCGCGCTGCAGCTGGCCGAGGCTTCCAACCACCAGGCCGAGCAGATCACCGCCGCCTCCCAGCGCATCAACGAGATCGCCTCGAGCATCGAGCAGGTGTCGCGCAACTCCTCCGAGTCGGCCGAAGTGGCGCAGCGCTCGGTGGTCATCGCTGCCGAGGGCGCGGGCGTGGTCCGCGAGACCATCAACGGCATGGACCAGATCCGCGACCAGATCCAGGAGACCTCCAAGCGCATCAAGCGCCTGGGCGAGTCCTCGCAGGAGATCGGCTCGATCGTGGAACTGATCAACGACATTTCCGAGCAGACCAACATCCTGGCGCTCAACGCGGCGGTGCAGGCCGCGGCCGCCGGCGAAACCGGCCGCGGCTTCGCGGTGGTGGCCGACGAAGTGCAGCGCCTGGCCGAACGCACCTCCGGCGCGACCCGACGGATCGAAGGCCTGGTCCAGGCCATCCAGGCCGACACCAACGAGGCGGTCAGCTCGATGGAGCAGACCACCGCCGAGGTGGTGTCCGGCGCCCGCCTGGCCGAGGACGCGGGTACCGCGCTGACCGAGATCGAGCGCGTGTCCAACGCCCTGAACGAGCTCATCAAGAACATCTCGGGCGCCGCCCAGCAGCAGGCGGGCGCGGCGGCCGACATCACCAAGACGATGGACGTGGTCCGGCAGATCTCTGGCCAGACCTCGCGCGGCGCCGGACAGACCGCCGAGTCGATCGGACACCTGGCGCAGCTGGCCGCCGACCTGCGGCGTTCGGTCGCCGACTTCAAGCTGCCTGGCTGACGATGGCGCGCCTGACGGGGGACGTAGGAATGAGGATGGCCCGCACCACGCGCATCGACCGCCGCCCGGCAGGGGGCATGCGATGAGCGCACTGCGCGACGCGATGAGCCACGCCGTGCTCGGCTGGGTCAAGCCGGAGCTGGACGAGACCCTGCGCCAGGCGCGCGGGGAGATCGAGGCGTTCGTCGAGAACCCGGCCGACAGCAGCCGCATGCGCTTCTGCGCCGGTTACCTGCACCAGGTGCAGGGCACCCTGCGGATGGTCGAGCTGTACGCCCCGGCGATGGTCGCCGAGGAGATGGAACTGCTGGCCCAGGCCCTGCAGCAGGGCGCGGCCAACGACCGCGACGAGGCCTGCGCCACCCTGATGCGCGGCACCGTGCTGCTGCCCGACTACCTGGAGCGGCTGCAGAACGGCCACCGCGACATCCCGATCGTGCTGCTGCCCCTGCTCAACGACATCCGCGCCGCGCGCGGCGCCGCCGGCCTGAGCGAGAGCGTGCTGTTCGCGCCCGACCTCAACCGTCCCCTGCCCGAGCAGGTGCCCGACGCTTCGCCCCTGCCCTGGACCCAGCGCCAGGACCAGGTCGCCTCGGCGCAGTCGCGCTTCGAGGACGCGCTGGCCGGCTGGCCCGAGCATGGCGTCCCGACCGACCCGGCCGCGCTGGCCGCCGCCGCCGCCGCTTTGCTGGAGAACGCCCGCCACGATTCCACCCGGCGCATGCTGTGGGTGCTGTCCTCGGCCGCCGAAGCCCTGCGCGACGGCGCCCTGGCCGCGGGCGAAGGCCTGCGCGGCGCCTTCACCGGGATCGCCCGCGCGGTGCGCCAGGCGCACGAGGACGAATCCCTGCCGGCCAACGCCCAGGGCGTGGCCAGCCAGGAACCGACCCGCCAGCTGCTGTACCTGATCGCCCAGGCGCGGGTGCAGCACCCGGCGCTGGACGCCCTGCGCCAGGCCTTCGACCTGGACGCGCACGCGCCCACCGAGGCCGAGCTGGACCATGCCCGCGGCAGCCTGGCCGGGCGCAACCGCGACCTGCTCAACACCGTCGGCAGCGTGGTCAAGGAGGAACTGCTGCGGGTCAAGGACGCGCTGGACCTGCACCTGCGCACCGGCGGCGACGCCGCCGCCCTGCAGCCGCAGGCCGAGGAACTGACCAAGGTCGGCGACACCCTGGGCATGCTCGGCCTGGGCGTGGCCCGCGACGTGGTCCAGCAGCAGCGCGACAGCCTGGCTGCGATCGCCCGCGGCGAGCAGCCGGCCAGCGAGAGCGCCCTGCTCGACATCGCCGGCGCGCTGCTTTACGTGGACGCCTCGCTGGACGACCAGGTCGCGCGCCTGGGCGCGGGCGAGGAATCGGCCGAGGACGCCGCCGCCGCCGAAGCCCGGCGCACGGTCGAGGTGCTGGCGCACGAGGCGATCTCCAACTTCGCCGCCGCGCGCGAGCACTTCGTCGCCTTCATCGAGACCAATTGGGACCACGCCCGCCTGGACGAGGTGCCGCGCCTGCTGGAGGAGGTCTCCGGCGCCCTGGGCATGCTCGACCTGCCGCAGCCGGCCGCCTACCTGGAAGGCGTGCGCCGCTACATCGCCACCGAACTGCTCGAGCGCCGGCGCGTGCCCAGCGGGCGCCAGCTCGACACCCTGGCCGACGCCATGGCCAGCCTGGAGTACTACCTCGAGGCCTTGCGCGACCGCCGGCCCAACCGCGAGGAGATCCTCGAGATCGCGCGGACCAGCCTGGAGAACCTGCACTACTGGCCTCTGCCGCAGGCCGCCGCGCCGGGCGGGGAGGCCGCGCCGGGCGGGGAGGCCGCGCCCGCCGCCGTGCCCGCGGTCGCCGAAGCGCCGGTCGCTGCCGTCGACATCGCGGTCGAGGCACCGCCGGCGATCGAAGGCCTGGCCTGGGACGCGGTGCAGGTCGAGCGCCCGCAGACCTTCGCCGCGATCGAGGACGAATACGCCACGATCCCGCCGGTGGAGCTGGCCCCGGCCGACCTGCCGGAACCCGAGGCGCTGGAAGCCCAGGCCCCGGCGCTGGAGGTCGAGCCGTTCGCGATCGAGCCGGCGGCCCCGTCGGTGCCGCCGTCGGTCGATTTCCATTTCAGCTTCGATCCGGTCTCGGCCGAATACGTCGCCTCCCCGGGTGCGACCGCGGAGGCCGGCGAGATCCTGCCGGTCGAGCTCGAGGGCGCAGGCGCCCTGCCGCCCGCCGCCATCCCGCCCGCGTTCCAGGACGATGCGGCCGTCGACGGGCTCGCCTGGACCGCGCCCGGAAACGAAATTGCCGCCGAACCGGTGGCAGTGCAGCACGAGTCCACTGCGGCTGCCGCCAACGACGCCGGCGAGCTGGAACAAGCGCTCGAGGCCGAAGCCGAGGCCGCGGCGATCGAGGACGTGGCCGACGAGGCCGAAACCGAGGCCGCGGCCGCGGCGATCGAGGACGTGGCCGACCTCTCCGCCGAAGCGCCGGCCGTGGGCGCCGACGGCGCTGCCGTGCCGCAAGTCCGCGGCACCGACGCCTCGCAATGGCTGGACGTGAACCTGCGCCTGCAGCCGGAGACCCGTCCGGTGACGGTGTTCGAGAGCCGGGTCAGCCGGATCGAGCTGGACGGCGATTCCAGCTCGCTCATCGCCGAGATCTCGGCCGCCGCCGCCGGCCTGCCCAGCGGCGGTTTCGGCTCCCCGGCCGTACCTTCCGCGCCGGTCGCACCTGCGGCCGAACCGGCGACTCCGACCGTGGACACCGCCGCGGGCCCCGTGGCCGGCGGTTTCGACGAGAGCCAGGACATCGACGCCGACATCCGCGAGGTGTTCCTGGAGGAATTCGAGGAGGAGATGGGCAACCTGGCCCGCCTGCTCCCGGAGTGGCGCATGGCGCCCAACGACCTGGAGCGCATGCGCCCGATCCGGCGCGTGTTCCACACCCTCAAGGGCAGCGGCCGCCTGGTCGGCGCGCGCGCGCTGGGCGAGTTCAGCTGGAAGATCGAGAGCATGCTCAACCGCGTGCTCGACGGCACCCGTCCGGCGAGTCCGGCGGTGCTGGCCATGGTCCAGCAGGCCTGCGACGTGCTGCCGCAGTTCGATGCCGCCTTGCGTGGCCGGGTGCCGCTGGCGGCCGACCTGGAGGGAATGGAGGCCGTCGCCGAGCGCGTCGCCGCCGGCGAGGAGGCGTTCTACAGCGCGCCGGATGGCATCGCCACGGAAGCGGCCGCCATCGTGGCGCCGTTGCCGGCGGTCGAAGCCATGGCCGAGGCCGCGCCGGCCGCCGCATTGCCGGAAGAGGGCACGCCCGCCTCGGTCGACAGCGTGCTGCGCGAGATCCTGGAGGCCGAGGTCGCCTCGCACCTGGAAACGGTCGACGCCTGGATCGCGGCCGCGCGCGGGCTGCCGCAGCCGGCCACCGATGGCCTGCTGCGCGCCATGCACACCATGAACGGCGCGTTCGCGATGACCGATGTGCCCGAGATCACCTCGGTCACCGACCCGGCCGAGACCTTCATCAAGCGCTCGCTGGCCGGCGCCCAGGTCGCCGACGCTGAGGCGGTCGACGCCATCGCCGCCACCGCCGAGGCGATCCGCGGCTGCATCCTCGCCTTGCAGGCCGAATCGCCACGCATCCCCGTGTACACGGCGCTCTCGGCGCGGCTGCAGGCGCTGGCCGCCAGCCTGCCCGAGGCCAGCTGGCCGCAGACGGTGCTGACCGACGAGGAGTTCGACGACGTGGCCGGGCAGGACGCAGCCGCGGGCGACGAGCTGACCGGAGTGGAGGACCTGACCCCGTACCTGTCGCCGGAGCTGCATGAAGCCCCGACATCGGCCACGGATACCGCCGCCGTCGAGGCGGCGGCGGAAGACGCGACCTTGGAGGATATGGCCTCCTTCGAACTGGCCGTGGATGCCGACGCGGAATCTTCGTCCCTGTCCGATGCGGACCTGGAGCCGGCCTCGCTCGAAGCGGCGGAGGTGGTGGCCACCGAGGACGCGTTCGCGATTGCCGAGACCCTGGAGCTCGAGCCGGCCGAACGGGCCGCACACGGCGACACGGAAGCGGTGGACGCAGGGTCGGTGCTGGAACTGGCCGAAGAAGATCTGGCCGAAGAAGGACTCGCCGGAGAAGAGCGGGCGGACCTGGATGCGGCGGGCGTTGCCGAGGCCGGCGATGCCGCCATCGTCCTCGAGGAGGCCGCCGATCCGGCCGTCGAGGGCGAAGAGGAATCGCTCGAAGCCGCTGTCGGTGAAACCGCCATCCCCGCGTTCCAGTCGGCACCGCCGCTGGCCGAGGCGGGCGCCGCCGACGGCCCGATGCTCGACTTCGAAGAGCTGGACCGCGAACTGGTCGACATCTTCGTCGAGGAGGGCGTGGACCTGCTCGACCACATCGACGGCCTGATCCAGGAGCTGCGCGAAGACACCACCGCGCGCGAGCCGATCGCCGGCCTGCAGCGCGACCTGCACACGCTCAAGGGCGGCGCGCGCATGGCCGGGATCGCCACCATCGGCGACCTGGGCCACGTGATCGAATCGCTGCTGGAAGCGGCGGCCGAGCAGCGCACCGAACTGCGGAGCGGCGACGTGCAGCTGCTCGAGCGCGGCTTCGACACCCTGCACCGGCTGCTGCAGCGCACCCGCGCCCATCGCGTCACCGAGATGCCGCAGGCGCTGATCGACGAGTTCGAAGCGCGCATCCGCGGCCAGGCCTACGCGCCGTCGGCCGACGGTTCGGCCGAGGCCTATGTGGCTGCGCTGACCACGCCGGCGACAGTCGCCGCGCCGGCGGTCGAAGAGGGTGAAGCGCAGGCCGCGGCGGCGGACGCTGTCGCCGCCACCGACGAAGCCAGCGGGAGCACGGTCGCCGCGGACGAGGTTGGATCCGTCGCCGCGCCGGTGGACCAGGCCTTTGCCGCGGACGAAGCCGGTTTCGAACCCGCGACCGCGCCGGAGACCGATCGCCTCCCGTCGGCCGCGGAAGACGCCGTGCCGCAGCCCGCGGTGCCGGCTTCCGCCGCCGCCATCGCCCTGGCCGCGGCCGCCGCGCACCTGCCGCCGCTGTCGCCGCCGGTCGAGGACGAGCCGGTCGAGATCAACGAGGAAGGCGTGCCGCGCGGTCCGCAGGAACAGGTGCGCGTGCGCGCCGACCTGCTCGACAACCTGGTCAACCACGCCGGCGAAGTGGCGATCTACCGCTCGCGCCTGGAGCAGCAGCTGGGCGCGTTCCGCAGCGCCATGGCCGAGCTGGACCGCACCAACGCCCGCCTGCGCGACCAGTTGCGCCGCCTGGACCTGGAGACCGAGGCCCAGATCGTCGCCCGCTACCAGCGCGAGCAGGACAGCGCCGACCCGACCTTCGATCCGCTGGAACTGGACCGCTTCTCGACCCTGCAGCAGCTCAGCCGCGGCCTGGGCGAGTCGGCCGCCGACTTGACCGGCCTGCAGGGCGTGCTCGACGACCTGGCCCGCCAGTACGACGTCCTGCTGCAGCAGCAGTCGCGCGTCAGCTCGGAGCTGCAGGACGGCCTGATGAGCGCGCGCATGGTGCCGTTCGACAGCGTCGTCCCGCGCCTGCGCCGGGTGGTCCGCCAGGCCGGGCACGAGACCCGCAAGCAGGTCCAGCTCAAGCTCGACGGCACCCACGGCGAACTGGACCGCAACGTCCTCGACCGCATGGTCGCGCCGCTCGAACACATGCTGCGCAACTCGGTCGCCCACGGCCTGGAGCTGCCGAAGGACCGCCGCGACGCCGGCAAGCCCGAGGAAGGCACGATCACGATCGCCCTGCGCCACGAGGGTTCCGAAATCGTTCTGCGGGTGTCCGACGACGGCCGCGGCCTGGATCGCGACGCGATCCGCCGCCGCGCCGAGTCGCGCGGCCTGCTGCGCGCCGACGCGGTGCTCACCGATGCGGAGCTGGATTCGCTGATCTTCGAATCCGGCTTCAGCACCTCCGAATCGGTCAGCCAGCTGGCCGGCCGCGGCGTGGGCATGGACGTGGTCCGCAACGAGGTGCGCCAGCTCGGCGGCACGGTGGAAATCGATTCCACCGCCGGCAAGGGCGTGGTCTTCACCCTGCGCCTGCCGCAGACCCTGGCGGTCACCCAGGCGGTGTTCGTGCAGATCGGCGACACCACCTACGCGGTGCCGGTGGCCTCGGTCAGCGGCATAGGCCGGATCTCGCGCGAGCGCTTCGAGGCCGGCGGCGGCGTCTACCGCTACGCCGGCGAGGAATACGCCTTGCACGACCTCGGCCTGCTGGTCGGGCAGGGTCCAGCCAAGGCCGAAGGCCAGCCGCAGGTACCCCTGCTGCTGGTCCGCGCCGGCGACCTGCGTGCGGCAGTAGCAATAGACCAGGTGGTCGGCAACCGCGAAATCGTGGTCAAGCCGGTCGGCCTGCAGATCGCCTCGGTGCCGGGCATCTACGGCGCCACCATCACCGGCGACGGTCGGGTGGTGGTGATCCTCGACGTGGCCCCGCTGGTGCGCCGCCACCTGGCCCAGCCGGAGCGCCCGGTCGCCGAGGTCGAGACCCTGCAGCAGAGGCGCGTGCCGCTGGTGATGGTGGTCGACGACTCGCTGACCATGCGCAAGGTCACCGGCCGCGTGCTGGAGCGCCACAACTTCGAGGTGGCCACCGCCCGCGACGGCGTCGAGGCGCTGGAGCGGCTGGAGGAGCGCGTCCCCGACCTGATGCTGCTGGACATCGAGATGCCGCGCATGGACGGCTACGAGCTGGCCACCGCGATGCGCGCCGACGCCCGCTTCCGCGGCGTGCCGATCGTGATGATCACCTCGCGCACCGGCGAGAAGCATCGCCAGCGCGCGTTCGAGATCGGCGTGCAGCGCTACCTGGGCAAGCCGTACCAGGAGCTGGACCTGATGCGCAA
Organism: Pseudoxanthomonas jiangsuensis; assembly: GCF_010093185.1. Taxonomy (GTDB): domain Bacteria; phylum Pseudomonadota; class Gammaproteobacteria; order Xanthomonadales; family Xanthomonadaceae; genus Pseudoxanthomonas; species Pseudoxanthomonas jiangsuensis. The sequence goes on along the minus strand of NZ_PDWL01000005.1, from coordinate 66,812 downwards.
CGTCTACGACCTGCTGGGGATCGCCCGTGTCCGCGAATGAGTCGCGCAAGCCGGTGGCCTTGCTGGCGCGCCCGGGCCAGGCGCGCGAACGCCTGCGCCAGGCGCTGGACGCGGCCGGCGCCCTGATCGTGCTGGAAGAGGACCCCACCGCGCTCGACGTCGCCACCCTGGCCGGGGCCGCGCCCCAGGCTGCGCTGGTGGCGCTGGAACCGGCGGTGGAGGATGCGCTGGTGGCGCTGGAACCGGCGCTGGAGGCGCCCGGCTTGCTGGTGATCTTCGACGAGGCCGACCTGGCCGCGCGTCGCGACGGCTGGGAGGCGCAGCGCTGGATCCGCCACCTGGCGGCCAAGCTGCACGGCCACGACGACGTGCTGCCGCCCGGTCGCGAGCAGGAGCAGGACATCGGCCTGCAGCTGGAGCCGGGACATCCGGTCACCCCGCAGCAGGTCCACGCCGAGGCCCGCTTCGAACCGCACCTGGCCGAAGCCGAGGCGCGGGCGCCGGAACTGCCGCAGGACCGCCCGGGCGCCACCCCGCCGCCGCTGCCAGCGGCCGACTGGAGCCTGGCCGAGGAGGCCGACGTCGTGCCGTCGCCCGCACCGGAGCCGGCATCGGCACCGGGCGTGGCTTCCACGCCGCCGCCCCTGCCCGATTTCTCGCGGCTGGAACTGGTCGAGCTGGACGACAAGGCCGCGGCCGCTCCAGGTCCTGCGGCCGCCGCCGCGGCCCTGCCCGACGCCTTCGCCAAGCCGCCGGGCGCGGTCCTGGTGATCGCCGGGATCGGCGGCCCGGATGCGGTGCGCAAGCTGCTGGTCGCCCTGCCGCGCGGCTTCAAGCGCCCGGTGCTGATCCAGCTGCGCCTGGATGGCGGGCGCTACGACAACCTGGTCAAGCAGATGGCACGGGTGTCCGCCTTGCCGGTGCTGATGGCGGAAGCGGGGCAGGAACTGAGCGGCGCGCGCGCCTACGTGCTGCCCGAAGGGGTGGGCGTGGCGGCCGGCGACGGCCTGCGCTTTGTCGAGGTCGCGGGTGGAGACGAACTGGTCGCGGCCCTGCCGCCGGCCGAGAGCGCGGTCCTGCTGCTCAGCGGCGCCGACACCGCGCGGGTGGATGCGGCCCTGGCCCTGGCCACCCGCGGCGGCCACGTCGCCGGCCAGGCGCTGGAAGGCTGCTACGACGCCAGCGCGATCCGGCTGCTGGCGGCCGGCGGCGCCGAATTGGGCTCGCCGGCGCAGCTGGCCGAACAGCTCGCCTCGCGCTGGGGCTGAGTGCACGGACACGGGATCGAACATGGCCTACAACAAAGACGAAATCCGCGGCGTCATGATCCAGGTGGGTCAGGAGCGCCTGCTGCTGCCCAACGCCACCGTCGCCGAGGTGATGGCGCGGGTACCGGTCGAGCCGATCGCCGGTGCGCCGGATTGGCTGGCCGGGCAGATCGACTGGCATGGCTGGACCGTGCCGCTGGTGGCGTTCTCGCGCCTTGCCGGCCTGGGCCAGGAAGCGGCCGCGCGCAACAACCGCGTGGTCGTGCTCAAGGGCATGGGCGGCGACGAGGCGGTGCCGTACCTGGCCTTGCAGACCGCGTCCTTCCCGCAGCTGGTCTCGGTGCCGCGCGACAGCCTGCTGGCCGACGCCTCCGAGGAGGAACTGCCGCGCGGGGTACAGATGCGAGTGCTGCTGGGCGACCTGGGCGCCCTGCTGCCCGACCTGGAAGGCGTGGAGCGCCTGGTCGCCGAGGCGCTGGCCGCGGCGGCCTGAGTCACCGCCCTACAGGTCGCCGAAGCGCGCCTGCAGGGCCGCGATCGCGGCCAGGCCCGCGGTTTCCGTGCGCAGCACCCGCGGTCCCAGGCGCAGGCCGCTGAAGCCGGCCGCGTGCAGGACCTCGCGGTCGCGCGGCGACCAGCCGCCTTCCGGGCCGATCGCCACCACCACCTTCATCGCCGCCGGCGCGGGCATCGCCTCCAGCCGATGTTCGCCCTGCGGATCCAGCAGCAGGCGCAGGCCCTCGTCCTCCAGTCCACGCGCGGCCGGGTCCAGCGCCGCCGGCGCCGCCAGGGCCGGCACCCGCGCACGTCCGGACTGCTCGCAGGCCGACTCGACCACGCTGCGCCAGTGCGCCAGGCGCTTCTCCGCGCGCTCGGCGTCCAGCCGCACCTCGGTGCGCTCGCCGGACACCGGCACGATCGCGGCCACGCCCAGTTCGGTGGCCTTCTGCAGGATCAGGTCCATCTTCTCGCCCCTGGCAATCCCCTGCAGCAGCACGATCCGCAACGGCGACTCGTTGTCCACCGCGGTGGCTTCCAGCACCTGCGCGCGGACCTCGCGCTTGCCGACCGCGACCAGGCGCGCACCGTAGTCGTGGCCGTCGCCGTTGAACAGCACGCAGGGGTCGCCTTCGCGCAGGCGCAGGACCCGCGCCAGGTGGTTGCCGGCGCGCTCGGGCAGGACCAGCTCGGCGCCGGCGCGCAGCGGCAGGTCGACGTGGCAGCGGGTCAGGCGCATGCGGTGGCCTCGGCGATGGCCTCGGCGGTGGCCTCGGCGAGCAGGTCCAGCTGGGCCGCGTCCACGCAGTAGGGCGGCATCCAGTACAGCACGTCGCCCAGCGGCCGCAGGAGCACGCCGCGATCCAGCGCGGCGCGGTAGGCGCGCAGGCCGATGCGCAGGGCCGGATCGAATGGCCTGCCGCGGTCGCCGTCGCGGCACAGTTCGAAGGCCACGACCATGCCGGCCTGGCGCACGTCGGCCACGTGCCGCTGCCTGGCCAGCGCCGCGGCCCGGCGCGCCATCGCCGCCGCGGTGGCGCGGTTGCGCTCGAGCACGCCGTCGGACGCGAAGATGTCCAGCGAGGCCAGGGCCGCGGCGCAGGCCAGCGGGTTGCCGGTGTAGCTGTGCGAATGCAGGAAGGCGCGCTCGCGCGAGTCGTCGAGGAAGCCGTCGTACAGCACCTGGGTGGCCAGCACCGCGGCCAGCGGCAGGAAGCCGCCGGTGAGGCCCTTGGACAGGCACAGCAGGTCGGGCGCGACCCCCGCCTGTTCACAGGCGAACATCGTCCCGGTGCGGCCGAAACCGGTGGCGATCTCGTCGGCGACCAGGAACACGCCGTTGGCGTCGCACAGCTCGCGCGCGCGGCGCAGGTAGGCCGGGTGGTGCATGCGCATGCCGCCGGCGCACTGCAGCCGCGGCTCCAGGATCAGCGCGCAGATCTCGCCCGGATGGCGGTCGAACAGGTCGGCCAGGGCGTCGGCCGCGCGCAGGGCGCATTGCTCTTCAGACTCGCCGGGGACGGCCAGGTACGCATCGGGCGAGGGCGCGAACAGGGCCTGGGCCAGCAGCGGCGCGTAGATCCGCCGGTACAGCGGGATGTCGCCCACCGCCAAAGCGCCCAGGGTCTCGCCGTGATAGCCGTTCTCCAGGGCTACGAACTTGGTGCGCCGCTCCTCGCCGCGGTTGCGGAACCAGTGGAACGCCATCTTCAGCGCCACCTCGACCCCGGCCGAGCCGTTGTCGGCGTAGAACACCTTGGCCAGCGGCGCGCGGCCGGCCTGGCGCGGGGCGATGGCGAGCAGGCGCTCGGCCAGTTCCACCGCCGGCGCATGCGAGAAGCCGGCCAGGATCACCTGTTCCAGGGTCCGCGCCTGGCGGGCGATGGCCTCGGCGATCCGCGGCTCGGCGTGGCCATGCAGGTTGGTCCACCAGCTGCTGACTCCGTCCAGATAACGGCGGCCGTCGTAGCCGACCAGCCAGGCGCCTTCGCCGCGCTCCACCGGCACCAGCGGCAGCGTGTCCGGGTGCTCGCGCATCTGCGTGCACGGGTGCCAGAGCACGGCCAGGTCGCGCTCGCGCCAGCGGCGGGCGGGCTCGGGCATCGACGGGTCTGCTAGCATTCGCGGTTCATGAGTACGTCCGAGCATCCCGCCATCATATCGGCCGCACCGCGGCCGCGCCGCGGGAGCCGCCGGTGAGCCGCCGCCTGCCCGTGATCCACGAGGTCACCGCGTCCGAGGCCGGGCCCTACCGCCTGGAGAAGCTGGACCTGGAGTTCTCCAACGGCGAACGCCGCCGCTTCGAGCGCATGGTCGGCCGCGGCCACGGCGCGGTGGTGGTGGTGCCGATGCTGGACGACGAGACCGTGCTGCTGGTGCGCGAGTACGCCGCCGGCGTGCACCGCTACGAGCTGGGCCTGGTCAAGGGCCGGATCGATGCCGGCGAGAGTCCCGAACAGGCCGCCGACCGCGAGCTGAAGGAAGAGGCCGGCTACGGCGCCCGCCGGATCGACGTGCTGCGCCCGCTGACCCTGGCCCCGACCTACATGAGCCACGTCTCGTGGCTGGTGCTGGCCCGCGACCTTTATCCCGAGAAGCTGCCCGGCGACGAGCCGGAGGAGCTCGAGGTCATTCCCTGGAAACTGCAGGAACTGGAAACGCTGATGTTGAGAGAGGATTTCTCCGAGGGGCGCTCGCTGGCGGCGCTGTTCATCGCCCGCGAATGGTTGGGGCGTCGATGATCCGGATCACCGTGGACGTGCGCGAAACCGTGATCGCCATCGCCCGCCAGGCCGGCGCGGCGATCATGGAGATCTACGAACAGGGCTTCGAGGTCCAGCACAAGGACGATGCCAGTCCGCTCACCGCCGCCGACCTGGCCGCGCACCGGATCATCGTCGAGGGCCTGGAACGGCTGACCCCCGACCTGCCGGTGCTGTCGGAGGAGTCCGCCCAGGTGCCGTGGGAGACCCGCCGGCACTGGTCCAGCTACTGGCTGGTCGACCCGCTCGACGGCACCCGCGAGTTCGTCAAGCGCAACGGCGAGTTCACCGTGAACATCGCCCTGATCGCCCAGGGCGCGCCGGCGATGGGCGTGGTCCAGGCCCCGGTCGGCGGCCAGGTCTGGCATGCGGTGCGGGGCGAGTACGCCTACCGTCGCGACGGCCACCGCGACGAGCCCCTGCGCGTGCGCGAACCGGCGACCGCGCCCCTGCGGGTGGCCGCCAGCCGCTCCCACCGCGATCCCCGCACCCAGTCGGCGCTGGAGAAGATGGGCGCGATCGAGGAGGTCGCGCTCGGCTCCTCGCTCAAGTTCTGCCGGATCGCCGAAGGCGCATTGGACGTCTATCCGCGCTTTGGCCCCACCTCCGAATGGGATACCGCCGCGGCCCAGTGCGTGCTGCACGCGGCCGGCGGCGCCGTGCTGTCGACGGAAACGGGCAAGCCGTTCCGCTACAACCGGCGCGAGACCCTGCTCAACGGCGACTTCATCGCCCTGGGCGACACCGAGCTGCCCTGGCGCGACTGGCTGTAGCGGGCGCGCTGGCATCATCGCCGCGAACCCGGCCTCGAGGCCATCGTGAAGCGCTGCGGCGCGGCGCCCGCCGACGGGAAGTAAAAGAGGAGGCAGCGGCCGCAGGCCGCTGCCGGGGGACATGAGCGGCGGCAGGCGTCGTGTCGCAGCGCCAAGCCATGCCGCTCTCTCTCGCCTCAGCGATGCAGGTCGCCGGCGGCCTCGGGCTGGTAGCGCACCGACTTGACCCGCAGCTTCAGGGTGCGGCCGCCGGGGGCCTGCCAGTCGATGCTCTGGCCGACCGACAGGCCGAGCAGGGCGCTGCCCACCGGGGCCAGTACGGACACCCGGCCGCGCTCGACGTCGGCCTCGTTGGGATAGACCAGGGTCAGGACATGGTCCTCGCCGCTGGCGATGTCCTCGCACTCGACCCGCGAGTGCATGGTGACCACATCGGCGGGGATGCGCTCGGGCGGCAGCACCTCGGCGCGGTTGAGCTCGTCCATCAGCGCGAGCGCGGCCGGATGGCGGCTCAGCACCGGGGAGTCGAGCAGGGCCTCGAGGCGGGCCAGGTCGCGGCTGGAAACGATGATCGAAGGCGGCAGGCCGCTGGTGGGTCGGGCGGACATGGAGGTTCCTCACGGGTTGGAGCGCGCGCTCGGCGCGCACGAAGAAAAGGCGGCGCGTTTCCGCGTCCGCCTTGGGCAAAAAGGTTTGCAGGGCCCACCGTAGCCCGGAACGCGGGCGGATTCAACCGCCGCGGGGCCCCGCGCAGCCCGGATTCAGCCCCAGTCGCTGCGCGGCGGCGGCACCGCGGCGGACTGGCGCGCCGCCGCGGCCGGGACGGCGCCGGTGGGCGCGAGCAGGTCCGCCGGCAGGTCGCCGAACACCTGCGCCAGCCGCTCCAGGAAACCGCTCATGGCCGAGCTGCGGCGCCAGACCATGGCGATGCTGCGGCTGGGATGGGAGTCGGAGAAGCGCAGCAGGTGGATGTTGTCCGAGCGCGCCACCGGCGGCTTCACCGCCAGCGCCGGCAGCAGGGTCACCCCGACGTTGGCCGCGACCATCTGCCGCAGGGTCTCCAGGCTGGTGGCGCGGAACTCGGTCTTCTCGTGCGCGCCCGACAGCCGGCACACGTCCAGCGCCTGCTCGCGCAGGCAGTGGCCGTCCTCCAGCAGAAGCAGGCGCTGCTCGGACAGCTCGTCCAGGGCCAGGGCCTCGCGCCCGGCCAGCGGATGGCCGTCGGGCACCGCCAGCACGAACGGCTCCTCGAACAGGAACTCGGTGTGCAGCTGCTCGTCGTGCACCGGCAGGGCGAGCACCGCGGCGTCGAGCTTGCCGTCGCGCAGGCGCGCCAGCAGCTCGTCGCTCTTTTCCTCCACCAGCAGCAGTTCCAGCTGCGGGAAGCGGGCGCGCACGCGCGGGATGACGTGCGGCAGCAGGTACGGCGCCAGGGTCGGGAAGATGCCCAGGCGCACCGCCCCGGCTTCCGGGTCCTGGCTGCGGCGCGCGGCTTCCTTCATCTGCTCGACCTCGGCCACGATCCGGCGCGCGCGCTCGGCGGCCTCGCGCCCGGCGGGGGTCAGCATCACCTTGCGCGGCGCGCGCTCGACCAGCGGCACGCCCAGCTCGTCCTCCAGCTTGCGGATCTGGGTGGAGAGCGTGGGCTGGCTGACGTAGCAGGCCGCGGCGGCGCGGCCGAAATGCCTGTGGTCGGCCAGCGCCACCAGGTACTTGAGGTCGCGCAGGTTCATCGCGGCTTGCCTCCGTCGCCTCGGCCGGACTGTATAGCACCGGGCGGGCAGGGTGCCCGCCGCGGCGCATCAGGCCGCCTCGGCGACCGCTCCGGTCTTCGGCGCCGGCGCCGAGGTGCGGATCAGGTGGTCGAACGCGGCCAGCGCAGCCTTGGAGCCCTCGCCCATCGCGATCACGATCTGCTTGTACGGTACGGTGGTGCAGTCGCCGGCGGCGAACACCCCCGGCACGCTGGTCTGGCCGCGGTCGTCGACCACGATCTCGCCGCGCGGGCTCAGCGCGATCGTGCCCTCGAGCCATTCGGTGTTGGGCAGCAGGCCGATCTGCACGAACACGCCTTCCAGCTCCAGCCGGTGGCTGTCGCCGCCCTCGCGGTCCTTGTAGACCAGGCCGGTGACCTTCTGCCCGTCGCCCAGCACCTCGGTGGTCTGGGCGCTGGTGAGGATGCGCACGTTCGGCAAGCTGCGCAGCTTGCGCTGCAGGACCTCGTCGGCGCGCAGCTTCGAATCGAACTCGACCAGGGTGACGTGGGCCACGATTCCGGCCAGGTCGATCGCCGCCTCCACCCCGGAGTTGCCGCCGCCGATCACCGCCACCCGCTTGCCCTTGAACAGCGGACCGTCGCAGTGCGGGCAGTAGGCCACGCCCTTGTTGCGGTACTGGTCCTCGCCGGGCACGCCCATCTGCCGCCAGCGCGCGCCGGTGGACAGGACCACGGTCTTCGACTTCAGCGAGGCGCCGTTGGCCAGCTTCACTTCAACCAGGCCGTCGTCGCCGGCCGGCACCAGCGCGGTCGCGCGCTGCAGGTTCATCACGTCGACCTCGTACTCGCGCACGTGCTGTTCGAGCTGGGCGGCCAGCTTCGGGCCCTCGGTGTGCTGCACCGAGATGAAGTTCTCGATCGCCATGGTGTCCAGCACCTGGCCGCCGAAGCGCTCGGCGGCCACGCCGGTGCGGATGCCCTTACGCGCGGCGTATATGGCCGCCGCCGCGCCGGCCGGACCGCCGCCGACCACCAGCACGTCGAACACGGCCTTGTTCGCGATCTTCTCCGCTTCGCGCTTTTCGGCGCCGGTGTCGAGCCGGGCGACGATCTCCTCCAGGCCCATGCGGCCGTAGCCGAACAGTTCGCCGTTGAGGAACACCGCCGGCACCGACATCACCTGGCGGCCCTCGACCTCGTCCTGGAACAGGGCGCCGTCGATGGCCACGTGCCTGACCTTCGGGTTCAGCACCGCCATCAGGTTCAGCGCCTGGACCACGTCCGGGCAGTTCTGGCAGGACAGGGAGAAATAGGTCTCGAACAGGAACTCGCCGTCCAGCGCGCGCACCTGCTCGATCGTCTCGGCCGCGGCCTTGGACGGATGCCCGCCGGCCTGCAGCAGGGCCAGCACCAGCGAGGTGAACTCGTGGCCCATCGGCAGGCCGGCGAAGCGCAGGGAGATGTCGTGGCCGGGGCTGGTGATGGCGAAGGACGGCGTGCGCTCGCCGTCGTCGCGGCGCGTTTCCAGGCTCACCTTCGGCGACAGGGCCTCGATGCCCTGCAGCAGGGCGAGCATCTCCGCCGAGCCGGCGCCGTCGTCGAGCGAGGCGACCAGGTGCACCGGGCGGGTCAGGCGCTCCAGGTAGGCCTGCAGCTGGGTCTTGAGGTTGGCATCCAACATGGCGGCAACTCCGTGGGGGAGGGGTGTTCGAGCGCGGCGAAGGCAGGCAAGCCGTCGCCGTGGCGCCCTGCGCACAGGGCGTCATCTTCGTAGGGAGTGGATGGAAGCCGACGCGGCCTGCGTGGCGTGCCGCATGGCGCGGCAGCGGCGTGGGTACGATGGCTTCCATCCACTCCCGGCCTTTGGAACGGGCCGGGGGGAGGCCCTCCCCGCGTGATGCGGGAAGGGCGGTGCGGCGCTTAGATCTTGCCGACCAGGTCCAGCGACGGAGCGATGGTCTGGGCGCCTTCCTTCCACTTGGCCGGGCACACCTGGCCCGGGTTGGCGGCGACGAACTGGGCGGCCTTGAGCTTGCGCAGGGTCTCGCTGACGTCGCGGGCGATCGCGTTGTCGTGGATTTCCAGGGTCTTGATCACGCCTTCCGGGTTGATGATGAAGGTGCCGCGCAGGGCCAGGCCTTCCTCCGGGATGTGCACGCCGAAGGCGTTGGTCAGCTGGTGGGTCGGGTCGCCGACCAGCGGGAACTGGGCTTTGCCCACGGCCGGCGAGGTCTCGTGCCACACCTTGTGCGAGAAGTGGGTGTCGGTGGTCACGATGTAGACCTCGGCACCGGCCTTCTGGAACTCGGCGTAGTTGTTGGCGGCGTCCTCGACCTCGGTCGGGCAATTGAAGGTGAAGGCGGCCGGCATGAAGATCAGGACCGACCACTTGCCCTTCAGGCTGGCGTCGGTGACTTCGATGAACTCGCCGTTCTGGAAGGCGGTGGCCTTGAACGGCTTGACGGTGGTGTTGATCAGGGACATGGGTCGGTCCTTCTAGGGGTGGGTGGAGGGGATGGCGGCCATGCTAGGCCGGAGTGATAGACAGATCAAATCGATTGATGGCATTGAATAGATAGTTATTGTCTATCGGATTTCACTGTTGCTTCTTTGGTGCGTTGCCGCGCGGACCCGACCGACATTGGCAGATCCATATCCATGGCCCATCGTTGTCGCCATGAATGCCCCCCCTCCTGAATCGCCGCGCGTCGACCAGCTGCTGCGCGAAGCCGCCGCCCGGATCGGCCGCGAGGACGCCGAACCCTTGCTGGCGCATGCCCTCGGCCGCGACCGCGCCTGGCTGTTCGCGCACGCCACCGACCCGGTGGCCGCCGCCGAGGCCGCTGCCGTGCGCGCCCTGGTCGAGCGTCGCGCCGGCGGCGAGCCGGTCGCCTACCTGACCGGCCGCCGCGGCTTCTGGACCCTGGACCTGCAGGTCGGTCCCGACACCCTGATCCCGCGCCCGGAGACCGAACTGCTGGTCGAACTGGCCCTGGCCCGGCTCGATCCGCAGGAGCCGGCACGCGTGGCCGACCTGGGCACCGGTAGCGGCGCCATCGCCCTGGCCATCGCCAGCGAGCGGCCGCTGGCTGCGGTGGTGGCCACCGACGTGGCCAAGGCCACCCTGGCGGTGGCGGTGGCCAACGCCCAGGCCGCCGGCCTGGACAACGTCTGGTTCCGCCGCGGCGACTGGTGCCAGGCCCTGGGCGGCGACCGTTTCGACCTGATCGCCAGCAACCCGCCCTACATCGCCGAAGGCGACCCGCACCTGGCCCAGGGCGACCTGCGCCACGAGCCGGCGCGCGCGCTGGCATCCGGGCCCGACGGCCTGGATGCGATCCGCACGATCGTGGCCGCGGCGCCCACGCACCTGGTGCCCGGCGGCTGGCTGCTGCTGGAGCACGGACTGGACCAGGGCGCGGCGGTGCGCGCGCTGTTGCGGGACAACGGCTTCGCCGAAGTCGGGACCGTGCCCGACCTGGAGCGGCGCGACCGCGTCACCCTCGGCCGCCGTCCCGTGTAGGTCGTCGCCACCCGCCGGATGACCCGTTTGCCGGGCCGGGCCATATTCCGCGCCCGATACAATGCCCGCACCGTTTCGCAGGAACCCCCGCATGCGCACGCTGTATCCCGAGATCGAACCGTTCGACACCGGCATCCTGCAGGTCGACGACCGCCACGCCCTGTACTACGAACAGTGCGGCAACCCGCAGGGCAAGCCGGTGGTGCTGCTGCACGGCGGTCCCGGCGGCGGCTGCAGCCCGAAGATGCGTCGTTTCCACGACCCGGCGAAGTACCGCATCGTCCTGTTCGACCAGCGTGGCTCCGGCCGCTCCACCCCGCATGCCGACCTGGTCGACAACACCACCTGGGACCTGGTCGCCGACATCGAGAAGCTGCGCGAAAAGCTCGGCATCGACGCCTGGCAGGTGTTCGGCGGCAGCTGGGGCTCCACGCTCGCCCTGGCCTACGCCGAAACCCACCCGCAGCGCGTCACCGAACTGGTCCTGCGCGGCATCTTCATGCTCCGCCGCTGGGAACTGGAATGGTTCTACCAGGAAGGCGCCAGCCGCCTGTTCCCCGACGCCTGGGAGCACTACATCGGCGCGATCCCGCCGGTCGAGCGCCACGACCTGATCTCCGCCTTCCACCGCCGCCTGACCAGCGACGACGAGGCCACCCGCCTGGACGCCGCCCGCGCCTGGAGCGTGTGGGAGGGCGCGACCAGCTTCCTGCACGTCGACCAGGACTTCGTCAGCAGCCACCAGGACCCGCAGTTCGCCCTGGCCTTCGCCCGGATCGAGAACCACTACTTCGTCAACGGTGGCTTCTTCGAGGTCGAGGACCAGCTGCTGCGCGACGTCCACCGCATCGCCGCCATCCCCGGGGTGATCGTGCACGGCCGCTACGACGTGGTCTGCCCTTTGCAGAACGCCTGGGAGCTGCACAAGGCCTGGCCGAAGGCCACGCTCGAGATCACCCCGGCCTCGGGCCATTCGGCGTTCGAGGCCGAGAACGTGGACGCGCTGGTGCGGGCGACCGACGCCTTCGTGTAGGAGCCGGTCTTGCCGGCGACCGCCATGGTGGATGCGTCTGCGTGCAACCGGGTGCCAGTGATCCGTCCGCCTCTACGGTCGCCGGCAAGACCGGCTCCTACAACGGCGGCGGCGCGGGCAGCGCCTCGGTGGCCGCGGGCGCCGGCTCCGGTGCCAGTTCGGCCGGCTGCGGCTGCGGGTACTGCGGCATCGGGAACAGCGCCGGCTGGGTCGCCGCGGTCCGCGGCGCGGGCCGCTCGGCGTGCTCGGGCAGGAAACGCTCGAGCACGGCGAAGAAGCGCTTGTAGAAGGTGTCGTCCTGCAGGGTCTCGCTGGCGACCTTGACCAGCGAGTCCTCGCTGGAGCCGATCGGCAGCGACACCGAGCCCAGCGCACTCACGCCCAGGCTGGCCGAGGTGTTGCTCTTGCGCAGCGCGTAGCGGTCCTGGACCGCGTTGACGAACACCACCGTCTGCTGATCGCCGCGCAGCTGCGGCATGCACACCGCGCGGAACTCGACCTGCTCGTGGCTCTCGTCCTGCTGGAAGTACTTGCGTGCCTCGACGATGTCGGCCTCGGCGCGGCCGACCACGAAGCCCTGGCTGAGCAGGGCCCGGCGCGCGGCCTCGCAGGTCTGGGCCGGGGAATGGTCGAAGCTGCGCGAATAGGTGCTGGAGGAATCGAACGCTTCGAAGGCGGCGCGGTCCGGGATGTCGCGGTGCATGCCGCAGCCGGTCAGGCCGGCGGCCAGCACGGCCAGGAACGCGGAGGTCGAACGGAAACCGGGCATCGTGTCGATCGGGGGATGAAGACGGGAGCCGGCCGAGTATGCCGGATCGGGCCGCCGCAGGACGAGCCCGCATGTAACCGATTTCCACGGGGCTGCGGCCGTTGTTGGCCGCCGGTTCAGACGAACCGCGGCTGCAAGGCCCGGAACAGCCGCGCCAGGCGCTGCGCCCAGGCCGCCTGGCCGTCGGCGTCGGCGATCAGGTCCTGGCGGATCTCGATCTCCACGTGCGGCAGGCCGCGGCCCTCGCCGTGGACCGGGATCGCGTAGTCGCTGCTGTCGCTGACCGAGTAGGGCTGGTTGTCGCCCACCACCAGGTCGCCCTCGGCCTGCAGGGCGTCGCGCAAGGCATGCGCCAGGCGGGCGTCGCGGTGGTAGAGCACGCCGCAGTGCCAGGGCCGCGCCATGCCGGCCATCGCCGGGGTGAAGCTGTGCAGGGTGACCAGCAGGGTCGGGCGCCCGTGCGCCTGGCGCAGATCCAGGGCCTGGACGATCCTGGCGTGGTAGGGCAGGAAGATGTCCAGCACGCGCGCGGCGCGGGCCTGGGGCGGCAGCGCGGCGTTGGCCGGGACCGCGGTGCCGTCGCTGGTCGCGACGATCAGGGTCGGCGATTCCAGCGGCCGGTTGCAGTCGACCACCAGTCGCGAATAGGTCTGCAGGATCGTCCAGGCGTCCAGTTCGGCCGCCAGCCGCCGGGCGACGCCGGCGATGCCGATGTCCCAGCCGATGTGGCGGTCGATCTCGCCCGGCGCCAGGCCGAGGTCGCCGAGCGCGCGCGGCACAGCCTGGCCGGCATGGTCGGCGGTGAACAGCCAGGGCGAGGCGCCGTGCGGGTTGAGCAGCTCGAATGGCGGCGGATCGCCGGCCTGCAGCAGGCCGGGGACCTCGGGCTCAGGGCGCACGCGGGCTGCCGTCCAGGTTGTGGTCGATCATCCACAGGCCGGCCCAGAGCTTGGCGTCCAGTTCGTAGCCCTGCTCCAGCTTGCGCGCCAGCCAGGCGGCGGCCTGCGCACGCGGCACCGCGTGCACGGTGATGTCCTCGCTGGCGTCGCCGCCGCCGGCGCCGACCTTGCGCAGGCCGGTGGCGCGGACGAAGGCGATCTTCTCGCTGCTGGCGCCGGAGGAGGTCGGGCCGGTCATCAGCACTTCGGCCCGCTCGGCGGTCCAGCCGGTCTCCTCTTCCAGCTCGCGGATCGAGGATTCCTCGATCGACTCGCCGGCATGCACGTCGCCGACCAGGCCGGCCGGCATCTCGATCGTGCGCGCCTGCAGCGGGATCCGGAACTGCTCGACGAACAGCACTTCGTCGTCGGGGGTGACGGCGATGATGATCGCGGCCAGGCCGCCGGGATGGGTGCGCTCGGAGTATTCCCAGCTGCCGCGCACGACCATGCGCTGGTAGCGGCCTTCGTAGACGACGCGCGGCGCGTCCGTGTCGGGAGGAGTGTCCATGCGCCGATGCTAAGCGGGAAACGTGCCGGCGGGGAACGCCTATTCCTGCCCCAGCCCGGCCGCTGCCCGCAGCCGGCGCCGGGTCATTGGTCCGAAACGCAGGCTGGCCACCAGCGCGTCGAGCATCTCCGGGTCGGCCTGGCCGCGCGCGGCGGCGGCGCCGTCGTAGCCCAGCGGGGCATCGCAGGCGATGGTAGTCAGCTGCCGCCAGAGCAGGGCGTGCTCGCGCTGTTCGCGCAGCCGCACGGCCACCTGGGCGGCGCCGCGCAGGCGCAGGAAGGCGACCTCGTCCACCCGCGCCAGCAGGGTATCCAGGCTGCCGAAGTGGGCCAGCAGCACCGCCGCGGTCTTGGCCCCGACCCCGCCGACGCCGGGGATGTTGTCGACCGCGTCGCCGGTCAGGGCCAGGTAGTCGGCGATCTGGTGCGCGTGCACGCCGTGCCGGGCCTTGACCCCGGCCGCGCCCCAGCGTTGGTTGCGGGCGTAGTCCCATTGCTCGTCGTGCCCGTCCAGCAGCTGCGACAGGTCCTTGTCGGCCGAGACGATGATCCCGCGGAAGCCGGCCGGGCGGGCGCGCTGCAGGGCGGTGCCGATCAGGTCGTCGGCCTCGTATTCGTGGTGGGCCAGCACTTCCAGGCCCAGTGCGGCGCATAAGGCCTTGCAGTGGGCGAACTGGCGGCGCAGTTCCTCCGGCGCCGGCTCGCGGTTGGCCTTGTAGGCCGGGTAGATCCGGTGCCGGAAGCAGCTGTCCAGGGCCTCGTCGAAGGCGATGGCGATGTGCCGCGGGCGCTCGCGTTCGAGCAGGTCGAGCAGGAAGCGGGCGAAGCCGTGCACGGCGTTGGTCGGCCAGCCGTGGGCGTCGCGGAACTCGTCGGGCATCGAATGCCAGGCCCGGAACACGTACAGGCTGGCATCGACCAGGTGCAGTGGAGATGGCGGTGCGGCCGAGGCGGGCGGAGCGGGCGGGCCCACCGCTTCCGCGCCGGGGACGGCGGCCCCCAGGCCGGTCACGGCGTCCAGTCCGAGAGCAGTGCGCGCGGATCCGGACGCTCGCGCTCGGGCGCTTCCTGCGAAGGGGTGCCGATGTGGATGAAGCCGGCGATCCGCTCGCCCTCGCCCAGGCCGAGCACCCGCGCCACCTCAGGGTCGTAGGCCATCCACGCGGTCAGCCACTGCGCGCCGAAGCCCAGCCCCTGCGCGGCCTGGAGCAGGGCGAAGCAGACGCAGCCGGCGGTCAGCAGCTGCTCCTGCTCGGGCACCTTGTGCCCGGCCTGCAGGCGCGCGACCACCGCGATCACCAGCGGCGCGTGGGAGAAGCGCCGGCGGTCCTTCTCCACCGCCTGCGGCGGGGCCTGCGGGTCGCGCTGCAGGGCGCGTCCGGCCAGGAACTCGCCGAGCGCGTGGCGGGCGTCGCCGGCGATGCGCAGGAACCGGAACGGCACCAGCTTGCCGTGGTCGGGCACGCGCACGGCCGACGCCAGCATGCGCAGCACGGTGGCCTCGTCCGGGCCCGGTTCGCCCAGTTGCATGGACGGCACCGAGCGCCGCAGGTCGAGGGTTCGCAGGGCCGAAACTGTGTGCATAATCCCAAAACGCTCAAGCTCGGCCGGAACGGGCCGATGACTGGAGAAGTATAGGCGCCCCTCCGGGCGGGCCTCGCGGTGGGTGCGCCCGGGGCGAGGTGGCCTGCACGTCATTCACCCGCGCGTCCACCCGTCAGCCCCAGTATTAGAGGCCGATGCAGTCCCCCCCCTTCGCCGACGACCTGGCCAGCCGCAACACCGACCTGCTGAACCAGGTGCGGGACGCGATCCTGCTGCCGCTGGCCGACGATTTCGCCGGCGCCGTGGACGGCCTGGGGCCGCAGCTGTTCGCCCTGGCCGACGGCGCCCCGGCCGCCCTGCAGAAGGATTACCTCGACGCCATCCAGGAGCTGCGGCGCGAGCGCGAGCCGCTGATCGCCCGCTTCCGCGCCCACCTGGCCAAGGCCTGGCAGGCGCTGGAGACCGGCCGCCCGCTCTCGGTCGAACGCACCCTGGCCCGCGGCAACGACCTGACCCTGGTGGCCGAGAGCGAACTGGAAGTGCGCCTGGCGGTGCGCAACCTGGCCGGCGCGATCCAGCAGCAGTGGCGGCCGGAGTTGATGCGCCTGGACCGCTACCT
Organism: Pseudoxanthomonas jiangsuensis; assembly: GCF_010093185.1. Taxonomy (GTDB): domain Bacteria; phylum Pseudomonadota; class Gammaproteobacteria; order Xanthomonadales; family Xanthomonadaceae; genus Pseudoxanthomonas; species Pseudoxanthomonas jiangsuensis. Next base: position 50,857 of record NZ_PDWL01000005.1, on the reverse strand, counting down.
GGGCTGGATCGCCGGCGGCCTGCGCCTGGACGGCGACAGCAATCCGGTCGGCCCCGAGCATCTGGGTACGGCGGTGTACGCCGCGTTCTCGGGCATGTGCCTGGCCGTGCGCGCCCAGCTGGTCGCGGTGCGGCTGTGCGAGCCGGTGCTGGTGGAGAAGGTCGGCGCCCGCTACGAGGCGCTGGAGCAGCGCCTGGCCGCGCTCACCCGCGACATCGCCCTGCCCGAGCCGCGCGCGCGCCGGCGCGGGATCCCGCAGGCGGGCCAGACCCCGGCGGCCGAAAGCCCGGACTGGATCGGGCGTTTCTTCAGCCAGTGGCAGGGCGGCAACGGTGGCCCGGCCGCCGCGGCCAACCCGCTGGACGTGCACGCGCGCGACGAACGCGAGCTGCTGCCGCCGGAACTGCGCCGGCTGCTGCAGGCCTCGCGCCGCGGGCGCGGCGGCTGGCGGCCGCTGGAGGCGGCCGGTGCGCGCCGCAGCCTGTCCCCGCGCGAGCTGCGCTCGGCGCTGTCCCTGCTGCAGACCACAGCCCATGCCGGCTTCGACGACATCGACGCCACTGGCTCGCTGGCCAACGGCCTGCACGGGCAGGTGCTGGCCCACGCCGGGATGCTGGGCATCGATCCGGCCACGGTGCGCCTGGACCCGGCCGACGAGGACAGCCTGGACCTGGTGGCGATGCTGTTCGCGGTGATGCTGGACCAGTCACAGCTGCAGCCGGAGATCCGGCCGATGCTGGGCCAGCTGCTGGTGCCGGTGGCCAAGGTCGCCCTGCAGGACCCGCGCCTGTTCGTGCGCGACAGCCACCCGGTGCGGCGGCTGCTGAACATGCTCGCCGACGGCTGCGACGGCAACCCCGGCGAGTCGGCGGCCGAACTGGCGCTGCTGGCCCAGGTCCAGGGGATCACCACCCGGATCGTCCAGGACTTCGACGAGCACCTGGGCGTGTTCCTGGCCGCCGAGTCCGAGTTCGGCGCCTACTACGAGCAGTACCGGCGCCGGGTCGAGATCGCCGAGCGCCGCGCCGCCGAGCTGCAGCGGGCCGAGGAGCGGCGCTCCACCTCGCGGACCCGGGCCGCGGCCGAGCTGGAGCGGCGGCTGCAGGGAGGGCCCTTGCCGCCGGTGCTCGAAGGCTTCCTGCGCCGGCCCTGGGTCCAGCAGCTCGAACGCATCCTGCTGCGCAGCGAGGGCGACAGCCCAGCCCTGCAGGCTTCGCTGGAGCTGGCCGACGGCCTGCTGCGGGTCCATGCCGACGCCCGCGCCGGCCGCGCCGTCGACGCGGCCTGGCTGGAAGCGCAGAGGCCGCAGCTGCAGAAGGTCTATGCCGAGGCCGGGCTGCCGCCGGCGTCGGCCGAGACCGCCGCCGGCGCCCTCCAGGACGTGCTGCGCGGGGTGCTGGCCGCCGACGGGGGGGCCGCCCCGGAGTTGCCGCCGGCCCCCGAGCCGCCGCCCGCCGCGACCGTGGAGGAGCCTTCGCCTTTGCCGGACGAGGCCCCGGAGGCGATCGGCTACGACATCGAGACGGCCGAGTATTTCGAGGCCCTGGCGCTGGGCACCTGGATGGATTTCGTCGACCGCGACGGCCGGGTCCAGCCGGGCAAGCTGGCCTGGGTCAGCCCGATCTCGGGCCGGCGGATGTTCGTCAACCGGCGCGGGGCCCGGTTCTGCGTGGCCTCGCCGGAGCAGCTGGCGGCCATGGTCCGGCTGGGCCGGCTGCGCCTGCACCGCGAGGAGGACGCCTTCTACAGCGCCATGCAGGGCGTGGTGGACCGGCTGCAGCCGTCGGTCGAGGCGGCCTGAACGCGATGGCGCTAAAGTTCCGGCAGTATTGGGAAGTGCCCACTGGATCACGGTCGGCGGCCGGAGTGGGCCGTAGGATGCGATTGCGGCTAAGGGGGCCCGCAGTCACCCAGTTGTTGTTCCCACCGCCCGCGCGGGAGCCACGCGCATGAGTCCGACCCAAGCCGATCCCACATCCCTGCCCCGCGACACCGTGCTGCTGGCCCTGGCCCGCGACACCTTCCTGCCTGCGCTGGGGGATGCCTTCGCGGCGGCCGTGGCCCGTTACGACGACGTCCTGTTCGATCGTGCCGAACGGGCGGGCGCCTCGCAGCTGCTGTTCCTGGACGGCATGCGCGAGCTGCGCCGCCGCCGCGACGAGATCGCCAGCCGCTTCCGCGCCCAGCTCGGGCTGGCCTGGCAGGGCCTGGAAGTCGGCGCGCCGCTGTCGGCCGAGGCCGCCCTGTCCGCCAGCCAGGCCGCCGGCCTGAGCCTGGTCCCCGAACACGAACTGGAATCGCGGCTGGCGGTGCGCAACCTGGCCAGCGTGCTGCAGCGCGACTGCAAGCAGGTGCTGGTGCGCCTGGACCGCCGCCTGGGCGCGATCGCCGGCGGGCTGGAACTGGACGCCGACAGCAACCCGATCGGCCCCGAACACATCGGCGTGGCCGTGCACGAGGCCTTCGCCACCTGCGAACTGGCGCCGGAAGTGCGCCTGGTCCTGATCAAGCTGTGCGAGCGCGACCTGGCGCCGCTGGTGGGCAAGCTGTACGAGGCCCTGGACCAGCGCCTGGTCCGCGCCGGCGTGCTGCCGGCCGGCCAGCCGGGTACACGGGCGCCTGCGCGTGGACCCGCGCCTGGCCGGCAGCAGGGCGTGGACGCGCTGTTCGAACAGGTGCCCGAGGAGCCGCATGGCGGTTACGGCGGCGGCTGGGGCGAAGCCGGCGGCGACGAATACTCCCCGGCCTGGGCGGCCCGCTTCATGCAGCGCTGGAGCGAAACCCGCGGCGCGATGCAGGGCGGCGGCTTCGAGGGCCAGGGCGGCGGCGGCATGGGGCCCGGCCCCGGCGGTCCGGGTCCCGGCGGCGCCGGCGGCACCGCGCCGGGCATGCTGCTCGATGCCCTGCACCAGCTGCTGCAGCACAGCCGCGAACTGCGCGGCGGCGCCGAGCAGGCGGCCGGCGGGGTGCACGCGGCGCAGTCGCAGCAGAGGCCGCTGAGCCAGCGCGAGATGCTGTCGGTGCTGTCGCTGCTGCAGGCCACGCCCAGCGCGACCCTGCGCGCGGCGATCGGCGACGAGCAGGAGTCGCTGTCGCAGAGGCTCAAGAGCGAGGTCCTGTCCAACGCCAGCCAGCTGGGCATGGATCCGTCCAGCACCCGCCTGGACCCCAAGGACGAGGACGCGATCGACCTGGTCGGCATGCTGTTCGACGTGCTGCTGGACGAGCGCGACCTGGCCGGCCGCCCGCGCGAGCTGATCGGCCGGCTGGTGGTGCCGTTCGTGAAGGTGGCCCTGCTGGACCGGCGCATGTTCGTGCAGAAGACCCATCCGGCCCGGCGCCTGCTCAACGCGCTGGCCGAGGCCTGCGAGGGCAACCAGGGCGAGAGCGCGGCCGAGCGCACCCTGCTGTCCAAGGTCGAGGAGATCATCGAGCGGCTGGTGGCCGAGTTCAACGAGAACCTGGCCATCTTCATGACCCTGGAGGAGGAGTTCCGCGACTTCCTCGACCAGCACCGCCGCCGGGTCGAGATCACCGAGCGTCGCGCCGCCGAGATCCAGCGCGGCCAGGAGCGGTTGGAACTGGCCCGCAACCGCGCCGATTCCGAGCTTTCGATGCGGGTGGAAGGGCTGCAGCTGCCGCAGGCCGTGGCCGATTTCCTGCGCAACCCGTGGCAGCACCACGTGACCCTGTCCCTGCTGCGCGACGGCGACAGCGGCGAGGCCTTCGTCGAGTCGATGGCCCTGGCCGACGGCCTGCTGGACGAGGTCGCCGAGGCCCAGCGCCACATCGTCGGCAAGCCGTGGCTGCAGGCCTGGCAGCCGGGGCTGCGCAAGGTGTTCGCCAGCGTCGGCCTGCACGGCGACGCGGCCGAGGCGGCGATCGGCGCCCTGCACGACACCCTGCAGGCGGTGGCCGATGCACGTCCGGAGCTGGAGCGGCCGTTGCCGGAACTGCCGGCGGTGGCCCTGCCGCAGCCGGCGCCGGTGGAGCGCAGCCCGATCGAGCTGGTCGCCGGCACCGACACCCTGGACTTCGACAACGCCGACGCCGACCACATCCGCGGCTTGCCGGTCGGGACCTGGCTGGACTTCATCGACAAGGACGGCCGGGTGCAGCCGGGCAAGCTGTCGTGGGTCAGCCCGATCTCCTCGCGCCTGCTGTTCGTCAACCGCCGCGGCGTGCGCTTCTGCGTGGCCTCGCCGGAGGAACTGGCGGTGATGGTGCGGCTGGGCCGGCTGCGCATGCACGTGGCCGACGACGGCGCCTTCGACAGCGCGATGCAGGGCGTGATCGAACGCCTGGACGCCTCGCCGCAGCAGCCGGTGACGCTGCACTGAAGAACACGGCCGGCGCAAGCCGGCCGTTTCCGTTGGAGCCGCCGCAGCGCCAGCGATACGGATGAAACCATCGCCGATCCGCCGTGCAGCGCCCGCGGTTTGCTAGCATCGCCGCTCGAATCTGGACCGTGACGAGGGGACGCATGGCGGTTGAAGTGCTGGTGCTGAAGGAGGCCGCGGCAGGCGAGCGCCGGGTGGCGGCCACGCCGGAAACGGTGAAGAAGCTGGTGGCGGCCGGCGCCCAGGTGCGGGTGGAGTCCGGCGCCGGGTTGGGCGCGGGCATCACCGACCAGGCCTACCTCGATGCGGGCGCGCAGCTGGCCGGCGCCGATGCGCGCGCCGCGGCCGAGCTGGTGCTGTGCGTGCAGCCGCCGGCGGCCGATGCGATCGGCGCGCTGAAGCAGGGCGCGACCCTGGTCGGGGTGCTGCAGCCGCAGGGCGACGCCGAACGCGGCGCGGCGCTGCAGGCGCGCGGGATCCGCGCCTTCCCGCTGGAACGGCTGCCGCGCACCACCCGCGCCCAGGCGATGGACGTGCTCAGCTCGCAGGCCGGCATGGCCGGCTACAAGGCGGTGCTGATCGCCGCGCAGCTGGCGCCGCGCTTCTTCCCGATGCTGACCACCGCCGCCGGCACCATCCGCCCGTCCAGGGTGCTGATCGTCGGCGCCGGCGTGGCGGGCCTGCAGGCGATCGCCACCGCACGCCGGCTCGGCGCCCAGGTCGAGGGCTTCGACGTGCGCCCGGAGACCCGCGAGCAGATCGAGTCGCTGGGCGGCAAGTTCCTGGACCTGGGCGTGAGCGCGGCGGGCGAGGGCGGCTATGCGCGCCAGCTCACCGACGAGGAGCGCGCCGAGCAGCAGAGGCGCCTGGCCGAGCATCTGCGCAGCGTGGACGTGATCGTGTGTACGGCCGCGGTGCCCGGGCGCCCGGCGCCGAAGATCATCACCGCGGCGATGGTCGCCGGGATGAAGCCGGGCAGCGTGATCGTGGACCTGGCGGCCGAGACCGGCGGCAACTGCGAACTCACTCGTCCGGGCGAGACGGTGGAGCAGGGCGGGGTGGCCGTGGCCGGCCCGCTCGACCTCGCGAGCATGGGCGCGGTCCACGCCAGCGAGATGTACGCGCGCAACGTCTACAACTTCGTGGCCCTGTTCCTGAAGGACGGGGCGCTGGCGTTCGACTGGGACGACGAACTGCTGGCGAAGACGGCATGGCCGGAGGCGCCGGCGAAGGCCGAGGCGGCCGCGACGGCCTGAGCGGGCTCGCCAGGCAACGCTGCACCGACGGGCCCTGCGGGGCCCGTCCTGTTTGGGATCTACGGATGCGCAGGCGCCGGATGGGTGCGCAGCCACTCGCTGCGCTGCGCCGGCGTCATCCTTTCCCAGCGCTGCATGAAGTCGCGGCGCTGTTCCTCGCTCATGTGGCGGGTCTGGTGGAAGATCGCGCGGGCGCGTTCGCGCTGCTCCGGGCTCATCTGCTCGAAGCGGCGCGCGCCGCGGCGGGCGCGCTCGCGCTCGTCCGGCGGCAGGTCGCGCCAGCGGCGCGCGTGCTCGAGCATGCGCACACGCTCGCCCGGCGCGGCGTTCCAGCGCTCGCGCAAGGGGCCGATCAGCAGTTCGCGCTGTTCGGGGCTCAACTGCTCCCAGGTCGGCAGCGATTTGGCCGCCGGTTCCTGGGGGGCGGGCGGCGGTGCCGCCACGGCGGTGGAAACGGCGAAGGCCAGGGCGATCGCGGCCAGGCAGGGAACGAGGCGCTTCTTGGTGTCCATGGGCATCACTCCAGGGCCAGGGCCGGGGCGTCGGCCGATGCCAGCCACAGGTAGAACACCGGATCCTCCTGCAGCGTGCCGGCCGGTTCCTCGCCGGTGGCCGCGACCGTGGCGCCGGTGCCGGCATCCGGGGGCGTGGCCGGCTCCGGGCGCAGCACCACCGCCAGGGCCAGGGCCGCGGCCATCGCGCCGCCGGCCAGCCAGGGCGAACGCCAGCGTGCCGGTGTCGTGCCCGAAGCCGCGGTGGCTGCGCGCCGCGCCTCGCGCAGGCGCGCCAGGGTAGGCGTGGAGACATGCGCCAGGGCGCCGGCATGCAGCTGCCGGGCGTGCAGGTCCAGCCGGCCGGCGGCCGGGTCGGGGGCGGGATGGTGGGGTACGGTCGTCATCGGACGTCCTCCAGTTGCGAATGCAGGGCCTGCCGCGCGCGCGACAGGTGTGTCTTCACCGAGCCTTCCGAGCAGCCCATCGCGCGCGCGGTGGTGGCCACGTCCAGTTCTTCGAGCACGCGCAGGGTGAAGGCTTCGCGCTGGCGCGCCGGCAGGGCGCGCAGCGCCTCCACGAGCCGCGCGTAAGCCTCGCGCTGCTCGTGTGCCTGCGCCGGGCCGGGCGCAGCGTCGGCCCAGTCGATGCTGGCGTCCTCGCCGCGCGGGTCGTCGCCGGCCGGCAGAAGCCAGCGCAGGCGGAAACGCGCGCGCCTCTGCAGATCGATGATCCGCCGCCGCAGGATGCTCCAGAACAGCGGCGTCCACTCGTTCGCCGGGCGCTCGCGGTAGGCCAGCATCTTCATCATCGCGTCCTGGACCGCGTCCAGCGCATCGTCGCGCTGGCGCAGGCCGGCCTCGGCGAAGCGGAACGCGCGCGGGCCGACCTCGGCCAGGAACGCGTCCAGCGAGGCCCAGGCGGGCGTCGCGGCGGCTTCCCAGTCGGGGGCGATCGGCGTGGTCACCAGCACAGCTTAGCTTCCCGGCCGCCGGCGGCGGTCGTGGCGTGGCTGCGCGATGTCCCGGGACGGCGCGACGGCGGTTTCATCGGAAATCTCGGCGGGCGTGTTCTGCAGGGGAAAACGCACGCGGCGGCTATGGGTTGACCGGCTGTATCGGGTTCAGGCTGCGGTTATCATCCCGCCGGGCGCCGTGCCCGGGGAGCGAGGCGGTAATGAACGACGGTTTTGTTGCGCTGTACATCTTCATGCTCGCGGCGATCGCGGGCCACGTGATCATCTCGCGGGTGCCGGTGATCCTGCATACGCCGCTGATGTCCGGCTCCAACTTCATCCACGGCATCGTCCTGATCGGGGCGATGGTGGTGCTGGGCCACGCCGACACCACCTTGGAAAAGGCGATCGGCTTCGTCGCCGTGGTCCTGGGCGCGGGCAATGCGGCGGGCGGCTACGTGGTGACCGAGCGCATGCTGGAGATGTTCAAGTCGTCGAAGAAGCCGGAGAAGAAGGCATGAGCGGCCTGGACCTGCGCACCTGGCTGGTGGCCGCCAGCTACCTGGTCGCCGCGACCCTGTTCCTGCTCGGCCTGCAGCGCATGGCCTCGCCGGCCACCGCGCGCAGCGGCATCCGCTGGGCGGGCCTGGGCATGCTGATCGCGACCTTCGCCACCTTCCTGCTGCCGGGCCTGCACAACCTGCCGCTGATCGTGGTCGCGCTGGTGCTGGGCACGGTGGTGGCCTGGGTCTCGGGCAAGAAGGTGGCGATCACCGACATGCCGCAGATGGTGGCCCTGTACAACGGCATGGGCGGTGGTTCGGCGGCGGCGATCGGCGCGGTGGAGCTGCTGAAGTATTCGGGCCTGGCGCACGCGGCGCCGGGCGCGGCCGTGGTCGGCGGCCCGGGGCCGGTGGTGCTGGCCCTGGCCATCGTCGGCTCGGCGATCGGCGCGGTCTCGCTGTCCGGCTCGATCGTCGCCTGGGCCAAGCTCGACGGGCGCCTGGACAAGCGCATGGCGTTCCCGGGGCAGCAGGTGTTCAACCTGCTGGTAGCGGTGGCCATGCTGGCGCTGGGCGCGTGGGCGGCGGTCAGCCTGCAGACCGGGCCGATCATCGCCTTCTTCGTCGTCGCCCTTTTGCTGGGCGTGCTGATGACCCTGCCGATCGGCGGCGCCGACATGCCGGTGGTGATCTCGCTGTACAACGCCTTCACCGGCCTGGCGGTGGCCTTCGAGGGCTACGTGCTCGGCAACCAGGCGCTGATCATCGCCGGCATGATGGTCGGCGCGGCCGGCATCCTGCTGACCCGGCTGATGGCCAAGGCGATGAACCGGCCGATCTCCGGGGTGCTGTTCGGCAGCTTCGGCGGCGGCGGCCAGGCCCAGGAGATCACCGGCGCGCAGAAGCCGATCGAGGCCGGCGACGTGGCCGCGATGATGGCCTACGCCGAGCGGGTGGTGATCGTGCCCGGCTACGGCCTGGCCGTGGCCCAGGCCCAGCACAAGATCTGGGAGCTGGCGCAGCGGCTAGTCGACCGCGGGGTCAAGGTCAAGTTCGCGATCCACCCGGTGGCCGGGCGCATGCCCGGGCACATGAACGTGCTGCTGGCCGAGGCCGGCGTGCCCTACGACCTGATCGCAGACATGGACGACATCAACCCCGAGTTCCCGAACACCGACGTGTCGCTGGTGATCGGCGCCAACGACGTGGTCAATCCGGTGGCCAAGACCGATCCGGCCAGCCCGATCTACGGCATGCCGATCCTGGACGTGGTCGAGTCGAAGAACACGATCGTGATCAAGCGCGGCAAGGGCACGGGCTTCGCCGGCATCGAGAACGCGCTGTTCTACGCCGACAACACCCGCATGCTGTACGGCGACGGCGCCGAGATGGCCAGCGCCCTGGTCAGCGAGCTGAAGGCGCTGGACGGCGGGCACTGAGCGGACCGCGATCCGGAGATCGAGGGGGATCGATGGGAATGAAGCATTGCCGCCGCCTGGCCGTCGCCTGCCTGTTGCTGCCGATGGCGGCGTGGGCCCAGCAGGGCGGCGGCCACGGGGGATGGTGGGGCCAGGTAAAGGACGACGGCCCGGTCGCTGCGCAGCAAGGCGAAAGCACTGGCACGGAGGAGCTTCACGCGGCGGTGCCCGAACCGGCGGGACCGGCGGTTCCGCTCGATCGGGCCACGCTCGCCTCCTTCGAATGCGTGGAGGTGCGCCGCTTCGAGACCACCAGCGGCGGCTTCATCGCCAGCAAGGAGGAGGCGCGGGCGGCGACGATTCCGGCCGGGCGCTTGTTGGATATCCAGCGCAGCGTCGCCGGCCAGGTGCCGGAGAAGGCGCGCGGCCTGCGTTCGACCCTGGTCGGCGAGGGCTGGCCCGCCTGCCCCGACCCGGCGCGCGCGCTGGTGCTGGGGGGGCGTTTGGTCGACTACAAGGCTGGAAACCAGGCGTTGCGGTACTTCGTCGGTTTCGGCGCCGGCGCCCAGAAGTTCGCGGTGGACGTCTGGCTGGCGCGCAAATCCGATGGCTCCCTGGTCGCGCGCGAAGAGGTAGTCGACCGCAAGGTCGGTGGCTGGATCGGCGGCCAGGACGAGAAAGGCCTGGAAGACTTCGCCGAGAAGGTCGCGGGCTTCGTCCGCGACAGCCTGCGGCCCGGCCCGCCCTAGCGGCCCAGCCGCAGCGCCAGCAGCGGCGCCAGCGCCAGGCACAGCAGGTCAAGCCGGGAGTTGGCGAGCTTCGACAGGGTCCAGACGTAGCCGGCGCCCATCCTGGGCGCGGCTTCCCACGGGGCCATGCCCATCTGGCCGCCGATGTGGCCGGAAGCCACCAGCCATTGCACGGCCACGGTCACCAGTGCGGTGGTGGCAGCCGCCAGCAGGGCGCGCGGCCAGCCCGGGCGCATCCCGCCCAGGCGCAGCATCCAGGCCGCCTGCAGGCCCGCCAGCAGGGCCATCCAGCCGGACTGGCGGCCGCTGGCCAGGGCCAGCGAGGCCCAGGCCACGGCCATGGTCGCCGCCCCGAGCAGCAGCAGGAAGGGCCACAACCAGCGGCCGGAGCGGGACGGTGGCGGAGCGGCGGGCTTGACGGGCGTCATGGCGGTACCTGGAAGGGTCGCCAAGAATACGCGCAGGCCGCATCGGCTAGAATCACGTCCCTCCGCCCCGCGCCTTGCCGCTCCTTGCGACCGGCGCCCGCGTCCCCATATCGGCTCCATGTATTCCCGCAGCAGCGAACCCGTCCGTTTCGAGCGCGACTGCGCCGCCGTCATGGTGCCGCAGGGCGAAGCCGTGACCCTGCCGGCCGGCAGCGTCGGCTACATCACCCAGGGCCTGGGCGGCAGCTACACAGTGTTCGTCGAGGGCAACCTGTTCCGGATCGCGGGCAAGGACGCCGACGCCATCGGCAAGGAGCCGCCGGCCGAGCTGGACCTGCCGGCCGACGCCGGCGACGAGGAGGTCGAGGCCATGGTCTGGCGCCAGCTGCGGACCTGCTTCGACCCGGAGATCCCGTTCAACATCGTCGACCTGGGCCTGGTGTACGAGGCCAGCCTCAAGCCGCGCGAGGACGGCCAGCGCACGATCGAGGTCAAGATGACCCTGACCGCGCCCGGCTGCGGCATGGGCGAGATCCTGGTCGACGACGTGCGCAGCAAGCTGGAGCAGATCCCGACCATCGCCGAGGCCGACGTGGAACTGGTGTTCGATCCGCCCTGGGGCCGGCACATGATGTCCGAGGCGGCGCGGCTGGAAACGGGGATGTTCTGAAGGCCTGCGCTGGCGCTTCGCCTGCCGCCGCTTCCCCAAAGACGAGAAGGCCCGCCGCGAGGCGGGCCTTCTTCTTGCCGACCGCTGCCGGGTGCCCGGCAGCGGCCGGCCACCGCCACCGGGGCCGCGGCGGGCGCCGGGTCCTGCGCCGCCACCGGCGCCGGTTCGGCCAGCAGCTGCTCGATCCGGCTGGTGAACTCCTTGTCCTGGCGGGCGTAGAACTCACCGGTGGCCGGCGAGCCGAAGCCGGAATGCACCGCGCGGATGGTGCCGTCGCGGCCGATGAACAGCGTGGTCGGCCAGGTGTTGAGGTTCACCAGCTGCGGCACCGCCGCCCACATCTCCTCCGGCGAGCCGGCCTGCAGGTACGGGTACTCGACCCCGTACTGGGAGACGAAGGAGCGCGCGCGCTGCAGCGACTGCTGCTGCTCGACCTCCTCGAAGTTCAGGGCCACGATCGCCAGGCCCTGGTCGCGGTACTTGCGGTCCAGCTCGACCAGGTACTGGGCCTCGTCGTGGCAGTTCGGGCACCAGGTGCCGGTGACGACCGCGACCACCGCCTTGCCCTGAAAGCCGGGATCGTCGTGGCTGCGCAGCTTGCCGTCGAGGTCGCGGAAGCTGAAGGTGAACTTCTCGTTCGGGTCGCGCGGGGTGCTGTGGGTCAGGTGGTTGGCCGGCTTGGGCAGGCCCTTGGCGCGCGCCGCCTCCGGGCGGTAGGCGACCAGCACCGGCGCGGCGCGGCCGTCCGGCGGCGAAGCGGCGGCATAGGCATCGGCAGGCGCGCTTCGCGGCGCGCGGGTGCCGCCCTGGATGATGCGCAGGGTACCGTCGGCCTGCGGCGCGACCTCGATCACGCCCGGACGGGAACCGTCGAAGTGGCTCAGCTTCCACGTGCCGTCCCGGTAGACGCCGCTGTACGCGCCGGTGTCGCCGTCCACGCGCAGGATCGAGGCCGCCACTTCCGCGCCCTTCTGCTCGACGATGAAGCGGAACGCCTTCTCGCCCTTGGCGGAAGGATCGGACAGCGGGATCTCCCACTCGCCGGAGATCACCGGGGCCTGCACCGCGGCGGCCGCGGCGGCGGCCTTGGGATCGTGGCGGGTGGCGACGAAGCCGTACTCGGAGCGGCTGCCGCGGTTCTGCGCGACCACGTCGCCGACCAGGCGGCCGTTCTCGAGCCGGGCCTCGATCTTGGTCAGGTAGTGCTCGATGTCCAGGACCAGCCAGTCGTCCTTGAAGCTGGCGGCGGTGGTGGTCTCGTAGGGGCGGAAGCCGTCGTAGAGCGTGCCCTTCAGGGTCTTGCCCTCGCCGGAGATGTCCAGGCGGAACGGGATCACGGTCTCGCCGCGGACCAGCTGGGCGTCCCAGCGGCCGTCGACGGGAGTATCGGCCCAGGCGGCCGCGCTGCTGGCGAGCAGCAGGGCGAGACTGGCGGTGCGGGTGAAGCCTTTCATGGTCGCTTCCTCGTGGGTGGTGGTGCGGTTGCGCTGGCGGGGCTACAGGCGCGCCGGCGACCCGGGGGTGGGGGCCGCGGCGATCCTGAGCCGGTGCTCGCGTGCGTACTCCTGCCACTGCGCCGGCAGCCCCGGCTTGGTTTCCAGGAGGATCTCCAGGACCGCACGCTTGCCCTCGGCGGAGACGATGTCGAACTCGCCGCTGTCGTCGCGGCCGCTGAGGATCTCCAGCAGGCGGCGGTAGACGTGGCCCTTGGCCGGTTCGGGCAGCGCGTCGAAGGCGTCCGAATAGACCAGGTAGCTCAGCGGGTAGCGGAAGATCCGGGTGTGCAGGTCGAAGTCGCGCAGCGAGCGGCCCCTGGAGTCGCGCGGGCCGCGCGCGGCGAAGTCGCGGGCGAAGGCCGAGCCCGCGATGGCCTGCTCCGCGTCCAGGCCGGGCAGCGGCGCCTCGTCGGCGAACAGCAGGTAGCGCAGCAGCTGTTCGGCCGGGCGCTCGATCTTCTCCCGCGCCTCGTCCGGCAGGGCCTCCAGCGCCGGCGGCGAGGCCAGGGCGGCGTCGCCGCCAAGCTCGTGCAGGGCGATCCGGGTGCGGTAGTTGGTCAGGGTGATCAGGTTGTGGGCCTGGGTCTGGTGGCCGAGCACCAGCAGAGCGACGTCCTCGCTGCCGGGCGCCAGGTAGCGCGATGGATCGAAGCTGCGCGCCGGCAGCGGCTGCAGGCCGGGGCTGGCGGCGGTGGCGTCCGCGGCGGCCACGGCATTGGCCATGGTCCGCCCGGCCAGCGGCCCGGTCACGTACCAGCCGCCCCAGCGCTGCGCCAGCGGGCTGTCCTGGTCGGTGATGAAGGAACGCGCGCCGGTCACCAGGGTGCCCGAGGCGGTCGGCTGCACCGAGCGCAGCAGCACTCCGGGTACGCCGCGGGTGCCGGCGGCGATGTGGCACTGGGTGCAGTCCAGCTCGGCGCGCTCGAAGCGCGGCTTCTCGGCCTTCTGCTCGTGCAGGATGAAGAAGATCGCGCCCTGGGTGCGGTCGAAGGAGATCACCTCGATCTCCTTGCCCTGGTTGACCACGCCGATGTAGACGTCGTCGTTGAAGTACAGCGCGCGCGGGTGCTGCGGCGAGATGTGCGGGTACTGGAAGCTGGTCTTGGAGAACACCAGGGTCTGCGAACTGACCGGGATGTCCAGCTGCTCCAGCACCGACTTCAGGTAGCCGTGGGCGCCGCCGTCGTGGTCCAGCCGCGCGGCGCCGGCGTCCAGCTTCTTCTGCAGCTGGGTGACCGGGTCGCTGATGTCCTCGGAGCGGTAGTGGATCGGGGCGTCGTCGTAGGGGATGTAGCCCTGGTTGCGCACCGCGATCTGCGCCGAGGCCGGCGACAGCAGGGCCACGCCCGCGGCGCAGGCCAGGGCCGAGGCGAGCGCCAGCGGCCAGTGCCGGCGGCCGGCCTGGCGAGCACGGGCGATACGGGCGAAGCGACGGCTCACTGGCGCCGGCCCTCGAACGCCGGCGGGCTGGCGCGGCCCTGGTGGCAGCTGCCGCAGGTGACCGCCGCGGCGTAGCGCTGGTCGCCGCCCATGCGCGCCAGGTGGCGCTCGTTGATGTCGTCTAGCATCGAAATCATGATCCGCGCCGTTTCCTTCTTCGGGTTCTCGTCGGAGACGTAGTCCAGTTCGCCGGTGGCGCGGTTCTCGACGTGGCAGTAGCTGCAGCCCACGCCGAGGTCGCGCTCGTAGCGCTTCATCGTCCGCGCCAGCACCGGCACCGAGATGTCGGCCGGCAGCACCTGCAGGTTGTGGTGGCCCGCGGCGAGGTCGCGCGCGCCCGCCTTCGCCGCCGCGCCGCCCGGCGCTTCCTGCGACCAGGTGGCCACCGCCATCGCCGACAGGGCGGTACCGCAGAGAAAGAGGATCAGGCCACGCGAAGCACGCACCAGCGGTATTCCAGGTTCTGCCGCAGTGGTTCGATCCTAGGACACGGACCGGCGCGCGCGGCCGGGGTTTTGATGGGATTTCGTGCGCAGGTGATGACCGATGCGAATGACCGGTGGACCCGGCCGGCCGGGTCCGTGCGATGCCGCCGGTGGTGCATCGCACGGACCGCGGTCCGCGGCGGCTCAGAGCCGGTACGAGACCCGCGCGTAGTAGTAGCCGCCCAGCCGGTTCAGCGAGCCGCTGGCGTACTGCCACGTGTAGACCGCGTTGGAGCTGGCGCTCAGCGCCTGCTCCGGCACCGTGCTCGGGTACTCGTCGGTGAGGTTGTTGACGCCGGCGTCCACCGCCCAGCCGTTGGCGAACTGGTAGCCGCCGCCGATGTTGGTGACCAGCACCGGGTCGATCTCCCAGCGGTAGGTGCCGCTCAGGCGCCGGGTCGGGCCGTGGTAGACGAAGTTGACGTTGGCCCGCCAGCCGCCTTGGCTCCAGTAGGCGCCGGCGACGTGCTGGTAGTCCGGCACCCGGTAGCGCACGTCGTACTGCCCACCCTCGCTCAGCAGGGTGATGTTGGGCAGGCCCTGCAGCACCGAGGGGATGTCCGCGACCCGGGTGAACTCGGTGAGGTTGCGGTTGAAGCCGTAGTTCCAGCGCAGGTTGCCCCAGGACAGGGCGTGGCTGGCCTCCAGGGTGAACTCGACGCCGCGGGTGCGGGTATCGCCCACGTTGGAGTAGTAGTTGACGAAGTAGGAGCCGCCGGCCGGGATGGTGACCCCGGCGGTGGCCAGCAGGTCGTCCACGATCTGCTTCTGGGCGGCGGTCAGCACGGTGTTGGAGGCGTCGACCACCGCGTTCGGGTTGGCGGCGTTGTAGCCGATGTTGCTGGAGCGGCCGAGCTGATCGCTGATGTCGATCTGGAACAGGTCCAGCGCCGCGTGGAAGCTGCGGGTCGGGCTGAAGACCACGCCGACGCTGTAGTTGTCGGCCTGCTCCGGCTGCAGAGGGGTCGCGCCCAGGGCGACCGCCACCGCCGATCCCACCCGCGCGGTGAGCTCGCTGGTGGTCGGGGTGACCTTGGTGATCTGCAGGTTCTGCGCCGCCAGGCCGGGGGCGTGGAAGCCGTTGCTGACCGTGCCGCGGACCGCGAAGTGGTCGTTGAAGTCGAAGCGCGTGGTCAGGCGGCCGGTGGAGACGTCGCCGAAGTCGGAATGGTCCTCGTAGCGCGCGGCCAGGTCCAGGTACCAGCGCTCGGTCAGGTTGGCGGCCACCCCGGCATAGGCGGCGACCCGGTGCCGGCTGGATTCGGCCACGTCGCCGGGCGCATTGCCCGGATAGGCCACCGCACCGCTGCCGTAATAGGAGTCCGGCTCGCCGGCGTCGCGCTGGTAGCTCTCGTGCTGGTACTCCAGGCCCAGGCTCAGGTCGAGCGGCGAAGCGAGCAGCGAGGACTCCGCGGCGCGCTTGAGGTCGAGGTTGCCGATCCACTGGTCGTAGTCCAGGCGCCCGGCGAAGAAGTCGGTCTTGGCGCCGGGATAGACCAGGCTGAAGTTGGCGCTGTTGCGGGTGTAGAGGTCGAAATAGTCGCGGTTGTAGGTCGCGCTGGCGTCCCAGTCCCAGCCGCCGAGGACGCCCTTGAAGCCGCCGACCACCGAATAGTCGACTTCGTCGGTGTCGATGGTCGGGGTGAAGCCGTCGGGGTACACCTCGAGCAGGCCGGGGTTGCTGGCGAAGATGGTCGCCGGCAGGCGGTGGTTCTGCAGCTGCGCCGATTCGCGCGCGGTATAGGTGGCGAAGCCGTAGAAGTCGGTGTCCGCGCCCAGGCCCAGGCTCCAGTTCGCCGCCAGCGCAGAGGTGGTGTACTCGGCCACGCCCTGGTTGTTCTGGGCGTAGCGGTTGCGGGTGGCTTCCTTCGGGTTCGGGGTGGCGCCGGCGGGCTGGCTGTTGTTGCTGCCCAGCCTGACCGGATTGCCGCTGGCGTTGATCGCCGGGTACGACAGGTAGGTGTCGCGGTACTCCAGCGAGCGGACCGCATAGTCCTGGTCGGTGTGCTCGGCCGACAGGTTGATGAAGCCGCGCTCGCCCAGGGCGAAGCCCTTGTTGGCGGTGAGGATCACCCGGTCGCCGTCGCCCTCGTAGCTGGTGCCGGCCTCCAGCGAGACCGAGCCCTCGCTGGGCGAGGACTTCAGGATCAGGTTGAACACGCCGGCGATGGCGTCCGAGCCGTAGATCGCCGAGGCGCCGTCGCGCAGCACCTCGACCCGCTCGATCGCCGAGGTCGGGATCAGCGACAGGTCGGTCCAGGACTGGCCGGGGGAGGTGCCGATGGAGGCGTAGGCGCTGGCGTTGCGGCGCTTGCCGTTGACCAGCACCAGGGTGTAGCCGGGCGAGAGGTTGCGCAGCTGCGCGCCAGGGATGTTGCCTTCCACGTCCGACTGCCGCGCCTGCTGGCTGAAGGACGGCAGCAGGCTCTGCAGGGCGTCGAGCAGGTTGGACTTGCCGGTGCCGACCAGGTCGTTGCCCGAGACCACGTCGACCGGGACGGCGCTGTTGGCGATGGTGCGGTTGCTGGCGCGCGAGCCGGTGACCAGCACGGTGTCCAGGTTGGAGACGTCATCGCCGCCGGCGGCGGCATCGTCGGCGGCGAAGGCGACCGGAGCGGCCGCGGCGAGGGCGAGCACGGTGGTCTTGGCCAGGAGCGAGCGGCGGATCCGGCGCGGATCGCGGTGGAACGACTGCATTGAACGGGTCCATCGGCGGGTGGGGGACCCGCACAATGAAGAAGCGATCTCCGTGTGAAAAAGTGCGTTTGATTATTTACAGATTGGTCATCTGGACATGGAGGTTCGGAATATCCGCGGCCGATGCCGCAGCTTCCGCCGCCCTCAGCGGCTGATCGCCGCCGTCCGCGCCTGCAGGATCCGCAAAGCGTCGGCCGGCGCCAGTTCCAGCAGGAGGCCGCGCTGGCCGGCGTTGACGAACACGCTGTCGGCGCCCAGCGCATCGTGCTCCAGCCACACCGGCATCGGCCTCTGCTGGGCGAACGGGCTGATCCCGCCGACCTTGTAGCCGCTGCGGCGCTCGGCCTCGGCGATCTCCATCATCCGCGCGGCCTTGCCGCCGGCGGCCGCGGCCAGGGCCTTGGGCAGCAGCTGGCGGTCGCTGGGGATGACCACGCACACCGCGCGCGCGTCCACCCAGGCCATCAGCGTCTTGAGCACCCTTTGCGGCGCCGCGCCGAGCGCGGCCGCCGCCTGCAGGCCCTTGCCACCGGCCGCCGCGCCGGCGTCGGCATCGTAGTCGTAGGGGTGCAGGCGGTAGCCGATGCCCGCGGCGTCGAGCGCGCGGGTGGCGCGGGTCGCCATCGACATCGCCGCGGCCTCAGGCGGGCTCGAAGCGGTTGGCGGCCACGTTCTTGCGCACCCTGGCCGGGTCCCAGATCAGGCCGTTCATGGCGATGTACACGCCCGCCGGCAGGCACTGCACCGCGCCGATCGCGCAGCCGATGTTGAACTCGGCATCCGAGCCGCGGAAGCGCGCCGGGCTGAGCGCGCCGGTCATGACGATGGTCTTGCCCTCGACCGCCTTCAGGACCATGCCGGTGGCGACCATGCTGTCGGTGCCGTGGGTGACCAGGACGTGGCGCGCGGACTGGGCGGCGATGGTCGCGCGCAGCAGCTCGCGGTCCTCGTCGGTGATGTGCAGCGAATCCTTGCGCAGGATCGGGATCACGCTGAAGCGGAAGGTGACCCCCAGCTCGCGCAGGATGGTGCCGATCTGCGGTTCGCCGATCTGGTAGTCGGACTTGTCGTCGAAGTAGATCTTGTCGATGGTGCCGCCGGTGGTGACGATCAGAAGCTCGTCCATGTCCTTGTCCTGGTAAGGCGCGCCTGGCGCGGCCTGCGAAGCGGAGGTGCGGCCATTATCGACGCAAAGCGCGTGCGACCGCCGCTCAGCGCCGGCCGAAGCGCGCCTGCAGTCCGGACCAGCTCGAGGCACCGATCACCGCCAGCGCCAGGACGATCTCCGTCCACGCGAACAGTGCTTCCTGCGGATGCGCCCAAGCGGTCATCACCCCGTGGCTGAACCAGAACAGCGCGGCCACGCCCGCCCAGAACGCGGACCGGCGCCCGCCGCGCCAGGCCGGCACCGCCAGCACCAGCGGCGGCAACGCGAACACCAGCAAAGCGGCGGCGGCATGGCGGTCGTCGTGGAACCAGGCCGTGTACAGCGCGGCCAGCGCCAGCAGGGCGATGCCGAGCACGCGGCGGGAAGCGGGCGCGGCCATCAGCGCACCAGCCGCGCGGCGATGTCGGCCAGGCGCCGGCCCAGCGCCCGCGCCAGCGCCGCCTCATCGTCGGAGGGCTGCGGATCGTCCTGGGCGCCGGCGACGTGGCTGGCGCCGTAGGGGGTGCCGCCGCTGCGGGTGGAACTGAGCAGCGGCTCGGTATAGGGGATGCCGACGATCAGGCAGCCATGGTGCAGCAGCGGCACGTGCATGCTCAGCAGGGTCGATTCCTGGCCGCCGTGCTGGGTGGCGGTGGAGGTGAACACCGCCGCCGGCTTGCCGGCCAGGGTGCCGCTGGCCCATTCGGCGCCCAGGCCGTCGAGGAAGTGCTTCACCGGTGCGGCCATGTTGCCGAACCGGGTCGGGCTGCCCAGGACCAGGCCGGCGCATTCGGCCAGGTCGCGCGCCTCCACGTACGGCGCGCCGTCCTCGGGCACCGGCGGGGCGGCCTGCTGGGTCACCGCCGCCACCGGCGGCACCGTGCGCAGGCGCGCCTGCATCCCGGGCACCTCCTCCACCCCGCGGGCGATCTGCCGGGCCAGGCGCGCGACCGAACCGCCGCGGCTGTAGTAGAGGACCAGGATCTCCGGCATGGGCGCGCGTCCGCGGGGCAGGGGCGGGCAGTATCGACGATGCGGCGTCCACCGCGCATCGGGTAGGCTTGGCGGCATGGGTATCGCAGGGATCACGCGGGCCACCATCCACTGGCGCGAACGCGTGCGCGACCGCGCGCGGGCGGCCTCGTTCGCCCGCTTCCTGTGGAAGCGCTTCCTCGACGATCGCCTGTTCCAGGCCGCCGCCGCGCTGTCCTACACCACCGCCTTCGCCCTGGTGCCGCTGGCGGTGGTGGTGCTGGGGGTGCTGGCCGCGTTCCCGGTGTTCGACCAGTGGAGCAAGGAACTGGTCGACTACGTGTTCTCCAACTTCGTGCCCAGCGCGGCGCGGGCGATCGAGTCCTCGCTGGACCGCCTGGCCGAGAACAGCAAGCAGCTGACCGCCGCCGGCACCGTGGCCCTGGTGGTTTCCCTGCTGGTCACCCTCAACAGCGTGGAAGCCACCTTCAACCGGATCTGGCGGGTCGCCAGCGCGCGGCCGCGGCTGTCGCGCTACCTGGTCTACTGGACGGTGCTGACCCTGGGCGCCCTGCTGGCGGCGGCCTCCCTGTCGATCTCGGCGCGGATCTTCGCCCTGCCGCTGTTCGCCACCCCGGAAGGGCGCTGGGTGGCCGACCTGAGCCTGCAGCTGGCGCCGGTGCTGATCGAGCTGGCGGTGGTGATGCTGGTCTACCGGGTGGTGCCGCACCACACCGTGCAGTGGCGGCACGCGCTGGCCGGCGCATGCCTGGCGGTGCTGTTGCTGGAGCTGGTCAAGGCCGGCCTGGGCCTGTACCTGGGCAGCTTCCAGGGCTACCAGAAGCTGTACGGCGCGCTGGCCTTCGTCCCGATCCTGATGCTGTGGATCTACCTGAGCTGGGTGGCGATCCTGCTCGGCGCTTCGCTGGCCTCCTCGCTGGCCGCGTTCCGCTACCAGCCGGCGGCGATGCGGCTGCCGCCCGGCTACGAGGTCTACGCCCTGCTGCGCCTGATCGGGCGCTTCCAGCAGGCCCGGCGCGAGGGTCGCGGCCTGCACACCGACGAACTGCTGGCGCTGGAGCCGTTGCTGACCGACTCGCTGCTGCAGGAATTCCTCTGCCAGCTGGACCGGATCCGCCTGCTGCGCCGCGACGAGCGCGGCGAATGGCTGCTGGCACGCGACCTCGACGGGCTCACCCTGTCCGAGCTGTACGAGGCCTGCCAGCTGCGCATCCCGGTGGGCGAGGCCTGGCTGCCCTGCCGCGAGGATCCCTTGGGCGCGGCCGCCACCGCGGTGCTCGACGACCTGCGCCTGCCGCTGCGCGATGCCCTCCGGCACCGCATCGGCGACCTGTATCCGAAGCACGAACCGAACACGCACGAACGAACCGGAGCCTGAGCATGCGCATCCCCGTCCTGTCCCTGTGCCTGCTGGCGCTGCTCTGCGGCTGCCGGGAGCAAGCCCCTGCGCCGGTCGCGCCCGTGCCCACCGCCGAGCTGCCGCCGCCGGCCCTGGATCCGGAGCCGGCCGAGGCCGCCGTTCCGGCCGTGGTCGAGCGCACCGCCGAGGTGCCGCGCCTGGCCGCCGCCGCGATCGACGGCAGCCTCTACGACCTGGCGGCCCACCGCGGCCGCTGGGTGGTGGTGAACTTCTGGGCGACCTGGTGCGGGCCGTGCCTGAAGGAGATGCCGGAACTGTCGGCCCTGCACACCATGCGCGAGCAGGTGGAAGTGGTCGGCCTGGCCTACGAGGACATCAGCGCCGAGGAGATGAAGGCGTTCCTGGCCGAGCATCCGGTGTCCTATCCGGTGGTGGTGGTCGATCCGCTGTCGCCGCCGCAGGATTTCGCCACCCCGCGCGGGTTGCCGACCACCTACCTGATCGCGCCGGACGGCAAGGTCGCCCACCATTTCCTGGGTCCGGTGAGCGCGCAGGACATCGAGGCGGAGATCGCCGCCGCCGGCGGCGAGGCCGGATGAGCGCGCGGCCTCCTCAGCCCTGGAACGGCGCGATCGGCGCCAGCACCCCGTAGCGTTCGCGCCGCAGCTTGCCCGGCAGCGGCTCCAGCACCGGCCTGCGCTCGGCCACCGGCTTGTCCGGCAGGCGGTCGAGCAGGTCGCGGATCAGGGTCAGGCGGCCGCGGCGCTGGTCGTTGAAGTCGACCAGGGTCCACGGCGCATGCGCGGTGTGGGTGGCGGCCAGCATCGCTTCGCGGGCGCGGGTGTATTCGGCGTACAGCTGCCGCGCCTGCAGGTCTACCGGCGAGAGCTTCCAGCCCTTGAGCGGATCCTCGCAGCGCTCGGCGAAGCGCTGCTCCTGCTGCGCCTGGTCCACGCACAGCCAGTACTTGAACAGCAGGATGCCGTCCTCGACCAGCTGCCGCTCGAACACCGGCGCCTGCTTCAGGAAGGCCTCGCACTGGGCCGGGGTGCAGTAGCCCATCACCCGCTCCACGCCGGCGCGGTTGTACCAGCTGCGGTCAAACAGGGTCATTTCGCCGGCGGCCGGCAGGTGGGCCGCGTAGCGCTGGAAGTACCACTGGCTGGACTCGCGCCCGCCCGGTTTCGGCAGGGCCACGACCCGGCATTGGCGCGGGTTGAGGTGCTCGGAGATGGCCTTGATCGCGCCGCCCTTGCCGGCGGTGTCGCGGCCTTCGAACAGCACCACCAGGCGGCGGCCGCTGGCCTGCAGCCATTCGGCCATCTGCACCAGTTCCAGCTGCAGCGGCGCCAGCAGATCCTTGTAGCCGGATTTGCGCAGGCGTCCGCCGGCGCCGTCGGCCTTATTCGACTTACCGGACTTGCTGCCCATGGCGGTCCCTATTCGCGCAGGCGCGGCCGCAGGGTGGCCAGGTTGCAGGGCCGGGTGCGGGCGTCGAGCTGGTGGACGACGATCTTCTCCCACGCGGTCCTGCAGGCGGAGGTGGAGCCGGGCAGGGCGAACAGGAAGGTGGCGTTGGCGATCCCGGCGAAGGCGCGCGACTGCAGCGAGGAGGTGCCGATCTCCTCGACGCTGACGGCACGGAACAGTTCGCCGAAGCCGGGCATCTGCTTGTCCAGCAGCGGCAGCAGGGCCTCTGGGGTGGAGTCGCGGCCGGTGAAGCCGGTGCCGCCGGTGACCAAGATGCCGTCCACGGCGGGATCGGCGATCCATTGCGAGACGATGGCGCGCAGGCGGTAGCGGTCGTCGGGCAGCAGGTCGCGGGCGTGCAGGCGGTGGCCGGCGGCGACCAGCGCTCCGGCCAGCCAGTCGCCGGAGGTGTCGTTCTCGGCGGTGCGGGTGTCCGAGACGGTCAGCACGCACAGCTGCAGGGGGATGAAGTCGCGTTCGGCGGTCATGGGCATAGCCTATACCGGCCGGGCGGGACCGGCCTCACTCCGCCGTCAGCCGCGCCAGCTCGTCGGCCTGGTGCTCCTGCTGCAGGCGCACGACCAGCGGGTCGAGGTCGCCTTCCAGGATGTCGGGCAGGTCGTACAGGGTCAGGCCTTCCACCCGGTGATCGGTGATCCGGCCCTGCGGGAAGTTGTAGGTGCGGATCCGCTGGCTGCGGTCGCCGCTGCCCACCTGCAGCCGCCGGCTCTCGGCCTGCGCCGCCTGCTGCCGGCTGCGCTCGGCGTCCAGCAGCTGCGCCTTCAGCCGCTTCATCGCCTTGTCGCGGTTGGCGTGCTGGCTGCGCTCGGTCTGGCTCTCGACCACCACCCCGGTCGGGAGGTGGGTGATCCGGATCGCCGAGTCGGTCTTGTTGACGTGCTGGCCGCCCGCGCCGGAGGAACGGAAGGTGTCGACCTTCAGGTCGGCCGGGTTGATCGCGATCTCCTCGACCTCGTCGGCCTCCGGGATGATCGCCACGGTCGCGGCCGAGGTGTGGATCCGGCCCTGCGACTCGGTCGCCGGCACCCGCTGCACGCGGTGGGTGCCCGACTCGAACTTCAGTTTCGAGTAGGCGCCGCGGCCGACCAGCCGGGCCACGATCTCCTTGTGCCCGCCGTGCTCGCCCGGGTTCTCCGACTCGACCTCGACCTTCCAGCCCTGGCGCTCGGCGTAGCGCGCGTACATCCGGAACAGGTCGCCGGCGAACAGCGCGGCCTCGTCGCCGCCGGTGCCGGCGCGCACCTCCAGGAACAGGTTGCCGTCGTCGCGCGGGTCCTTGGGTACCAGCAGCAGGGCCAGTTCGCCGTCCAGCTGCTCCAGGCGCGCACGGGCGGCGGCGATCTCCTCCTCGGCCAGCTCGCCCAGCTCCGGGTCGGCGCGCATCGCCTCGGCCGCGGCCAGGTCGGCCTTGGCCTTCGCTTCTTCGGCCAAGGCCGTGGCCACCGGCTCGAGCTGGGCGAACTCGCGCGACAAGTCGCGGAAGCGGGCGTTGTCGGCCAGCACGCCGGGATCGGCGAGCAGGCGTTCCAGTTCCTCGCGGCGCTCGGCCAGCGCTTCAAGCTTGCGGCGCAGGCTCGGGGTCATCGGTTCCTTGCGGGAGCTGGAGTGGGGGATGGCCGGCGCCGTGGTTGTACGGGGCGCGGGCCGGGAACAGGCGCTCGGCCGCGCGCGCCAGTTCGGCGTCGCCGCTGAGCGCGGCCTCGCGCAGGGCCGCGGTCGGCGGGTGCAGCAGGCGGTTGGTCAGGGTGTGGGCGAGGAACTGCAGGACCTCGTCCGGGTCGCGTCCGGCGGACAGCTGCTGGCGGGCGCGGGCCAGGACCTCGTCGCGGGTGTCGTCGCCCAGGGCGCGCAGGCGCTTGAGGGTTTCCTGGCGGCTGCCGGCCCGCAGGGTCTCCATGTAGCGGGCGACCTGCAGGTCGATGATCGCCTCGGCCGCCTCGGCGGCCTCGTGGCGGCCGCGGCGGTTGTCCTCGACCGCGCGCTCGAGGTCGTCGACGGTGTAGAGATAGGCATCGGCCAGCCCGGCCACGCCGGCCTCGATGTCGCGCGGCACCGCCAGGTCGAACAGCAGGACGGGTTTGCGCCGGCGCGCGGCCAGCGCGGCCTCGACCTGGGCCTGGCGCAGCACCGGCTCGCGCGCGGCGGTGGCCGAGAACACCACGTCGGCCTCGGCCAGGTGGCGGTCCAGTTCGGACAGCGGCAGGGCGTAGCCGCCGTGGCGGCCGGCCAGGTCCTGGGCATGGGCGAGGGTGCGGTTGGCGACCAGCAGCCGGCCCACGCCGGTCTTGGTGAGGTGGCGGGCGGCCAGTTCGATGGTCTCGCCGGCGCCGACCAGCAGCACGGTCGAGTCGGGCAGGTGGGCGAAGGAGTCCTGGGCCAGGCGTACCGCCGTGGACGCCACCGAGACCGGGTTGACCCCGATCCGGGTGTCGGTGCGGGCGCGCTTGGCCACCGCGAAGGTCTGCTGGAACAGCCGGTCCAGGCGCCCGCCGAGGGCGCCGTGCTGGCGCGCCAGCGACCAGGCTTCCTTGACCTGGCCCAGGATCTGCGGCTCGCCCAGGACCATCGAGTCCAGGCCGGTGGCGACCCGGAACAGGTGCCGCACCGCCTCGGCGTCGCGGTGCCGGTACAGGTAGCCGGACAGGCCGGGCGCATGGCCGTCCAGCCAGCCGGCCAGGGCCTGGTCGTCGCCGCCGACCACGTAGACCTCGGTGCGGTTGCAGGTCGACAGCAGGGCGGCTTCGGCCACGTCGGGCAGCCCGCGCAGGGAACCCAGCGCGGCGGCCAGCGCATCGCCGGCAAAGGCCACCCGTTCGCGCAGGTCGACCGGCGCGGTCTGGTGGTTCAGGCCGAGGAGCCACAGCGTCATGTTCAGGTGCTTGCGCTAATCTGCTGGCTGTCTTTGGGCCGCCATTTTACGGCCCGGTCGGTGCCAATGCCCGTATCGAAGCTTTCCATCGGTGCGCCGGGGGTTTCCCGCCGCGCCTCCGGCCTCCTCCGCCCGTTCGCGGCCGGGCCTTTGCTGGCCGCCGCACTGGTCGCGGCGCTGGCCGCGCCGCCGCTGGCGGCCGCCCCCCGCCACGACACCCTGACCCCGTTGCTGGCGGGGGAATTCGCCTACCAGGCCGGCCAGCTCGAGCAGGCCGCGCGCTGGTACCTGCAGGCGGCGCAGGCGGCCGACGACGATGCCGCCCTGGCCGAGCGCGCGACCCGGATCGCCCTGCTGGCCAACGACGATCCCGCCACCGCCCGGGCCCTGCGCCTGTGGCGGCAAAGGGCGCCGGAATCGGAGGCCATGCGCGCGGCCACCGCGACCCTGTACCTGCGCCAGGGGCGGCTGTCCAAGGCCCGGCGCGAACTGGAAAACCTGCTGCGCTCGCCCGATCCGCGCGGCTGGCGCTATGCGCTCATGGCCCTGACCGGCGGCCGCGACCCGGCGCGGATCGCGCGCGTGCTCGGCGGGCTGGTCGATTCCGGCGCGATCCCGGAACAGCTGCCGGCCTGGCAGGAGTTCGGCCGCCTGGCCCTGCGCCTGGACGACGAGGCGCTGGCGCGCCGGATCGTCGACCAGCTCGCCCGGCGTTTCCCCGACGAGCCGCGGGTGGCGGTGCTGCGCGCCGGCCAGCTGCAGCAGGCCGGGCGCAGCGACGAGGCGCGGGCGATGCTGCGCCAGGCCGAGCCGCGCGCGGCCGACGACCCGGAAGTGCGGACGATGCTGGTCATCGCCTACGAATCCTTGCGCGACTTCGGCGAAGCGGCGCGGGTGATGGCGCTGGGGCCGCAGGACACCGCCAGCTACGGCGTGCGCGCCTCCCTGCTGGCCCGCGCCCAGGACAAGGACACCCTGGCGGCGCTGTACGCCGAACTGGC
Source organism: Pseudoxanthomonas jiangsuensis (assembly GCF_010093185.1). Classification (GTDB taxonomy): domain Bacteria; phylum Pseudomonadota; class Gammaproteobacteria; order Xanthomonadales; family Xanthomonadaceae; genus Pseudoxanthomonas; species Pseudoxanthomonas jiangsuensis. Next base: position 25,068 of record NZ_PDWL01000005.1, on the reverse strand, counting down.
CGCCGATGCGACCAGGCCGGACCCGGGACGGCGGCTGCTGCTCGGGCGCATGGCCGAGTTCCTGGAGCGTCCGGCCGAGGCCGTGGACTGGTACCGCGGCGTCCCGGGCGGACCGCAGCGCAACGAGGCGCGGACCCGGACCGCGGTGGCCCTGCACCAGCTCGGCCGCCGCGACGAGGCCTATGCCGAGGCCCATGCCCTGCAGGACGACGCCTCCGCGCCGGACGACACCCGCCGCGACGCCTACCTGCTGGAGGCCGAGCTGCGCCAGCGCGACGGCGCCGACGAGGCCGAGCTGGACGCGCTCGGCCGCGGCCTGGCGGCCTATCCCGACGACGCGGCCCTGCTCTACGCCCGCGGCCTGGCCTGGGAGCGCCGCGACCGGATCGACCGCGCCGAGGCCGACCTGCGCCGGCTGCTGGTGTCCGAGCCGGAGAACGTCGCTGCGCTCAACGCCCTCGGCTACACCCTGGCCGACCGCACCACCCGCTACCAGGAAGCGCTGGAGCTGATCGACCGCGCCCGCGCCGCCGAGCCGGACGATGCGGCCATCGTCGACAGCTACGGCTGGGTCCTGTACCGGCTGGGGCGCAAGGAGGAGGCGCTGGTCGAGCTGCGCCGGGCCTGGGGAATGATGAAGGACCCGGAAGTGGCCGCGCACGTCGGCGAGGTGCTGTGGACCCTGGGCCGGCACGAGGAGGCGCAGCGCTATTTCGACGAGGCGCGCAAGCTCGATCCCGACAACCGCGCCCTGCGCCGCGCGCTGGAGCGCTTCGGCCTGCCGCAGCCGGAGTCGACGCCGTGAGCCGCGCGTGGCGAAGCGCGGCCGCCGTGCTGGCCGCGCTGGCGCTGGCCTCGTGCGCGACGGTCGGGCCGCGGGTTCCGGCCCCGGAGGCGGTACCGGCGGCGCAGGCGGAGGCGGCGCAGCGGCAGCGGGCCGAGGCGCTGGCCGCCATCTCGTCCTGGTCGCTGCAGGGCCGGGTGGCGATCAGCCAGGGCGACAAGGGCGGCAGCGGACGCCTGGACTGGGTCCAGGCGGGGCAGGGCTACCGGGTCTCGCTCGCCGCGCCGGTCACCCGCCAGAGCTGGCAGCTGATCGGCGAGGCCGGCGGCCGCGTGCGCCTGGAGGGGCTGGAAGGCGGCGCCCGCGAAGGCTTCGACGCCGACCTTCTGCTGCGCGAAGCCACCGGCTGGGAGATCCCGGTCGCCGCGCTCGGCGGGTGGGTGCGCGGCCTGGCCGCGCCTGGCGACCGCGTCGCCTGGGGCGAGGACGGCCGCCTGCGCCGGATCGAGGCCGACGGCTGGACCATCGACTACCAGGAATGGCAGCCGGCGGCCGGCGGCTTTCCCGAGATGCCGCGCCGGTTGCAGGCGCAGCGCGGCCAGGCCCGGGTCCGGCTGGTGCTGGACGGCTGGCAGGCCGTGCCGTGAGCGGTGGCTGGAGCGCCTGGCCGGCCCCGGCCAAGCTGAACCTGTTCCTGCGCATCACCGGCCGCCGCGACGACGGCTACCACGAGCTGCAGACCGTGTTCCGGCTGCTGGACTGGGGCGACACGATCCGGCTGCGACCGCGTGCCGACGGGCGGATCGAGCGCCAGGGCGAGTCCCTGCCCGGGGTCGCGGCCGCCGACGATCTCGCCGTTCGCGCGGCAAAATTGCTGCAACAGGAAGCCAAGTTCGCCCAAGGCGCAGACATCATCGTCGAAAAGCGTATCCCGGCCGGCGGCGGCTTCGGTGGTGGTTCGTCCGATGCGGCGACCGTGCTGTGCGCGCTCGACCGGCTCTGGGGGCTGGATCTAGGCGAGGACCGCCTGGCCGCGCTGGGCCTGAGCCTGGGGGCGGACGTGCCGGTCTTCGTCCGCGGCCGCACGGCCTGGGCCGAGGGAGTGGGAGAGCGGCTGCAGCCGCTGGACCTGCCCCCGGCCTGGTATCTGCTGGTCGACCCCGGGGTCCACGTGCCCACCGCCGGGCTGTTCCGGGCCCCGGATTTGACGCGAAATGCCGCACCCGCGAAAATGGCCGACTTCGTTGCGGGAACGGTGCTCGACAATGCGTTCGAGCCGGTCCTGCGCCGCCTCGAGCCGGCCGTGGAGGCCGCCTTCGACGCGCTGGCGCAGGTCGGCCAGCCACGCCTGACCGGGTCCGGTGGCGGATGCTTCGTCGAGTTCGCCGATCGCGCCGGTGCGGATGCCGCACTGGCGCGGTTGCCGCGCGGGCTGCGCGCCTGGGTCGCGGCCGGCGTGGCGCGATCGCCGTTGCGGGCCGCCCTGGCGGGTCCGTGACCGCGGTCGCGGACCCGTGCGGCTGCAGTACACAGGGGCGTCGCCAAGAGGTCCAAGGCACCGGGTTTTGATCCCGGCATCCGCAGGTTCGAATCCTGCCGCCCCTGCCAATACGCGAGTCCCTCGCAACAGCCCGCACGTCCATGCGCGGGGATTCAAATGAAAGGCCGCGAAGGATCGCGGCGAACGTCGCGCCACCTCCGCCCACACCTGATCCGAGCCGCCGCCGGGATGAAGAAGATGCAAGAAGATCGCAACCTGCTCGTCTTCACCGGCAATGCCAACAAGCCGCTGGCCGACAGCATCTGCCGCGAGCTGGGCGTGCGCCAGGGCAAGGCGCTGGTCTCCACCTTCTCCGACGGCGAGGTCCAGGTCGAGATCGAGGAGAACGTGCGCCGCCAGGAAGTGTTCGTGATCCAGCCGACCTGCGCGCCGAGCGCGGAGAACCTGATGGAGCTGCTGGTGCTGATCGACGCGCTCAAGCGCGCCAGCGCCGCCTCGGTGACCGCGGTGGTGCCGTATTTCGGCTACTCGCGCCAGGACCGCCGCCTGCGCTCCTCGCGGGTGCCGATCACCGCCAAGGTCGCGGCCAAGATGTTCACCGCGGTGGGCACCGACCGGGTCCTGACCGTGGACCTGCACGCCGACCAGATCCAGGGCTTCTTCGACATCCCGGTCGACAACGTCTACGCCTCGCCCTTGCTGCTGGCCGACATCTGGCGCGCCTACGGCACCGAGAACTTGATCGTGGTCTCGCCGGACGTGGGCGGCGTGGTCCGCGCCCGCGCGGTGGCCAAGCGCCTGGACGACGCCGACCTGGCGATCATCGACAAGCGCCGCCCGCGCGCGAACGTGTCGACGGTGATGAACATCATCGGCGACGTGTCCGGCAAGACCTGCGTGCTGGTGGACGACATCGTCGACACCGCCGGCACCCTGTGCGCCGCCGCCGCCGCGCTGAAGGCCCAGGGCGCGACCAAGGTCGCCGCCTACTGCACCCACCCGGTGCTGTCCGGCCCGGCGGTCGACAACATCACCGGCTCGCAGCTGGACGAGCTGGTGGTGACCGACACCATCCCGCTGTCGCCGGCCGCGCGCGCCTGCAGCCGCATCCGCCAGGTCAGCGTGGCCGAGCTGCTGGCCGAGACCATCCGCCGGATCGCCTTCGGCGAGTCGGTCAGTTCGCTGTACGTGGACTAGTTTTCCCGGCTCCTCTGGTCGCGGAGGAGCCGCCCCAAAGCCGCCGCAAGGCGGTCCATCAACCTAGGTAGTGAAGAAAATGGCAACTCATGTGATCAACGTCGAACGTCGCGAGGACGAGGGCAAGGGTGCGAGCCGCCGCCTGCGTCGCGAAGGCAAGGTGCCGGCCATCGTCTACGGTGGCGACCTGAAGCCGGTCAACATCCAGCTCGACCACGAGCCGCTGTGGCTGGCCCAGCAGAACGAGTGGTTCTACTCCTCGATCCTGGACCTGAGCCTCAACGGCGACGTGCAGAAGGTGCTGCTGCGTGACCTGCAGCGCCACCCGTACAAGCAGCAGATCCTGCACCTGGACTTCCAGCGCGTGAGCGAGAACGAAGTCCTGCGCGCGGCCGTGCCGCTGCACTTCGTCAACGCCGAGAAGTCGCCGGCCGGCAAGACCGGCGGCGTGGTCATCATGCACGAGCTGACCGAAGTGACCGTGGCCTGCTTGCCGAAGGACCTGCCGGAAGCCATCGAGGTCGACTTGGCCGACCTGGCCGTGGGCGCGGTGGTCCACCTGTCGGCGCTGAAGCTGCCGGCCGGCGTGGAGATCCCGGAGCTGAAGCTGGGCGCCGACCACGACGTGGCGGTGGTCGTGGCCAAGCACGCCCGCGGCGAGGAAGAGCCGGCCGCCGAAGGCGAAGAGAAGAAGTAAGCCGCCGCGGTCCCGCCCGGTCCGCCGGGCGGGACCCGTGCCGCGTCTGCCGCGATGGCCGAACTGCGCCTCATCGTCGGGCTGGGCAACCCCGGTCCCGAGCACGCCAACACCCGGCACAACGCCGGGTTTCGTTTGGTCGATGCCCTGGCCGCGCAGTCCGGTGCCCGTTTCGGCCTGGAGTCGAAGCTGTTCGGCGAGACCGCCAAGGTCGACATCGCCGGCCGCACGCTCTGGCTGCTCAAGCCGGCGACCTTCATGAACCTGTCGGGCAAGTCGGTGGCCGCCGCCTTGCGCTACTGGAAGATCGCCCCCGAAGAAGCCTTGCTGGTCCACGACGAGCTGGACCTGGCCCCGGGCGCGGCGCGGCTGAAGTTCGACGGCGGCCATGGCGGCCAGAACGGCCTGCGCGACACCATCGCGCACCTGGGCCACGGCAAGTTCCACCGGTTGCGGATCGGCATCGGCCATCCGGGGCACAAGGACCGGGTCACCGGCTGGGTGTTGGGGCGCGCCGGCAAGGACGACCAGGTGCTGATCGACCGCGCCATCGACGACGCCATCGGCGTGCTGCCGCTGGCGGTGGCCGGCGATTTCAACGAGGCGATGAAGCGCCTGCACACCGGCAAACCCTGAGGCGGCTGTGGAGTGGTTTCCGGCGCCGCCGGAGCCCACCCCACAATCTCCCCACCATCGGAAGTCCCGGACACACCATGGGCATCAAATGCGGCATCGTCGGCCTGCCCAACGTCGGCAAGTCGACCCTGTTCAACGCGCTGACCAAGGCGGGTATTGCCGCGGCCAACTTCCCGTTCTGCACGATCGAGCCGAACGTGGGCGTGGTCCCGGTCCCGGACCTGCGGCTGAACCAGCTGGCCGAGATCATCAACCCGCAGAAGGTGGTGCCGACCGCGGTCGAGTTCGTCGACATCGCCGGCCTGGTCGCCGGCGCCGCCAGCGGCGAGGGCCTGGGCAACAAGTTCCTGGCCCACATCCGCGAGGTCGATGCGATCACGCACGTGGTCCGCTGCTTCGAGCACGGCGACATCATCCACGTCGCCGGCAAGGTCGATCCGATCTCCGACATCGAGACCATCGACACCGAGCTGGCCCTGGCCGACCTGGACAGCGTCGAGAAGGCCCTCAACCGCGCCGAGCGCGCGGCCAAGGGCGGCGACAAGGAAGCCGTGGCCCGCAAGCCGGTGCTGGCCAAGCTGCAGGCCGCGCTGGCCGAGGGCAGGGCCGGGCGCCAGGCCGGCCTGGATGAGGAGGAGAAGGCGCTGGTCCGCGACCTGTTCCTGCTGACCCTCAAGCCGGTGATGTACATCGCCAACGTGCTCGAGGATGGCTTCGAGAACAACCCGCACCTGGAGGCCGTGCGCGCCCGCGCCGCGACCGAGGGCGCCGAGGTGGTGCCGGTCTCGGCCGCGATCGAGGAAGAGCTGTCGCAGCTGGACGACGCCGACCGCGACGCCTTCCTGGCCGACCTGGGCCTGGCCGAGCCCGGCCTGAACCGGGTCATCCGTGCTGCCTACAAGCTGCTGGGCCTGCAGACCTACTTCACCGCCGGGGTCAAGGAAGTCCGGGCCTGGACCGTCAAGGCCGGGGCCACCGCGCCGCAGGCCGCCGCGGTGATCCACACCGACTTCGAGAAGGGCTTCATCCGCGCCGAGACCATCGCCTTCGACGACTTCATCAAGTACCGGGGCGAGGCCGGCGCGCGCGAGGCCGGGCGCATGCGCCTGGAGGGCAAGGAATACCGGGTCCAGGAAGGCGACGTGCTGCATTTCCGCTTCAACGTCTGACCGGAAAATTCCTCGTCCCGAGCGTTGACATCCGGGCGGGGCATGGCCAGAATAGAGGGCTGTTTCACCCCGGTTGGTTTTGTTGGCCGGCGGGGAAATCCGGAGGGATACCCAAGCGGCCAACGGGGGCAGACTGTAAATCTGCTGGCTTACGCCTTCGGTGGTTCGAATCCACCTCCCTCCACCAGTTCTTGCGGTACCGGAACATCGTGGCAAGGCCCGGAGCGGTTGGCCGGGAAGCGTTCCCCTCGCGGGAGTAGTTCAATGGTAGAACCTCAGCCTTCCAAGCTGATGGTGCGGGTTCGATTCCCGTCTCCCGCTCCATTGCGCAACGCCCGGTGTTCCTGAAAAATAGCTTCACGCTCACGTAGCTCAGTCGGTAGAGCACCTCCTTGGTAAGGAGGAGGTCGAAGGTTCGATTCCTTTCGTGAGCACCACCTTTCCCGCCGCCGGCCAGGCCTGTGGCGGAGACGCGGAGGCCCGCCGCCCGGCGGGCTGGTTCCAAGACCACTTCGAGATCGAGAAGAAGCAGCCATGGCCAAGGGTAAGTTCGAGCGCACCAAGCCGCACGTGAACGTGGGCACCATCGGTCACGTTGACCACGGCAAGACGACGCTGACCGCTGCGCTGACGAAGATCGGCGCGGAGCGTTTCGGCGGCGAGTTCAAGGCGTACGACGCGATCGACGCGGCGCCGGAAGAGAAGGCGCGTGGCATCACGATCTCGACCGCGCACGTGGAATACGAAAGCCCGACGCGTCACTACGCGCACGTGGACTGCCCGGGCCACGCCGACTACGTGAAGAACATGATCACCGGCGCGGCGCAGATGGACGGTGCGATCCTGGTGTGTTCGGCCGCTGACGGCCCGATGCCGCAGACCCGCGAGCACATCCTGCTGTCGCGCCAGGTGGGCGTGCCGTACATCGTCGTGTTCCTGAACAAGGCCGACATGGTGGACGACGCCGAGCTGCTGGAGCTGGTGGAGATGGAAGTCCGCGAGCTGCTGAGCAAGTACGAGTTCCCGGGCGACGACACCCCGATCATCGCCGGTTCGGCGCGTCTGGCGCTGGAAGGCGACCAGTCGGAGATCGGCGTGCCGGCGATCCTGAAGCTGGTGGAGGCGCTGGACACCTGGATCCCGGAGCCGGAGCGCGCGATCGACAAGCCGTTCCTGATGCCGGTGGAAGACGTGTTCTCGATCTCCGGCCGCGGCACCGTGGTGACCGGCCGTATCGAGCGCGGCATCATCAAGGTGGGCGACGAAATCGAGATCGTGGGTATCCGTCCGACCCAGAAGACCACCGTGACCGGCGTGGAGATGTTCCGCAAGCTGCTGGACCAGGGCCAGGCGGGCGACAACGCGGGCCTGCTGCTGCGCGGCACCAAGCGTGACGAGGTCGAGCGTGGCCAGGTGCTGGCCAAGCCGGGTTCGATCACCCCGCACACCGAGTTCGAGGCCGAGGTGTACGTGCTGTCGAAGGACGAGGGCGGCCGTCACACCCCGTTCTTCAAGGGCTACCGTCCGCAGTTCTACTTCCGCACCACCGACATCACCGGCGCGGTGCAGCTGCCGGAGGGTGTGGAGATGGTGATGCCGGGCGACAACGTGAAGATGGTGGTCACGCTGATCAACCCGGTGGCGATGGACGAAGGCCTGCGCTTCGCGATCCGCGAGGGTGGCCGCACCGTCGGCGCCGGCGTCGTGGCCAAGATCATCAAGTAAGCCCCTGCGGATCCCGGCGACGGGTTCGCCGGAAAGCGCGAAGGGCGGGCCGGAACCTCGGTCCGCCTTCGCCGTCTAAGGGAAGCCAAGAGTTTTCGACGTACGCCAGTAGCTCAATTGGCAGAGCAGCGGTCTCCAAAACCGCAGGTTGGGGGTTCGAGTCCCTCCTGGCGTGCCACTTACGAAGTCGTACGGCCGTCGGACGGCCGTCCTGTGTGAAATTGAGAAGTCCGCACCTGGATGTGCGGGCTCCTGCGAGGGACTCGCATTAGTGAACAGCAAGATCGACCCGGCCCAGTCCGCCTCCAGCGGCGGCGACATCGTCAAGTACGCCATTGCCGCAGTGCTGGTGCTGGGCGGTCTGTTCGTCTGGTTCTGGTTCTCCGCCGCCGAGCACGCCGGCCAGCTGGGTGCCTGGGGCCCGCAGCTGCGCGGCCTGGCGGTGGCCGTTGGCCTGGTCGCCGGCACCCTGGTGTTCCTCACCAGCGGCAAGGGCCGCGACTTGCGCGAGTTCCTGTCCGAGTCGCGCTTCGAATTGCGCAAGGTGGTATGGCCGACCCGCCAGGAAACCACCCGCATGACCTGGGTCGTGATCGCCGTGGTGGTGATCCTGAGCCTGATCCTGGCTGGCTTCGATTTCTTCGTGAAGTGGGCGATCGAGCTGTTCCTGAACTTCGGCCGCTGAGGAGAATGTCGCAGTGAAGCGTTGGTACGTGGTTCACGCCTATTCCGGTTTCGAAAAGTCCGTCGCCCAGGCGCTGCGCGACCGCATCGTCCGTCAGGGCATGGAGGAGCGCTTCGGCGACGTCTTGGTCCCGACCGAGGAAGTGGTCGAGATGCGCTCCGGGCAGAAGCGTCGCTCCGAGCGCAAGTTCTTCCCGGGCTACGTCCTGGTCCAGATCGAGACCCACGACGAGGCCGGCATCCCGCGCATCGACAGCGAGAGCTGGCACCTGGTCAAGGAGACCTCCAAGGTCATGGGCTTCATCGGCGGCACCGCCGACCGCCCGCTGCCGATCCGCGACGACGAGGCCGACGCGATCCTGCAGCGCGTCCAGGAAGGCGTGGAGAAGCCGCGTCCGAAGGTGCTGTTCGAGCCGGGCCAGATGGTCCGGGTCACCGACGGCCCGTTCAACGACTTCAACGGTGTGGTCGAGGAAGTCAACTACGAGAAGAGCCGCCTGCGCGTGGCGGTACTGATCTTCGGCCGCTCCACCCCGGTGGAGCTGGAATTCGGCCAGGTCGAGAAGGCCTGACCCGGCCCCGGCGGCCAGGCCGCCGGGTGCCCGAAAAGCTGCTATACTGCGCGGCTTCCTGCCCGGGACAGCCGGGCATCCGCATCGGCCGCCGCCCAGGCGGCCTTTTGCGCGACTGGAGTTTCAAGCGTCAACGCGACGCCGGGACGCGTGATTTTCCCGGAACGATGGGGAGCCTGCCAGCCAGGCGCTAGCACCCGGAGAGCATTGAAATGGCAAAGAAAGTCGTCGGTTACATCAAGCTGCAGGTGAAGGCCGGCCAGGCCAACCCCTCGCCGCCGGTCGGTCCCGCGCTGGGCCAGCGCGGCCTGAACATCATGGAGTTCTGCAAGGCGTTCAACGCCGCCACCCAGAAGCTCGAGCCGGGCCTGCCGATTCCGGTGGTCATCACCGCCTACTCGGACCGCACCTTCACCTTCATCACCAAGACGCCGCCGGCGACCATCCTGCTGAAGAAGGCCGTGGGCATCACTTCCGGCTCCAAGCGCCCGAACACCGACAAGGTGGGCAAGGTCACCCGCAAGCAGCTCGAGGAGATCGCCAAGGCGAAGGAACCCGATCTGACCGCGGCCGATCTGGATGCGGCGGTGCGTACCATCGCGGGCTCCGCCCGTTCGATGGGCCTTGTGGTGGAGGGCTGAGAACATGGCACTGAACAAGCGACAGAAGGCGATCAAGGCGGCCGTTGAGCCGGGCAAGGCGTACTCGATCGACGACGCCCTGAAGATCATCAAGGGCTTCACCAAGGCCAAGTTCGTCGAGGCCGTCGACGTGGCCGTGCGCCTGGGCGTGGACGCCAAGAAGTCCGACCAGCAGGTGCGCGGCTCGACCGTGCTGCCGGCCGGTACCGGCAAGAGCGTGCGCGTGGCGGTGTTCGCCCCGGCCGGCGCCAAGGCCGACGAGGCCACCGCCGCCGGCGCCGAGGCCGTGGGCATGGACGATCTGGCCGAGAAGATGCTGGCCGGCGACCTGAACTACGACGTGGTCATCGCCACCCCGGACGCCATGCGCGTGGTCGGCAAGCTCGGCCAGGTGCTGGGCCCGCGCGGCCTGATGCCGAACCCGAAGGTCGGCACCGTGTCGCCGAACCCGGCCGAGGCGGTGAAGAACGCCAAGTCGGGCCAGGTCCGCTACCGCACCGACAAGGCCGGCATCATCCACGCCACCATCGGCAAGGCCGAGTTCAGCGACGAAGCGCTGAAGTCGAACCTGCAGGCTTTGCTGCTGGACCTGATCAAGGCCAAGCCGGCGACCTCCAAGGGGCAGTACCTGCAGAAGATCTCGCTGAGCTCGACCATGGGCCCGGGCGTGACCGTCGACCAGGCTTCGCTGACCCTGAAGTAATCGTTTCACCCGCCCGGCGCGCGAGCGCCGGGCGGCATTTTGAGGGCGGTCGCCTCACTCCGGTGTGGCGACAGCCGTCAAAGACCGCAGGCGCGGTCGGCGCACATCGACGACGGGCACGGAAGCTCGCTCCTGGCAGGGAATCGCCGTCGATGCAGCGGGATCGCTTAATCCAAGGTCCGCGAGGACCCGAAACCTGCGCAGATGGTGCCGCCTTCTGGAAGTTTTCCCGGCAGACCGATCCTTTCGGGACCCCGGATCAGAAAGGCCAGCACCGGGATGCCCGAGGCATCCCCGGCGCGCACGGAAGGGCGCCGCCCAGGACCGCAAGCGGCAGGAGCCGCGAGCGGAGTTACTACGGAGGAGTGTTATGGCTCTCAATCTGTCCCAGAAGAAGGAAGTCGTCGCCGAACTGGCCGACGTCGCCGCCAAGGCGCACTCCCTGATCGCCGCCGAATACGCAGGCACCTCGGTCTCCCAGATGACCGCGATGCGCAAGAAGGCCCGCGAGAACGGCGTGTACTTGAAAGTCGTCAAGAACACGCTGGCCGCGCGCGCCGTCGAAGGCACGGAGTTCGAGTGCACCAAGGATGCGCTCGTGGGTCCGCTGCTGTATGCGTTCTCGACCGAGGAGCCCGGCGCCGCCGGCCGCCTGATCAAGGAGTTCGCCAAGACCAACGACAAGCTGCAGCCGAAGGTGGTCGCCGTGGGCGGCCAGCTGTACCCGGCCAGCCACGTCGAGGTCCTGGCCTCGCTGCCGACGCTCGAGCAGGCCCTGGCCATGCTGGCCCGCGTCCTGGCCGAGCCGGCCACCATGTTCGCCCGCGCGGTCAAGGCCGTCGGCGAGCAGCAGGGTGGCGGCGAAGCCGCGCCGGCCGAAGAAGCGGCCGCCGAAGCGTAAGCGCGTCGACGATTTCCGAAATCCCTTAAAACTTTTCAGAAGGTAATCACAATGTCCCTGTCCAACGAGCAGATCGTCGAAGCCATCGCCGGCAAGACCCTCATGGAAGTGATGGAGCTGGTCAAGGCCATCGAAGAGAAGTTCGGCGTCTCCGCCGCCGCCCCGGTCGCCGTGGCCGCCGGCCCGGCCGCCGCCGCCGCCCCGGTCGAGGAGCAGACCGAGTTCACCGTCGTGCTGAAGGCCGCCGGCGAGAAGAAGGTCGAGGTCATCAAGGCCGTCCGCGCCATCACCGGCCTGGGCCTGAAGGAAGCCAAGGACCTGGTGGAAGGCGCACCGAAGGACGTCAAGGAAGGCGCTTCGAAGGAAGACGCCGAGAAGTTCAAGAAGGAACTGGAAGCCGCCGGCGCGACCGTCGAGCTCAAGTAAGCGGCACCTTGCATCGCCGGTCCACTCGGTGATGCGCGAAGGCTGGGGGCGAAAGCCCCCGGCCTTTGGTCGTTCCGGAGCATCTCTCCGCGCACGGCCCGGAAGTACAGGCAAGACCTGCAAAACCCAGTTTCCACGCATGCGGAGCTGGTAGTCGGAAGTAGCGATAGAAGGCGTGCTGGTGCCGGCAATACCAGCGACTACCGACTGACAGCTTCACGTTCCCCCCGGACCGCGGACGCGCGGCCCGCACTGCCAAAGGTGGTAGACCCATGACGACGTACTCGTTCACCGAGAAGAAGCGCATCCGCAAGGATTTCGGCAAGCAGCGCTCGATCCTCGAGGTGCCGTTCCTGCTGGCCATCCAGGTCGACTCGTACCGCGAGTTCCTGCAGGCCGACACCGACCCGGCCAAGCGCCGCGACACCGGCCTGCACGCGGCCCTGAAGTCGGTGTTCCCGATCAGCAGCTACAGCGGCAACGCCGCCCTGGAATACGTCGGCTACAAGCTCGGCGAGCCGGTGTTCGACGAGCGCGAGTGCCGCAACCGCGGCCTGTCCTACGGCGCCCCTCTGCGGGTGACCGTGCGCCTGGTGATCTACGATCGCGAGTCGTCGACCAAGGCGATCAAGTACGTCAAGGAGCAGGAGGTCTACCTCGGCGAGATCCCGCTGATGACCGAGCACGGCACCTTCATCGTGAACGGCACCGAGCGCGTCATCGTCTCGCAGCTGCACCGCAGCCCGGGCGTGTTCTTCGACCACGACCGCGGCAAGACCCACAGCTCGGGCAAGCTGCTGTACAGCGCCCGCATCATCCCCTACCGCGGCTCCTGGCTGGACTTCGAGTTCGACCCCAAGGACGCGCTGTACACCCGCATCGACCGCCGCCGCAAGCTGCCGGTGACGATCCTGCTGCGCGCGCTGGGCTACAACAACGAAGAGATGCTGCGTGCGTTCTTCGAGATCAACACCTTCCACATCGACCCGAGCGAGGGCGTGCAGCTGGAGCTGGTGCCCGAGCGCCTGCGCGGCGAGACCCTGGGCTTCGACCTGGCCGACGGCGAGAAGGTGATCGTCGAGGCCGGCAAGCGCATCACCGCGCGCCACGTGCGCCAGCTGGAGCAGTCGGGCATCACCGCGCTGGCGGTGCCGGACGAGTACCTGCTCGGCCGCATCCTGGCCCACGACGTGGTCGACGCCAACACCGGCGAGCTGCTGGCCAGCGCCAACGACGAGATCAACGACGAGCAGCTGGCCGCCTTCCGCAAGGCCGGGGTGGCCGCCGTGGGCACCCTGTGGGTGAACGACCTCGACCGCGGTCCGTACCTGTCCAACACCCTGCGCATCGACCCGAGCCGCACCCAGCTCGAGGCCCTGGTCGAGATCTACCGGATGATGCGTCCGGGCGAGCCGCCGACCAAGGAAGCGGCGCAGAACCTGTTCCACAACCTGTTCTTCACCTTCGAGCGCTACGACCTGTCGGCCGTGGGCCGGATGAAGTTCAACCGCCGCGTCGGCCGCAAGGACGTGCTCGGCCCGGCCGTGCTGTTCGACTCCAAGTACTTCGGCGAGCGCAACGACGAGGATTCCAAGAAGCTGGTCGCCGCGCAGGGCGAGACCTCCGACATCCTCGACGTGCTGCGCGTGCTGACCGAGATCCGCAACGGCCGCGGCACCGTGGACGACATCGACCACCTGGGCAACCGCCGCGTGCGTTCGGTCGGCGAGATGGCCGAGAACGTGTTCCGCGTGGGCCTGGTCCGGGTCGAGCGCGCGGTCAAGGAACGCCTGTCGATGGCCGAGTCCGAGGGCCTGACCCCGCAGGAGCTGATCAACGCCAAGCCGGTGGCCGCCGCAATCAAGGAGTTCTTCGGCTCCTCGCAGCTGTCGCAGTTCATGGACCAGAACAACCCGCTGTCGGAAGTCACCCACAAGCGTCGCGTCTCGGCGCTGGGCCCGGGCGGCCTGACCCGCGAGCGCGCCGGCTTCGAAGTGCGCGACGTGCACCCGACCCACTACGGCCGCGTCTGCACCATCGAGACCCCGGAAGGCCCGAACATCGGCCTGATCAACTCGCTGGCGGTGTTCGCCCGCACCAACCAGTACGGCTTCCTCGAGACGCCGTATCGCAAGGTCGTGGACGGCCGCATCACCGACGCGGTCGACTACCTGTCGGCGATCGAGGAGAACGAGTACGTCATCGCCCAGGTCAACGCCGCCCACGACAAGGACGGCCGCCTGACCGAGGCGTTCGTGCCGGTCCGTTACCAGGGCGAATCGCTGCTCAAGCCGCCGGCCGAGATCCACTACATGGACGTCTCGCCGATGCAGACCGTGTCGGTCGCAGCGGCGCTGGTGCCGTTCCTGGAGCACGACGACGCCAACCGCGCGCTGATGGGCGCCAACATGCAGCGCCAGGCCGTGCCGACGCTGCGCGCGCAGACCCCGCTGGTGGGCACCGGCATCGAGCGCGCCGTGGCGCGCGACTCGGGCGTGACCGTGAACGCCCGCCGCGGCGGCGTGATCGAGCAGGTCGACGCCGGCCGCATCGTGGTCAAGGTCAACGAGTCGGAGATCTCCGGCGAGCACGATGCCGGCGTGGACATCTACACCCTGACCAAGTACACCCGTTCCAACCAGAACACCTGCATCAACCAGCGTCCGCTGGTGCACGTGGGCGACCGCATCGCGCGCGGCGACGTGCTGGCCGATGGCCCGTCGACCGACATCGGCGAGCTGGCCCTGGGCCAGAACATGCTGATCGCGTTCATGCCGTGGAACGGCTACAACTTCGAGGACTCGATCCTGCTGTCGGAGCGCGTGGTCCAGGAGGACCGCTACACCACGATCCACATCGAGGAGCTGACCTGCGCGGCCCGCGACACCAAGCTGGGGCCGGAGGAGATCACCGCCGACATCCCGAACGTGTCCGAGCAGGCCCTGGGCCGCCTGGACGAGTCGGGCGTGGTCTACATCGGCGCCGAGGTCCGCGCCGGCGACATCCTGGTCGGCAAGGTCACGCCGAAGGGCGAGAGCCAGTTGACTCCGGAAGAGAAGCTGCTGCGCGCGATCTTCGGCGAGAAGGCTTCCGACGTGAAGGACAGCTCGCTGCGCGTGCCGCCGGGCATGGACGGCACCGTCATCGACGTGCAGGTCTTCACCCGCGACGGGATCGAGAAGGACAAGCGCGCCAAGCAGATCGAGGAGTCCGAGATCAAGCGCGTCAAGAAGGACTTCGACGACCAGTTCCGGATCCTGGAAGCGGCGATCTACGCGCGCCTGCGCTCGCAGATCGTGGGCAAGGTCGCCAACGGCGGCCCGGGCCTGAAGAAGGGCGACACCCTGACCGACGCCTACCTGGACGGCCTGAAGAAGGCCGACTGGTTCGCCCTGCGGATGAAGGACGAGGACGCCTCCGACGCCATCGAGCGCGCGCAGAAGCAGATCGCCGCGCACGAGAAGGAGTTCGAGCGCCGCTTCGCCGACAAGCGCGGCAAGATCACCCAGGGCGACGACCTCGCCCCGGGCGTGCTGAAGATGGTCAAGGTGTTCCTGGCGGTGAAGCGCCGGATCCAGCCGGGCGACAAGATGGCCGGCCGCCACGGCAACAAGGGCGTGGTGTCCAACGTGGTCCCGGTCGAGGACATGCCGTACATGGCCGACGGCACCTCGGTCGACATCTGCCTCAACCCGCTGGGCGTGCCGAGCCGCATGAACATCGGCCAGATCCTCGAGGTGCACCTGGGCTGGGCCGCCAAGGGCCTGGGCCGGCGCATCCAGAAGATGCTGGACGAGCAGCGCGCGGTGGCCGAGCTGCGGCAGTTCCTGAGCAAGGTCTACAACCACGATTCGGCCCTGGCCGGGCAGCGCGTGGACCTGGGCCAGTTCAGCGACGAGGAGCTGCTGACCCTGGCGCGCAACCTGACCGGCGGCGTGCCGATGGCGACCCCGGTGTTCGACGGCGCGTTCGAGGACGAGATCCGCGAGATGCTGGAGCTGGCCTATCCGGATGCCGATCCGGACACCGAGCTGCTGGGCTTCAACGCCAGCAAGACCCAGATGCAGCTGCACGACGGCCGCACCGGCGAGGCGTTCGACCGCAAGACCACCGTCGGCTACATGCACTACCTGAAGCTGAACCACCTGGTCGACGACAAGATGCACGCCCGTTCGACCGGTCCGTACTCGCTCGTCACCCAGCAGCCGCTGGGCGGCAAGGCGCAGTTCGGCGGCCAGCGCTTCGGTGAGATGGAAGTCTGGGCGCTGGAAGCCTACGGCGCGGCCTACACCCTGCAGGAAATGCTGACGGTGAAGTCCGACGACGTGCAGGGCCGCAACCAGATGTACAAGAACATCGTCGACGGCAACCACGAGATGGTCGCCGGCATGCCGGAGTCCTTCAACGTGCTCGTGAAGGAAATCCGCTCGCTGGCCATCAACATGGAGTTGGAGGACGAGTAAGGCGCGCGGCGCGGCCCGCATCGCAGGCCGCGCCTCTCCTCCGAACCGCCCATCGACCGCCCTTACTCCTGACGGAGACAAGAAATGAAAGACCTGCTCAACCTCTTCAACCAGCAGCGCCAGACGCTGGACTTCGACGCGATCAAGATCGCGCTGGCTTCGCCGGACCTTATCCGCTCGTGGTCCTTCGGCGAGGTGAAGAAGCCCGAGACGATCAACTACCGCACCTTCAAGCCCGAGCGCGACGGCCTGTTCTGCGCGGCCATCTTCGGTCCGATCAAGGACTACGAGTGCCTGTGCGGCAAGTACAAGCGCATGAAGCACCGCGGCGTGGTCTGCGAGAAGTGCGGCACCGAGGTCACCCTGGCCAAGGTCCGCCGCGAGCGCATGGGCCACATCGACCTGGCCTCGCCGGTCGCGCACATCTGGTTCCTCAAGTCGCTGCCCTCGCGCATCGGCCTGATGCTGGACATGACCCTGCGCGACATCGAGCGGATCCTGTACTTCGAGGCCTACGTGGTCACCGAGCCGGGCCTGACCCCGCTCGAGCGCCGCCAGCTGCTCAACGAGGAGCAGTACCTGACCGCGCGCCAGGAGCACGGCGACGACTTCGACGCCGCCATGGGCGCCGAGGCGATCTACGAGCTGCTGCGCACGATCGACCTGCAGTCGGAGATGGCCCGCCTGCGCGAGGAGATCGCCGCCACCGGTTCGGAGACCAAGCTCAAGCGCCTGACCAAGCGGATCAAGCTGGTCGAGGCCTTCATCGATTCCGGCAACCGTCCGGAGTGGATGGTCATGACCGTGCTGCCGGTGCTGCCGCCGGACCTGCGCCCGCTGGTCCCGCTGGACGGCGGCCGCTTCGCGACCTCCGACCTGAACGACCTGTACCGCCGCGTCATCAACCGCAACAACCGCCTGCGCCGCCTGCTGGAGCTCAACGCGCCCGACATCATCGTGCGCAACGAGAAGCGCATGCTGCAGGAGTCGGTGGACGCGCTGATGGACAACGGCCGCCGCGGCCGCGCCATCACCGGCACCAACAAGCGCCCGCTGAAGTCGCTGGCCGACATGATCAAGGGCAAGCAGGGCCGGTTCCGCCAGAACCTGCTCGGCAAGCGCGTGGACTACTCCGGCCGTTCGGTGATCGTGGTCGGCCCGTACCTGCGCCTGCACCAGTGCGGCCTGCCGAAGAAGATGGCGCTGGAGCTGTTCAAGCCGTTCGTGTTCGCCAAGCTGCAGCGCCGCGGCCTGGCCACCACGATCAAGGCCGCCAAGAAGCTGGTCGAGCGCGAAGAGGCCGAGGTGTGGGATATCCTCGAAGAGGTGATCCGCGAGCACCCGGTGCTGCTGAACCGCGCCCCGACCCTGCACCGCCTGGGCATCCAGGCGTTCGAGCCGGTGCTGATCGAGGGCAAGGCGATCCAGCTGCACCCGCTGGTCTGCACCGCGTTCAACGCCGACTTCGACGGCGACCAGATGGCCGTGCACGTCCCGCTGAGCCTGGAGGCCCAGCTGGAGGCGCGCGCGCTGATGATGTCGACCAACAACATCCTCTCGCCGGCCAACGGCGAACCGATCATCGTGCCGTCGCAGGACGTGGTGCTCGGCCTGTACTACATGACCCGTGCCCTGGAGAACAAGAAGGGCGAGGGCATGGCGTTCGCCAACGTGGCCGAGGTCAAGCGCGCCTACGACAACCGCGTGGTCGAGCTGCACGCCAAGATCAAGGTCCGCATCCCGGAGGTCGTGACCGACGAGGACGGCAACAAGCAGAAGAAGGCCTCGATCGTGGACACCACGGTCGGCCGCGCCCTGCTGGCCGAGATCCTGCCGGAGGGCCTGCCGTTCGCGCTGGCCAACACCGAGCTGACCAAGAAGAACATCAGCCGCCTGATCAACTCCTGCTACCGCCAGCTGGGCCTGAAGGACACCGTGGTGTTCGCCGACCAGCTGATGTACACCGGCTTCGGCTTCGCTACCCGCGCCGGCGTGTCGATCGGCATCGACGACATGCTGATCCCGGACGAGAAGAAGGGCATCCTCACCGAGGCCGAGGCCGAGGTGCTGGAGATCCAGGAGCAGTACCAGAGCGGCCTGGTCACCGCCGGCGAGCGCTACAACAAGGTGGTCGACATCTGGTCGCGCACCAACGAGCGCATCGCCAAGGCGATGATGGACACGATCGGCACCGACAAGGTGGTCAACGCCAAGGGCGAGGAAGTCGCGCAGAAGTCGATGAACTCGCTGTACATCATGGCCGACTCCGGCGCCCGCGGTTCGCAGGCGCAGATCCGCCAGCTGGCCGGCATGCGCGGCCTGATGGCCCGTCCCGACGGCTCGATCATCGAGACGCCCATCAAGGCCAACTTCCGCGAAGGCCTGAACGTGCAGGAGTACTTCAACTCCACCCACGGCGCGCGCAAGGGCCTGGCCGACACCGCGCTGAAGACCGCCAACTCCGGTTACCTGACCCGCCGCCTGGTCGACGTGGCCCAGGACGTGGTGATCACCGAGGTCGACTGCGGCACGGTGCATGGCCTGACCATGACCCCGATCGTGGAAGGCGGCGACGTGGTCGAGCCGCTGCGCGACCGCGTGCTCGGCCGCGTGGTGGCCGAGGACGTGTTCCTGCCGGGCAACGACGAGGATCCGATCGTCACCCGCAACACCCTGCTCGACGAGACCTGGGTGCAGAAGCTCGAGGACGCGGGCGTGCAGACCATCAAGGTGCGCTCGACCATCACCTGCGAGTCGGCCTTCGGCGTGTGCTCGCAGTGCTACGGCCGCGACCTGGCCCGTGGCCACCTGGTCAACATCGGCGAAGCGGTCGGCGTCATCGCCGCCCAGTCGATCGGCGAGCCGGGCACCCAGCTGACCATGCGTACCTTCCACATCGGCGGCGCGGCTTCGCGTGCGGCGGCGGTGGACAGCATCACGGTCAAGACCACCGGTTCGGTGAAGTTCACGAACCTCAAGTCGGTCGAGCACGCCAGCGGCCACCTGGTGGCGGTGTCGCGCTCGGGCGAGATCTCCGTGCTCGACCCGCACGGCCGCGAGCGCGAGCGCTACAAGCTGCCCTACGGCGCGACCATCACCGTCAAGGACCTGTCCGCGGTGAAGGCCGGCCAGTCGGTCGCCAACTGGGATCCGCACAACCACCCGATCGTGTCGGAAGTGGCGGGCTTCATCCGCTTCATCGACTTCATCGACGGCGTCACCGTCATCGAGAAGACCGACGAGCTGACCGGCCTGGCCTCGCGCGAGATCACCGATCCCAAGCGCCGCGGCACCCAGGGCAAGGACCTGCGTCCGCTGGTCCGGATCGTGGACAAGGACGGCAAGGACCTGACCATCCCGGGCACCGACCTGCCGGCGCAGTACCTGCTGCCGCCGCGCTCGCTGGTGAACCTGCAGGATGGCGCGCCGGTCGGCGTGGGCGACGTGGTCGCCAAGATCCCGCAGGAAGCGTCCAAGACCCGCGACATCACCGGCGGTCTGCCGCGCGTGGCCGACCTGTTCGAGGCGCGCAAGCCGAAGGATCCGGCGATCCTGGCCGAGCGTTCGGGCGTGGTCAGCTTCGGCAAGGACACCAAGGGCAAGCAGCGCCTGATCATCAAGGACAACGAGGGCGGCGAGCACGAGGAGCTGATCCCGAAGTACCGCCAGATCATCGTGTTCGAAGGCGAGCACGTGACCAAGGGCGAGACCGTGGTGGACGGCGAGCCGAGCCCGCAGGACATCCTGCGCCTGCTGGGCATCGAGCCGCTGGCGGCCTACCTGGTCAAGGAGATCCAGGACGTGTACCGCCTGCAGGGCGTGAAGATCAACGACAAGCACATCGAGGTGATCACCCGCCAGATGCTGCGCAAGGTCGAGATCACCGACCAGGGCGACTCCAAGTTCCTCAACGGCGAGCAGGTCGAGCGCCAGCGGGTGATCGAGGAGAACGCGCGTCTGGGCGGCCGCAACGAGCTGCCGGCGAAGTTCGACCCGGTCCTGCTGGGCATCACCAAGGCCTCGCTGGCGACCGAGTCGTTCATCTCCGCGGCCTCGTTCCAGGAGACCACCCGCGTGCTGACCGAGGCGGCCGTGCGCGGCACCCGCGACAGCCTGCGCGGCCTGAAGGAGAACGTGATCGTCGGCCGCCTGATCCCGGCCGGCACCGGCCTGGCCTACCACAGCCAGCGCCGCCGTACCGCCTCCGGTCTCACCGAGTCGGAGATCCAGACCCTGGCTGGCGGCAGCGAGCCGGAAGCCGTGGTCGAGACTCCCGCCCAGGACGACGCGGCGGAGTGATGCAACCGGTCCGGAACCGGCCGTCCCGCGAGGGGCGGCACGGGCCGGGCCGAGGACGGCGGCTGGATGCCGCCGTCCGGCGATGCGGTCCGCCGGGGATGAATGTCCCGCCGGGCCGCAGCAAGGGAGGGCAGGGCGTCGGTTGACGCGGTTTTTGGCGCCCAGCTATACTCCCGTGTCTCGGCAGGCCGTCCTTCGGCCTGCCGTCGTTTTCACGTCCGGCTCCGGTCCGCGGAGCCCCAAGCAGAAGAACCTTAGAAATGGCGACGATCAACCAGCTGGTCCGCAAGCCGCGGCAGGCGGAGACCTACAAGAGCGCCTCGCCGGCGCTCGAGAAGTGCCCGCAGCGCCGTGGCGTTTGCACCCGTGTGTACACCACCACCCCGAAGAAGCCGAACTCGGCCCTGCGCAAGGTCGCCAAGGTGCGGCTGACCAACGGCTACGAGGTCATCTCGTACATCGGCGGCGAAGGCCACAACCTGCAGGAGCACTCCGTGGTCCTGATCCGCGGCGGCCGCGTCAAGGACCTGCCGGGCGTGCGTTACCACACCGTCCGCGGCTCGCTGGATGCCGCCGGCGTCACCAAGCGTCGCCAGGGCCGTTCGAAGTACGGCGCCAAGCGCCCGAAGAGCTAATCGAGGAAGCCCGACATGTCCCGTAAAGGTTCCACCCCCCAGCGCGCCGTCCTTCCCGATCCGAAGCACGGGAGCGAGACCATCGCCCGCTTCATCAACATGGTGATGAAGAGCGGCAAGAAGTCGATCGCCGAGAACATCGTGTACGACGCGATGGACGTGATCAACGAGAAGAACGCCAACGCCATCGAGCTGGTGCAGAAGGCGCTGGACAACGTGTCCCCGGCGGTCGAGGTCAAGTCCCGCCGCGTCGGCGGCGCGACCTACCAGGTGCCGGTCGAAGTGCGTTCGTCCCGCCGCCTGGCCCTGGCCATGCGCTGGGTGATCGACTCGGCCCGCAAGCGCGGCGAGAACTCGATGGCCCGCAAGCTGGCCGGCGAGCTGCTCGACGCCTCCGAGAACCGCGGCGGCGCGATCAAGAAGCGCGAAGAGACCCACCGCATGGCCGAGGCCAACAAGGCCTTCGCGCACTACCGCTGGTGATCCAGCGAGGCCCCTCCGGGGCCTTGCGACCAGCTCCGGGGCGGCGCGGCAGGTTCCGCGCCCTCCGTCTTTAGGAAGCCGGCGCCGCGCGCCGCTCCTTCATCCGAAAAGCCAAAAGCAAACGAGAGGCTCCCGTGGCCCGCACCACTCCCATCGAGCGTTACCGCAACTTCGGCATCATGGCCCACATCGATGCCGGCAAGACCACCACGTCCGAGCGCATCCTGTTCTACACCGGCAAGAGCCACAAGATCGGTGAGGTGCACGACGGCGCCGCGACCATGGACTGGATGGAGCAGGAGCAGGAGCGTGGCATCACGATCCAGTCCGCCGCCACGACCGCGTTCTGGAAGGGCATGGACAAGTCCCTGCCTGAGCACCGCTTTAACATCATCGACACCCCCGGGCACGTCGACTTCACCATCGAGGTCGAGCGTTCGCTGCGCGTGCTCGACGGCGCGGTGTTCGTGCTGTGCGCCGTGGGCGGCGTGCAGCCGCAGTCCGAGACCGTGTGGCGCCAGGCCAACAAGTACCACGTGCCGCGCATCGCGTTCGTCAACAAGATGGACCGCACCGGCGCCAACTTCTACAAGGTCCGCGACCAGCTGAAGGCGCGCCTGGGCGCCGTGCCGGTGCCGATGCAGGTGCCGATCGGCGCCGAGGACGGCTTCGAGGGCGTGGTCGACCTGCTGAAGATGAAGGCGATCCACTGGGATACCGCCTCCCAGGGCCTGACCTTCGAATACCGCGACATCCCCGCCGAGCTGCAGGCCAAGGCCCAGGAAGAGCGCGCGTTCATGGTCGAGTCGGCCGCCGAGGCCAACGAAGAGCTGATGAACAAGTACCTCGAAGAGGGCGACCTCAGCGAGGAGGAGATCGTCGGCGGCCTGCGCGCGCGTACCCTGGCCACCGAGATCGTGCCGATGTTCTGCGGCACCGCGTTCAAGAACAAGGGCGTGCAGGCCATGCTCGACGGCGTGATCAACCTGCTGCCGTCACCGGTGGACGTGCCGCCGGTCAAGGGCGTGGACGTTGACGACGAGACCAAGGAGCTGACCCGCGAGTCCAGCGACAAGGCCCCGTTCTCGGCCCTGGCGTTCAAGATCATGACCGACCCGTTCGTCGGCTCGCTGACCTTCTTCCGCGTCTACTCCGGCACCCTGAACGCCGGCGATGCGGTGCTGAACTCGGTCAAGAACAAGAAGGAGCGCATCGGCCGCCTGCTGCAGATGCATTCCAACAACCGCGACGAGATCAAGGAAGTGCTGGCCGGCGACATCGCCGCCGCGGTGGGCCTGAAGGACGTCACCACCGGCGACACCCTGTGCGCGCAGGATGCGCCGATCATCCTGGAGCGCATGGCGTTCCCGGAGCCGGTGATCTCGATGGCGGTCGAGCCGAAGACCAAGTCCGACCAGGAGAAGATGGGCAACGCCCTGAGCCGCCTGGCCCAGGAAGATCCCTCGTTCCGGGTCAAGACCGACGAGGAGTCCGGCCAGACCATCATCTCGGGCATGGGCGAGCTGCACCTGGACATCATCGTCGACCGCATGAAGCGCGAGTTCAACGTCGAGGCCAACGTCGGCAAGCCGCAGGTCGCCTACCGCGAGACCATCCGCCTGAGCGACGTCAAGTCGGACTACAAGCACGCCAAGCAGTCGGGCGGCAAGGGCCAGTACGGCCATGTCGTGATCGAGCTGTCGCCGCTGACCGCCGAGGACCGCGAGAAGTACGCCGCCGACATCAAGGACGACTTCCTGTTCCTCAACGAGATCACCGGTGGCGTGATCCCGAAGGAGTTCATCCCGTCGGTCGAGAAGGGCATGCGCGAGACCATCACCAGCGGTCCGCTGGCCGGCTTCCCGGTCGTGGGCGTCAAGGTGAAGCTGGTGTTCGGCTCCTACCACGACGTCGACTCCTCGGAAATGGCGTTCAAGCTGGCCGCCTCGATGGCGTTCAAGCAGGGCTTCGCCAAGGCCAAGCCGGTGCTGCTGGAGCCGATCATGAAGGTCGAGATCGTCAGCCCGGAGGACTACCTGGGCGACGTGATGGGCGACGTGAGCCGCCGCCGCGGCGTGCTGCAGGGCCAGGACGACAGCCCGTCGGGCAAGATCATCAACGCGATGATCCCGCTGGGCGAGATGTTCGGCTACGCCACCTCGCTGCGCTCGATGTCGCAGGGTCGTGCGACCTTCTCGATGGAGTTCGACCACTACGAGGAAGCGCCGAACAACATCGCCGAGACGGTGATCAAGAAGGCGTAAGGCCCGGTGCGCCCGTCCCCGGGCGCACGGACAAGATCAGGAAGCGGCCATCCGTGGCCGCACTTCTCAAGAAAACCCAGTTAGAGAGATATAGACAATGGCCAAGGGTAAGTTCGAGCGCACCAAGCCGCACGTGAACGTGGGCACCATCGGTCACGTTGACCACGGCAAGACGACGCTGACCGCTGCGCTGACGAAGATCGGCGCGGAGCGTTTCGGCGGCGAGTTCAAGGCGTACGACGCGATCGACGCGGCGCCGGAAGAGAAGGCGCGTGGCATCACGATCTCGACCGCGCACGTGGAATACGAAAGCCCGACGCGTCACTACGCGCACGTGGACTGCCCGGGCCACGCCGACTACGTGAAGAACATGATCACCGGCGCGGCGCAGATGGACGGTGCGATCCTGGTGTGTTCGGCCGCTGACGGTCCGATGCCGCAGACCCGCGAGCACATCCTGCTGTCGCGCCAGGTGGGCGTGCCGTACATCGTCGTGTTCCTGAACAAGGCCGACATGGTGGACGACGCCGAGCTGCTGGAGCTGGTGGAGATGGAAGTCCGCGAGCTGCTGAGCAAGTACGAGTTCCCGGGCGACGACACCCCGATCATCGCCGGTTCGGCGCGTCTGGCGCTGGAAGGCGACCAGTCGGACATCGGCGTGCCGGCGATCCTGAAGCTGGTCGAGGCGCTGGACACCTGGATCCCGGAGCCGGAGCGCGCGATCGACAAGCCGTTCCTGATGCCGGTGGAAGACGTGTTCTCGATCTCCGGCCGCGGCACCGTGGTGACCGGCCGCATCGAGCGCGGCATCATCAAGGTGGGCGACGAAATCGAGATCGTGGGTATCCGTCCGACCCAGAAGACCACCGTGACCGGCGTGGAGATGTTCCGCAAGCTGCTGGACCAGGGCCAGGCGGGCGACAACGCGGGCCTGCTGCTGCGCGGCACCAAGCGTGACGAGGTCGAGCGTGGCCAGGTGCTGGCCAAGCCGGGTTCGATCACCCCGCACACCGAGTTCGAGGCCGAGGTGTACGTGCTGTCGAAGGACGAGGGCGGCCGTCACACCCCGTTCTTCAAGGGCTACCGTCCGCAGTTCTACTTCCGCACCACCGACATCACCGGCGCGGTGCAGCTGCCGGAGGGTGTGGAGATGGTGATGCCGGGCGACAACGTGAAGATGGTGGTCACGCTGATCAACCCGGTGGCGATGGACGAAGGCCTGCGCTTCGCGATCCGCGAGGGTGGCCGCACCGTCGGCGCCGGCGTCGTGGCCAAGATCATCAAGTAA
>NZ_PDWL01000059.1 GCF_010093185.1 Pseudoxanthomonas jiangsuensis | reverse complement strand
GTCTTGACGCCCTGCCGAGCCTCAACTTCTGCGGCAATGCCTTCGTCGTCCCAGCCAGGACTTCGGTGAGGCCAAGCGAATCGGAGAACTAGTCACCAAACTTGCATCCTACAGTTACTGCAGGAGATCACCATGGGACTACCTGATTAGCCCTAACTCTCAGCCAGCAGTCGCAAGATCTGCGCCGGCCTGGGCAGATGCTGTTGTCACCTGAAGCCGACGAGGTGGCCCCATGAGCATCAATGCCGTGCAGTTCCAGGCTGGACTGTCGATGCCGGATTTTTTTGCAGCCTACGGCACCGAAGCCAAGTGCTACCGCGCTCTGTATAGATGGCGGTGGCCCCAGGGATTTCGCTGTCCTTGTTGCGCTGGACGGGCGCGCTCGCGCTTCAAGCGTGGTGGCGCCATCTACTATCAATGCAGCGCGTGCCGGCATCAGACCAGCCTGATCGCAGGCACGATGTTCCAGGGCACCAAGCTGTCACTGCGCACCTGGATGCTGGCGCTGCACCTGTTGACCTCGACCAAGACCAACATGGCTGCGCTGGAGCTGATGCGTCATCTGGGCGTCAACTACAAGACCGCCTGGCGGATGAAGCACAAGATCATGCAGGTCATGGCCGAGCGCGAAGCCACGCGTCGACTGTCCGGGTTCGTGCAGATCGACGATGCCTACCTGGGAGGGGAGCGCAACGGCGGCAAGGCTGGGCGCGGATCGGAGAACAAGCAACCGTTCCTGATTGCGGTGCAGACCGATGCCAGCTTCACGGCGCCGAGCTTTGTGGTGATCGAGCCGGTGCGCAGCTTCGACAATGCCGCGCTCACGGACTGGATCGCCCGTCGCCTGAAGCCAGAATGCGAGGCCTACACCGACGGGTTGGCCTGTTTCCGCCGCCTGGAAGACGCCGGCCATGCACACACCACACTGGACACCGGCGGCGGACGCGCAGCCACAGAGGCCGCCGGTGCCAGGTGGGTCAACGTGGTGCTTGGCAACCTCAAACGCGCCATCAGCGGCGTCTACCACGCCATCGCGCAAAGCAAATATGCGAGACGTTATCTGGCCGAAGCGGCCTACCGATTCAATCGCAGATTCCGCCTGCCCGAAATGCTGCCACGACTCGCCACGGCGATGATGCGTTGCAAGCCCTGTCCGGAGCCGGCTTTGCGCATGGCGGGCAATTTTCATGGCTGAGAGACAGGGCTAATCAGGTCGAAATTTGAGGAAATCGCCAACATTTGCCCAGGAGATGAGCTTGATCCCGTTAGCCTGGGTCAAGCCATGGGACGAACGCCGCTTGCGCGACGTGCCGTCCTTCTCTGCTCACGTAGCGCGCCAATCAGGTTTCTCAAATCTTTTTCAAGAAGTCCTTGGCATTCAAATAATCAGTTACGTAGCCCGCTGGCGCGTCATTAAAAGCGGAAATATTGCCATCTGGATCCACGTAGGCCTGGTAGAGATTTTTCGTGCTGGCGGCCCTGTCGGCACAGCTATGGTTTTCTCTCAATGCGCGAACCAATGCTGACGCAGCCTGCGGACCAGCAGGATGCTTTGTCCTCATTTTTGTGAAGCGCTCCATCTTGGAAT
>NZ_PDWL01000058.1 GCF_010093185.1 Pseudoxanthomonas jiangsuensis | reverse complement strand
GGTGTAGACTATCGCACCATCAGCCAGCAAACCGAATTTTGCTGGGTGGGCTAACGATATACGCCTGATGCGTGAACGTGACGGACGTAACCACCGCGACATGTGTGTGCTGTTCCGCTGGGCATGCCAGGACAACTTCTGGTCCGGTAACGTGCTGAGCCCGGCCAAACTCCGCGATAAGTGGACCCAACTCGAAATCAACCGTAACAAGCAACAGGCAGGCGTGACAGCCAGCAAACCAAAACTCGACCTGACAAACACAGACTGGATTTACGGGGTGGATCTATGAAAAACATCGCCGCACAGATGGTTAACTTTGACCGTGAGCAGATGCGTCGGATCGCCAACAACATGCCGGAACAGTACGACGAAAAGCCGCAGGTACAGCAGGTAGCGCAGATCATCAACGGTGTGTTCAGCCAGTTACTGGCAACTTTCCCGGCGAGCCTGGCTAACCGTGACCAGAACGAAGTGAACGAAATCCGTCGCCAGTGGGTTCTGGCTTTTCGGGAAAACGGGATCACCACGATGGAACAGGTTAACGCAGGAATGCGCGTAGCCCGGCGGCAGAATCTACCATTTCTGCCATCACCCGGGCAGTTTGTTGCATGGTGCCGGGAAGAAGCATCCGTTACCGCCGGACTGCCAAACGTCAGCGAGCTGGTTGATATGGTTTACGAGTATTGCCGGAAGCGAGGCCTGTATCCGGATGCGGAGTCTTATCCGTGGAAATCAAACGCGCACTACTGGCTGGTTACCAACCTGTATCAGAACATGCGGGCCAATGCGCTTACTGATGCGGAATTACGCCGTAAGGCCGCAGATGAGCTTGTCCATATGACTGCGAGAATTAACCGTGGTGAGGCGATCCCTGAACCAGTAAAACAACTTCCTGTCATGGGCGGTAGACCTCTAAATCGTGCACAGGCTCTGGCGAAGATCGCAGAAATCAAAGCTAAGTTCGGACTGAAAGGAGCAAGTGTATGACGGGCAAAGAGGCAATTATTCATTACCTGGGGACGCATAATAGCTTCTGTGCGCCGGACGTTGCCGCGCTAACAGGCGCAACAGTAACCAGCATAAATCAGGCCGCGGCTAAAATGGCACGGGCAGGTCTTCTGGTTATCGAAGGTAAGGTCTGGCGAACGGTGTATTACCGGTTTGCTACCAGGGAAGAACGGGAAGGAAAGATGAGCACGAACCTGGTTTTTAAGGAGTGTCGCCAGAGTGCCGCGATGAAACGGGTATTGGCGGTATATGGAGTTAAAAGATGACCATCTACATTACTGAGCTAATAACAGGCCTGCTGGTAATCGCAGGCCTTTTTATTTGGGGGAGAGGGAAGTCATGAAAAAACTAACCTTTGAAATTCGATCTCCAGCACATCAGCAAAACGCTATTCACGCAGTACAGCAAATCCTTCCAGACCCAACCAAACCAATCGTAGTAACCATTCAGGAACGCAACCGCAGCTTAGACCAAAACAGGAAGCTATGGGCCTGCTTAGGTGACGTCTCTCGTCAGGTTGAATGGCATGGTCGCTGGCTGGATGCAGAAAGCTGGAAGTGTGTGTTTACCGCAGCATTAAAGC
>NZ_PDWL01000057.1 GCF_010093185.1 Pseudoxanthomonas jiangsuensis | reverse complement strand
CAGGTATGAAAACGCCCACCATTCCCACCCTTCTGGGGCCGGACGGCATGACATCGCTGCGCGAATATGCCGGTTATCACGGCGGTGGCAGCGGATTTGGAGGGCAGTTGCGGTCGTGGAACCCACCGAGTGAAAGTGTGGATGCAGCCCTGTTGCCCAACTTTACCCGTGGCAATGCCCGCGCAGACGATCTGGTACGCAATAACGGCTATGCCGCCAACGCCATCCAGCTGCATCAGGATCATATCGTCGGGTCTTTTTTCCGGCTCAGTCATCGCCCAAGCTGGCGCTATCTGGGCATCGGGGAGGAAGAAGCCCGTGCCTTTTCCCGCGAGGTGGAAGCGGCATGGAAAGAGTTTGCCGAGGATGACTGCTGCTGCATTGACGTTGAGCGAAAACGCACGTTTACCATGATGATTCGGGAAGGTGTGGCCATGCACGCCTTTAACGGTGAACTGTTCGTTCAGGCCACCTGGGATACCAGTTCGTCGCGGCTTTTCCGGACACAGTTCCGGATGGTCAGCCCGAAGCGCATCAGCAACCCGAACAATACCGGCGACAGCCGGAACTGCCGTGCCGGCGTGCAGATTAATGACAGCGGTGCGGCGCTGGGATATTACGTCAGCGAGGACGGGTATCCTGGCTGGATGCCGCAGAAATGGACATGGATACCCCGTGAGTTACCCGGCGGGCGCGCCTCGTTCATTCACGTTTTTGAACCCGTGGAGGACGGGCAGACTCGCGGTGCAAATGTGTTTTACAGCGTGATGGAGCAGATGAAGATGCTCGACACGCTGCAGAACACGCAGCTGCAGAGCGCCATTGTGAAGGCGATGTATGCCGCCACCATTGAGAGTGAGCTGGATACGCAGTCAGCGATGGATTTTATTCTGGGCGCGAACAGTCAGGAGCAGCGGGAAAGGCTGACCGGCTGGATTGGTGAAATTGCCGCGTATTACGCCGCAGCGCCGGTCCGGCTGGGAGGCGCAAAAGTACCGCACCTGATGCCGGGTGACTCACTGAACCTGCAGACGGCTCAGGATACGGATAACGGCTACTCCGTGTTTGAGCAGTCACTGCTGCGGTATATCGCTGCCGGGCTGGGTGTCTCGTATGAGCAGCTTTCCCGGAATTACGCCCAGATGAGCTACTCCACGGCACGGGCCAGTGCGAACGAGTCGTGGGCGTACTTTATGGGGCGGCGAAAATTCGTCGCATCCCGTCAGGCGAGCCAGATGTTTCTGTGCTGGCTGGAAGAGGCCATCGTTCGCCGCGTGGTGACGTTACCTTCAAAAGCGCGCTTCAGTTTTCAGGAAGCCCGCAGTGCCTGGGGGAACTGCGACTGGATAGGCTCCGGTCGTATGGCCATCGATGGTCTGAAAGAAGTTCAGGAAGCGGTGATGCTGATAGAAGCCGGACTGAGTACCTACGAGAAAGAGTGCGCAAAACGCGGTGACGACTATCAGGAAATTTTTGCCCAGCAGGTCCGTGAAACGATGGAGCGCCGTGCAGCCGGTCTTAAACCGCCCGCCTGGGCGGCTGCAGCATTTGAATCCGGGCTGCGACAATCAACAGAGGAGGAGAAGAGTGACAGCAGAGCTGCGTAATCTCCCGCATATTGCCAGCATGGCCTTTAATGAGCCGCTGATGCT
>NZ_PDWL01000055.1 GCF_010093185.1 Pseudoxanthomonas jiangsuensis | reverse complement strand
CCCCTACAGCCATCTTCCGGATGACGTCCGGGAGACACTGCAGTCCCGGATGGACGCAACCCGCCAGATGTTTGCGCAGAAGGTGTCGGCATATACCGGCCTGTCCGTGCAGGTTGTGCTGGATACCGAGGCTGCAGTGTACAGCGGTCAGGAGGCCATTGATGCCGGACTGGCTGATGAACTTGTTAACAGCACCGATGCGATCACCGTCATGCGTGATGCACTGGATGCACGTAAATCCCGTCTCTCAGGAGGGCGAATGACCAAAGAGACTCAATCAACAACTGTTTCAGCCACTGCTTCGCAGGCTGACGTTACTGACGTGGTGCCAGCGACGGAGGGCGAGAACGCCAGCGCGGCGCAGCCGGACGTGAACGCGCAGATCACCGCAGCGGTTGCGGCAGAAAACAGCCGCATTATGGGGATCCTCAACTGTGAGGAGGCTCACGGACGCGAAGAACAGGCACGCGTGCTGGCAGAAACCCCCGGTATGACCGTGAAAACGGCCCGCCGCATTCTGGCCGCAGCACCACAGAGTGCACAGGCGCGCAGTGACACTGCGCTGGATCGTCTGATGCAGGGGGCACCGGCACCGCTGGCTGCAGGTAACCCGGCATCTGATGCCGTTAACGATTTGCTGAACACACCAGTGTAAGGGATGTTTATGACGAGCAAAGAAACCTTTACCCATTACCAGCCGCAGGGCAACAGTGACCCGGCTCATACCGCAACCGCGCCCGGCGGATTGAGTGCGAAAGCGCCTGCAATGACCCCGCTGATGCTGGACACCTCCAGCCGTAAGCTGGTTGCGTGGGATGGCACCACCGACGGTGCTGCCGTTGGCATTCTTGCGGTTGCTGCTGACCAGACCAGCACCACGCTGACGTTCTACAAGTCCGGCACGTTCCGTTATGAGGATGTGCTCTGGCCGGAGGCTGCCAGCGACGAGACGAAAAAACGGACCGCGTTTGCCGGAACGGCAATCAGCATCGTTTAACTTTACCCTTCATCACTAAAGGCCGCCTGTGCGGCTTTTTTTACGGGATTTTTTTATGTCGATGTACACAACCGCCCAACTGCTGGCGGCAAATGAGCAGAAATTTAAGTTTGATCCGCTGTTTCTGCGTCTCTTTTTCCGTGAGAGCTATCCCTTCACCACGGAGAAAGTCTATCTCTCACAAATTCCGGGACTGGTAAACATGGCGCTGTACGTTTCGCCGATTGTTTCCGGTGAGGTTATCCGTTCCCGTGGCGGCTCCACCTCTGAATTTACGCCGGGATATGTCAAGCCGAAGCATGAAGTGAATCCGCAGATGACCCTGCGTCGCCTGCCGGATGAAGATCCGCAGAATCTGGCGGACCCGGCTTACCGCCGCCGTCGCATCATCATGCAGAACATGCGTGACGAAGAGCTGGCCATTGCTCAGGTCGAAGAGATGCAGGCAGTTTCTGCCGTGCTTAAGGGCAAATACACCATGACCGGTGAAGCCTTCGATCCGGTTGAGGTGGATATGGGCCGCAGTGAGGAGAATAACATCACGCAGTCCGGCGGCACGGAGTGGAGCAAGCGTGACAAGTCCACGTATGACCCGACCGACGATATCGAAGCCTACGCGCTGAACGCCAGCGGTGTGGTGAATATCATCGTGTTCGATCCGAAAGGCTGGGCGCTGTTCCGTTCCTTCAAAGCCGTCAAGGAGAAGCTGGATACCCGTCGTGGCTCTAATTCCGAGCTGGAGACAGCGGTGAAAGACCTGGGCAAAGCGGTGTCCTATAAGGGGATGTATGGCGATGTGGCCATCGTCGTGTATTCCGGACAGTACGTGGAAAACGGCGTCAAAAAGAACTTCCTGCCGGACAACACGATGGTGCTGGGGAACACTCAGGCACGCGGTCTGCGCACCTATGGCTGCATTCAGGATGCGGACGCACAGCGCGAAGGCATTAACGCCTCTGCCCGTTACCCGAAAAACTGGGTGACCACCGGCGATCCGGCGCGTGAGTTCACCATGATTCAGTCAGCACCGCTGATGCTGCTGGCTGACCCTGATGAGTTCGTGTCCGTACAACTGGCGTAATCATGGCCCTTCGGGGCCATTGTTTCTCTGAGGAGGAGTCCATGACGAAAGATGAACTGATTGCCCGTCTCCGCTCGCTGGGTGAACAACTGAACCGTGA
>NZ_PDWL01000054.1 GCF_010093185.1 Pseudoxanthomonas jiangsuensis | reverse complement strand
ATGCGATCCAGCGCAGCAGCCACCGCAGGTTGTAGCCGGCGGCGCAGCCGAGCACGTGCAGTGCATCGCCTTGGGCGCCGTTGAGATGGCAGCGATTCAAGCGGCAGTCCTGTTTCAGATGTCCGATCACCGGCTCTACCGCTTGCCTTCGTTTGATCCAGCGCCATTGCCGTCGCGTCAGCGTTCTGGCTTTGCCCCGATGCAGGATCTGCACACCCTCCACCTCGCGCCCGCGATACCCCAAGTCCACGATGGCCATCTGCGGGATCACATTCACATCCTGGAGCAGCCCGCGCGCCTGTTCCAATTGCTCGGCCAACGTGTCGCCGTCGTAGGGATTGCCGGGAAAACTGCGCGCGCCCACGATCAAGCCCTTGCGCGCACTCACCGCAATGCCGACCTTGACGCCGAATTCGTACGGGTTCCTCGCCTTGCCCTTGCTGATGCATTCCACTTCCGGCGCGTGCAACGCGTAGAGTTTTTGGTTGTCCTTGGGACGCTGTGTCAACAACCGGTGTGCGCGCTCCAACCAGACACCGATGCGCTCACGCACCGACGATTCCCGCTGGGCCAGCTTGCGTTGCAGATCGCGTAATACGCGTCCCAGGATCGTGCGTTGGCGTCGCAGCACCTTGCGCATGCGCTTGAACTGGCGCGCATGCGCATAGCGCCCGGCCTTGCGGCTCAACGCCGGACCTTGCCGCGCATAGGTCTGTCGCAGTGCGATGCCGTGTCGCTTGGCCAGCAGCACCAGCTTCTTGCGGGCCACCTCCAGCAGCCGGTTGTCGGTGGGATGGGCGATCGCTTTTTCCTGCACGGTGGTGTCCACGATCACTCGCGACAACTCGCGCGCATCCACTGCTTTGACCGCATGTGCGGTGTTGATGGTGTGCGCCAACAGCTCTTCCATCCCGGCTTCGCCCAGGCGCTGTCGCCACCGTGTCAGGGAGCTGGGATCGCACGGCAAGCAGGTCTGGAACACCACCTCGCCGGTGAAAAACTGCCAGTACGGATTTTCCAGCCAACGTTCGCACACCGCTTCATCGGACAGGTCGTAGGCGTGCTTGAGGTAGAGCAGCCCAGCGATCAGACGCATCGGCAATGCGGGGCGACCGCCTGTGCCGGTGGTGACCGGCAATCGTGGCGACAGCGCCTGCTCCAGCGCACTCCACGGCAGCCGGTGGCTCAGCTGGACCAGTGGATGGCGCAAGTCGATCTGGTTCTCCAGACGCGAACGAAACAACTCATCGGCAGGCAATTGCTCGGCGGCGGGACGGCGTGTACGCATGGGCGAAAACTGCCATAAACCAGTTCGTAGAGTAACGAAAACTGGTAATTCCAGCACGCCTAAAACGTAGGTCAAGTCTTGCAATGGATGCGGTCTGGGGGTTTTTCAGGGGCGACTATTTACCTTGCGCGATGGCGTGATACACACCGCTGATGGCGCGTTTGAGGTTGCCCAGCACCACGTTGACCCAACGGGCACCGGCTGCTTCGGTCGCGGCACGACCACCGCCAGTGTCCAGCGTGGTGTGCGCGTGGCCGGCGTCTTCCAGCCGGCGGAAGCAGGCCAGCCCATCGGTGTAGACCTCGCATTCGGGTGCCAGGCGACGGACAATCCAGTCCTGCAGCGAGGTGTTGTCGAAGCTGCGCACCGGCTCGATCACCACAAAGCGCGGCGCGGTGAAGGTGGCATCGGTCTGCACCGCAATCAGGAACGCTTGTTTGTTCTCTGATCCGCGTCCGGCCTTGCCACCGTTACGCTCGCCGCCGAGATAGGCATCGTCGATCTGCACGAAACCCGCCAATTTCCGCGTGGCTTCGCGCTCGGCCATGACCTGCATGATCTTGTGCTTCATCCGCCAGGCCGTCTTGTAGTTGACGCCCAGATGCCGCATCAACTCCAGTGCGGCCATGTTGGTTTTGGTCGAGGTCAACAGGTGCAAGGCCAGCATCCAGGTGCGCAGCGGCAGTTTGGTGCCTTCGAACATCGTGCCTGCCATCAGACTGGTCTGATGCCGGCACGCGCTGCATTGGGAGTAGATCGCAGCACCCCGCTTGAAACGCGAGCGCACGCGCCCGGCACAAACAGGGCAACGAAAGCCCTGCGGCCAACGCCACTTGTAGAGCGCGCGATAGCACTTGGCCTCGGTGCCGTAGGACGCGAAGAACTCAGGCATCGACAATCCAGCCTGGAACTGCACCGCATTGATGCTCATCACGTCACCTCGTTGGCTTCAGATGACAGCAGCATCCACACAGCGCGGCGCAGATCCTGCGACTGATGGCTGAGGGTCAGGGCTAATCAGGAAAACCTTTACTTCCAACAATTTAGCTCACTTTTGGCTTTTTTTACATGAATCCCTGCCGACCCTCTAGTTCCTCCCGACATGGCTACAATGCTTGACGATGCGAGGACGACGGCCAAGCAGATCTGCGATTGTGGAAACGTGTGGATATCGTACCGGTCCCGCACCCTGCGGAACACAGCGTTCTATTTTTACCCACACCCATGTAACAACTGTGTTATGT
>NZ_PDWL01000053.1 GCF_010093185.1 Pseudoxanthomonas jiangsuensis | reverse complement strand
GGGGGAGCCGGCGCGGGCGCCTGGGCGAGCGCCAGGCCGACCGAGAACGTGGTGGCCAGGGCGACGGCCGCGAGCGTGGCGGAGGTGGAACGGAACTTCATGCGGGCGGGGACTCCGGGAACGAAAGCGGGAAACAGGATTGAGGCGGATCGGGGCGGATTGTATCGGCGCGCCGGCACGGTGCCGGCGCGGCTCACTCGCGCACCGGCTGCGGGGTACCGAAACCGAGACCGGCGATGCGCTCGGCAAGTTCCGCCGCGTCGGTGCCGGCTGCGGCCACCCGCAGCCGCCACAGGGTGCGGCCGCCGGCGACCACGTCGTCCAGGCGCGCGCCGGCGATCCCGGCGGCGAGCAGCCGGTCCAGTGCGCGGCGGGCGTTGTCGAGGCTGGAGAAGCTGGCGACCTGCAGCAGGGAACCGGCCCCGGTCGACGGTGCGGATGCGCCGATCGCGGGGGACGCGACGGCGGTCGCCGTGACCGGTGCGGCGGCGATGGCGGGCGGCGGGCCGGCCGGCAGCGCCTGCACCAGCTGGTCCAGTCCGGTCGCCGGCGTGGCCGGCGCGGTGACCACGGCGGTGCGCGACGGTGCGACGGCAGCCTTGGACGCGGGCGTCCTGCCGGCGGCCGGCGACGCGGCCAGCACCGGTCCGGCATCGGCATCGCCCGGGGTCAGCGCGCGCACCTCCACCCGGCCGGTGCCGCGGGCGACGATGTCCAGCTTCACCGCCGCCGCGTAGCTCAGGTCGATCACCCGGCCTTCGTGGAAGGGACCGCGGTCGTTAACCCGCACCACCACCGAGCGGCCGTTGTCCAAGTTGGTGACCCGGGCGAAGCTGGGCAAGGGCAGCGACTTGTGCGCGGCGCTGAAGGCGTACATGTCGTACACCTCCTGGTTGGAGGTGCGGCGGCCGTGGAACTTGCTGCCGTAGTAGGAGGCGGTGCCCTGCTCGACGTAGCCGTGGGGACGCGCCAGCACCTGGTACTGGCGCCCGAGCACGCTGTACGGCGAGCGGTTGCCGACCGCCGAGCGCGGCAGGTCCAACACCTGCGGCTCGGGGATGCAATCCACGTTGGGCACGTAGTCCGGGGTGCGGTCGGGCACGCCGGGCTTGTACAGGCCGCCGGCGGTGTAGTCGCCGCGGGTGGACGGATCTTCCTGGGCCGCGGCGTAGGGCGAGGTGCCGGTGCAGTCGGTCTTGGCCGTTGCCGCACCGGCCACGGGGGTGCCGGACGGGACGGCCTGCGGTTTCTTCGGCGTGCCGGCACAGGCGGCCAGCGCCAGCATCGCGGCCGCGGCCGCCGCGCGCAGCAGTGCGGCCGGCAGGCGCGGGCTCATGCCGGCGGGATCTCGCGCCCGGCGATGGCCTGCGACAGCTGGAACACCGCCATCGCGTACATCTTGGAGATGTTGTAGCGGGTGATCGCGTAGTAGTTGCGGAAACCCAGCCAGTACTGCGGCCCGGCGCTGCCGGCCAGCGAGACCGGGGTGGCGGTGGCGTCGGCGGGCACCGGCTGCTGCGGCGCGTAGCCGCGCGCGGCCAGGTCGGCCAGGCTGTGCTCCGGGGTCCAGTCGACCGGGTCGAACGGCTCGCGTCCGGCCTCCAGGGTGGCCGGCACCGCGACCGGGCCGCCGCGGACCCAGCCGCCCTTCTTCACGAAGTAGTTGGCGATCGAGGCGAATACGTCGTCCAGGCTGGCGAACAGGTCGCGGCGGCCGTCGCCGTCGCCGTCCACCGCGAACTGGCGGTAGCTCGACGGCATGAACTGGCCCATGCCCATCGCCCCGGCGTAGCTGCCCTTGAGCGCGGTGATGTCCAGGTTTTCCTCGCGGCCGAGGGCGAACAGCTGGGCCAGCTCGTCGCGGAAGAACAGCTCGCGCCGGACCTCGCGTTCGAGCTTGGCCGGGTCGCCGCTGCGCGGGTAGCGGAAGGCCAGGGTGTAGAGCGCGTCGAGCACCGAATAACGGCCGGTGTTGCCGCCGTAGCTGGTTTCCACGCCGATGATCGCCACGATCAGCTCGGCCGGCACGCCGGTATCGGCCTGGACCTTCTCCAGCGCGGCGCGGTGCCTGGCCAGGAAGGCGCGGCCGCCGTCGATCCGGGCTTGGGTGATGAACATCGGCCGGTATTCGGACCAGGGCTTGACCCGCTCGGCCGGCCGCGACATCGCCGCGACCACGCTGTCGAGGAAGCTGGCCTTGGCCAGGGTGGCCTCGATCTGCGCGGCGGGGATGCCGTATTGAGCGCTGGTGTCGCGCACGAAGTTGGCGCGCGCGGTCTCGAACGGCACCGGGGTCAGGTCCACCGGCGGCAGGGCCGGCGCCTCGACGGCGGTCTCGGCGGGCCGGGCCGGCGACGGCGCCACCGCCGCGGCCGGCGGGTTCGGTGCCAGCGCCTCCTTCGGCGTGCAGCCGAGCAGGCCAAGGGCGATCAGGCTGGTCAGCGCGGGCTTCATCATCATCGAAGGCAGATTAGCATTGTGCGCAAACCCGCGGAACCGGCGGGGTTTTTGCGCTAGCGGTAGCCATGCACCGGGCGGTGGCTGCGCACCGCCATCACCAGGCCCAGCCCGGCCAGCAGGGAGACCGCCGAGGTGCCGCCGTAGCTCAGCAACGGCATCGGCACCCCGACCACCGGCAGCAGCCCGGAGACCATGCCGCCGTTGACCAGCACGTAGACGAAGAAGGCCAGGCCCAGCGAACCGGCCAGCAGCCGCGAATAGGTGTCGCGCGCGTCCACCGCGATCCACAGGCAGCGGCCGATCACGAACAGGTACAGCGCCAGCACCACGGCCACCCCGATCCAGCCGAACTCCTCGCTCAGCACCGCGAACACGAAGTCCGTGGTCTGCTCCGGGATGAAGTTCAGGTGCGACTGGCTGCCCTCGCCCCAGCCCTTGCCGGTCAGCCCGCCCGAGCCGATCGCGATCTTGGACTGGATGATGTTCCAGCCGGTGCCCAGCGGGTCGGTTTCCGGGTCCAGGAAGGTCAGGATCCGGTCCTTCTGGTAAGGCCGCAAAAGCCAGAACCAGGCCACCGGCGCCACCGCCGCGCCCCCGCCCACACGCCGCCGGCCTGCTCGACACCTTCGCCAT
>NZ_PDWL01000052.1 GCF_010093185.1 Pseudoxanthomonas jiangsuensis | reverse complement strand
GCAAAGACAAACCCCCAGCCGATTGGCTGGGGGTTTGAGGGTAAAGACCCTGGCGATGACCTACTCTCGCATGGGAAGCCCACACTACCATCGGCGCTGTTGCGTTTCACTTCCGAGTTCGGGATGGGATCGGGTGGTTCCACAACGCTAATTTCACCAGGGAGACGGTTGGAGCGTGCTGGTGAGCATGGCTGTCCGGGGACAGACCGTGCATACCGCACCGTCTCGCATAAGGACTTGTGATGTAGAGAGCGGCGGATGGCTATCGACGTGATCGTCGAGTCCAAGGCCACTTGAGGTTATATGGTCAAGCCACACGGATCATTAGTATCAGTTAGCTCAACGCATTGCTGCGCTTACACACCTGACCTATCAACCACCTAGTCTTGATGGTTCCTTTAGGGGACTTGTGTCCCGGGAGATCTCATCTTGAGGCGCGCTTCCCGCTTAGATGCTTTCAGCGGTTATCGCTTCCGAACATAGCTACCCGGCAATGCCACTGGCGTGACAACCGGAACACCAGAGGTTCGTCCACTCCGGTCCTCTCGTACTAGGAGCAGCCCCTCTCAAATCTCCAACGCCCATGGCAGATAGGGACCGAACTGTCTCACGACGTTCTGAACCCAGCTCGCGTACCACTTTAAATGGCGAACAGCCATACCCTTGGGACCGACTACAGCCCCAGGATGTGATGAGCCGACATCGAGGTGCCAAACACCGCCGTCGATATGAACTCTTGGGCGGTATCAGCCTGTTATCCCCGGAGTACCTTTTATCCGTTGAGCGATGGCCCTTCCATACAGAACCACCGGATCACTAAGTCCTACTTTCGTACCTGCTTGATCCGTCGATCTTGCAGTCAAGCACGCTTATGCCTTTGCACACAGTGCGCGATGTCCGACCGCGCTGAGCGTACCTTCGAGCTCCTCCGTTACTCTTTGGGAGGAGACCGCCCCAGTCAAACTACCCACCATACATGGTCCCCGGCCCGGATTACGGGCCCAGGTTAGAACGTCAAGCACATCAGGGTGGTATTTCAAGGATGGCTCCATGCCAGCTAGCGCCGACACTTCAAAGCCTCCCACCTATCCTACACAGACGAACTCAACGTTCAATGTAAAGCTATAGTAAAGGTTCACGGGGTCTTTCCGTCTTGCCACGGGAACGCTGCATCTTCACAGCGATTTCAATTTCACTGAGTCTCGGGTGGAGACAGCGCCGCTGTCGTTACGCCATTCGTGCAGGTCGGAACTTACCCGACAAGGAATTTCGCTACCTTAGGACCGTTATAGTTACGGCCGCCGTTTACTGGGGCTTCGATCAAGAGCTTCGCCTTGCGGCTGACCCCATCAATTAACCTTCCAGCACCGGGCAGGCGTCACACCCTATACGTCCACTTTCGTGTTTGCAGAGTGCTGTGTTTTTGATAAACAGTCGCAGCGGCCTGGTTTCTGCGACCCCCCTCAGCTATAGCCCGCATGGGCCACCAAAGGGGGTGCACCTTCTCCCGAAGTTACGGTGCCATGTTGCCTAGTTCCTTCACCCGAGTTCTCTCAAGCGCCTGAGAATTCTCATCCTACCCACCTGTGTCGGTTTACGGTACGGTCTGCGTGAGCTGAAGCTTAGGAGCTTTTCCTGGAAGCGTGGTATCAGTGACTTCGCCCTAAAGGGCTCGTCTCGGTGCTCGGTCTTAAAGGATCCCGGATTTGCCAAAGATCCAAACCTACCGCCTTTCCCCGGGACAACCAACGCCCGGTACACCT
This sequence comes from Pseudoxanthomonas jiangsuensis, assembly GCF_010093185.1. Lineage (GTDB taxonomy): Bacteria > Pseudomonadota > Gammaproteobacteria > Xanthomonadales > Xanthomonadaceae > Pseudoxanthomonas > Pseudoxanthomonas jiangsuensis. The sequence goes on along the minus strand of NZ_PDWL01000052.1, from coordinate 1,733 downwards.
AACCTTCTCCGTCCCTCCATCGCACTCACGCGAGGTGCAGGAATATTAACCTGCTTCCCATCGACTACGGCTTTCGCCCTCGCCTTAGGGACCGACTAACCCTGCGTCGATTAACGTTGCGCAAGGAAACCTTGGGCTTTCGGCGTGCGGGCTTTTCACCCGCATTATCGTTACTCATGTCAGCATTCGCACTTCCGATACCTCCAGCAGACTTCTCAATCCACCTTCACAGGCTTACGGAACGCTCCTCTACCGCGCACAAACAAGTTGTGCACCCCAAGCTTCGGTTTACCGCTTAGCCCCGTTAAATCTTCCGCGCAGACCGACTCGACCAGTGAGCTATTACGCTTTCTTTAAAGGGTGGCTGCTTCTAAGCCAACCTCCTGGCTGTCTGTGCCTTTCCACATCGTTTCCCACTTAGCGGTAATTTGGGACCTTAGCTGTGGGTCTGGGTTGTTTCCCTTTTCACGACGGACGTTAGCACCCGCCGTGTGTCTCCCATACAGTCCGTCTCGGTATTCGGAGTTTGCAATGGTTTGGTAAGTCGCGATGACCCCCTAGCCATAACAGTGCTCTACCCCCGAGAGGATACATATGAGGCGCTACCTAAATAGCTTTCGAGGAGAACCAGCTATCTCCGGGTTCGATTAGCTTTTCACTCCTAATCACACCTCATCCCCTACCTTTGCAACGGGAGTGGGTTCGGGCCTCCAGTACCTGTTACGGCACCTTCACCCTGGGCATGACTAGATCACCCGGTTTCGGGTCTACAGCCCGCGACTATGCGCCCTATTCAGACTCGGTTTCCCTTCGCCTCCCCTATACGGTTAAGCTTGCCACGAACTGTAAGTCGCTGACCCATTATACAAAAGGTACGCAGTCACCCTTGCGGGCTCCTACTGCTTGTACGCACACGGTTTCAGGGTCTATTTCACTCCCCTCTCCGGGGTTCTTTTCGCCTTTCCCTCACGGTACTGGTTCACTATCGGTCGGTCAGGAGTATTTAGCCTTGGAGGATGGTCCCCCCATGTTCGGACAGGGTTTCACGTGCCCCGCCTTACTCGTCTTCACTGGAGTGGCCCTTTCGAATACAGGGCTGTCACCTTCTATGGCCAACCTTTCCAGGTTGTTTTCCTAGAACCATTCCAGCTTAAGGGCTAGTCCCCGTTCGCTCGTCACTACTTAGGGAATCTCGGTTGATTTCTTTTCCTCCGGTTACTTAGATATTTCAGTTCACCGGGTTCGCTTCCAGCAGCTATGTATTCACTGCAGGATACTGCCGAAGCAGTGGGTTTCCCCATTCGGACATCGCGGGATCAAAGCTTATTGCCAGCTCCCCCGCGCTTTTCGCAGGCTGTCACGTCCTTCATCGCCTCTGACCGCCAAGGCATCCACCGTGTGCGCTTATTCGCTTGACCATATAACCCCAAGTCGCCTCGGAGCTAATGACGTGCAGGTGGGGTACAAAGCCACCCGCGCGAACATACGACTCAATTTTTAGGGGCTCGAAGCCCCCGCCTTAGCCTCAACGACACGTCGAGATAGACATCTCAAACGCTCGCTACATCACAAGTTTTAAAAGAACACGCACCGGGCCTCAACGCCCGATCCGTAAATTCAATATGTGTGCGCTTGCTTACATCCAGAGTTGGTGGGTCTGGGAGGACTCGAACCACCGACCTCACCCTTATCAGGGGTGCGCTCTAACCACCTGAGCTACAGACCCAAAAGTC
>NZ_PDWL01000051.1 GCF_010093185.1 Pseudoxanthomonas jiangsuensis | reverse complement strand
CGCCCGATGGCGTAGGGCCCGCGGCAGTCCAGAGAAGCCGCGCTATTTTCATATTTCCTCCTGGCTCCGTGGCCGCCCGCGGGTCTCCTCCCACCATCGCGGGGGGGGGGGCGCACCGGCCGGGGGGGGGTGGCAGGGGGGGCGGGCCTGCGCGCGGGCCGCCGGGGAGCGGGGGGAGGGGGGGGCGGGGGGGCCCCGCCAATGAAGGGGCGGGTCGAAGTGGCGCGCAAGATAGGGGCGCGGTTCGGAACGAAAACTGAATGTTCCGGCTTGACAAGCGGGCCGGGAGCGGGTCGGGAAATGTGACGGCCGGCCGGATTTCCGGCCGGGCCGGGCCTCAGAAACCGGCGGCCAGCCGGCTGCCCTGGGCGATGGCGCGCTTGGCGTCCAGCTCGGCGGCCACGTCGGCGCCGCCGATCAGGTGCACCGGAGCGGCGAACCCGGCCGCCTGCAGCTGCGCCTGCAGTTCGCGCCGCGGTTCCTGGCCGGCGCAGACCACCACCGTGCCCACCGGCAGCAGTTGCGGCTCGCCGCCCTCGACCCGGATCCGCAGGCCTTCGTCGTCCACGCCCAGGTATTCGACCCCGCCGATCATCTTCACGCCCTTGGCTTTCAGGGTGGCGCGGTGGATCCAGCCGGTGGTCTTGCCCAGGCGGGCGCCGGGGCGGCCGGGGCTGCGTTGCAGCAGCCAGACCTCGCGCGCGGGCGGCTCGGGCCGCGGCCGGGCCAGGCCGCCGCGGCCGCCGCCCTCGAAGTCCACGCCCCATTCGGCGCGCCAGCGGGCCGGGTCCAGGCTGGGCGAGGGCCCTTCCTGGACCAGGAATTCGGCCACGTCGAAGCCGATCCCGCCGGCGCCGATCACCGCCACCCGCCCGGCGGCCGTGGCCCGGCCGCCGAGCACGTCCAGATAGCTGACGACACTGGGATGGTCGCTGCCGGGGAACTCGACCTTGCGCGGCACGATCCCGGTGGCCAGCACCACCTCGTCGAAGCCGGCCAGCTGCTCCGGCCCGGCCCGGGTGCCCAGGCGCAGCTCCACCCCGGTCTCCTCGATCCGGTGGCGGAAGTAGCGCAGGGTCTCGTGGAACTCCTCCTTGCCGGGGATCGTCTTGGCCAGGTTGAACTGGCCGCCGATCTCGGCCGCGGCGTCGAACAGGACCACCGCATGCCCGCGCTGGGCGGCCACGGTGGCGCAGGCCAGGCCGGCCGGGCCGGCACCGACCACCGCGATCCGCTTCCTCACCGCGGCCGGCGGGTAGTTCAGCTCGGTCTCGGCCACCGCGCGCGGGTTGACCAGGCAGCTGGCGCGCTTGTTCTCGAACACGTGGTCCAGGCAGGCCTGGTTGCAGGCGATGCAGGTATTGATGGCGTGGGCGCGGCCGGCGCGGGCCTTGGCCGGCCATTCCGGATCGGCCAGCAGCGGCCGGGCCAGGGAGACCAGGTCGGCCTGGCCGCCGGCCAGCACGCCCTCGGCCACCTCGGGCATGTTGATCCGGTTCACCGCCACCAGCGGCAGGGACACGTGCGGCTTCAGGCGGGCGGTGATCCCAGCGAAGGCCGCGCGCGGCACCGAGGTGGCGATGGTCGGCACCCGCGCCTCGTGCCAGCCGATGCCGGAGTTGATGATCGTCGCCCCGGCCGCTTCCACCGCCTGGGCCTGGGCCACGATCTCGTCCCAGGCGTTGCCGTCCTCGACCAGGTCCAGCAGCGACAGCCTGTATATGAGTATGAAGTCCGGGCCGCAGGCCTCGCGCACCCGGCGCACGGTCTCCACCGCGAAGCGCATCCGCTTCTCGGCGCTGCCGCCCCAGGCGTCCTCGCGCCGGTTGCTGCGCGGGGCGGTGAACTGGTTGATCAGGTAGCCCTCCGAGCCCATCACCTCCACCCCGTCGTAGCCGGCCTCGCGGGCACGGGCGGCGGCGCTGGCGAACGCGGCGATCTGACGTTCGACCCCGCGCGCGGACAGGGCGCGCGGCGTGAAGGGATTGATCGGCGCCTTCAGCTTCGACGGCGCGACCTGCAGGGGGTGGTAGCCGTAGCGGCCGGCATGCAGCAGCTGCAGGCAGATCTTCGCCCCGTGTTCGTGCACGGCGCGGGTGACCGGGCGGTGGCGGGCCACTTCCCAGGGCCAGGACAGCTTGCCGCCGAAGGGGGTGAGCCAGCCGACCACATTCGGGGCAAAGCCGCCGGTGACGATCAGCCCGGCGCCGCCGGCGGCGCGCTCGGCGAAGTAGGCGGCCAGCTTCGGGAAGTCGCGGGCGCGGTCCTCCAGGCCGGTGTGCATCGAGCCCATCAGGATCCGGTTGCGCAGGCGGGTGAAGCCCAGGTCCAGCGGGGCGAACAGGTGCGGGTAGGGGATGTCGTGCAGGGAGGCGGAGGCGGGCGCGGCGGCTGGCGTCATACGGGGATACGCTGGCGTACGGAATGCGCCATCCTGCGGCCAAAGCGGGATGGCGGGCAAGAGCGGGCCGGGTGTGGCATCCCCTGTAGGAGCCGGTCTTGCCGGCGACCGCCATGACGGAGGCGTCTGCGTGAAACCGGGTGCTAGCGATCCGGCCCGCTCCACGGTCGCCGGCAAGACCGGCTCCTACACGGCAGAGCGGTTCAGTTCCAGCCGGCCAGGGCCAGCTTGCCGATTGTCGTCCCCGATTCCAGCCGCCGGTGCGCTTCGCGCAGGGTGGCCGCGTCGATCGGGCCGAGCACCTCGGTGAGCGTGGTCTTCAGCTCGCCGGCCTCGACCAGGCTGCCGACCCGGTTGAGGATGCGGTGGTGGCAGATCATGTCGGCGGTGCGGAAGCGCGGCCGGGCGAACATGAATTCCCAGTGCATGCCAATACATTTGGCCTTGTAGGGATCGCCGATCCGCAAGGGGCCGGCCGGCTCCACGATCAGGCCGACGTGGCCCTGCGGGGCCAGCAGCTGGCCGATCGGGTCCCAGTAGAGGTCGGTGTCGGCCAGGTTGAGTACCACGTCCACCTCGGGCAGGCCCAGCGCCTGCAACTGCGGCCCCAGCGGCTGGCGATGATCGACCACGTGGTGCGCGCCCATCGCCAGGCACCAGTCCCGGGTCTGCGGCCGCGAGGCGGTGGCCACCACCCGGAACCCGGCGTGCCGGGCCAGCTGGATGGCGATCGAGCCGACCCCGCCGGCGCCGCCGATCACCAGCAGGCTGCGGCCGTTGTCCTCGGCGTCGAAATCGAACGGCATGCGCTCGAACAGCAGTTCCCAGGCGGTGATCGTGGTCAGCGGCAGGGCGGCGGCCTCGGCGAAGTCCAGGGTGGTCGGCTTGGCCCCGGCCAGGCGCTCGTCGACCAGCTGGTACCGGGCATTGCTGCCGGGCCGGGTGACGTCGCCGGCGTAATAGACCTCGTCGCCGGGCTGGAACAGGGTGACCCCGGCGCCGACCGCCTCGACCACGCCGGCGGCGTCGAAGCCCAGCACCCGCGGCTGCGGTTCGACCTGCTCCTTCGGCGCGCGCAGCTTGGTGTCGACCGGGTTGACCGAGACGGCCTCCACCCTCACCCGCAGGTCGAACTCCGCCGGTTCCGGCATCGGCAGTTCGAGGTCCTGCAGCGACTGCGGATCGTCGATCGGCAGGTAGCGGGTCAGTCCGACGGCTCTCATGCACGGCTCCGTTCTGCAGGGGACGCCGCCATGATACGCAGCGCTCCGGGTGATGCCGATGCCGGCCACATGCATCCCCCAACGTGCCCGCTTGTGTGAATGCCGGCTGGCCGGGCTTTCCATGGGGAAGCGTGACCGAGTCGCGGAATTTCACATGTTAGGGTACTGTTAACACCGTCTTCACCTCGTCCCGCCTAACCTTCGCGCCGACGACGTGCAGAACGGCCGTCAGGGATGTCCCGGCCCCCACGTGGCCCATTGGCATCTAGCAGGAATCCTGAGGCATAGGTTTCTCCGACCCCCGAATCATCAAGGAGCTAGAGATGAACAAGAAACTTCTGACCGCTGCGCTGCTTGGCGGCCTTGCGATGGCGCAGGCGGCTTCCGCGCAGGAGTTCGACGACCGCTGGTACCTCACCGGTTCGGCGGGCTTCAATTTCCAGGACAACGCCCGCGATACCCGCGACGCTCCCTTCCTGGGCCTGGGCCTGGGCAAGTTCGTCAGCCCGAACTGGTCGATCGACGGCGAGCTGAACTACCAGAACCCGCATGCCGACGCCAACAGCGACCTGAACTGGAGCCAGTACGGCGTCTCGCTGGACCTGCGCCGCCACTTCGTGGTCGACGGCCGCGGCTGGAACCCGTACCTGCTGTTCGGCGTCGGCTACCAGAAGGCCGAGGAAGAGTACGACGCGTTCCCGAGCCCGAACTCCCCGGGCCAGCGCGAGGACGGCAACCTGGCCGCCAAGGTCGGCGTCGGCCTGCAGACCACCCTTGAGAAGCGCGTCGGCGTGCGCGCCGAAGTGGCCTATCGCGCCGACTTCGACGACCAGAGCGTGGCCGCCCCGAACGAAGACTGGTTCGGCGACGTGCTGGCTTCGGTCGGCGTCGTGATCCCGCTGGGCCCGGCCCCGACCACCGCCCCGCCGC
>NZ_PDWL01000050.1 GCF_010093185.1 Pseudoxanthomonas jiangsuensis | reverse complement strand
CACCCCTGTCTGTTCGCCGGCCGCTTCAGTTTTTTTTATGCCCCGCGCCCCCTCCGCCCCCCCCGTGCTCGCCTGGGCTTTTTATTTCCGCCCGGGGAGTTCCCCGAAACCCGCCGGCCGACCCTCCGGCCGGCGCGGCGGTGTCGGCAGGTGTCTTGGTTACTCGCCCAGCCCGAGCCAGTCGCGCGGCACCAGATAGTCGCGCAGGCGCGCTTCCGGGCTGTCGGATTCAGGTTGATAACCGTATTCCCAGCGCACCCGCGGCGGCAGGCTCATCAGGATCGACTCGGTGCGGCCGCCGCTCTGCAGGCCGAACAGGGTGCCGCGGTCGTAGACCAGGTTGAACTCGACGTATCGCCCGCGCCGGTACAGCTGGAACTCGCGCTCGCGCTCGCCGTAGGGCGTGTCCTTGCGGCGCCCGACGATCGGCAGGTAGGCGTCGAGGAAGCCGTCGCCGACCGCGCGCAGGTAGCCGAAGTCGCGCCCGAAGTCGCCGTGCAGGTCGTCGAAGAACAGCCCGCCCACGCCGCGGGTCTCGTTGCGGTGCTTGAGGAAGAAGTAGTCGTCGCACCAGCGCTTGTGCGCGCGGTAGCGCTCCGGGCCGTAGGGCGCGCACAGGTCCGCGGCGGTGCGGTGCCAGTGCTCGACGTCCTCGTCGAACGGGTAGAACGGGGTCAGGTCGAAGCCGCCGCCGAACCACCAGGCCACCGTCTCGCCATCGCGCTCGGCGCGGAAGTGGCGGACGTTGGCGTGGGTGGTCGGCAGGTAGGGATTGCGCGGGTGGAACACCAGCGAGACCCCGGTCGCGCGCCAGGAGGCGCCGGCCAGCTCCGGCCGGGCGGCGCTGGCCGAGGGCGGCAGGCGCTGGCCGGAGACGTCGGAGAAGCCGATCCCGGCCTGCTCGAACACCGCGCCCTCGCGCAAAACCCGGGTGCGGCCGCCACCGGCGTGGCTGCCGCTGCCGTCCTCCGGGGTGCGGGTCCAGGCGTCCTCGTCGAAGCGGGCCTGGCCGTCGGCGGCCTCGATGGCGGCGCAGATCCGGTCCTGCAGGCCGGTCAGGTAGTCGCGTACGGCGTCGAAATTCGGGTCCATGCCCGCATTCTAGCCGGCGACCCCGGGGGGCCCTTGATCGCGATCAAGCGCCGGGGCGGCGGAATTCGTCGCGTGCCGGGGCGGTGCACAGCTTCCACACGATCCAGCCGTGCAGGCCGGCGAAGGCCAGCGCGCCGAGCAGGCCGCTGCCGTAGGAGAGCATCCGGCTGGCCTGCATCTGGGCCAGGAATTCGCGGCCGTCGGGGGTGTCGAGCATGTCGGCCGGGAACATCGCCAGCATCGTGTCGAACACGTGGCCGATCGCGGCCAGGCCGGCGAAGTTGAGCGCGGCGGTGCCGACCAGGAAGGCGATGAAGGTCCAGCGCGCCCATTCCTGGCGCTTGAGCAGGCCCCAGGACGCGGCCAGGAACAGCAGGGCCAGCGCCAGCCCCAGCAGGGACAGGCCCAGCCGGTGTTCCAATGCCCAGATCACGCCGGCCGGCACTTCGGGCTGGGCGGCGAGGCGGGCGACGGCGCCATCCGGCAGCAGCAGGGCGCCCAGCGCCTGCAGCAGGGACCAGGCCACGCCCAGGCCGGCGACCACCAGCGAGAGCTTGGCCATCACGGTGACGAAGCCGGCGCGGGGCAGGGGAGGCGGTGCGGTCATGGGCGGTCCTTGCGGTGGGTCCGGCCTATTCTGCCGCCCGCGCCGCGTCGGCGTCGGGACGGTCGGCATCCGGCAGCCGCGGCAGGATGTGGCCGGCGCTGAGCGGCGCCACCAGGACCGGGAACGGCGGCCGCGGCGCGATCCAGGCCAGCTCGGCGATCTCGGCCTGCGCCGCCGGGGCGCCCTCGACCTCGACCGCGAACACCTCGGCCCGGACCCGGCGCCCGGGCTCGTTCACCGCCGCGTCCTCGAACTCGCCCAGCGCCACCGCGCTGCCCGGGCGCAGGCGCACGCCCAGTTCCTCCTCCAGCTCGCGCGCCAGGGTCGCCAGGCTGTCCTCGCCCGGCTCGCGCTTGCCGCCGGGCTGGATGAACACCGCCGAGCCCTGCTTGCGCACCAGCAACACCCGGCCGGCGTCGTCGCGGATCACCGCGGCGACGGTGCGGATCGGCTCCGGGCTCACTTCAGGGTGCGCTCGAACAGCCGCAGGATGCGCTTGTACTCGTCCAGCCAGGAGTCGGCGCGGGTGAAGCCGTGCCGTTCCAGCGGGTAGGGCGCGATCTCCCAGTCGTCCTTGCGCAGCTCGATCAGCTTCTGGGTCAGCACCACCGAATCGCGGAAGAACACGTTGTCGTCGATCATGCCGTGGGCGATCAGCAGGTGGTCCTGCAGGCCGTCGGCGAACTCGATCGGCGAGGAGCGCAGGTAGGCCTCCGGGTCCAGCTCCGGGGTGTTGAGGATGTTGGACGTGTACTCGTGGTTGTACTGGGTCCAGTCCACCACCGGGCGCAGGGCGGCGCCGGCCTTGAACGTGCCCGGCGCGCGGAACAGGGCCATGAAGGTCATGAAGCCGCCGTAGCTGCCGCCGTAGATGCCGGCGCGGTCGCGATCGCCCTGGCGCTGCGCGACCAGCCAGTCCAGGCCGTCGAGGTAGTCCTCCAGCTCGGGGTGGCCCATCTGCCGGTAGATCGCGGTCCGCCAGGCGCGGCCGTAGCCCTCGCTGGCGCGGTAGTCCAGGTCGAGCACGAGGTAGCCGCGCTCGACCAGCAGCTGGTGGAACATCTGCTCGCGGAAGTAGTTGGGCCAGCGCTCGGACACGTTCTGCAGGTAGCCGGCGCCGTGCACGAACATCACCACCGGGTATCTGCGGCCCGGCTGGTAGTCCTTTGGGCCGTAGAACTTGCCCCAGATGGTGCCGGCGCCGTGCTTCGACGGTACCTGCACGTATTCGGGCGCGATCCAGTCGCGGGCCTTGAACGCCGCGGCGCGGGTATCGGTCAGCACCCGCGCCGGGCCGCCGGCGGCCGGCGCCACCGCCAGCTGCGGCGGCAGCCAGCTGTCCGAATAGCGCAGCAGCAGCTGGCGGCCGTCGGGCGAGAGGCTGAAGTCCTCCACGCCGTCGAGCGCGGTGAGCTCCCGCACCTGGCCGCTGGCCAGGTCCAGGGCGCAGACCTCGTAGTCGCCCGGCCAGGCGCGGTTGCACAGGAACAGGAAGCCGCCGCCGTCGGCGGCGACCACCGGCGAGGAGGCCTCCCACTGGCCCGAGGTGCGCTGCCGCGGCTTCTCCGCGCCGGCCTGGGTGTACAGGTGCGAATACCCCGATTCCTCGGACAGGAACCACAGCGTGCGGTTGTCCGGCAGCCAGCCGAAGTCGTTGAAGTTCCAGTTGATCCAGGCCGGATCGGTGAGGCGGTGGCGCGGCTGCAGCCTCGCCGCCTCCAGGTCGACGCCGGCGATCCAGCGGTCCTTGTTGTCAACCGCGCGCAGCATCACCGCGCCGAGGCGGCCGTCGTCGCTCCAGCGGACCGCCGGGCCGGATTCGCCGCCGGCCTGGATCGGGCGCAGGCCCTTGAGCGGCTCCTTGCCGGCGGCCTTGCGCAGGGCCGCGAGTGGATCGGTCGCGATCCCGGGCAGGGCGTCGGTCTTCAGCTCGCGCACCCGGCCGTCGTCGGCGTCGACCAGCCACAGCGTGTGCGGGGCCGGATCCTGGCGGCCGACGCGGGTGCGCACGTCCTCGAACTCCTCGTAGCCGGACTCGGTGACGTAGGTCGGCATCCTGCCTTCGCGGCCTTCCTCGTAGCCCTTCTTCTTCGTCACCACCAGCAGGTGGCGGGCGTCGGGCGAGAGGCTGCTGTCGACGATCTCGACCTCGTCGCCGAGGAACGCCGGCGCCGGCGCGCGGGTCGGATCGGCGCGGCGCCAGCTTTCCTCCTGCGCGCGCTGCGCCTCGCGCAGCTCGCGGTCGCGGCGCAGGGTGGACAGGGTGCGCAGCTGCTGCCCGCGCAGGGAGTCGTCCTTCGGCCGGGCGTTCGGATCCTTCTCGGCCTTGAGCGAGGCGACCTGGACCGTGCCGCCGTCGGCATGCCACAGGAACCAGTCGTGGCCGGCGCGCCAGGTCACCCCGCCGTCGGCGGCGAAGCGCGGCTGCGATTCGGCCGCGCCGGTGCGGGTGAGCTGGACCAGGGCGCCGCTGCCCAGCTCGCGCAGGAACACGTCGCCGTTGCGGACGAAGACCATCCGCCGGCGCGCGGCGTCGTAGACCGGATCGGGCGCGTCCAGGCCGGCGCGCTCGGCGTCGGCGACCTTGTGCAGGGCGCCGCCGGCCACCGGTTGGCGCCAGGTGTCGCGGATGCTGCTGCCTTCGCGCTTGAGCTGCAGCTGCGCCTCGCGGCCGTCCCAGCTCCACCAGGCGCGCTCGACCGGCGGGCCGATCCAGTCCGGGTCGGCCATCGCCCCGTCCCTTTCACACACCTGACGCTGCCGCCGAACAGAGAGGGGGGGGAGAGCGGTGTGGGTCTGGAATGTAGAAACACAAACACTGACCAAGCTTCGATGCGCAGCGACGGACAAGAAGACGGGGTAGCAGAATATGAA
>NZ_PDWL01000004.1 GCF_010093185.1 Pseudoxanthomonas jiangsuensis | reverse complement strand
TGCTACTGCTATGGTAACCACGTGTGCTATTTTTTTTCCAGGCGAAAGCGGGCATAGGATTTAGGGGCCCGCCTCGTGGGCACGGAAAGGTGAAAAAGAGCCAGCCCCCCCACCCCCCCCCGCCGAAACCCCCACCACCCCAGCCGCCGTGACGTCCCGGGCGCACGTAGCGGCCGCCCCCGGTCCTGGCCAGGCCGACCAGCAGACCGATCACTCCGCCCAGCAGGCCGGCCAGCAGCGAGGCCGAGACCAGCCAGCCCACGCCCCCGGCAAGCCCGGCCGCCAGCGGCCCGCGCAGCCCCCGCGGCAGCCAGCCGAAGAACAGGCGCGCGAACTGGGCCGCCAGGAAGGCGAAGAACAGCCCCAGGAGCCACCGGTCCTGGCGCGTGGGCTCGGACGCCGCATTGCGGCTGACCGGAGCCGGCAGCGGCTCGCCGTCGATGACCTTGACCAGCACCGCGGTGGCCGCCTCGATCCCGCCGCCGAAGTCGCCCTCGCGGAACTCCGGCACCAGGTACTCCTGGATCACCCGGTTGGCGACCGCGTCGGGAATCGCGCCTTCCAGGCCGTAGCCGGTCTCGATCCGCACCGCGCGGTCGTCCTTGGCCACCAGCAGCAGCACACCGTCGTCCACGCCCTTGCGGCCCAGCTTCCACTGCTCGAACACGCGCACCGCGTACTGCTCGATCGTGTCGGGTCGGGTGGTCGGGACCATCAGTACCTGCAGCTGGCTGCCCTTGCTTTGCTGCAGGGCGCGCGCCTGCGCGTCCAGCCGTTGCACGGTGGCCGCGTCGAGGGTGCCGGTGGTGTCGACCACCGGCGCGTCCAGGGCCGGGATCGCCGCGGCGGCGGCCGGCTGCGCCCACGCCGGCGCGCAGGCCAGCAAAAGCCAGGCCAGCGCGCCCAGGCGCCACAGCCGTCGGTGCGTCATCGCCGGGCGCCGCGCTCAGCCGCCCGGCGCGGGTGCGGGCGGCGCCTGCGGCGGGCTCTGCGGTTGCGGCGCGGCCGGCGCCGGGGTGCCGAAATCGACCGCCGGCGCACGCTGGATCTGGGCCTCGTTCTCGACGCTGAAGTTCGGCTTCTGCCCGTAGCCGAAGACCTTGGCGGTGATCACCTGCGGGAACGAGCGCACGTAGGTGTTGTAGTCCTGGACCGTGGCGATGTAGCGGCCGCGGGCCACGGTGATCCGGTTCTCGGTGCCTTCCAGCTGCGCCTGCAGGTCGCGGAAGGACTGGTCGGCCTTCAGCGTCGGGTAGTTCTCGCTGACCACCAGCAGCCGGCCCAGGGCCGAGGACAGCTGGCCCTGGGCGGCCTGGAACTGCTGCAAAGAGGCGGGGTCGTCGGCGTTGACCTGGAGCTGGCCGACCCGGGCGCGGGCCTCGGTCACCTCGGTCAGCACCTGGCTCTCGTGGGCGGCGTAGCCCTTGACCGTGGCCACCAGGTTCGGCACCAGGTCGGCGCGGCGCTGGTACTGGTTGAGCACTTCCGACCAGCCGGCCTTGACCGCCTCGTCCTTCTGCTGGATCGCGTTGTAGCCGCAACCCGACAGCGCGGCGGCGAAGGCCAGCGCGGCCGCCACGGCCAACCACCTGCGGAGGATCGCTTGCATGGCACGGCTCCTGGTTCTGCGGCGCGAGGCCGGCGGGCCATTCCAGCACCGGCCCGGACACCGCGCAAGCGATGCCGGGCCGTCCCTGCGGAGCCCGGCACGGAGGCCGGGCGCCGCGGCTCAGAACTCGCCGGCGCCCGGCACGTGCTTGCGCGCGGCGTTGCGGCGCATGAACAGGTTGAGCGTCTCCACCAGCACCGAGAAGGCCATGGCGAAGTAGATGTACGGCTTGGGCACGTGCACCTCCACGCCGTCCAGGATCAGGACCACGCCGATCAGCAGGATGAAGGCCAGCGCCAGCATCTTGATGGTCGGGTTGGCGTCGATGAAGCGGCCCAGCGGGTTGGCCGCCAGCAGCATGATCGCCACCGCCAGCAGGATCGCGAAGATCATCACCGGGATGTGCTCGGCGATGCCCACCGCGGTGATCACCGAGTCCAGCGAGAACACGATGTCGATCACCGCGATCTGCGCGATCACCATCCAGAACACCTGCGAGCTCTTGGTGGTGCGCGGATCCTCGTCCTCGCCGCCGGTGATCAGCTCGCGGATCTCCATCGCGCCCTTCACCAGCAGGAAGGCGCCGCCCAGGATCAGGATCAGGTCGCGGATGGAGATGCCCATCCCGGCCACCGAGAACAGGTCGTTCTGCATCCGCGCCAGGAACGCCAGCGACACCAGCAGGCCGATCCGGGTGATGCAGGCCACCGCGATGCCGAAGCGGCGGGCGAACGCGCGCTGCTCCTGCGGCAGCCGGCCGACGGCGATCGAGATGAACACCAGGTTGTCGATACCCAGCACGATCTCCAGCGCGCTCAGGGTCACCAGGGTCAGCCAGACGTTGGGGTCGGCCAGGAATTCAAGGTTCATGGGGTTTCCTGCTTCTTCGGATTCTTCTTCAGATCAGCCGCGGGCCGAGGACCAGGCCCCAGCACAGCAGCACGTTGAGCATCAGCACGAACACCGCCGCCGAGCCCATGTCCTTGGCCCGGCCGGCCAGCTCGTGGTACTCGGCGCCGTAGCGCTCGATCACCGCCTCCACCGCCGAGTTCAGCAGCTCGGCGGCCATCACCAGCAGCATCGGCGCCACCAGCAGGGCGCGCTCGATCCCGTCCGCGCCCAGCCACAGGGCCAGCGGCGCCAGGACCACGAACAGGTAGACCTCCAGGCGGAAGGAGGACTCGTGCAGCCAGGCCGCGGCCAGGCCCTGCAGGGACCAGCGGGTGGCCTTGAGGATCCGGCCGGGGCCGCGCGGCAGGTGGCCGGTCTCGTCGGCCATCTCAGGCGTCCGCGGCGGCGGCCGGCGCGCGGCCAGGGGCGGCGGCGCGGAGCGTCGTGGACGGAACAGGCGGAAGCGGCATGGGACGTCGGGCGGCGGCGTGGGCGGCGATTTTGCCACATCGGCCCGGCGGACCCGTATGGAAGCCGGCGCCCGGGGGCTCCGGCCGTGCCTGGACCGACCGGCTCGGCGCCGGCGCGATCCATGGCCGGCGCTATTTCGCCGCGCGCAGCGCCTGCTGCTCGACCAGGGTCAGGGCGACGTTGTCGCGCAGGTAGGCCGGCTCGGCGCGCTCGGGCGCCACCGCCTCGCCGCGGGCGAAGGCCGCCGCGGCCAGCCGCGCCAGGTCGGCCGCGCGCGGCAGGGCGGCGGCATCGACCGCCTGCAGGCGCCCCTCCAGCCGCCGGGCCAGCACGCCATCGCCGGCGGCGAAGCCTGTGCCCACGCCCTGCCAGGCTTCACCGTCCTCCGCCAGCTCGAACGCCTCCGGCGGCAGCACCCGCTCCGGCGCCAGCGGCACCAGCACGTCCGCGCCTTCGCGGCCGAACGCGCCCACGTAGACCTCGCCCATGCGCGCGTCGATCGCCGCCAGGATACGCGCCGCGCCCTCGCCCGGCGCCCCGGCTGCCAGCACCGCCAGGGTCGAGACCGGCACCACCGGCCGGCCCAGCGCTAGCGCCACGCCCTGGGCCAGGGCGATCGCCAGGCGCACGCCGGTGAAGGCGCCCGGACCGCGGCCCACCGCGATCGCATCCAGCTGTGCCCGCGCCACCCCGGCCTCGGCCAGCAGGGCATCGGCGAACGGCAGGGCGAGTTCGGCATGCCGCCGCGGCGCCACCTCGTAGCGCTCGCGCACCTCCCCGTCCAGGTACAGCGCGACCGAACAGGCCTCGGTGGAGGTTTCGAAGGCGAGCAGCTTCATGGGATACGGACGGCGGCGATGGCGGAGGCAAAGGGTAAACGATGGGCGATGCCTGGCCGACAGGTGCGAGACGAGCCATCGGTTCCTGCGAAGGCCGGTGAAGCAAAAGCGCTGACTTCGGTCTGGGCCGCCGTGCCTTGGGTCTGCGGTGCACCGCTCGGGCGGGCGTCCTGCCCGCAACTCACGGCCGTGGCACGTCCCTGTGCCACTTGCACCGCAGACCCAAGGCACGGCGGCCTCTGCGGGCATCGAGTTCACCGCTTCTAGTGCTTCTGCTCTTCAGGCTTCGGCTTGCCTTGCCCAACCCCGTCGTTCCCGGCGAACGCCGGGACGACGGAGGGAAGAAGTCCCGATCCCGACGCACGAGCGTCCGCCGTCGCATGGGGGATGGACCAAGTGGCACATGGATGTGCCACGGCCCCGAGTAAAGACAGGATGTCGTCCCGAGGGGTGGTCCATCCCCCATGTGACGGCGGACCCCCTCCGAAGCCGGCGCAACCCGATGCTCCTGCCGTTGCCGTTGCCGCCGTTCGATCATGCCCGCGCGGAACCATCCGAGCGGGCACATGGCAGCCGCCGGCAATCCCGCACCTACCCCCGCGCGAAGAACAGCTGCACGTCCTCGATCCGCCGGGTCACCGCGAACTGCGGCAGGGACTGCATGAACACCCGCCCGTACGGCTTGCCCGTGATCCGCGGATCGCACAGCACCAGCACCCCGCGGTCCGATTCGGTGCGGATCAGCCGCCCCACGCCCTGCTTCAGCGCGATCACCGCCTGCGGCAGCTGCTCGTCGCGGAACGGATTGCCGCCGCGCCGCCGCACCGCCTCCAGCCGCGCCTCGAACACCGGGTCGTCCGGCGCCGCGAACGGCAGCTTGTCGATCACCACCACGCTCAGCGCATCGCCGGCCACGTCCACCCCCTCGCGGAAACTGGCCGAGCCCAGCAAAACGCCGTTGCCCGAGGCGCGGAAGCGCTGCAGCAGCTCGCCCTTGGGCGCGGTGCCCTGCACGAACAGCGGCCACGGCGCCCCCTCCAGCGCCGCCGCCGCCTCGCGCAGCGCGCGCAAGGAGGCAAACAGCAGGAACGCGCGCCCGCCGGAAGCCTCCAGCACCGGCCGCACCGCCGCCAGCATCGCGGCGCCGAAATCGCGCTGGTTCGGCTCCGGCAGGTTGCGCGGCAGGTAGCACAGGGCCTGCCGCGGCCAGTCGAACGGGCTCGGCTCCAGCAGCGTCTCCGGATCGAACAGCCCCAGCTTGCGGCCCACGTGCTGGAAGCCGCCGCCCACCGCCAGGGTGGCCGAGGTGAACACCCAGGCCGCGCGCGACTGCTCGCGCTGCTGGCGCAAGGGCGCCGACACGTCCAGCGGCGTGCGCTGGCAGCGGAAGCCGCGCGCGCTGAGCTCGTACCAGTAGACCTCGCCGCCGCGCGCGGCGGCCTTGGCCAGCGCCTGCGCATCGGCCGGATCGCCGCCCTCGCCGGCCACCGCCGCCAGCAGCGAGGCCTGGCCGTCCGCGTCGCGTGCCTCCTCTTCGCCGGCGAAGGCGTCGGAGGCCGCGTCGCCGTCGCGCCAGCGGCCCAGCCGCTCGCCCAGGTCGCGGGCGCGGGCGACGCAGGCGGCGAAGCCCGGCGAGGTCTCCGCCAGCGGCGCCATCGCCTCTTCCAGCACGCCCAGCGCGTCGGCCAGCACGTCGAAGCCGTCGCTCACCGCCGGCAGGGTCAGGGCACGGTAGCGGGTGCCGCGCGGCGGCAACGCCTCCATCGCCGCGCGCAGTTCGCGCAGGCTCTGCTCCAGCGCCCGCGCCGGGGCCTGCAGCACCGCCAGCGCGCCTGTGGTCTGCTTGCACTCGGCCAGGCAGTCGCGGCCCAGCTCCTGGATCTGGCGCATGCGGAAGCCTTCGCCGAAGAAGCTGGCGGCCAGCTCCGGCAGCTGGTGCGCCTCGTCGATCACGAACGCCTGCGCGCCGGGCAGGATCTCGCCGAAGCCTTCCTGCTTGAGCGCCAGGTCGGCCAGCAGCAGGTGGTGGTTGACCACCACCAGGTCGGCGGCCTGCGCGCGCTGGCGCGCCTGGACCACGAAGCACTCCTCGTAGAACGGGCACTCGCTGCCCAGGCAGTTGTCGACCGTGGAGGTGACCAGCGGCAACAGCGGCGAATCGTCGGCCAGACCTTCCAGCTCGGCCATGTCGCCGGCGCGGGTGCGCCCGGCCCAGGCGACGATGCGCTGGAACTGGCTGGCCTGCTCGGGACTGGCGAAGCGGGCGTCGCCCCGTGTCCCCGGAAGCGTCAAGTCGCTTCCTTTCGCCTGGTTGAGCCGGTAATGGCACAGGTAGTTGGCGCGGCCCTTGAGCAGGGCGCTGCGCAGGCCGGTACCCAGGGCCTCGCGCACCCGCGGCAGGTCGCGGTGGTAGAGCTGGTCCTGGAGGGCGCGGGTGCCGGTGGAGACAATCGTCTTCAGCCCCGACAGCAGGGCCGGCACCAGGTAGGCGTAGGTCTTGCCGGTGCCGGTGCCGGCCTCGGCCAGCAGGGCCTCGCGCCGGTCGAAGGCCTCGGCCACCGCCGCGGTCAGGCGCTGCTGCGCCGGGCGGGCGACGAAGCCTTCCAGGCGCGCGGCCAGCGCCCCGCCTTCGCTGAGGGCCTCGACGCTGGCGTTGGCGAGCACGGACATGGCGGCGGCGGACGGAGCGGGACGCGAACGGACGGGCGCGGCGCGAGGCCGCGCCCGCGGCCGCTCAGTACCGGGTCACGCCCGGCACGGTGCAGGTGCGCAGCTGGGCCTGGGCCGAGGCCGCGTTCTCGGCCTGGTCGCGGGCCAGCCGCGACTGTTCGATCGTGGCCCAGTGCCGGCGGCACAGCGGGCCGACCTTCGAGCCGACGTCGTAGGCGCGGCGGGCCAGGGTCTCGGCGCGCTCGTACTGGGCCTGCAGCAGGGCTACCTCGGCGCGCTCCTGGAGCACGGCCGGATCGTCAGGGACCACCAGCAGGGCCTGGTTCAAGGCCTCGCCGGCGGCCTCGGCGTCGCCGGCGGCCAACGCGCGCGCGGCCTGCTCGCGCAGGTCCTCGACCTGCGGATCGCGCAGGGGCTGTACGTTCAACTCGGTGTCCTCGGCGCCGGCGGCGGCGTGGACCGCGGCCAGCCTCTGCTGCGGACTGATCCCCGGCGCGGGCGGCGGCGGGACCACGACCGGGCCGCAGGCGGACAGCAGGGAGACGAGCAGGCACAGCGCGGCGAGCGGCGCGCAGGATCGGATCAGGGGCTTCATGCCGGACATTATGGCGCAGGCGGCGCGGGAGCCTGGGCGGGTTGTTCAGTTGCGGCGGGGCGGCGGCCGAACAGGCGTTGCCAGAAGCCCTCGCCCTGCGCCTGCTCGCCATCTTCGGCCGGCGCGCCGTCGGGCCAGGCCGGCGCGCAGGGCGCGTAGGCCGGCGCCGCGCCGGCGACGAAGGCGAAGCGGCGCGCGCCCGGGCAGTCGGCGTCGGTGGCGTAGGAGCCCTGGCCCTCGACCCACTGCCAGTCCAGGCCCTTGTCGGCCACCCGCAGCGGCGAGCTGGGCAGGCGCGCGAACAGGCCGGACCAGATCCGCATCGCGCCGGTGGCGCCGTACAGGCCGGTCTGCTTGTTTTCGTCGTTGCCCATCCACACCACCGCCAGGTGGTCGCCGGTGTAGCCGGCGTACCAGCTGTCGCGGCCGTCGTTGCTGGTGCCGGTCTTGCCGGCCGGCGACAGCCGGCCCAGGCCATCGCGCAGCAGCGCGCGCGCGGTGCCGCCGGTGACGGTCTCCTGCAGGGCCACGGTGACCAGGTTGGCGGCGATCGAGTCGCCCTCCTGGGCCGGCGCCGGCGCGGTGTCGTAGCGCTTGAGCAGGCGGCCCTGCGGGTCGAGCACGCCGCGCACCGCGCGCAGCGGCTGGATCTCCCCGCCCGACGCCAGGAACTGGTACAGCTGCGCCATCGCGTACGGGCTCTGGTCGGTGGCGCCCAGGATCAGCGCGGGATTGGGCTCGGCCTCGATCCCGGCCAGGACCTTGGCCAGCTGCGCCAGCCGTTCCGGCCCGACCTGCATGCCGATCCGCACCGTGGCCTGGTTGTAGGAATGGGCCAGCGCATCGACCAGGCGCACGGTGCCGTGGCTGCGGTTGTCGGCGTTGTCCGGCTGCCACTTGCGGCCGCGCGAGAGCTGCACGGTGACCGGCGCGTCCTCGACGAAGCTGGCCAGCGACCAGCGCTGCGGCTGGGCCAGCGCCAGCAGGTAGACGTAGGGCTTGAGCAGCGAGCCGACCGGACGCCTGGCCTCGACCGCGCGGTTGAAGCCGTGAGTGTCGAAGTCGCGGCCGCCGACCACCGCCAGCACGTCGCCGGCATGGGTGTCGGTAACCACCACCGCCGCCTCCAGCGGCGGCCGCTTGCCGGTCTGCAGCGCTTCCAGGGTGCGCGCCACCGCGCCCTCGGCGTAGGCCTGGGCCGAAGGCGACATGCCGGTGAGCACGCTCAGGCCGGCGCCCTGCAGGGCGCTTTCCGGGTAGTCCGTGGCCAGCTGGCGGCGGACCAGGTCGATGTAGGCGGGGAAGCGGTTGGCCGCGGCCACACCGGCGTTCTTCGTGACCCCCAGCGGCGCCTTGCGCGCGCGATCCAGCTCGGCGTCGTCGATCAGGCCGGTGGCGTGCAGCATCGACAGGGCGATGTTGCGCCGCTCCAGCGCGCGCTGCGGGTGCTTGCGCGGATCGTAGTAGGACGGGCCCTTGACCAGGCCGATCAGCAGGGCGGTCTGCTCGGTGGTCAGCTCGTCCAGGTCGCGGCCGAACCAGAACTCGGCGCCGGAGGCCACGCCGTGGATCGCCTGGCCGCCGCGCTGGCCCAGGTAGACCTGGTTGAGGTAGGTCTCCAGGATCGTGCGCTTGTCGTAGCGCGCCTCGAGGATGATCGCGTACAGGATCTCGTTGAACTTGCGGGTCCAGGTCTGCTCCTTGCCGATCCCGAGCAGGCCGCTGCGGGCCAGCTGCTGGGTCAGGGTGGAGGCGCCCTGCTTCTTCTCGCCCGAGCGCAGGTTGACCAGCAGGGCGCGGGCCATGCCCGGCACGTCGATGCCGTGGTGGTCGGCGAAGTCGCGGTCCTCCACCGCCTGCAGGCCGGTGACCAGCAGTTCGGGCACCTCCTCCACCCGCACCAGCCGCCGCTCCTCCTGGCGCTGGCCGTAGAGGGTGGCGATCCGCGCCGGGTCCAGGCGCGCCGACTTGACCGCCTTGCGGTCGGCGGCGTCGCGCAGGCCGGCGACCCGACCGCCGGACAGGGTCACCTCGATCCGCCGCGCCGGCACCGGGCCGTCGATGTCGGTGTAGCCGCGGCTGGAGATGACGAAGCGGGCGTCGTCCGCGCGGTAGCTCCCCTGGCGTTCGCCGCTGTCGTCCTCCTGGTAGCCGGCCGCGTCCAGCTCGGTGCGCAGGGTGCGCGTATCCAGCGCCAGCCCCGGCTGCAGCTGCAAAGGGCGGGCGTACACCCGGGTCGGGATCTGCCACTGCAGGGCGCCGAAGCGCTCGCTGACCTGATGGTTCAGGTACAGCATGTACGGCACGAGGAAGCCGACGGCCAGCGCCGCGCCGGCCAGCACCGCGGTGAGCAGGTGCCGGCGCCATGCCGGAGCGGCGTGGTCGTCGTCGAAGTCTTCGATGTCGTCCGGCGCGTGGCGTCGTGGCACGGGGATGCGAGAATGCGGGAGTCGGCCGAGTCTAGCGCAGGCTTCCGCATGCGCCGCCACGCCGCCGCTTCCCTCTTCAGTCGGAGTTCCGGACCCGGATGCGATCGCAGGCGGGCAATTGGCTGGCCGGCCTGCACTACCGGCTGGCGCACCTGCGCGGGCTGCTGCGCCGCGGCCTGTCGAGCCTGCGCAGCCGCGGCTGGCGCGCGACCTGGCGGCGCGCCTGGCTGCAGCTGCGACCGCCGCCGCCGGCGCCGCGGATCCCGCTGTACCGGCCGCCGGCCGCGCCGTTCGCCCCGTTCGCGGTGCCGCGCGCGGAGGCGCCGCGGGCCAGCGTCGTGATCCCGGTCTACAACCACTGCGAGGCCACCCTGGCCTGCCTGCGCGCGCTGGCCGCGCATCCGCCGGCGGCGGCCTGCGAGGTGATCGTGGTCGACGACGGCAGCGCCGACGCCACCGCGCAATGGATGCCGCAGGTCGAAGGCCTGCGCTACCACCGCCGCGCCGCCAACGGCGGCTTCATCGCCGCCTGCAACGACGGCGCCGCGCTGGCCCGCGGCGAGGTCCTGGTGTTCCTCAACAACGACACCCTCCCGCAGCCGGGCTGGCTGGACGCCCTGCTGGCCACCTTCGACGCGCAGCCGGACACCGGCCTGGCCGTGGCCCAGCTGCTGTATCCGGACGGGCGGCTGCAGGAATCGGGCGGGGTGGTGTTCGCCGACGGCAGCGCCTGGAGCTACGGCCGCTTCGAGGCCGCCGACGACCCGCGCTACGGCTACGTGCGCGAGGCCGACTACGGTTCCGGCGCGGCGCTGGCGATCCCGCGAGCGCTGTTCGGATCCATCGGCGGCTTCGACCCCCGCTACGCCCCGGCCTACTACGAGGACACCGACCTGGCCTTCGCCGTGCGCGCCGCCGGCCGCAAGGTGCGGGTGCAGCCGGCCAGCCGGGTGCTGCACGACGAGGGCACCACCGCCGGCACCGACACCGGCCAGGGGATCAAGGCCTACCAGGTGCGCAACCGCGGCGTGTTCGCCGCCAAGTGGGCCGAAGTGCTGCGCGGCCACCCGCCGCCGGGCACGGTCCCGGACCCGGCCTCGCTGCACGCCGGCCAGCGCCGGGTGCTGGTGCTGGACGAGGCGGTGCCGCGCCCGGACCGCGACTCGGCCTCTTTGCGCCAGCTCAACCTGCTGCGGATGCTGCGCGCGCGCGGCGCCCACGTCGCCTTCCTGCCCACCGGCCTGGCCCACGGCGGCGAGGCCACCGCGGCCCTGCAGCAGCTGGGGGTGGAGACCTGGTACGCGCCGTTCGCCGCCTCCGCGCCGGCCTGGCTGCGCGCACACGCGGCGCGCTTCGACGTGATCGTGCTCACCCGCCACCATCTCGCCAACGCCTTCATTCCCCTGCTGCGCCGGCACGCGCCGCGGGCCCGGCTGGTGTTCGACACCATCGACCTGCACTACCTGCGCGAGCGCCGCGGCGCGCAGCTGGCCGGCGACGCGGCCGCACTGCGCGCCGCCGACGCCACCCGCGGGCGCGAGCTGGCGGCGATGGCCGCGGCCGACCTGACCCTGGTGGTCAGCGCCGAGGAGCAGGCGCAGCTGCGCCGGGACGCGCCGGACGCGAGGGTGGAGCTGCTGTCCAACCTGCACGAGGTCGCCGGGCCGGGCGCGGACTTCGACGCGCGCGCCGACCTGGTGTTCGTCGGCGGCTTCCGCCATCCGCCGAACGTGGACGCGGTGCTGTGGTTCGCGCGCGAGGTGTTTCCGCGCATCCGCCAGGCTTTGCCGGAGGTGCGCTTCCACTGCATCGGCGCCGAGCCGCCGGCGGAGGTGGCCGCGCTGGCGCGGCAGCCCGGGATCCTGGTCCACGGCCACGTGCCGGACCTGGCGCCGTACATGGACCGGGTGCGGCTGGCGGTGGCGCCCTTGCGCTTCGGCGCCGGGGTCAAGGGCAAGGTCAACCTGAGCATGGCCCACGGCCAGCCGGTGGTGGCCACGACCTGCGCGGTGGAAGGCATGCACCTGCGCGACGGCGTGGACGTGGCGGTGGCCGACGACCCGGCGGCGTTCGCCGAGGCGGTGGTGGCCCTGTACCGCGACCGCGGACGCTGGCAAAGGCAGGCCCAGGCCGGGCTGGAGAACGTGGCCCGGCACTTCTCCCTGGATGCCGCCGCCGCGGTGGTGCAGCGGGTGTTCTTCGATCCTTTGTAGGAGCAACAGCAAAGTCGGAAGCGTCGGGTCGCACCGGCTTCGGAGGGAGTCCGCCGTTACATGGGGGATGCGCCTGCGTGAAACGGGGTGCCAATGATCCGTCCGCCTCCACGGTCGCCGGCAAGACCTGCTCCTACCGGCTGCTGCGCGCGCGCTCCAGGCGCTCGGCGAACGCCTCCAGGCCTTCCGCCCGCGGATCGAGCCGGCGCGCCGAGGCCAGGGCCCGCGCGGCCACCTCCAGTTCGCCCGCGCGCAGGCGCTCCTCGCCCACCGCCAGCCAGCGCTGCGCCAGGCGCTGACGTACCGCCGCCAGGTCTGGATCGCGCGGCGCCAGCGCCTGCCAGGCGTCGTGGCATTCCTGGGCCTGGCCCAGGCGGTTGCCGCGCAGGGAGGCCTCGACGCAGTCGCGGGCACGCGCCTGCAGTCTCCGCGCGGCGGCGGCGACGCGAGGATCGTCCGGCGCCAGGGCCTGGGCCGTGCGCAGGTGGTCGTAGGCGCTGGCGCCCGGCGGCGCGATCCACGCACCGCGCTGCCACGCCGCCTCCATCTCCTGCAGGGAGCGCCGCAACCGGGCGGCGGCCTGCGGCGTGCCCGCCTCTTTCTCGCGCAGCCGCGCCGCTTCGCGGTCGCGGGCCAGCTCGGGGCCGGCAGCGACCACCGCTGCGGCATCGGGCGCCAAGTCCCGGGCCTGCGCCAGCGCCCGCTCCGCGGCATCGAAGTGGAAATCGGCCGACAGCCGTAATGCGTGCGCCGCCTGCGCCTCGGCGGCGCGCTGCGCGGCCGCGGCCACCGCCGGTTCCTCCGCCGCGGCCGCCCGCAAGGCGAGCAGGCGCGCGGTGGCGGCATCGAGCCGCCCACGGGCCAGGTCACGGCCGGCCCCGCGCAGTTCCGTATCCAGCGCCTGGGCGAAGCCCGACTGCACGTCGGGCAGCTCGACATGGCCCGGATCGTAGCTGCGCACCTGCGCGATCCAGCGCGCCGCCGCGGCGAGGTCCTGAGCCTGCAACGCCTGTTGCGCACGCTGCAGCAGCATCGACAGCGCGTCCTCGCGCCCCTCCAGGGCGGCGGTGTCCTCCGGCTGCAGGGACAACCAGCGCGCGAACAGCGGCAAGGCTTCCTCAGGGGAATTTGCGGCCAGGGCCGCCTGCGCCCGGGCGCGCAGGGCCTCCAGGTCGGTGCCGGCGGCTTCGGCCCGGCGCAGCCGCGCGCGTTCGGCTTCCAGCTGCGCGCGCGGCACCTCCAGGACTTCGGCCAGGGCGAGTTGCCGGCGCGCCGGCTCCCATTGCCGGCGGGCGATCGCCTCGCGGGCCTGCTGCAATGCGGCCAGGCCGACCCGGGCCAGGCCTTCGCGCGCCTCGCGGCGGTCGCCGTCCAGCGCCAGCGCGGCCTCGAACTTCTGCCGCGCGCCCTGGCCGTCGGCGCGGTCGAGGCGGCCCTCGGCCAGGGCCCGGTCGCCCTCGGCCAGCAGCAGGTCGATCCGGTTGGCCGGCCACAGCCAGCCGGCGAGCGGTTGCCGGAACAGCACCAGCATCGTCGCCAGCACCGCCGCCGCCAGCAGCAGCCAGGGCCAGCGGCGGCGGACCGCAGCGAGGAAAAACGCGGGCGAGGCGCGACGGCGATGCGAGCGCGAGGACATGTTCAGATCGGGGCGACCGCAGTCATCGCGCGAGCTTAGCGCGCACGGACGCGGCAGCGCGGCAGATGGAGCGGGTGCAGGCGAAGGCCGAAACAGGGGGCCGGAAACGCGAACGGCCCGCGCAGGGCGGGCCGTCGGACAACGTGTTGCGGGAAGGCTGTGCCGCGGCTCAGTCGTCGCCCTTGGACAGGTCGTCGTCGGCCACGACCTCGGCGGCGGCCCATTCCAGGGCTTCGCGCTCGGCGCGCTCGCGCTCGGCCTTCTCGACCTCGTCGATCAGGGCGTTGTCGACGGTGCGGGCGGCGATCTCGCGCAGCGCCAGCACGGTCGGCTTGTCGTCGCCGTCGCCGTTGTCCAGGGTGGCCGGCACGCCATTGGCCAGCTGGCGCGCGCGCTTGGCGGCCATCATGACCAGTTCGAAGCGGTTGTTGACCACTTCAAGGCAATCTTCGACGGTGATACGGGCCATGGGGGCTCCCGACGGCGCTGGCCGTCATGCTGGATGGGGAAAGGGCGCGGAGCATACGCCATGGGCCGCGGCAACGCAAATCGTCGGGCTGAACAGCGCTTTCGAATCAACCACTTGCGGCCGCGTCAGGCCAGCAGGGCCTGCAGCAGCCCGGCATGGCGCGCCTGCTGCTGCGCCCGCCGCAGGCGGCTGGCGGTGAACACCGCGCACATCTCCTCCACCGCGGTGTCGAACACCTCGTTGACGACCACGTAGTCGAAGTCGCCGTAGTGCGACATCTCCTCGCGCGCGGCGGCCAGCCTCTGCGCGATCACCGCCTCGCTGTCCTGGCCGCGCTTGCGCATGCGCTCCTCCAGCGCCTGCCGCGAGGGCGGCAGGATGAACACGCTGACCGCGTCGGGCACCTTGGCCCGGACCTGGGCCGCGCCCTGCCAGTCGATCTCCAGCAGCACGTCGTGACCGGCGGCCAGCTGCGGCTCCACCGACTGCCGCGCGGTGCCCTTCCAGTCGCCGTGGACGCGGGCGTACTCGAAGAAGTCGCCGGCATCGATCATCCGCTGGAACTCGTCGGCGGAGACGAAGTGGTAGTGCTCGGCATGGCGCTCGCCCGGGCGCGGCGCGCGCGAGGTGAACGAGATCGACAGCCGGATCTGCGGATCGCGCGCCAGGACCGCGTTGACGATGCTGGACTTGCCGGCCCCGGAGGGTGCGGCGACGATGAAGAGGGTGCCGCGCATCTGGCTCATTCGAGGTTCTGCACCTGCTCTCGGACCTGGTCGATCAGCACCTTCAGCTCGACCGCGGCGGCCGAGGTGCGCGCGTCCACCGACTTCGAGCCCAGGGTGTTGGCCTCGCGGTTGAACTCCTGCAGCAGGAAGTCCAGGCGGCGGCCGGCCGGCTGGCCCTGGCCGAGGATCCGGCGGATCTCGACGATGTGGCTGGCCAACCGGTCCAGTTCCTCGTCCACGTCCAGCTTCTGCAGCCACATCACCAGCTCCTGCTCGGCGCGGCCGGGATCGACCGGGTGCGGCAGGTCGGCCAGGCGCGCGGCGAGCTTGGCGCGCTGGCCCTCGCGGATCGCCGGGATCAGGGTTCTCACTTCGCCGGCGATGCGCTCGATCGCATCCACCCGCTCGGAGATCGCCGCGGCCAGCTTGGCGCCCTCGCGGCCGCGGGCGGCGACGAACTCGTCCAGCACCTGGTCCAGCAGTTCCAGCGCCTGCGCCTGCAGCGCCTCGCCGTCGGCGGCCGGCGCCTGCAGCACGCCGGGCAGCTGCAGCAGTTGGGTGAACTCCACCCGCAGCCGCGGGAACTTCGGATCCAGGCGCTGGGCCAGCGCGCCGAGCTGTTCCAGCAGGGACTCGTTGACCGCCAGCCCGCTGGCCGCCTCCGGCGCGCGCAGGCGCATGGCCAGGTCGAGCTTGCCGCGCTGCACCCGCGCGGCGACCTTCTCGCGCAGCTGCGATTCCAGCGCGCGCAGGTCGTCCGACAGGCGCAGGCCGGTCTCGAGGAAGCGGTGGTTGACCGAGCGCAGCTCGCAACCGAGCACGCCCCAGGGAGTGACGCGTTCGCCGCTGGCGAAGGCGGTCATGCTGCGGATCATGCGGCGTCTCCCGGCGGTCCGGGCGGTGGGGACAAGGCGCGAATGGTAATCTAGCCGGCCCATCGCGGCACCCCGCCGCCGCGCCGTCCTCGCGCCGCGAGCCGCGCACCGCCTCTCCCCTCCTTCCGGAATCCCCATGACCGTCGTCCGTCCCAGTGGCCGCGCTCCCGACCAGTTGCGCGAAGTGCGCATCGAACGCGGCTTCACCCGCCATGCCGAAGGCTCGGTGCTGGTGAGCTTCGGCGACACCCGGGTGCTGTGCACCGCCAGCGTCGACAACAGGGTCCCGGCGTTCCTGCGCGGCAAGGGCGAAGGCTGGATCACCGCCGAATACGGCATGCTGCCGCGCTCCACCCACACCCGCTCCGACCGCGAGGCCGCGCGCGGCAAGCAGGGCGGACGCACCCTGGAGATCCAGCGCCTGATCGGCCGCACCCTGCGCGCCTGCGTCGACCGCGGCGCCCTGGGCGAGCGCACCATCACCCTGGACTGCGACGTGCTCCAGGCCGACGGCGGCACCCGCACCGCGGCGATCACCGGCGCCTACGTCGCCCTGGTCGATGCGGTGCGCTGGCTGCGCAAGCGGCGCGAGATCGCCCGCGACCCGGTATTCGGTGCGGTGGCCGCGGTCTCGGTCGGCGTGTACCAGGGCGTGCCGGTGCTGGACCTGGACTACGCCGAGGACAGCGCCTGCGACACCGACATGAACGTGGTGATGAACGACGGCGGCGGCTTCATCGAGCTGCAGGGCACGGCCGAAGGCCACGCCTTCCGCCGCGAGGAACTGGATGCCCTGCTGGCCCTGGCCGATACCGGCATCCGCCAGTTGCTGGCCGCGCAGCAGGCGGCCCTGGCGCAGGCCTGATGACCCGCCTGGTCCTGGCCAGCGGCAACGCCGGCAAGCTGCGCGAACTGGGCGCCCTGCTCGGCGACCTGGACGTCGAGCTGCTGCCGCAGGCGCGGCTGGGCGTGGACGACATCGAGGAGACCGGGCTGAGCTTCGTCGAGAACGCCCTGCTCAAGGCGCGCCACGCCGC
The DNA here is from genome assembly GCF_010093185.1 of Pseudoxanthomonas jiangsuensis. GTDB lineage: Bacteria > Pseudomonadota > Gammaproteobacteria > Xanthomonadales > Xanthomonadaceae > Pseudoxanthomonas > Pseudoxanthomonas jiangsuensis. The sequence goes on along the minus strand of NZ_PDWL01000004.1, from coordinate 165,729 downwards.
GCGGATCACCGGCCTGCCGGCGCTGGCCGACGACTCGGGCCTGTGCGTGGACGCGCTCGGCGGCGCGCCGGGGCTGTATTCGGCGCGCTACGCCGGCGGCCACGGCGACAGCGCCGCGAACATCGCCCGCCTCCTGCGCGAGCTGGACGGCGTGCCGCCGGCACGCCGCAGCGCGCATTTCCACGCGGTGATCGTGCTCCTGCGCCACGCCGAGGACCCGCAGCCGCTGGTCGCCGAAGGCAGCTGGCCAGGGACGATCCTGGAGACGCCGCGCGGCGCCGGCGGCTTCGGCTACGACCCGGTGTTCCTGGATCCCGAACGCGGGCTGTCGGCGGCCGAACTGGATCCGGCGCTGAAGAACCGCATCAGCCACCGTGGCCGCGCCCTGGAGCAGCTGCGCGCGCGCCTGCCCGAGGCGCTGGCCGCGCTGCGCTGAAGCCCAGCCCCGGCACTGCTGGCGTCCCGGGAAAGTCACTGGATCCCGGCGTGATCAGCCATTCGGCTGCTGTGAAGCGTTTCGCCGGGGCGACGGGCCTATCCACGCCCCCTTTTCATTCTCCGTTCGCTGTTCCGCCCATTCCCCGCTCCGCCCCATGACGCCCGCCCTGATCCCGCCACCCTTGTCGCTGTACGTGCACCTGCCCTGGTGCGTACGCAAATGCCCGTATTGCGACTTCAACTCGCACGCTGGCAAGGGCGGGCTGCCGTTCGACGCCTACGTCGACGCCTTGGTCCGCGACCTGGAGCACGACCTGCCGCTGGTGTGGGGCCGCACCGTGCACAGCGTGTTCTTCGGTGGCGGTACTCCGAGCCTGTTCCCGCCGGAAGCCATCGACCGGATCCTGCAGGCGGCCTCGGCTAGGCTGCGCTTCGCGCCTGACGTGGAGATCACCCTGGAGGCCAATCCCGGCACCGCCGAGCACGGTCGCTTCGACGGCTACCGCGCCGCCGGGGTCAACCGGATCAGCTTCGGCATCCAGAGCTTCGACGACGGCTGCCTGGCGCGGCTGGGCCGGATCCACGACAGCGGCGAGGCGGAATCGGCGGTGAAGCTGGCCCAGGACGCCGGCTTCGACAACCTCAACCTGGACCTGATGTACGCCCTGCCCGGCCAGGACCTGGCCATGGCCGAGCGCGACCTGGAACGCGCCTTCGCCCTGCAGCCGGCGCATGTCAGCCATTACCAGCTGACCCTGGAACCGAACACGGTGTTCTTCGCCCGGCCGCCCAAGGGCATTCCCGACGACGACGCGGCCTGGGACATCCAGGAGCGCTGCCAGGCCTTGCTGGCCGACGCCGGCTACGACCACTACGAGACCAGCGCCTACGCCCGTCCGGGACGGCAATGCGCGCACAACCTCAACTACTGGCGCTACGGCGACTACCTCGGGATCGGCGCCGGCGCCCACGGCAAGATCACCCTCGGCGCCGAGCAGGCGATCCTGCGCCGCTGGAAGCACAAGCATCCCGCCACTTACATGGCCGCGGCCGGCGGCGCGCAGGCGATCGGTGGCGACGACCGGATCGCTCCGGAGCAGCGCCCGTTCGAATACATGCTCAACGCCCTGCGCCTGCACGAAGGCTTCGACCTGGCCGATTTCGAGGTCCGCACCGGCCTGTCCCGGGACAGCATCACCGATGCTCTCGCATGCGCGCGCGAACGCGAATGGCTGCGGCTGGAGGACAGCCGGGTGCGGCCCACCGCCCTGGGCCGGCGCTTCGCCAACGACGTGATCGAGCTGTTCCTGTAGGTACGCTCCCGCCGGCCCGCGGCTCCTTACGGGGCCGTGCGAATGTCGCGGGCTGCCGGTCGCATCCACCGGTGTCAGCGCGCTGGCCGGCCCCGCGCGAAACGTGATAAATACCTCGCCGATAGGGGAAACAAGCCGCCGATGTCCGCCCACGCCCAATCCGCCTCGTCCGGTACCGCACCGACGACGCTGGCCAGCGCCGCGTTGCCGGCGCGCGTGCGCCACATCCTGGAAGCGGTCAACGCGCTGGCGGCGCAGAGCCTGTCCACCTCGCTCAACCTGGCCCTGAACGAGTTCGAGCGGCAGCTGTTCAAGCAGGCCGACCGCGCCCGCAGCAGCCAGCACCAGGCCGAACACTTCTCCGAACTGCAGCACCTGCGCCAGCATCGCGCCGACCTGGTGCCACGCTACCTGGCCGGGCTGGAGGCCTCGCTGGCGCGCCTGCGCGAGGCGCCGGAAACCGAGCTGCCCCTGCCGGAGGAGCCCGAGGATCCCGTGCAGTTCCAGCGCCTGACCCTGGTCGAGGACACTGACCTGGACCGCGACATCGTCCTGCGCGAGATCGCCCGGCGCGAGAGCCAGCGCGGCGGCACACCGCTGCTGCTGCTGGGCCAGCGCTTCGGCGTGCTCGCCGCGCGCCCGGCGTTCGATCCAGAGCGGCTGCCGGTCGGCCCGCACGCTTTGTGCCGGGTCCTGCGCGACGCCGGCGAGGCGCTGCACATGAACCTGGATTCGCAGCTTTTGCTGTACCGGGTGTTCGAGCGCCAGGTGATCGAGCGCTACGGCGAACTGGTGGAACGGCTCAACGTACTGCTGGCCCACGAGGGCGTGCTGCCCGGCCTGGTGTACCTGCCCTACCGCCCGCGCACCGCCGGCCAGAGCCGGCGGCCGCCGGTGACCGGCTCGGCCGGCGCCGCCAGCCAGCGGCCGATGACCGGCTGGCAGGGCCAGGCCCGGCACTCGGGCTGGAGCGGCGCCCTGCTGGCCGGGCTGGCCTCGCGCGGCGGCCCCGCCGGCGCCGGCATGGCCTCCGCTGCGCCGGCCGATGGCGAGGCCGGATCCGCGGCCGCCGGCGGCGCTGCCGGTGCGGCGACGGCCGCACCGGGCCAGCCGGGCGAACTGCCCGAGCAGGCGGTGTTCGCCGCCCTGCAGAACATGCTGTCCGAACACCGCGGCGCGGCGGCGGGCAAGGCTTCGCCGGTGCCGCCGCCGACCCCGGGCCTGATCCTGCCGGTGGACGCGGTGGTCAACGTCCTCGGCACCCTGCAGTCGGCGCCGCCCCTGCGCCCGCACGGGCGCGCGCGGCGGACCATGGACGACCTGCGCCGGGCGATGCTCGAGCGCATGCGCGAGGCACATGGCCCCGAGGCCGGCCTGTCGCCCGAGCACAGCGACACCTTCGACCTGCTCGGCATGCTCTACCACGAGATCGGCCGCGAGGTGCACCAGGACGCGCCGGCGCAGAACCTGCTCGAACGCCTGCAGGTGCCGGTGGCGCGCGCCGCGGTCCAGGACCGCAGCTTCTTCGTCCGCGACCAGCATCCGGCGCGCGAGCTGCTCAACTCGGTGGCCGAGTCCGGCGCCACCTGGCTGGCCGACGACGACGCCGACCCGCACCTGGTCCAGCGCCTGGAGAAGGCGGTCGAGCGCGTGGTCGAGGACTACGACGGCGACGAGACCGTGTTCGAGCGCGCCAACCGCGAGGTCCAGGAGCACCACCGCGCGCAGGCGCGCAAGGCCGAGGTCAGCGAGCGCCGCCAGGTCGAGGCCGCGCGCGGCCGCGACCGCCTGGAGACGGCCAAGCGCCGCGCGGCCGAGGCGATCGCCGCGCGCCTGGGCGGGCGCAAGCCGCCGCAGTTCGTGCAGGCCCTGCTGAGCCAGGCCTGGGCCGACGTGCTGACCCTGACCGCGCTGCGCCACGGCGAGGACTCGGAGGAATGGCGCGAGCGCGAGGCGGCCACCGCGCGCATCGTCGAGATCACCTGCGCCGGCGACGCGCCCGCCGATCCGGCCCTGGCCGGGCAGATCGACGGCGCCCTGCGCCAGGTCGGCTACCACGAGGACGAGGCCAGCGCGATCGCACGCCGGCTCTCGCGCAGCGACGACGACGAGGCCACCTCGCGCACCGAGCTGACCGCCAAGCTCAAGGCGCGCGCGCGCCTGGGCGAGGGCGAGCAGGCCGAAGCCCGCAAGGTCCACCTGCCGCCGCGCAGCGAGGCCGAGCAGGCGTGCTACCAGCACCTGCGCACGCTGCCGTTCGGTACCTGGTTCGAGTTCGTGCTCAACCAGCAGGGCGACCTGCGCCGGCAAAGGCTGTCCTGGTACAGCCCGGTCACCGACAACGCGCTGTTCGTCAACGCCCGCGGGCAGAAGGTCGGCGAGCAGTCGCTGGACAGCCTGGCGCGGCTGATGGCCCAGGGCCAGGCGCGGATCGTCACCGAGGACAAGGGCCGCCTGATCGACCGCGCCTGGCACGCCACCCTGCGCGCCCTGCGCGGGCTGGCCGGCAGGCCGGACGCGATGGGCGAGCTGGGAGCGGCCGGCGCATGATCCACGAAGCCCGCCGCGCCCCGCGCCGCCAGGTCGCCGAGAGCGTCCCGGTGGTGGACATGATGACCGACGAGGTGGTCGGCCACCTGGGCAACCTGTCCGAGTCGGGCATGCTGCTGCTGGCCTCGGTACCCCTGCACGAGGATGCGCTGTACCAGCTGCGGTTCCAGCTCGGCGGCCGCCAGGGCACGTCGATCGTGGTCGGCGTGCACCTGCTGTGGTCGGGCGCGGCCAACACCCCCGGCCAGGCCTGGTGCGGTTTCCGCTTCCTGACCATCTCCGACGAGCAGCGCGGCCACGTGCGCGACTGGGTCAAAGCGGGCGAGGACACCTCGCACTGAGGCAGCCTGCGCTCAGCCCGCGTCGGGCAAACTGGCCGCCTGTCCCGCTTCCGCTTCGCCCGCATGACCACCGCCGATCCCGCCCTGCTCTATCCCCAGCACCTGGCCGTGCTGACCGCGCGCGCCGACGAGGCGCTGGCGCGCAGTGGCCGCGAACACCTGCTGATCCCCAGCGGTCGCCGCCACTACCAGGTGTTCGACGACCGCGACTACCCGTTCGCGGTCAACCCGCACTTCAAGCACTGGCTGCCGCTGACCGGCGTCGCCGACAGCTGGATCGCCTACAGCCCCGGGCGCAGGCCGAAGGTGATCTACCTGCAGCCATTCGACTACTGGCACGTGGTGCCCGAGGCGCCGAACGGCTGGTGGGTCGGGCACGTGGACGTGGAGGTGATCCGCACCCCGGAGGAAGCCCTGCAACTGCTGCCGGGGCCGCCGGAGCGCTGCGCGATCATCGGCGAGGCCAACAGCGCCCTGGGCAGCTACGTCCCCGACAACCCGGCCGCCGCGCTCGACTACCTGCACTACCAGCGCTCGTACAAGACCCCGTACGAGGTCGCGCTGATGCGCATCGCCCAGCGCAGGGCCGCGCACGCGCACCGCGCCGCCGAGCGCGCCTTCCGCGCCGGCGCCAGCGAGTTCGAGATCCACATGACCTACTGCGCCGCCGCACGCCAGGACGCCACCGAGGTCCCGTACCAGAACATCGTTGCCCTCAACGAGCACGGCGCGGTGCTGCACTACACCGAGCTGGACCGCGACCCGCCCGCGCAGGCCCGCAGCTTCCTGATCGACGCCGGCGCCAGCCACCATGGCTACGCCGCCGACATCACCCGCACCTATGCGGCTGACCGCGGCGGCGAGTTCCAGGCGATGGTCGAGGCGGTGGACCGGGCCCAGCAGGCGATGTGCGCGGGCGTGCGCGCCGGCGCCGACTACCGCCAGCTGCACGTCGACGCCCACCTGGCGCTGATGGGCGTGCTGCGTGAGTTCGGCGTGCTCAGGGTCTCGCCGGAGGCGGCGCTGGCCACCGGGGTGAGCGCGGCGTTCTTCCCGCACGGCCTCGGCCATCCGATCGGGCTGCAGGTGCACGACGTGGCCGGCTTCGCCGCCAGCGACCGCGGCGGCACGATCCCGCGCCCGGACGGCCATCCCTACCTGCGCATGACCCGGGTGCTGGAGCCGGGGATGGTGGTGACCATCGAGCCGGGCGTGTACTTCATCGACATGCTGCTGGACGAGGTGAAGAAGAACGGCCACGCCGCCAGCGTCGACTGGGCGCGGGTGGACGCCTTCCGCCCCTATGGCGGCATCCGGATCGAGGACGATGTGCTGTGCACCGACGCCGCGCCGGAGAACCTGACCCGGCCGGCGTTCGCGGACTAGGCGCCGCTCACACCGGAATCAGGGTATTGATCACGTGCTCGAGGTATTCCTCGAACTCCTCGTGGGTCATCTTCGGCTGCTGCGGGCGCAGCTGCAGGAAGCCGACGTAGGCGGCGTAGGTCAGGCGCGCGCGGTTCTGCGATTCGTTCCGGCCCAGGCCGGCCTGGCGGAAGGAGGCGGTGAGGTACTCCAGGCGCCTTTGCGACACGCGCTGGATCACCGGGCCGACCGCCGGGTGCTCCAGCGCCTTGAGCAGCTCGCTGTAGATCGCGTGCGGCTTGGTCTCGTGGCCGACCAGCTGGAACAGCATGCGCAGGCGCTCGCGCGGGTCGGGCACTTCCTCCAGGCTGCCGAACACCTGCTCCTGCTCCACCTCCTCCCAGCGCTCCAAAGCGGCCTGCAGCAGGGCGTCGCGCGAAGGAAAATGCCAGTAGAAGCTGCCCTTGGTCACGCCCAGGCGGCGCGCCAGCGGCTCGACCGCGACCGCGGACACGCCCTGTTCGGCGATGACATCGAGGGCCACCTGGGCCCAGTCGGCCGCGCTCAGGCGGGCGCCACGGGCGGGGGCGGGAGAGGTGGGTGCAGGGTCCGGGGTCGTGTTCATGCACCGATTTAACCATACGCCGCAGTGCGTTGCAGTACGCCGTTGCGGTGGAAACCGAGTCGGGACAGGGGCTTGCCGTCCATACGGTCTTTGCTGCAACGCCATACGCCTTCGTATTGACTTTGCCCGGCCGGCGTCCATACCATTCAGTATGGAATTCGCTCCGCCCGCCGCCGTGTCTTCGTTCGACCTGTCGTTGCAGGGCGCAGGCATCGACCTGGCCGCGACCCGGCACGACGCCTCGGCGACCGCCGCCACACCGGCAATCCTGTTCGCCCACGGCTTCGGCCAGACCCGGCGCGCCTGGTCGGCCACCGCGGCCGCGCTCGCCGGCCGCGGCCACGCCGGCCTGGCCTACGACGCCCGCGGCCACGGCGGCTCCGGCCGCAACGCCGCCGGCGAGGCCTACACCGGCCAGCAGTTCACAGACGACCTGATCGTGCTGGCCGGCGAACTGCCGCGGCCGCCGGTGCTGGTGGCCGCCTCGATGGGCGGGCTGTTCGGGCTGCTGGCCGAAGCGCGCTGGCCGGGCCTGTTCCGGGCCATGGTCCTGGTCGACATCACCCCGCGCTGGGAAACCGCCGGGCTGGAACGCATCCTCGGCTTCATGACCGCCTTCCCCGATGGCTTCGCCTCGCTGGAGCAGGCCGCCGGGAGCGTCACCGCCTACCTGCCGCACCGCCAGGGCCGCAAGTCGCCCGGCTCCCTGCGCGAACTGCTGCGCGAGGGCGGCGACGGCCGCTGGCGCTGGCACTGGGACCCGCGCCTGGTCGACGAACTGGCCCGCGACAGCGACCGGCACCAGGACGCGATCGCCGAGGCCACCCGCGCCGTGCGCTGCCCGCTCCTGCTGGTCAGCGGCGGCCGCAGCGACCTGGTGTCCGACCGCACCGTCGCCGATTTCCTCGAACTGGCGCCCCACGCGCGCCACGTGCAGCTCGCCGACGCCACGCATATGCTGGCCGGCGACGACAACGACCGTTTTACCGCCACCGTGCTGGACTATCTGGCGGAACTGGACCGGACCGAGGGGACCGGCCAGCCTTCCCTCGCGCACCGGGCTCCAGCGCCCGTCACCGGAGCAAACCCATGAGCATTGCCGCGCCCATCCTGGCGTTCGTCCTGATCGGAGGATTCGCCGCCTACCACCGGCTGCGGCTGGCCACCTGGGCCGCGTTGCTGGCCGTCGCCCTGGTCGCCTGCTGGCTGCTCGGCGCGCACCGCACCGCCACCGCGGTGGTGGCCATCGTCTCGGCGCTGGTCGCGGTGCCTTTGCTGCTGCCCTTCATCCGCAAGCCGCTGATCGTGGCGCCGCTGCTCAACGTGTTCCGCCGGATCCTGCCGCCGCTGTCGCAGACCGAGCGGATCGCGCTGGAGACCGGCTCGGTCGGCTTCGAGGGCGAGCTGTTCACCGGCGACCCGGACTGGAACCTGCTGCTCAACTATCCCAAGCCGCAGCTGACGGCCGAGGAGCAGGCCTTCCTCGACGGCCCGGTGGAAGAGCTGTGCCGGATGGTCAACGACTGGGAGATCACCCACGTCCACGCCGACCTGCCGCCGGAGCTGTGGGACTTCATCAAGAAGAACAAATTCTTCGGCATGATCATCCCGAAGGAATACGGCGGCCTGGGCTTCTCCGCGCTGGCCCACCACAAGGTGATCCAGAAGATCGCCTCGATCTCCTCGGTGGTCAGTTCCACCGTCGGCGTGCCCAACTCGCTGGGTCCGGGCGAGCTGCTCAACCACTACGGCACCAAGGAGCAGAAGGACTACTACCTGCCGCGCCTGGCCGTCGGCCAGGAGGTCCCCTGCTTCGGCCTGACCGGCCCGTTCGCCGGCTCCGACGCCACCTCGATCCCGGACTTCGGCATCGTCTGCACCGGCGAGTGGAACGGCGCCCAGGTGGTCGGCGTCAAGCTGACCTTCGACAAGCGCTACATCACCCTGGCGCCGGTGGCGACCCTGGTCGGCCTGGCCTTCCGCATGTACGACCCGGACGGCCTGCTCGGCGACACCAAGGACATCGGCATCACCCTGGCGCTTTTGCCGCGCGAGACCCCGGGGGTCGAGATCGGCCGCCGCCACTTCCCCCTCAACTCGCCGTTCCAGAACGGCCCGATCCGCGGCCGCGAGGTGTTCATCCCGCTGAGCCAGCTGATCGGCGGCGCGGAGATGGCCGGCAAGGGCTGGAACATGCTCAACGAGTGCCTGGCCGTGGGCCGCTCGATCACCCTGCCCTCGACCGCTTCCGGCGGCGCCAAGTTCGGCGCCCGGGTCACCGGCGCCTACGCCCGCATCCGCAAGCAGTTCGGCCTGTCGGTCGGCCGCTTCGAGGGCGTGGAGGAAGCGCTGGCCCGGATCGGCGGCAAGGCCTACACCATCAGCGCGTTGTCGCAGGCCACCGCCGCGGCGGTCGACCGCGGCGACGTGCCCTCGGTGCCCTCGGCGATCGCCAAGTACCACTGCAACAACATGGGCCGCGAGGTCGTCACCGACGTGATGGACGTGATCGGCGGGAAGGGCATCATCCTGGGCCCGCGCAACTTCGCCGGCCGCAACTGGCAGGCCGCGCCGATCGGCATCACCGTCGAGGGCGCCAACATCATGACCCGCAGCCTGCTGATCTTCGGCCAGGGCGCGATCCTGTGCCATCCGTGGGTGATGAAGGAGATGAAGGCCGCGCAGGAGCCCGACCGCGCCGCCGCCCTGGAGAGCTTCGACGAGAGCCTGGCCGGGCACGTGCGCTATGGCATCTCCAACGCCTTCCGCTCGTTCTGGTTCGGCATCACCGGCTCGAAGATCGGCGGTGCCCCCGGCGACGCCTACACCCGTCCGTTCTTCCGCAAGCTCGACCGCTACGCCGCCAACCTGGCGCTGATGGCCGACGTGTCGATGCTGCTGCTGGGCGGCAAGCTGAAGTTCAAGGAATCGCTGTCCGGGCGCCTGGGCGACGTGCTCAGCCACCTGTACATGGCCGGCGCGGTGCTCAAGCGCCACCACGACGAGGGCGCGCCGGAAGCGGACAAGCCCCTGCTGGCCTGGAGCATGTACAACAGCTTCCATCAGATCGAGACCTCGCTCAGCGCCGCCCTGCGCAACTTCCCGATCCGCCCGGTGGGGTGGCTGCTGTGGGTACTGGTGTTCCCGTTCGGCCGCCGCGCCGAGGCCCCGGGCGACCGCCTCAACCGCCGCGTCGCCGCCTTGCTGATGACCCCGAACGAGGCCCGCGACCGCCTGGGCACCGGCGTGTTCCTGACCCCGTGCGAGAACAACCCCGGCGGCCGGATCGACAGCTACCTGGCCAAGGCGGTGCAGGCCGAGCCGGTGGAGCGCAAGTTCCTCAAGGCGCTCAAGACCAAGGGCATCGAAGCGCTGGAGTTCGGCCCGCAGCTGGACGAGGCGGTGGCCGAGGGCGGAATCACCGCCGAGGAGCGCAAGCTGCTGGAAGAGCTGCGCGCGCTGACCCTGGACACGATCACCGTGGACGACTTCGACGCCCACGAGCTGCGCGCGGCCAGCTACTACGACAAGCCCGCCGCCGGCACCCGCGAGGCGGCCTGACCGCCGCCGCCACGCGGCGGACCGGCGATACCTGGAAACGGCGGGCTTCGGCCCGCCGTTTCCGCATCCGCGGCGGCCTGCGTCGCGTGCGCGCCACTGCCGGCGCCTTCATCCCGAGGAGCTCCTCCATGTCCAACCGCCTGCTCGAGCTGTACCGCCGCCTGCGGCGCTGGCCCGCCGGCGACTGGCTGTTCTCGCGCGCGGTCTGCCTGAAGGCGCCGTACTTCGCCAGCATCGCCCCGCGCATCACCGCGCTGGAGCCGGGCCGCTGCGAGGCCACGATCCGGCACCGGCGCAGGGTCAGCAACCACATCGGCACCGTGCACGCGATCGCCCTGTGCAACCTGGCCGAACTGGCCGCCGGGGTGATGACCGACGCCAGCCTGCCGGCATCGATGCGCTGGATCCCGCGCGGGATGACGGTGGAATACCTGAAGAAGGCCGTGGGCCGCATGCACGCCGTCGCCACCCCGGACATCCCGCTGGTCGAGTCGGCCGAGGGCTACGACCTGCCGGTCACGGTGGCGGTGCGCGACGACGCCGGCGAGACCGTGTTCCGCGCCCGCATCGCGATGCGGGTGTCGCCGAAGCCGGCCCGCGCCGGCTGACACCCGGGAGAACCGCGATGCGACCGGACCTGCCGCTCCTGCTCTGCGCCCTGCACAGCTTCGGCTTCGCCGCCTTCCACCTGGCGTTCTGGAAGCTGTTCGGCTGGAAGCGCGAACTGGCCAAGGTCGGCCTGCCGACGCGGGCCATCGTCCAGATTCTCAATTTGCGCCTGGTCTACCTGTTCGCCGGTATCGGCGTGCTGTGCCTGCTGTATCCGGACGAACTGCGCGGCACGCCGCTGGGCCGCGCCGTGCTGGCGTTCATGGCCCTGTTCTGGGCCGGGCGCACGGTCGAGCAGTTCGTGTTCCTGCCGGTGGACCATCGCCTGGTCCGCGCGCTGACCGCCCTGTTCGTGCTGGGCATGATCCTGTTCGCGCTGCCTCTGCTGGGCTGAACGCCGCGGCAGGCGGTCAGTCCGCCGGCGACGTCCCCTGGCGCCCGTCGGGTAGCTTGCGCTCCTCGCGCAGCAGCCGCCACGCACTGGCGGTCATGACCCCGGCGACCAGGAAACCGGCGCCGAACACCACGTGCGAGCCGAAGACCGAAAGCGCCTTGAACGTCCAGGAGAAGGTGAGCTCGCCGCCGCGGAAGAAGGCCGTGTCGATCGCCGCGCCGGCCTTGTAGCGCCACTGCCGGTCGACCCGGGTGTAGATGGTCTCGCGTCCGGGCTTCATCAGCGAGAACTCGTTGGAACGGGTCACCACCTGGACGATGCCGACCACGATCGGCAGCGGCGAGGCGGTCAGCACCGCGAACCCGAGCAGCAGGGCCGCCATCGGGATCAGCAGCACCGGCGCCAGCCCGAACCGCGACAGCAGCCAGCGGGTGGCGAACAGCTGCACGATCAGGGTCAGCACGTTCACCGCGATGTCGATGCCGGCGTAGTAGGCGGTGCGCGCCTCGGCGGTGGCGAAGCCCTCGCGCGCGATCACCGCCTGCTGGTTGTAGAGCAGCTGGCCGATGCCCACGCCCAGGAACACCAGCACCGCCAGCCAGCGCAGCAAGGGCTCCTTCGCGATCAGCTTCAACCCGGCCAGCACGTCGCCGCCCATCGCGCTCTCGTTGTCGCGGCCGACCTTCGCCTCGCGCTGCAGGGCCCAGCGGCGCAGGCGCCAGATGCACACCACGCACGCGACCAGGAACGCGGCGGATACCAGCATCAGGTTGGCGAGGCCGACCCTTTCGGCCAGCACCCGGGTGATGAGCGGGCCGGTGAACGCGCCGACGGTGCCGGCGGCGCCGATGTAGCCGTAGTACTTCTTCGCCTCGGCATGGGAGAACACGTCGGCCATGAAGCTCCAGAACACCGCCACCGAGAACACGTTGAACACCGTCACCCACAGGAAGAACGCCAGCCCGCGCCCGGCGACCGCGCTGTCGAACAGCAGGTGGAACCCGAGCAGGCACAGGATGAAGAAGCCGAACAGCACCGGCAGGAACACCCGGCGGGGGAAGCGGCTGACCAGCGCGCCGTAGAGCGGCTGCGCGACCAGGATCAGGACGAAGGAACAGGTGGAGAGCACCTGCAGGATCAGCTCCTTCAGCGGGATGCCGTGCGCGGCGAAGAAGCCGATCATCTCCGGCGGGAACACCGCTTCGACCTCGCTCGATGCCCCCATCGCGTCGCGCACCGGCCGCAGCACGTAGTAGCCGCTGAGCAGGCAGAAGAAGTACACGAACGCCCACAGCAAGGGGGGCGAATCGGACAGCGCCGAGCGGAACCGGGCGAGCCGGGAGGACGCCGCGTCTGCGGGGTTCATCGGGGACTTCCTGGGGAATGGCACCGGCCTGGCGTCGCCGGCCGGGCCTCAGGCGCGCACGGTATCCGATGCACTGCAACATCGCCAGCGCCGACCGCGGCCCGCAGCATCCCGCCGGCGGCGGGGGCTTGCGCCCGGCCGGCGTCCGCCGACAGCATCGCCAGCGGCCGCCGGACCGCCGCGGCGCAGGGGATGGCATGTACGACTACATCGTGATCGGCGCCGGCTCGGCCGGCTGCGTGCTGGCCGCGCGCCTGAGCGAGGACCTGGCCTGCCGGGTGCTGCTGCTGGAAGCCGGCCCGCGCGACTGGCACCCGCTGATCCACATGCCCGCCGGCCTCGGCCGGCTGGTCAACAACCGCCGGATCAACTGGAACTACGCGACCGAGCCGGAGCCGCATCTGCTCGGCCGCCGGCTGTGGTGGCCGCGCGGCAAGGTCCTGGGCGGTTCCAGCTCGATCAACGCCATGTGCTACACCCGCGGCACGCCGCAGGACTACGACGCCTGGGCTGCGGCCGGCGCCGACGGCTGGAACTGGGAGACGCTGCTGCCGTACTTCCTGCGCGCCGAAGGCAACGCCCGCGGCGCCGGGCCCTGGCATGGCGGCGACGGGCCGCTGTGCGTGTCCGACCTGCGCCACGTCAACCCGCTCTCGCGCGCCTTCGTCGAAGCCGGGATCCAGGCCGGCTGGCCGCGGAACGACGACTTCAACGGCGCCACCCAGCAGGGCGTCGGCCTGTACCAGGTGACCCAGCGCGACGGCGCGCGCTGCTCGGCCGCGGCGGCCTACCTGGCCCCGGCGCGGCGGCGGCCCAACCTGGAGATCGTCACCGGCGCGCTGGCGCACAGGATCGTGCTGGACGGCACCCGCGCCACCGGCGTCGAGTACCGCCGCGGCGGCCGCCTGCAGCGCGCCAACGCGGCCGCCGAGGTGCTGCTGTGCGGCGGCGCGGTCAATTCGCCGCAGCTGCTGATGCTGTCCGGGATCGGCCCGGCGGCGCAGCTGCGCCGCCACGGCCTGGACGTGCACGCCGACCTGCCGGGGGTCGGCGGCAACCTGCAGGACCACCTGGACATCTGCACCCTGCGCCACTGCCCGCCCGGCCTGAGCTACGACCGCGCGAGCGAGCTGAAGATCGGCTTCGACTGGTTCCTGCGCGGGCGCCGCGGCGCCGGCAGCAGCAACATCGCCGAGGCCGGCGGCTTCGTCCGCTCGGCGCTGGCGCCGGACGCGCGGGCCGACATCCAGTTCCACTTCGTCCCGGCCATGCTCGACGACCACGGCCGCCGGCGCCTGCCCGGCGACGGCTTCACCGTCCACGCCTGCCAGCTGCGCCCACGCAGCCGTGGCCGGCTGTCCCTGCGCGACGCCGATCCCAATAGCCCGCCGCGGATCGAGGCCGGCTACCTCTCCGACCCGGAAGGCTTCGACCTGCGGGTGATGGTGGAGGCGGCGAAGCTGTCGCGCGAGCTGCTCGGGCAGCAGGCGTTCGACGCCTTTCGCGGGGCGCCGATCTTCCCAGAGCGCGACGACCTGTCCGACGCGGAGCTGGCCGATTTCATCCGCACTAAGGCGGAGACCATCTACCACCCGGCCGGCACCTGCCGCATGGGCGTGGACGCCGACGCGGTGGTCGACCCGCAGCTGCGGGTGCGCGGCATCGCCGGCCTGCGCGTGGTCGATGCCTCGGTGATGCCGAGCCTGCCGGGCGGCAACACCAACGCCCCGGTGATCGCGATCGCCGAGCGCGCGGCCGACCTGGTCCGCGGTTAGCAACCGGGCTAGGAGCAAAAGTGCTGGCGTCGGGCGGGGCCGCCGTGCCTTGGGTCTGCGGTGCACCGCTCGGGCGGGCCTCCTGCCCGCAACTCGCGGCCGTGGCACGTCCCTGTGCCACTTGCCCCACAGACCCAAGGCACGACGGCCTCCGCGGCTTTGGAGGTCACCGCTTCGGGTGCTTCTGCTCTTCCGGCTTCTGCCCACCACCGTCGTCCCGGCGAACGCCGGGACCCAGTGTCTTTGCTTCCCTTGTAGGAGCCGGTCTCGCCGGCGACCGCCATGGTGGAAACGTCTGCGTGAAACCGGGTGTCAGTGATGCGTCCGCCTCCACGGCCGCCGGCAAGGCCGGCTCCTACAGGGTGGAGCAAGGCAAAGGCGCTGGGTCCCGGCGTTCGCCGGGACGACGGTTGAAAGAAGTCCGAGCGGCCACAGCACGGCCGGTTCGCCGCGGCTCAGACCCCGCGTGCTTCTACGGCGAGTCGGTCAGCAGCGCCGGCAGCGGGCAATGCAGCAGCGCGCAGACGGTGCGCAGCAGTTCGGCCTCGGCCACGCCGAGCTGGCCGTCGTGCGAGACCGCATCGACCAGCGCCTCCACCAGGACCTGCTTGGCCGGCGGCGCCAGCGCGTCCAGCGGCGCCCACACCGCGTCCAGCGCGCGCACGCCCTCGGCCGGCGGTGCGTACGCCAGGTGGTCGCGCGGCAGCACCCTTTGCAGCCCGGCCAGGTAGGCGCGCTGCGCCTGCTGCGGCTGGCCCGGGTGGCCGGCCTCGGCCAGCACCGCCAGCAGGATCGCGAACTCGGCGCGCACGCCCGGCGCCTTCTGCCGGCCGAAGCGCGCGTGCCGCGCCGGGTCCAGAGCCTCGCGCACCTGCACCTGCAACAGCTTGGACAGGCAGTACTCGAACACGCTGACCTGGCCGTCGGCGTGGACCATCGCCTCGATCGCGTCGAGGAAGGCGTCCAGTTCCGGTCGCGGGCGCTGGCGCAACGCCGGGAAGGCCAACGCGGCCAGCGGCAGGCGCTGGACCGGATGCAGGTTTTCCAATCGGGTGCGGCGCAGTTCGCAGGCCTGCGCCGCCAGCGCCTCGCCGCAGCGCGAGGCCAGTTCGCTGCGCTGGCGCGCGGCCAGGGCCGGATCGGCGTCCAGCAGCAGCGCGGCCAGCACCGGCATCGCGGTGGCGCGGACGCGGGCCAGTTCGCGGAGCGACGCGGGCAGGCCCTCGACCAGGTCGTGGGCGTGGCGGTAATCGTCCTCGGCCGGCGCTGCGACCTGGCCGGCGCCCATCGGCGGGGTCACCGCCAGCCGCGCATCGGCCGGCGGCAAGGGCGGCGGCGCCGGCGCGCGCGGGCCCAGGCCCAGCGCCGCGTCCTCGGCCAGGCCGTCGGGTGGGGCGGCGCGCCAGCGCGCCTCCAGCGCCTGCAGCTGACGCGGATCGAACCCCGGCTCCAGGCGGCGGATGCGCTCGGCCAGCGGCGGGTGGGTGGCCAGCCACGACGACAGCGCCATGCCCTCGCCGAACAGCATGTGCCCGACCTCCTCGGCGTCGGCGCGCTCGTTGAGGCGCGAGCCTTCCTGCAGCCCGCCGATCTTCTTCAGCGCCCCGGCCAGGCCGCGGGTCTGGCGGGTGAACTGCACCGCCGAGGCGTCGGCCAGGTACTCGCGCTGGCGGCTGACCCCGGCCTTGATCAGGCGGCCGAAGAACACCCCGATGCCGCCGACGACCATCGCCACCAGCGCCGCCAGCAGCAGCGCCTGGCCATCGCGGCCGCGGCCTCCGCGGCCGTAGACCAGGATCCTCTGCCCGATCAGGGCCAGCATCATGATCCCGAACAGCAGGCCCATCAGGCGGATGTTCAGGCGCATATCGCCGTTGAGCACGTGGCTGAACTCGTGCGCGACCACGCCCTGCAGCTCGTCGCGGTTGAGCCGCTCCAGGGCGCCGCGGGTCACCGCGATGGCGGCGTCGGCCGGCCCGTAGCCGGCGGCGAAGGCGTTGATGCCCGCCTCCTGCTCCAGCACGAACAGCCGCGGCACCGGCACCCCGGAGGCGATCGCCACCTCCTCGACCACGTTGCGCAGCCGCCGCAGGGACGGATCGTGGGTGTCCTCCGGCACCGCGGTGCCGCCCATCTGCGCGGCCACCGCCGCGCCGCCGCCGCGCAGCGAGGCGATCCGGTACAGCGAGCCCAGGCCGATCACTGCCAGGGTCAGCACGCTCGCCGCCACGGTCGCCCCGGCGCTGCCGGTGAACAGCAGCACCGCCGCGTCCACCGCGATGACGATGCCGGCCACGGCCGCGGCGAACAGCAGCACCAGCCGTCCACTGCCGCGCCGCGCTGCAGCCTGCTGCTCGAAGAAATTCATGCGCGCCTCGCCGTCGCCATGGCCTGCCCGGCGCCGCGACCCGGCCGGTCGCGGCGCATCGCGGCCGCCGCCGGATTCAGAACTGGACCTTCGGCGCCTCGCGCACCTGGGCCGCCTTCTCCGCCGGGATGTCCAGCAAAGCGGCCGGAGCGAAGCCGAAGCTGCCGGCGACCACGCTGGAGGGGAAGGTCTCGCGCTTGTTGTTGTAGGCCATCACCGCGTCGTTGTAGGCCTGGCGCGCGAACGCCACCCGGTTCTCGGTCGAGGCCAGTTCCTCCGACAGCTGCATCATGTTCTGGTTGGCCTTCAGGTCCGGATAGGCCTCGGCCACCGCCAGCAGCCGCCCGAGCACGCCGTTGAGCTGGCCCTGGCTGGCGGCCAGCTGGGCCATCGCCGCCGCGTCGCCCGGATCGGCCTTGGCCGCGGCCAGGCCGGACTGCGCGGCCGAGCGCGCGGCGATCACCGCTTCCAGGGTCTCGCGCTCATGGCCCATATAGGCCTTGGCGGTCTCCACCAGGTTGGGGATCAGGTCGAAGCGCCGCTGCAGCTGCACGTCGATCTGGGCGAAGGCGTTCTTCCAGGCGTTGCGGCTGGTCACCAGGCCGTTGTAGATGCCCACCGCCCACAGGGCCACGGCCACCACGAGGCCCAGAAATACCAACAGGATCAACAAACTGCCCATTCATCTTCTCCTGGTTTGTGCATTCCGGAAATCCGGCGCTAGAATCGGTTTCAGCAGTAGAGTACAGGCACCAGCAGCGATGAATGACGCGCGCGTCCGCCGGCCGGCCAGGCCTTCGTCCCCCGCCTTCGGCCCGCGGTCGCTGAGGATCGCCTCGCTGGCGCTTTTGCTGGGCATGGCCCTGCCGTCGACCGCGCAGACCCCGACCCTCGGCCCCGGCCACCTGCCGCCGCCGACCCAGCCGCTGCCCTATCGCGCCTTCCCGGCCACGCCGGCGCAGCCGCTGGCCGCCGGCTTCGACGTCGCCCGCTTCGAGGCCATGGCCGAACAGCTGGTCCAGGGCCAGCGGGTGCCCGGGCTGGCGATGGCGATCGTGCAGAACGGCCGGATCCTCAGCGCGCGCGGCTACGGCGTGACCGACGTGGTCCGGCCGCAGCCGGTCGACGCCCACACCGTGTTCCGCCTGGCCTCGCTGTCCAAGGCCTTCGCCGGGACCATGGCCGGGCTGCTGGTCAACGACGGCAGCCTGCGCTGGGACAGCCGGGTCGCCGACTACGTGCCCGGCTTCCAGCTGGTCGACGCCGGCTACACCCGCCAGGTCACCGTGGCCGACCTGCTCAGCCACCGGGTCGGGCTGAAGGCGCACAACGCCTTCGACCGCGACATCGAGGGCAACGCCGAGTACTACCAGGTCGCGCAGAAGCTGGCCTCGGCGCCGATGCAGTGCGCGCCCGGCCAGTGCTACGCCTACCAGAACGTGGCCTTCAGCCTGGTCGGCGACGTGGTCTTCGCCGCCACCGGCACCTTCTACGAACAGGAAGTGCAGCGCCGGATCTTCGAGCCGCTGGGCATGGCCGACGCCAGCCTGGGCCTGGCGGGGATCGAGGGCGCCGCACGCTGGGCGCGGCCGCACGTGCGCAGCCGCAACGGCTGGGTCTCGCTCAATCCGAAGCCGACCTACTACCGCCTGCCGCCGGCCGCCGGGGTCAACGCCAGCGCCAGCGACATGGCGCAGTGGCTGCTGGCCCACACCGGCCATCGTCCGGACGTGCTGCCGGCGCCCTTGCTGGCGACCCTGCACGCGCCGGTGGTGGCCACCCCGGGCGAGATGCGTTCGGGCTGGCGCCGCGACCGGGTGCACTCGGCCAGCTACGCACTGGGCTGGCGGGTGTTCGACTACGGCGGCGAGGAAGTGGTGTTCCATGCCGGCGCGGTCCAGGGCTACCGCGGCCTGACCGCGCTGCTGCCCGGCCGCGACCTGGGCATCGCCATTCTCTGGAACAGCGAGAGCAGCCTGCCCTCCGGCCTGCTGCCGACCATCATCGACCGCGCCGTCGGCCTGCCGGCACAGCGCTGGCTGGACGTGGACACCGACTTCGGCAGCGACAACCTGATGGCCGACGGCGAAGCACCGTCGAGCGCGCCGGCCGGCGGCGCATCGGCCTCGTCCTCGGTCGCCGCACCCTCGCCGCGCTGAGCCGCGGCGGCCGGCTCCTTCTCCTTCGCCCATAAAAAAACTCCCTCCCCGCTGGGCATCGGGGAGGGAGTCTATGGTCGTACGGTTATCGGGGTCTGATCAGATCAGCGGAGCCGGGGTCGCCGGCAGCGCGACCGGGGCCGGCTTCTTCTTGGCGGCCTTCTTCGCGGTCTTCTTGGCAGCCGGCTTCTTCGCGGCCTTCTTGGCGGCCGGCTTCTTGGCGGCGGACTTCTTGGCAACCTTCTTGGCGGCCTTCTTCGCAGCCGGCTTCTTGGCGGCGGACTTCTTGGCGACCTTCTTCGCAGCCTTCTTGACGGCCTTCTTCGCGGTCTTCTTGGCGGCGGACTTCTTGGCGACCTTCTTGGCGGCCTTCTTCACGGTCTTCTTGGCCGCGGCCTTCTTGGCGACCTTCTTCACCGCCTTCTTGGCGGCGGACTTCTTGGCGACCTTCTTCACCGCCTTCTTGGCGGCGGCCTTCTTGGCGACCTTCTTCACCGCCTTCTTGGCGGCGGGTTTCTTCTTGGCGACAGCTTTCTTGACAGCCATGGGTGTAGCTCCTCGTCAGTGGATTGGAGATGGGTAACGCCCAGTCGCGAAAACCCGCGGCGGCGTCCGCCGGGGGGAGTCCGTCGGCGCGGTACGCACGTCGATACGGATACGGAAACACCCGCGCATTGCGTTGGCGCGGGTGACGGATCGGGGGTTCGCTGCTTTTTTCGGAGGGAAGCGGGCCTGATCCACCGGCTGAAGGTTCATGGTGGATGCCCGGGTTGTGCTTCGCGTTGTGGTGTTGATTCGACTCACTCGCTTCGGCAGGCAGCGTCTGCTGGGCGAAACCTAATCACGGTTTTTTTTACTGTCAACACCCGCGCGGATTTTTTTTCCGCCGCGTTCACCGCGCCATCGCGCCCGCATGCCGCTACGCGCGCCGGCGCGGCGGCGCCGGCGAATGCCAGGCGCATCGACGCGTTTCATTCGGATGCGGAAAACAAGTGTTTTTTTCCTCGCGCGTATCGGCACGGCCTGCGGACGAGCGCGCCGCGACCGCGCAGGACGCACTTCGGAACGCCGCTCCGGACGGCCGCGGAAGGACGAAAAAAAAATCCCGCGGCGGCGTCCGTTTCGCGTCGCACAAGCCGATTTGCGCAGAACTGCGCGAGCCGGCGCGGCGCTTTTCGCCGCGTCGGGATGGTCGCGCGACGACGATGGTCGTGCCTGCGCCACTCCCGACGTCACGCGGCGACCACGCAGCGAGTGGCGGGATGGCGCGAAGAGGAAGGACGCCGACGCCGCAAACGCAGACGCCCGCCGGAGGGCGGGCGTCGTGCGCTCGTGCGGACCTGCCGGGCGGCGTCGCCGCCGGCGGCGCGCGTCAGTCTTCGCCTTCGATCAGCTCGGCGTAGTCGTCCGGCGACAGCAGCTCGGCCAGCTGGTCGGCGTCGCCGCCCTCCAGCACGAACAGCCAGCCCTCGCCGTAGGCGTCCTCGTTGATGGTCTCCGGCTTGTCGGCCAGGGCCGCGTTGACCTCCACCACCGTGCCGCTGACCGGGGCGTAGACGTCGGACGCGGCCTTGACCGATTCCACCACCGCCACCGCGTTGCCGGCCTCGACGCTGTCGCCGACGTTGGGAAGCTCGACGTAGACCAGGTCGCCCAGCAGGCCCTGGGCATGGTCGGAAATACCCACGGTGATGCGGCCGTTGCCTTCGACACGGGCCCATTCGTGGGACTTGAGGAACTTGAGGTCGCCGGGGATCTCGCTCATGAGGGATTGCTCCGGTCACGCACTGGTCGGGAAGGGGCGCCAGTTTAACGAGGAGTCCGTGGCGCGGGAAACCATCCGCCGCCGGCGCGGTGCCCGGCGGCGGGAACGGCCGCGCCTCAGCCGAGCACGCCGGCCTGGGCTTGGCCTTCGCGCACGAACGGGAACTTCACCACCCGCACCGGCACTTCGCGGCCGCGGATGTCGACGCGCACCTGGCCCGGTTCGCCGGCCGGCACCCGCGCGAACGCGATCGCCTTGCCCAGGGTCGGCGAGAACGTGCCGGACAGGATCTCGCCCTCGCCCTGCGCGGTCAGCACTTTCTGGCCGTGGCGGAGCACGCCCTTCTCGTCCATTACCAGGCCCAGCAGCTGGCGCGGCACGCCGGCGGCCTGCTGCGCCTCCAGCGCGGCGCGGCCGATGAACTCGCGCGGGTGTCCGTCGGTCTGGTCGAGGGCGACCGTCCAGGCCAGCGCCGCTTCCCATGGCGTGGTCGACTCGTCCATGTCCTGGCCGTACAGGTTCATGCCGGCCTCCAGGCGCAGGGTATCGCGCGCACCCAGGCCGGCCGGCTTCACCCCGGCCTCCAGCAAGGCGTTCCAGAACGCCACCGCATCGCTCTCCGGCAGGACGATCTCGAAGCCGTCCTCGCCGGTGTAGCCGGTGCGGGCCAGGAACAGCGGCACGCCGGCCGTCGACTCGGCCTCGAGCGCGGCGAAGCGGCCGAGCTTGGCGGCGGCGGCGCGGTCGGATTCGCGCAGCAGGCCGGTCACCTTCTCCCGCGCCTGCGGCCCCTGCACCGCGACCATGGCGAAGTCGGGGCGCTCGACGACCTGCACGTCGAAGGCGGCGGCCTGCGCTTCGATCCAGGCCAGGTCCTTGTCGCGGGTGGCGGCGTTGACCACCAGGCGGAAGAAGGCCTCGTCCAGGTAGTAGACGATCAGGTCGTCGATCACCCCGCCGCGCTCGTCGAGCATGCACGAGTACAGGGCCTTGCCCGGGACCTTGAGCTTGTCCACCGAGTTGGCCAGCAGCCGACGCAGGAACTCGCGCACGCGCTCGCCGCGCAGGTCGACCACGGTCATGTGGCTGACGTCGAACATGCCGGCCTCGCGCCGGACCAGGTGGTGCTCGTCGAGCTGGGAGCCGTAATGGATCGGCATGTCCCAGCCGCCGAAGTCGACCATCTTGGCGCCGAGCGCGCGGTGGCTGTCGTTGAGCACGGTCTTGCGGATCATGGCGGTCTCGCGGTCGGGAAGGCGGCCATTATCCCAGACTCCTTTCAGCCGCAACGATCCCCCGTGCGCGCCGCGCCCTCCGGGAGCCGGTTACCGGCTCAGGCTTCCTGCACCTTCAGCGTCATCCCGTCCACCGCGATCACGCGCACCGGCGTGCCGGCCGGCAGGTCCGGGCCTTCCACCACCCAGAACGCGTCGCCCAGCTTGATCCGCCCGCGACCGCCGCTGATCGCCTGGTCCAGGAGCGCGACCGCGCCGATGTTCTGCTCGGCGCGACGGTTGAGCAGCGGCCGGTCGCTCTGGCGCGCGGCTTTGCGGAACCAGCGGCGGTATATCTGGATCGAGACGAAGCTCAGGACCACGAACGCGGCCACCTGCGCCAGCACCGGAATATCCACCGGCACCAGCAGCACCACCAGGAACACCGCCGCGGCGGCGAAACCCATCCACAGCAGGAAGGCGCCCGGCGCCAGGGTCTCGGCCGCGATCAGCAACAGGGCCACCACCGCCCACCCCATCACGTCCCAGCGCATGGCTCAGCCCCCCAGCCGCGGCGGCTGCCCGGGGCGGCGCGCGGCGGTGGCCTGCTGCTGGCCCGCCAGCGCCTCCTTGGCCAGCTCGGCGATGCCGGCGATCGAGCCGATCACCCCGCTGGCCTCCATCGGCATCAGCACGAACTTCTGGTTCGGCGCGGTGGCCAGCTCCTTGAACGCCTCCACGTACTTCTGGGCGATGAAGTAGTTGATCGCCTGCACGTCGCCCTGGGCGATCGCCTGCGAGACCATCGTGGTCGCCCTGGCCTCCGCCTCGGCCAGGCGCTCGCGCGCCTCGGCGTCGCGGAACGCGGCCTCCTTGCGGCCCTCGGCCTCCAGCACCGCGGCCTGCTTCTCGCCGTCGGCGCGCAGGATCTCGGACTGGCGCAGGCCCTCGGCCTCGAGGATCTGCGCGCGCTTCTCGCGCTCGGCCTTCATCTGCCGGGCCATCGAGTCGACCAGGTCGCGCGGCGGCTGGATGTCGCGGATCTCGATCCGGGTGACCTTCAGGCCCCATGGGTTGGTCGCATGGTCGACCACGTTCAGCAGCTGGGCGTTGATGGTCTCGCGCTGGCTCAGCGACTCGTCCAGGTCCATCGAGCCGATCACGGTGCGGATGTTGGTCTGGACCAGGGCGATCATCGCCACCTCCAGGTTGGACACCTCGTAGGCGGCCTTGGCCGCGTCCAGCACCTGGAAGAACACCACGCCGTCGACCTTGACCACCGCGTTGTCCTTGGTGATCACCTCCTGGCTGGGCACGTCCAGCACCTGCTCCATCATGTTCACCTTGCGGCCGACGCCGTAGATGATCGGGATCAGGAAGTGCAGGCCCGGGTCCAGGGTGTGGGTGTACTTGCCGAAGCGCTCCACCGTCCACTCGTAGCCCTGCGGCACCATCCGCACGGTCTTGAACAGCACGATCACGCCGGCCACCAGCAGCACCAGTGCAAGCAAGCTCGAAGGGAACATCCCCGTCCTCCCTGGCCTTCATGGCCGTCCCAAGTCGGTTCCAGTATAGGCACTGGCGGCGGCGGGAACCGCGGCGCCGGCGCGCGGTCGCATCGGCATCGCCCGCCGGCTGCGACCCTTTCTCCGGCCGCGGCATCCACATCCGCATATGACCACCCCGCTCCTGCCCGATTCCACCGGCCTGCTCGCTCCCGCCAGCTGCCTGGCGTTCGCCCCGGCGAGCGCGGCCGCGGACACGCGCGAGGGCCCGGCCGCGCCGCGCTCGGGCTTCGCCATCGACGTGCCCGAGGCCCTGCTCGGCCGGGCCCGGCGCGGCGAGGCGGCGGCGTTCGAGCAGCTCTACCGCTGGTTCGAACGGCCGGTGTTCACCCTGGCCCTGCGCCTGTGCGGCGACCGCGAGGAAGCCAGCGAGGCGCTGCAGGAAACCATGCTCAAGCTGCTGCGGCGGGTCGGCGAATACCGCGGCCAGGGACCGTTCTGGGGCTGGCTGCGGCAGATCGCGATCAACGAGGCCCTGCTGCGCCTGCGCCGCGGCAAGCGCATGGACGAAGTCCTGCCGCTGGACGGGCACGACCCCGAGGACGGGGCCGCGCCGCCGCCGGCCGCGGCCGACGCCGCCCTGATGCAGCGCGCCCTGCTGGCCCTGCCGGCGGCCACCCGCAGCGTGCTCTGGCTGTACCACGCCGAAGGCTATACCCACGAGGAGATCGGCGAGCTGATGCAACGCACCCCGAGCTTCTCCAAGTCGCAGCTGTCGCGCGGCACCCGCCGCCTGCGCGCCCTGCTCCAGGTCGAGGAGGACTGACATGGATCCCCGCCCCCACACCCATGCGCCCGCCGACTGGCACCACGCCTTCGCGGCCCTGCCGCTGGAATCGCCACCGGGCGACGGCTGGCAAAGGCTGGCCACGTCGCTGCCGACGCCGGCGCGCGGGCGCCCCCACCCGCCGCTGTGGCTGGCCGCCGCCGCCGTGACCTGCCTGGCCGCTGCTCCCGCCTGGCTGCTTTTGCGCCCCGCCGCCGTGCCGCTTGTCTCGCCGGTCGCCGGCACCCCGGCGACAGCCACCGCGCTGCCCGATACCTCGGCCCCCACCGCGCCGCGGGAAGTCGCGACGACCAACACGGTGCCATCCGCCGGCGACGTCGCCGACATCGCGTCGCCGCCCGCCGCCCGCACGCACCGGGCTCCGCCCCGCGCCGGCGCCGGCGACGCTGAGATCGCCCGCCTGCACGCCGAGTCGGCGCGCCTGGAAGCGTTGCTGGCCGAACTCTCGCAAGCCGCCGGCGGCGACGCCGTGCAGCTGACCCTGGCCTCGGAACTGCACGCCCGGGTCGAGGCGATCGACGCCGACCTGTCCACCGGCGTCCGCGACCCGGGCATCCGCGAAGGCCTGTGGCAGCAGCGCGTCGATGCGCTGCGCCAGCTCGCCACCCTGGCCGCCGACCAGCGCTGGGACGCGCTGTACGGCGAGCGCGACAGCGGCTACGCCCTGGTCCAGGTCTATTGATCCCGCCTTCCACATATAGATAGATGGAGAGAACCGCCATGATCCACGCGCCCACCCTGCTGCGAAGCTTCGCCCCGCTGGTCCTGGCCCTGGCCGCCGCCCTCGCCCTGCCCGCGCATGCCGAGCCGGCGCAGGCGAAGACGCAGGCCGACGAGGCACGCGCCCAGGCCGACCTGGCCAAGGCACGCGCCGAACTGGCCGACGCCGCGCGCCGCGTCGCCGAACTCTCGCGCGGGCTGGCCGAGGAAGACCGCCACCTGCAGGCCCTGCGGATCGGCGGCGGCGAGGCCGGCACGCCGCGCCTGGGCGTGCTGCTGGGCGTGGACGAACAGTCCGGCGTGCGCATCGTCGGCGTCACCCCCGGCGGCGGCGCCGACAAGGCCGGGCTGAAGGCCGGCGACCGCCTTCTGCGGATCCGCGGCCAGGCCATCGCCGGCGGCACCGGCGAGGCGCGCGTGGCCAGCGCGCGCGAGGCGCTGGCCAGGCTCGAGGCCGGCTCGCCGGTGCCGCTGACCTACCAGCGCGACGGCCGCCAGCACGAAGTGGCGGTGGCCCCCACCGCGACCCAGCGCATGGTCTTCACCCGCAGCCTGAACCGCACGGGCGGCGATGACGGCATCGCCGCCCTCGACATCCTCGACAGCGAGGACCTGGCCCAGTTGCGCGAACTCGGCCCGCGGCTGCGCGGCGAAGTGCTGCGCCTGACCCGTCCCGGCGCCTGCGAGGGCGACGCCTGCACCGCCCCCCTGCTGGCCGAGGCCCTGCGCTGGGACGGCCTCAACCTGCTGGCGCTGGAGCCGCAGCTGGGCCGCTACTTCGGCACCGAGCGCGGCGTGCTGGTGCTGGCCCAGGGCAGCCTGCCCAGCCTGCAGGCAGGCGACGTGATCCAGTCGATCGAAGGAAAGCCGGTGGCCACCCCACGCGAGGCGATGCAGGCGATGGGCGGCAAGAAGCCCGGCGAACAGGTGCGGGTCGCAGTGCTGCGCGACCGCAGCCCGCGCGAACTGCAGGTCGCGGTACCGGCGCGGATGCGTTCGCTGGACTTCATCCCGGCGCCGCCGGCGCCACCGGCACCGCCTGCGCCTCCCAGGGCGCCGGTGCCGCCAGCCCCGCCCGCGGCACCTTCGCCGCCCAGCGTCGCCCTGCTCTGAGCCCCAGGATTCCATGCGCCGGATCCACCGGCCTTTCCCTCCCCCCGCACGATGCGGGGGGCTTTGTTTGTGCCCTCAGCGCGCCGGCTCCACCCATTGCGCGAACACCGCGTCGATCTCCGCGTCCGGCACGGCGCGGCCTTCCTCGACCTCGCCAGCCTGGGTGAACAGCGGGATAATCATCGCCATGCCGTCCACCGGCGTCTTCAGGTGCAGGCCCGGCGGCTGGTCCAGGAAACGCTCCCAGCGCGCCCGCACCCGCGCCCAGTACCCCGCGGTCGCCTGCCAGTAGCGGCGGGCCGGCGCGAAGTCCACGTCGGTGTCGCGGCTGTAGTCGTTGAAGCCGAACTCGCGCGCGATCTCCCGCATGCCGCCGTCGGCGCCGCGCAGGACCTTGGTGTTGAACTGCTCGTGGGTCCAGCCGCCCGGGGTGAGCGTGTGCCGGTTGACCACCGCCAGTGCGTTGTAGTCGCTGCGCCGGGTGTACTCGCGGCGCGGCAAGGGCCGCCAGGACAGGTCGCTGGTCCAGGTGGCCACGTCGTTGTCGTAGCTCCAGCGGCCGGTGCCGCAATAGCGCGGCGCGTCGCTGACCTCGTACACGCACTGGGTCCAGGCCCCGCGGGTCAGCGCCGCCGGCACCGCGCGCACGCTCCAGGTCTGGTCGGCGCTGAACTCGAAGCGCCGCGCCGCCTCCCAGGTCCAGTCCTGGCGCCAGTGCTTGGTGACGTGGCCGCTCTTCGGTTCCACCAGCAGGTGCTGCAGCACGATCCGGCCGGGCGCGTCCTCGACCACGATCACCACCTCGTCGCCGCCGCTGCGCATCGCCGGCGCGCGCTCGTAGCCGGGCTTGAGCAGCACCGTCTCGTCGAAGGCGAAATCGACCAGGTACTCGCCCTGCATCGCCAGGATGCTCTGGCGGTCGCGTGCCGGCGGCTCGGCGGCGGACACGGCCGCGGCCGGCAGCGCCGTCAGCAGGAAAAGGGCGGCGGCACTGCGCGTACGGGACAAGGCGGACATGGGACTCGCGGCGGCTGGAAACGGGAGAAGGGCGCCATCCCTGGCGGTTCGAGGTCCTGCAGCTCAGAGCCTGACCAGCGGCACCTCGCTGCCGCCGGCCGGAGAAAAACCGATCGAGGCCGCCGCCGCGCGCGCGCAGCAGCAGTCGTCGAGCCTGACCTCGCCCTCGGCGCCTTCCTGGCGCGCGATCCGGCGCGCGGCCGCCGCGCCCAGCGCCGACACCGGCGCCGGGCTGGCGGCCAGGGCCGCGGCGCCTTCCCGCGGCAGCACGTGCAGGCGCAGGGCGCAGACTCGCCACCCCGCCCCGCCGAGGCGACCGGCGACCCGGCGCCACAGACGCTCGGCCACGCCGCCCTGCCCCGCGGCGTCGCCGTCGCAGGGCGGCAGCTGCGCGGCCAGCGTGTCCCAGGCCAGGAAGTCGCTGTCCGGGAGCAGGAACAGGCGCCAGCAGCACTGCCCGCGGCCGTCGAAGAACCGCAGGCTCTCGCACATGCCGTCGCTGTCGACGCCGACCTGGGACTGCGCGCGCACCGCCTGCATCCAGCCGGCCAGTTCGCCGCCCTGCTGGACCCGGTACATGCACAGCACGGTGCCCAGCTCGGCCAGCTGTCGGGCGCGCGGCAACAGCAGGCGGTCGCGGCGCGGCGCCGCGGCGATGGCATGCAGGGATCGTTGGCTGGCCATCCTGGGAATCCTCGAGGAAGGAATCGGACGGGCCGTGGCCCGCGCCGGAAACGTCCAGGGACGATGCGCGCCGCACCCGGCGGCGTGGTGCGCAGGCCCGCATCGCCGCGCCGTCGGCGGGACACCCGGTGCGGGGGAGAGAGAGACGCCCCGGGGACCCGCCGGCGGACGGCGGTTACTTGGTCAGGATCAGCTTGTCGTTGCTGGTGTGGCGCAGGCGATAGACCTTGTCGCCATGGCGGATCAGGGTCTCGCGGCGGCCCTTGAGCAGGGTCTCGCTGCTGAGCACGTCCTCGTGCTCCTCGTGCGCGGCCGGGGCGGCGGCGCGGGTGGACTGGGCATGCGGCGGCAGGGTCAGGCGGTGCACGTTCACGGTCGGGCTCCGGTCGGTAGGTGGGCGGACCCCGTTATTGATAATTATTCGCATTCGCGTGTCAAGCGGTCGCCGATCAGCGGGTCGCGGCCACCTCCAGCCGCGCCCAGACCGGGTCGTCATAGCGCCGGGCCAGTTCCAGCGCCTGCAGGTTCTCGCGCAGCTGCTCCACCCCGCTGGCGCCCAGGATCACGCTGCTCACGTGCGGGTTGCGCAGGCACCAGGCGATCGCCAGCGGCGCCGGCTTCTCGCCCAGCTCGGCGGCGGCCTCGACGAAGCGCTGCGCCCGCTCCAGCCGGCGCTCGCCGCCTTCGCCCAGCACCAGCCTCTGCAGCCAGGTCGCGTCGGGCTGGGCCAGCCGGCCCTCGCGGGCCACGCCGCCGGCGTACTTGCCGGTCAGCAGGCCGGAAGCCAGCGGCGACCAGGTGGTCAGGCCCAGGCCCAGTTCCGGGTACAGCGGCGCGTACTCCAGTTCCACCCGCTCGCGGTGCAGCAGGTTGTACTGCGGCTGCTCGACCACCGGTTGCGCCAGGTGGTGGCTGCGGGCGAAGCGCGCGGCCTCGCGGACCAGCGCCTCGGGCCATTCGGAGGTGCCCCAGTACAGGACCTTGCCCTGCCGCACAAGCAGGTCCATCGCCGCCACCGTCTCCTCCAGCGGCGTGTCCGGATCGGGGCGGTGGCAGTAGTACAGGTCGAGATAGTCCACCCGCAGCCGCCGCAGGGCCGCGTGGCAGGCATCGACCACGTGCTTGCGCGACAGCCCGCGCTGGGTCGGCCGCGGGTCCTCGGCGGCGCCGAAGAACACCTTGCTGGACACGCAGTAGCCATCGCGCGGCAGACCCAGGTCGGCGATCGCATCGCCCATCACCCGCTCGGCCTCGCCGTGGGCGTAGGCCTCGGCGTTGTCGAAGAAGGTGATGCCGTGGCCCCAGGCGGTGGCGATCAGCTCGCGCGCCTCGGTACGGCCGACCTGGCGGCCGAAGGTCATCCAGGCGCCGAACGCGAGCGCGGACAGTTGCAGGCCGGTGCTGCCGAGACGGCGGTACTGCATGGCGGGGATCTCCGGGTCGCGAGCGCGCAGTGTAAGCCGCGTGCGCCGCCTGGCCGAACCGTTCAGCCAGGCCACGCGGGACGCTTCACACCCCGACCTGCTACGCTTTCGCGAATCCTTAACATCGCTGGGAAACCCATGATCGAGGCACTCGGGCGCATCGGCTTCGGCCTGTTCGGACTGGCCGTGCTGATCGGCATCGTCTGGCTGTTCTCGAACAACAAGCGCGCGGTGGACTGGAAGCTGGTGGGTACCGGCGTGTTCCTGCAGATCGTGTTCGCCGCGCTGGTACTGCTGGTGCCGGGCGGGCGCGAGGTGTTCGACTGGCTCAGCCACGGCTTCGTCCGCATCCTGGGCTTCGTCAACGAAGGCTCGAACTTCATCTTCGGCAGCCTGATGGACGTGCCGCGGTTCGGCTTCATCTTCGCCTTCCAGGTGCTGCCGACCATCATCTTCTTCTCGGCGCTGATGGGCGTGCTCTACCACCTGGGGGCGATGCAGGCGGTGGTGCGGGCGATGGCCTGGGCGATCACCAAGGTCATGCGCGTGTCCGGCGCCGAGACCACCAGCGTCTGCGCCAGCGTGTTCATCGGCCAGACCGAGGCGCCGCTGACGGTGCGCCCGTACATCGCGAAGATGACCCAGTCCGAGCTGCTGACGATGATGATCGGCGGCATGGCCCACATCGCCGGCGGCGTGCTGGCCGCCTACGTCGGCATGCTCGGCGGCGGCGATCCGGAGCAGCAGGTGTTCTACGCCAAGCACCTGCTGGCGGCGAGCATCATGGCCGCGCCGGCGACCCTGGTGATCGCCAAGATCCTGGTCCCGGAGACCGGCGAGCCGCTGACCCGCGGCACGGTGAAGATGGAGGTGGAGAAGACCACCGCCAACATCATCGACGCCGCCGCCGCCGGCGCCGGCGACGGCCTGCGCCTGGCCCTGAACATCGGCGCGATGCTGCTGGCCTTCATCGCCCTGATCGCTTTGGTCAACGCACCGCTGACCTGGCTGGGCGAGGTCACCGGGATTGCCGCGGCGATCGGCAAGCCGACCAGCCTGGCGACGATCTTCGGCTACCTGCTGGCGCCGATCGCCTGGGTGATCGGCACCCCGTGGGCGGACGCGACCACGGTCGGCTCGCTGATCGGGCAGAAGGTGGTGATCAACGAGTTCGTCGCCTACACCGAGCTGGCCAAGGTGGTGAACGGCCAGGTCCCCGGGCAGGTACTGAGCCAGGAGGGCGCGCTGATCGCGACCTATGCGCTGTGCGGCTTCGCCAACTTCAGCTCGATCGCGATCCAGATCGGCGGCATCGGCGGCCTGGCCCCGGAGCGGCGCCAGGACCTGGCCCGCTTCGGCCTGCGCGCGGTGCTGGGCGGCTCGGTCGCCACCTTCATGACCGCCACCATCGCCGGGGTGCTCTCGCACTTCGGCTGAGCCGCCGGCGTCCACGATCCGTCCGGGCGGGCCTGCGCGGCCCGCCGTTTCCGTTTTCCCGTTGTCGTTCCATTCCAGTAGCAGAGGTCCCATGAATCCGGTCATCGTCGTCGGCTCCTTCAACGTCGATCACGTCTGGCGCTGCGCCGAGCTGCCCGCCGTCGGCGCCACCATCGCCGGCCAGTACGCCACCGGTCCCGGCGGCAAGGGCTTCAACCAGGCCGTGGCCGCGGCCCGCGCCGGTGCGCCGACGGCCTTCGTCTGCGCCCTGGGCGACGATCCCGGCGGCGCCCTCGCGCGCGGCCTGGCCGCGGCCGACGGCATCGACCTGCGCGCCGAGGCCAGCGACCAGCCCACCGGCACCGCCGGCATCTACGTCGATGCGCGCGGCCTCAACAGCATCGTGATCGGGGCCGGCGCCAACGGCACGCTCAGCGCCGCCCACGTCGCCGCCGACCCGGCGCTGTTCGCCGGCGCCGGCGTGGTCCTGGCCCAGCTGGAGTCGCCGGTGGAGGCGATCGAGGCCGCGCTGACCGCCGGGCGCGAGGCCGGCGCCACCACCCTGCTCAACCCGGCGCCGGCCAACGCCAGCACCAGCATCGGCCTGCTGCGCCTGGCCGACCTGATCAGCCCGAACGAGACCGAGTTCGCCGCCCTGCTGGTGCGCCACGTCGGCGAGCGGCTGGAGCCGGACGCGGTCGCCGCGCTGGACGGCGCCAGCCTGCACGGCCTGTGCCGCAAACTGCTGCCGCACGGCACGGTGGTGGTGACCCTGGGCTCGGTGGGGGTGTTCGTGTCGCATGCCGACGAGCAGACCCGCGGCGATGCCCAGGCCTATTACCGGATCGGCGCCGAGAGCGTGGCCGCCAGCGACACGACCGGCGCCGGCGACGCCTTCAACGGCGCCCTGGCCGCCGCACTGGCGCGCGCGCCGCAGGAGCCGTTCGTCGCCCACGTGCGCTACGCCAACCGCTTCGCCGCGCTGTCCACCGAGCGCCCCGGCGCGGCCGCGGCGATGCCGCGGCATGCCGAGGTGCTGGAGCGCTTCCCGGGCTGAGCCGGACCGGCGTTCCCGAGCCTAAGATTCCCGCCATGCAGATCGGCCCCTACACGATCCAACCCCGGGTGGTCCTGGCGCCGATGGCCGGGGTCACCGACAAGCCGTTCCGGCTGCTGTGCAAGCGCCTGGGTGCAGGCCTGGCGGTGTCGGAGATGACGATCAGCGACCCGCGCTTCTGGAACACGCGCAAGTCGCTGCGGCGCATGGACCACGCCGGCGAGCCGGACCCGGTCAGCGTGCAGATCGCCGGCACCGAGCCGCGGCAGCTGGCCGAGGCGGCGCGCTACAACGTCGACCACGGCGCCCAGATCGTCGACATCAACATGGGCTGCCCCGCGAAGAAGGTCTGCAACGCCTGGGCCGGCTCGGCGCTGATGCGCGACGAGGCCCTGGTCGGGCGGATCCTGGAGGCGGTGGTGGCCGCGGTGCCGGTGCCGGTGACCCTGAAGATCCGCACCGGCTGGGATGCGGCCAACCGCAACGCGCCGGTGATCGCCCGGATCGCCGAGGCCGCCGGGATCCAGGCCCTGACCGTGCATGGCCGCACCCGCGACCAGCACTACACCGGCCAGGCCGAGTACGCCACCATCGCCGCGATCAAGGCCGGATTGCGGATCCCGGTGATCGCCAATGGCGACATCGACTCGCCGCGCAAGGCCGCGCAGGTGCTGGCCGAGACCGGCGCCGACGCGGTGATGGTCGGCCGCGCCGCGCAGGGACGGCCGTGGATCTTCCGCGCCATCGCCCATTACCTGGCCACCGGCGAGGAACTGCCGGAGCCCGGCCTGGAGGAGGTGCGCGCGATCCTGCTCGGCCACCTGCAGGCGCTGCACGCGTTCTACGGCGAGGAACAGGGCGTGCGCATCGCCCGCAAGCATCTGGGCTGGTACGCGAAGGACCGGGCGGAGAACGCGGCCTTCCGCGCCGTGGTCAACCGCGCGCAGACGGCGGAGGAGCAGCTGCGGCTGACCGCCGGGTATTTCGATGCGCTGGTCGCCGGCGAGGGTCTGTCGGCGGCGGCCTGAGCGTTCTTTTTGTAGGAGCCGGTCTTGCTGGCGACCGTGGGGTCGGGTGCATCAATGGCACCCGGTTTCACGCACGCGCTTCCGCCATGGCAGTCGCCCGCAAGACGGGCTCCTACAATGAAGCCGCCGCGTCGGCAGGGGGCTCCTGCCAGATCCGTCGCCACATCGCGCCCAGGCGGCGGCGCGCCTCCCACGGCAGGCGCAGCTGCTGCGGCGGGATTTCGCGCCACTGTCCGCCTTCGCGCCGGGCGACGGCGAACACGAAGGTGTAGTCGGGCTCGGCACCCATGCGCAGGTCGCTCAGCTCCAGCCGGCCCTCGCGCTCGCGCGCCTTCATGAAGCCGTGGTTGAACCAGGCCAGGCGCCGCACCGCGGCCAGGTCGGCGATCTCGGCCAGTGCGCCGGTGTCGGAACGGTAGCTGCGGAACGCGATCGGCCCGCGGTCGGCCACCAGCGAGTGCTCGCCTTCGACGAAACCGTCCGGTGTCATCGCCACCACCCGCCACAGCAGGGTGTTGAACGGCATCGGCACCGAGAAGCGCGGCGCGTCGGCCAGGCCCATCGCCGCCAGGCTGCGCTCGGCCTGGCGCTCGACCAGCCCTTTGGCCAGCAGCGACCAGCCCAGGTAGGCGCTGCTCAGCGCCAGCCCGGCCAGCAAGGCGCGATGGGCCAAGGGACGGCTGCGGGCGAACCAGGCCACGGCGCAGGCCAGCAGCAGCCAGACCGTGTACAGCGGATCGATGATGAACACGCTCGACCACATGGTCGGCGGGACCGGCAACGGCCACCACAGCTGGGTACCGTAGACGGTGAAGGCATCCAGCAGGGGATGGGTGACCAGCGCCAGCTGGATCGCCCAGAACCAGCGCCATGGCGCCTCGGCGACGCGGCCGCGGCCGAAGCGGCGGAACAGCCACCAGATCGCCAGGCCCACCAGGGGCAGCACGAACAGCGAGTGGCTGAAGCTGCGGTGCACGGTCATCAGCACCACCGGATCGTCGCTCAGCAGGGCGATCGGCAGCGAGTCCAGGTCCGGCAGGGTGCCGAGGGCGGCGCCGGCGAGCAGTGCGGCGCGGCGATGGGTGGGGGGAGCGATGGCGGCGGCGACCGCGCCGCCGAGGACGATCTGGCTGAGGGAATCCATAGGCGGCGGATGCTAGCAGGCACGCCGCCCGCAGGACTCAGGCGGCGCGGGGCAGCTCCACCAGCCGCAGCCGCGAAGACAGCTCGGCCCGCACTTCGCCGCGGTGATCGATCAGGCGCAGGCTGCCGTCGGCGCCCTCGGCCAGCGCAGTCAGGCTCTCGACCCAGTCGCCGTCGTTGGCGTAGACCAGGCCGTCGCGCTCGAACAGGCCGGCGCGGTGGATGTGGCCGCAGACGATCCCGTCCAGGCCGCGGCGGCGGGCGTCGTCCAGGCCGGCGCGGACGAAGCGCTCGATGTAGCGCTCGGCCGCGCCGCTGCGGCGCTTGAGCCAGTCGGCCAGCGACCAGTAGCGCAGGCCGAGGCGCCGGCGCAGGGCGTTGGTCAGGCGGTTGCCGGTGAGGATTCGGTAGTACAGCCAGTCGCCGAAGCGTTCCTGCAACCCGCCGAAATGGGTCTTGGCGTCGTAGTCGTCGCCGTGCACCACCAGCAGCCGGCGGCCGTCGGCGGTGGCGTGGATCGCGCGTCGGCGCACCTGCATCGCCGGCAGGACCAAGCCGCAGAAGCGCCGGATCGGGCGGTCGTGGTTGCCGGGCACGTAGATGATCTCCGTGCCCGCGCGCGCCAGCGCATGCAGGGCCTCGACCACCCTTTGCTGGCCCGTGCCCCAGGTCGCACGGCGCTGGGCCATCCACCAGAAGTCGACGATGTCGCCGACCAGGTAGAGCTGGCGGCACTGCAGGCCGGCGAGGAAGTCGGCCAGTTCGGCGGCATGGCAGTGCGGCGAGCCCAGGTGCGCGTCGGAGATGAAGACCGTGCGCTGCCGGACCGTGCCGGACGGACGGGTGGTCGGGTTCATGCGGTGGCCTCCTCCTTCGCGGGATGTCCCAGGTAGCGCTCGCGCTTCTTCGGCTTCAGCCGCTGCAGGTCCACCTCGATCAGGCCGTCGACCGCGTCGCTGAAATCCGGGTCCACGCCGAAGGCGAGGAAGCGCGCCCCGCCCGGCTCGCACAGCTCGGTGTACTGCTTGTAGAGCATCGGCAGGGTCGCGCCGAGCGCGTCGAGGTTGTCGCGCAGGGCGCGGAAGGCGCAGGCGGCGTCGAGGTCGCCGAAATGCGGCGGCAGGCCGCGGCAGGCGAACGGCCGCCGCGGCGAGGCGTCGCCGCGGCCGTCGCCGTGGTAGCGCGCGTAGTAGGCCACGATCTGCTCGCGCGCCGGCGCCGGCAGCGCGGCGCTGATCGAGACCGCGCCGAACAGGTAGCGCACCTGCGGATGCCGGCGCAGGTAGGCACCGATGCCCTGCCACAGGTAGTCGATGCTGCGGCTGCCCCAGTATTCCGGGGCGACGAAGCTGCGGCCCAGCTCCATGCCGGCGGCGATCCGCGGCAGCATCGCCTCGGCGTACTCGAACAGCGCGGCGGTGTAGAGCCCCGGCAGGCCGCGTCCGGCCAGCACCTGCGCGCCGCGGGCCACGCGGTAGGCACCGGCGACCTTCCCGGCCGCCGCGTCCCAGACCACGATGTGCTCGTACCAGGCGTCGTAGACGTCCACGTCCACGGCGCGACCGGTGCCTTCGCCGACCTCGCGGAAGGTCAGCTCGCGCAGCCGCCCCAGCTCGCGCAGCAGGACCGAGTCCGGCGCCAGCCGGCCGGCCCGGATCTGGCGGCCATCGCTGGTCGCGCCCAGCGGCTCCAGCGCGGCGACCTCGGCGCGCAGCGCCGCCGGATCGGCGGGTTCGGCCAGTTGCTCGGGAGCGGACGGAGAAGACGGTGCGACCGGCAGGCCGCGGTCGAGCGCGTACAGCTCGCGGCGCAGGTCGCGCAGCAGAACCTTCGCGTCCACACCTTCCGGCAGGCGCCGGGCATGGCCGATCCGCAGCTCGATCCTGCGGTCGCGGCGGGCGAACATCTCCCGCGCCAGCAGCGCGGTGCCCGCCGGCCGGAACAGCGCCGAGGCGCCGTAGAACAGCGGCGAGTTGCGCGCCTGGATCCGCACCGGCAGCACCGGCGCGCCGGTGCGCCGGGCGAAGGCGACGAAGCCGCGGCGCCAGCGGCCGTCGGCCACCCCGCGCCAGCCCAGGCGCGAGACCTCGCCGGCCGGGAACACGATCACGCACTGCTCCTGCTGAAGCGCCCTTTCCACCGCCTTGAGGCTGCCGGCGCCGGGCGTGCCGCCGAGGATCCGCACCGGCAGGATCAGCTCGTCCAGTCCCTCCAGCATCGACAGCAGGTCGTTGGCCACGATCCGCACGTCGCGCCGGACCTTGCCCACGTGGTCGAGCAGGGCCAGCGCGTCCAGCGCCCCGGACGGATGGTTGGCCACGATCAGCAGCCGGCCGTGCGCGGGAATCGCGCCGTCCGCCGCGGCCTGCGCGCCGTAGCGCACCTGCAGGTGCTCCAGCGCGGCGCGGACGAAGGCGAAGCCGCGCAGGTGGCCCTGGCCGGCGAGGAAGGCCTCGACCTCGTCCAGCCGCGACCAGCGCCCCAGCCCGCGCAGCAGGGGCCGCACCAGGTGCGCGCGGCGGCCGCGGAACCAGTGCGGGTAGCGGGCTTGCAGGCGGCGTTCCAGGACGGTCATGGGCGCGTGCGGTGGCGGCGGATTGCCGCGCAGCCTGCGCCGCCCGCGCGACAGTCCGGTTGCAGCCGCGCGACCGGGCGATGACCGCCGCCGGCCCCGGCAAGGCGGAGGCCGACGACTGCTTAACCCGCGGCAACCCCGCAGCCGGCACAATGCACCCCGGCGCGCGGCCGTGTATCATGCGCGCCCATCTCTTCATCCGAATACAGGGATATAGCCGAATGTCCAGCTATCTCTTCACCTCCGAGTCGGTCTCCGAAGGCCATCCGGACAAGATCGCCGACCAGATCTCCGACGCCGTCCTCGACGCGATCCTGGCCCAGGACAAGCGCGCCCGCGTGGCCTGCGAGACCCTGGTGAAGACCGGCGCGGCGATCGTCGCCGGCGAAGTGACCACCAGCGCCTGGGTGGACATCGAGGGCCTGGCCCGCTCGGTGATCAACGAGATCGGCTACAACAACTCCGACGTCGGCTTCGACGGCCACACCTGCGCGATCATCAACATGCTCGGCAAGCAGTCGCCGGACATCGCCGCCGGCGTGGACCGCAAGAAGCCGGAGGAGCAGGGCGCGGGCGACCAGGGCCTGATGTTCGGCTACGCCTGCAACGAGGCCCCGGAATTCATGCCGGCGCCGATCTACTACTCGCACCGCCTGGTCGAGCAGCAGGCCAAGGTCCGCAAGAAGAAGAACTCGCCTTTGCCGTGGCTGCGCCCGGACGCCAAGTCGCAGGTCACCCTGCGCTACGACGACGCGCACCAGGTGGTCGGCCTGGACGCGGTGGTGCTGTCCACCCAGCACGACCCGGGCGTGAAGCAGAAAGATCTGGTCGAGGGCGTGTACGAGCACATCCTCAAGCCGGTGCTGCCGAAGAAGTGGCTGGAATCGCTGCCGAAGAAGAAGGTCCACATCAACCCGACCGGGATCTTCGTGATCGGCGGCCCGGTGGGCGACTGCGGCCTGACCGGCCGCAAGATCATCGTCGACAGCTACGGCGGCATGGCCCGCCACGGCGGCGGCGCGTTCTCGGGCAAGGATCCGTCGAAGGTGGACCGTTCGGCCGCCTACGCCGCCCGCTACGTGGCCAAGAACATCGTCGCCGCCGGCCTGGCCGACAAGTGCGAGGTGCAGGTCTCCTACGCCATCGGCGTGGCCGAGCCGACCTCGATCTCGGTCACCACCTTCGGCACCGGCCGGATCCCGGACGCGCAGATCGAGAAGCTGATCCGCAAGCACTTCGACCTGCGCCCGTACGGCATCGTCAAGATGCTCGACCTGATCCACCCGGTGTACCAGGCCACCGCCGCCTACGGCCACTTCGGCCGCAAGCCGCAGCAGGTGACCTACACCGACGGCGCCGGCAAGAAGCAGACCGCCACCGCCTTCTCCTGGGAGAAGACCGACCGCGCCGATGCACTGCGCGCGGACGCGAAGCTGAAGTAAGCCGCGGGTTCGCTCGTGGCAGAAGGAAGGCCGCCGCAGGGCGGCCTTTTCTTTTTCCGCGTGCCGCGGGGCTGTAACGAAGCCCGTCGTGCCTTGGGTTCGGAGCAGAAAGCGCTGGCTTCGGCTGGAACCTCCGCGCCTTGTTGGTTGGAGCAAAAGCGCCGGCTTCGGCCTCCTGGGCCGTCGTGCCCACGGGTTCTATCGCTTCTGCTCTTCCGGCTTTGGCTGGGCTTTCTGTAGGAGCCGGTCTTGCCGGCGACCGCCATGGCGGATGCGCCTGCATGAAACCGGGTGCCATTGGTGCGTCCGCCTCCACGGTCGCCGGCAAGACCGGCTCCTACAGGGGAGGGGAAACGGAGACCCGGGGACGACGCTGCACGGGAGCATGCCTGCCGGGTTAGGATCGGCGCATGAGTCAGGATGACGACCGCCGGCCGCTGGCCTCGCGCGATACCGGATGGGCCAGGCGCATCGCCGCGGCACTCGCGCGTTCCTCCATCACCCCCAACCAGATCTCGGTGGCCAGCGTCGCCTTCGCCGGCGCTGGCGCGGCCGCCCTGCTGCTCCTGCCCGCGCCGGCCGGCCCCGTGCTGGCCGCGCTCGGCATCCAGCTGCGGCTGCTGTGCAACCTGTTCGACGGCATGGTCGCGATCGAAGGCGGCAAGCAGACCGCCACCGGCGCCCTCTACAACGAATTCCCCGACCGCATCGCCGACTCCCTGCTGATCGTCGCCCTCGGTTGCGCCGCCAGCCTGCCCTGGCTGGGCTGGTGCGGCGCCCTGCTGGCCGCGCTCACCGCCTACGTGCGCCAGACCGGCGCCGGGCTGGGCCTGGGCCACGACTTCCGTGGACCGATGGCCAAGCAGCAGAGGATGTTCGCGATGACCCTCGGCTGCCTGGTCGCCGCCGCCTCGCCCTGGTGGCCGCAGGCATGGACGGCACTGGCCGTGGCCGCGGCGGTGATCGCCGCCGGTTCGCTGCTCACCTGCCTCACCCGCACCCATGCCCTGGCCGCGCGCCTGCGCGACGGCGGCGGCAGGCACGGCAGCGGCGGAGCGGGCGGGTGATCGACGCCCTGCTGGTCGCCGCCAGCAAGGCCCTGGTCGGCGCCTATCCGCGCTGGATCGGCTGCCGGCCCGAACCGCGCCAGCGCATCTACTTCGCCAACCACGCCAGCCACCTGGACACGGTGGCGCTGTGGTCAGCGCTGCCGCCGGCACTGCGCCGCCATACCCGGCCGGTCGCGGCGCGCGACTACTGGGGCACCGGCGCGCTGCGGCGGCTGATCGCCGGGCGCGGGCTCGATGCGGTGCTGATCGACCGCCACCGCGAACAGGCCGGCGAGGATCCGCTGGCGCCGCTGTACGAAGCACTGGAACGCGGCGACTCGCTGATCCTGTTTCCCGAGGGTACCCGCAATCCGGACCCGGAGTTGCTGCCGTTCCGCAGTGGTCTCTACCACCTGGCCGCGCGCTTCCGGCAGGTCGAGCCGGTGGCGGTGTACCTGGACAACGCCCGCCGCAGCCTGCCCAAGGGCAGCCTGCTGCCGGTGCCGCTGATCTGCACCGTGCGCTTCGGCGCGCCGCTGCCCTTGCGGCCAGGCGAGGACAAGGCGGCATTCCTGCAGCGCGCCCGCGAGGCGGTGCAAGCGCTGGCGCCTCCTGCCGGCACACCCTGAAGGAGCCCACCATAGACGCCCTGCCCTTCAACGGCTTCCTGCGCAGCGCGATCGCGCTGGCGCCCTCGCGCTTCTGGTGGCTGATCGGCGGCGTGGTTGCCCTGCTGCTGGTGGCCTCGGCGATCGGCGCGGCCTTGGCCCGGCGCCGGCCCGGCCCGGTGGTGGAGAACCTCAACGCCCGCATCCGCGCCTGGTGGGCGATGGCCGCGGTGCTGCTGGTGTGCTTCCTGGCCGGCAAGGTCGCCACCCTGGTGCTGTACGCGCTGCTCTCGTTCCTGGCCCTGCGCGAGTTCCTGACCCTCACCCCAACCCGGCGCGGCGACCACCTGGCGCTGTGCCTGTGCTTCTACGTCGCCATCCCGCTGCAGTACTGGCTGATCGGGATCGGCTGGTACGGGCTGTTCGTGATGTGCATTCCG
The DNA here is from genome assembly GCF_010093185.1 of Pseudoxanthomonas jiangsuensis. Lineage (GTDB taxonomy): Bacteria > Pseudomonadota > Gammaproteobacteria > Xanthomonadales > Xanthomonadaceae > Pseudoxanthomonas > Pseudoxanthomonas jiangsuensis. The sequence continues at coordinate 125,797 of NZ_PDWL01000004.1, read as the reverse complement.
GTGTACGGCTTCCTGCTGCTGCCGGCGGTGGCCGCGCTGCAGGGCGATACCGACCGCTTCCTGGAACGCACCACCAAGGTCCAGTGGGGACTGATGCTCACCGTCTACTGCCTCAGCCACGCCCCGGCGCTGATGCTGCTGGACATCCCCGGCTACGAGGGCCAGAACCTGTTGCTGCTGTTCTACCTGCTGCTGGTGGTGCAGTTGAGCGACGTGCTGCAGTACGTGTTCGGCAAGCTGTTCGGCCGGCGCCTGCTGGCGCCGCAGGTCAGCCCGTCCAAGACCGTGGAAGGGCTGGTCGGCGGCGGCCTGGCCGCGACCGCGGTCGGCGCGGCGCTGTGGTGGGCCACGCCGTTCTCGCCCTGGCAGTCGGCGGCGCTGTCGGCGCTGATCGTGCTGTGCGGCTTCCTCGGCGGGCTGGCGCTGTCGGCGGTCAAGCGCAGCCTCGGCGCCAAGGACTGGGGCGAGATGATCGAGGGCCATGGCGGCGTGCTCGACCGCCTGGACTCGGTGGTGTTCGCCGCGCCGGTGTTCTTCCACGTGGTCCGCTACGGGTTCCAGTAGCAAGACCGCGCCCGCGTGCCGGTGTCCCTAGCGCTGGAGGGGCGCTAGTCCCAGCGCCCCTCCAGCGCCATCACCGCGTCCTCGCGCACGCTGCGCATGCTGGCGTTGATCGCCGCCGGGTCCAGCGCGATTACCGGGTCGAGGAAACGGCTGCGGATATCGCGCATGCCGGCCTCGTCGTGCAGGTTGAACAAGGCCACGTACAGCCGCGAGGCGCTCTCGATGGTGTGCGCGTCGAGCATGCCGCGGGTGCGGGCGCGGATCTCCAGTGCCTGCGCATGGGCGTCGCGCGAGGCCTGCCAGTGCCCGGCGTTGCGTTCGATCCGGCCGACCAGGTCCAGGGTGGCGGTGACGATCGGATGTTCCGGGCCCAGCCGCCGGCGCTGGACCTCCAGGCTCTTGCGGGCCAGTCCGCGGGCCTCGTCCAGGCGGTCCGGCCCGTAGCTGAGCAGGCTGGCCAGCGCCCCCTGGGCGAACAGGGTTTCAGGATGCTCCGGGCCGAGCACGCGCAGGCAGTCGGCCAGCAGGCTGCGCTGCAGCGCGATTGCTTCCGCGTCCCGGTCCTGCTTGCTCAGCAGGCGGATCCGGTCGACCACGAACTGGCGCGTGGTCGGATGTCCGATCCCCAGGATCCGTCCCTGCACCGCCAACAGGCGGTCGAGCAGGGCCTCGGCTTCGGCGAAGCTCTCAGGGGAATCGGCCAGCCGCACCAGGCTGGTGGCGGCGGTGCCCCAGGCCTTGAGCGTGTCCGGATGCTCGGCACCCAGGCGCCGCTCGCGCACCTGCGCCACCTCCCGCGCGAGCGCCGCCGAGCGCTCGAAGTCGTTGCGGGCGAATTCCAGTTCCGCCAGCACGATCATCGCCGACAGGGTGCGGTTGGATTCCGGCCCGAACCGGCCGCGGTACAGCGGCAGCAGCGCGGCCATCTCCTCGCCGGCCTCGTCGCGGCGCCCGAGCTTGCCCAGGGTGTGCACATAATCGCCGCGCAGCTGCAGCAGCGATTCGTCGTCGGCCGGCAACGCCGTCATCCACGCATCGCGCAAGGTGCGCTGGCGCTCCAGCGCCGGCTGCAGTTCGCCGCGTGCGGCCTGCGTCCTTGCGGCGCCGGCCTCGGCCGCGCGCCGCAAGGGCGAAAGGTGCGGCAGCGCCTGCACCGCAGCCAGCGCCTGGGCGAAGACGCCGGCCGCCGCGGCCGACTCTCCCTGCAGGTACAGAGCCTGGCCCAGGTCGATCCGCGCCGAGACCACCCGTGCATCGCCCGGGCCCAAGTCCACCTCGCGTGCCTGCAGCACCCGCCGCAATTCCTCGGCCGCGCGCGGGTAGTGACCGATGGCGAGCAGCACCCGCGCCAGCGACTGGCGCATGTCCGCCGCCAGCGAAGGCGCGTCGGCGAAGTCGCGGTCCAGCCGCGCAAGGGCGTGCGAGACCACATGCTGCTCGAGCGCATCGCGGGCGATGCTCGGCGCACCCACCTGGGCGAAGGCCTGCTGCAGCCGGATCTGCAGCGGCAAGTCCGGCGCCTGCCGGTCCAGCAGTTCGAGCACCCGGCGCTGCTGGGTGTCGGTCAGGGCATGGCCCATCGCATCGATGTCCACGCTTTCCAGCATCGACTGCTGGAAGTCCGCCAGGCGCTGCAGTTCGCGCCCGCGCTGCTCGGCCAGCGCCTGCTGCTGCCGCGCCTCGCGCAGGGCCAAGACCGAGGCCAGCAATCCGCCGAGCACCGACAGCGCCACCGCCGCGGCGGCGGCCAGCGGCCAGGCGTTGCGGCGCAGGTAGCGGCGGGCGCGGTACCCGCGCTCGCCCTCGCGCGCGGCCACCGGCCGGTGGCCGAGGTAGCGCCGCAGGTCCTCAGCCAGGGCGGCGACCGAGGCATAGCGCTGCTCCGGCTCCTTGCGCAAGGCCTTTAGCACGATCGCGTCGATGTCGGCCGGGACCGGACCGCTGTAGCCGTCGCCATGCGCGTCCATGGGTGGCGCGTCGCCGCGGCGCAGGCGCCGGCTGGGCGGGGTCACGTCGGTGCGGACGATGGCGTGGTACAGCCCGGCCGGGGTGTCGATGTTGGCGAACGGCGCCTGGCCGCAGACCAGCTGGTACAGCACCGCGCCCAGCGAATAGACGTCGGTGGCGGTGGTCAGCGGCTGGCCGGCCACCTGCTCGGGGCTGGCGTAGGCCAGGGTCAGCGCCTGCTGCCCGGTGGAGGTCTCATTGGCCGCCACCGCCTCCTCGTCGATCAGGCGGGCGATGCCGAAGTCCAGCAGCCGCGGCTGCCCGCGCGGGTCGACCAGGATGTTGGCCGGCTTCAGGTCGCGGTGGATGACCAGACAGCGGTGGGCGTCGGCGATCGCCTCGCAGACCTTGATGAACAGCACGATCCGCGCGTCCAGCGGCAGCCGGGCGGCGTGCGCGTCGATCCGCTCACCCTCCACGTACTCCATCGCCAGGAACGGGCGGCCGTCGGCGAGGATGCCGCCGTCGAGCAGGCGGGCGATACCGGGATGGTCCAGCCGCGCCAGCAGCTCGCGCTCGCGGGCGAAGCGCGCGCGCAGTTCGGGCGAGGCCTCGGCGACCGGGTTGAGCAGCTTCAGCGCGACCTTCTGCACCACCCCGGCGTCGTCGCGCTCGGCCAGGTAGACCACGCCCATGCCGCCGGCGCCCAGGCGCTGCAAGAGGCGGTATTCGCGTGCGGCCTCGGCCGAGGCTTCCTGGCCGCTCAGGTCCTGGCCCGGGTCGGGCACGCCGGCGCCGGGCGAGCGCAGGGACACGACCAGGGTCTGGTCGGCGTCCATCCCGGCGAGCAGTTCGCGCACTTCGGCCGCCAGGGCGTCGTCGCCCCGGGTCTCGCGCAGCACCAGCGCCTCGCGGGCGCCGCCGCGCAGTTCCAGCGCCTGCAGCACGATCCGCTTGATCAGGCGGTAGCGGCCGGTGTCGTCGCTGCCCTGCCCCGTTCCGCTCTCCTGCATCCTCGTCCCCGCCGGATCGTCATCCCGGCGACCATTCTGCGGGGAGCCGTAAGAGCCCGCCCGTTACCGCGCCCGTGCGCCGCCGCGGGAGCCGGTTCCGCCGGCGACCGGCACGCGGGAAAGGGCTTGCGAACGGGGGCGCTGCCGGCGTTGCGAACCCCCAGGCCGGCCTTCAGCCGGCCCGCGCCGCCTTGCGCAGTTCGGCCGCCACCGCGCTCTTGACGCGCTCGGCCTCGGGGCTGCCGGGGCCGGAGTAATCCAGGCCCTGGACCACGAACACGGTCTGGTCGCCGGCGGTGATGCAGTACGCCACCAGCGCGCGACCATCCTGGCGCGGGCCGGCGACGTGGATCGCCAGGGTCTTCTGGTCCCGGTCGATGCGGGTGGTGTAACCGATCGCGGCGGCACCGCGCGCCACCGCTGCGCGACAGGCCTGCAGGTCCAGCCGGGAGGACGGGAAACGGTCCACGTCGTAACTCAGGCTGAAATCGTCGGCCGCCGCCGCCATCGACGGCAGCACGGCGGCGAGCGCAAGGGCAGCGATGGCCAGGCGGGGCGTCAAACGTGTCATGCGCATGCTCTCCTTCGAGGGAAAATTCTGCAGGGCGCGGCGAATGGAACGGGCCGTGGCGACGGGGGCGGCGCTCAGGTGCGCACGAATATCTCCACGCGGCGGTTGAGCTGGCGCCCGCCGGGGTTGTCCTGGCCGCTGATCTCGTTGGGCGCCACCGGCTGCGATTCGCCGTAGCCGCGCGCATCGGCGCCTTCGGCCGCGCCACGCTCGCGCAGGGCCGCGACCACGGCCGCGGCACGGCGCTCGGACAGCGTCTGGTTATAGGCGTCGCTGCCCTTGCTGTCGGTGTGGCCGCGGACCTCCATGCCCCGTGCCGGCGTCCGCGCCAGCGCCACGGCGAGGGTGTCGAGTACCCGCGACGCGTCGGGACGGATGTCGGACTTGTCGAAGTCGAACAGGACGCGGTCGTTGAGGGTGATCACATACCCGCAGGGCGCGCCGGGCGGCGCGAACTTCCTCAGCGGCGGGAAGCGCCCGGCCGGCGGCACCCTGGGCAGCGGCGGCATCCTCACCTCGCGTGCCGGCGGGCCGATGGTGCCGGTGCCGTCGCCGTTGTTGACCACCAGCCCGTGCGGGCCGTTCCAGGTACCCGAGCCGTCAGCCTCGATCCGGAGCAGGCCCAGCGGGCCGTTCCAGCTGCCGCTGCCGTCGCCGTTGTTGACCACCAGGCCGCTGTCGCCGTTCCACGTCCCGGCGCCCTTGCCGTCCAGGGTGATCAGCCCGGCCGGGCCGTTGTAACTGCCCGAGCCGTCGGCCTCCACCCGGATAATGGCCGTCTCGCCGTCCCCGTCGCCGCCGGCGCTGCCATTGATGGTGCCGCTGCCGTCGGCCTCCACCGTGACCAGCCCGCCCTCGAAGTTGGCGCTGCCGCTGCCGTCGGCGGCGATCCGGAAGATGCCCTCGTCGCCGTTGCGGACCAGGTTGCCCTGCGCGTCCACCTGGGCGAGGCCGCCGTCGGCGAGCAGTTCGCCGCCGGCATCGCAACGCGCGGGGCTCACGCTCACGCCCTCGACCGGATCGAGGATCGGCCGGATCGAGGCCTCCAGCGCGCGCTGGGCCGGGCCGACACCGAGGATCTCGGGCACGACGATGACCGGGATGGCGGGGAATTGCGGGATGCCGGCATCGGCGGGGTCGGCCGCGCCCGCACCGGCTTCGCCGCCCGCGTCGGCCACGCGCGGCGGGGGCGGAGGATCGGCAGGGGGATCGCCGGCATCGCCGCCGGGCGTCCTCGTGCACGCCCCCGCCGCCAGCACTGCAGTCACCAGCCAGAATCGCCACTGCCGCATTGCACCGCTCCTCGTCCGTGGATGGTGCCCGGATCATAAGGGCGGGCTGTGCGGCCCGGGTATCCCGTACCTGAACCGCGGCGCGCGATGCGGCCTGCGGCGAAGCGGGACCGACGACGCGCCTCAGCCGGTGTTCTGCACGCCCTGGGCCACGCCGTTGACGCTGGCCACCAGGGCCCGCAGCAGGGCGTCGTCCTCGCGGTCGCTGGCGCGCCAGCGCTTGAGCAGGTCGGCCTGGAGCACGCTGATCGGGTCCACGTAGGGGTTGCGCAGGCGGATCGACAGGGCCAGGCGCTGGTCGTGCTGCAGCAGCCACTCGTTGCCGTTCAGGCGCAGCACCCATTCCCGGGTCAGCGCGTGCTCGGCCTCGATCCGCGGGAAGAACGCGGCGTGCAGCTCCTCGCCGGCCAGCTGCGAGAACATCCCGGCGATGCCCATGTCGCCCTTGGCCAGGACCATGGAGATGTCGTCGAGGAAGGTCTTGAAGAACGGCCAGTCGCGGCCCATCTCGCGCAGCACCTCCTCGCCGTGCCGCGCGACCGCCGCCTGCAGGCCGCTGCCCACGCCGTACCAGCCCGGGATCACCGCCCGCGCCTGGCTCCAGGCGAACACCCAGGGGATCGCGCGCAGGTTGGACAGCGCCGCGTCCTGGCCGAGCCGGCGCGAGGGTCGCGAGCCCAGGGTCATGCGCTCGATCACGTCGATCGGGGTGGCACTGCGGAAGTAGTCCATGAACCGCGGCGCGCCGACGAAGCCGCGGTAGGCCTGGCTGCTGGCCTGGGCCACGGTGTCCATCACCTCGCGCCACTTGGCCTCGCGCGGTTCCGGTGCGCGCGGGCGGATGCTGGACACCAGCACCGCGCCGGTGGCCTGCTCCAGCGAGCGCACCGCCAGGGCGCGGATGCCGAACTTGCGGTGGATCGCCTCGCCCTGCTCGGTCACCCGCAGGCGGCCGTCGACGCTGCCGCGCGGCGAAGCATCGACCGCGCGGCTGGTCTTGCTGCCGCCGCGGCTGAGCGAGCCGCCGCGGCCGTGGAAGAAGGTCAGCTTGATGCCCAGTTCCTCGGCGGTCTGCATCAGCTCCACCTGGGCGCGCTGCAGGCCCCAGCGCGAGGCGGCGATGCCGCCGTCCTTGCCGCTGTCCGAATAGCCCAGCATCACCATCTGCACGTTGCCGCGCGCGGCCAGGTGGGCGCGGTAGACCGGGTCGGCGAGCAGGTCGCGCAGGGTGTCCGGGCCGTGGCGCAGGTCGTCCACGGTCTCGAACAGCGGGGCGATGTCCAGCGGCACGTGGCCGGCGCCGTCGACCAGGCCGCCACGGCGGGCCAGGGCCAGCACGGTGAGCACGTCGGCGCGGCTGCGCGCCATCGAGATGATGTAGACGCCGAGGGCGTCGGCGCCGTGCCGGCGGCGGGCGTCGCCGAGCGCGGCGAACACCGCGTCCAGGCGCTGGTTGCCGGGCTCGTCCACCACCGGCAGGGTCTTTTCGCCGCCGGCGTAGGCGCCGAGCACACCAGCCTGCTCGACCGCGTCGCGCGATTCCCACTGCGCGTCGCCCAGGGCGGCGGCCACCGCGCGGGCGTGCACGCTCGATTCCTGGCGCACGTCCAACCGCGCCAGGTGGAAGCCGAAGGTGCGCAGGCGCCAGACCAGCCGCCGCACCGAGAACCAGCCGGCGTGGATGCCGCGGTTGTGTTCCAGGCTCTGCCGGATCAGGTCGATGTCGCCGCCGAACTCCTCCGGCGAGTCGTAGCCCTCGGGCAGGTCCTCCAGGGTGGCCTGCAGGCGCGCGCGCATCAGCTCGATCAGCAGCCGGTAGGGCATGTCGGCGTGGCGCGGGCGGGCGGCCGCGGCCGCCGCCGGCAGCAGGGCGCGGTACTGCTCGACCCGGTCCACCACCGCCGGATCGACCGCGACCACGCCGGTGGACTGGGTCAGCAGGCCGGTGAGCCTCTGCAGCTCGCGCCGGTACTTGCCGAGGATGTTGCGGCGCTGGGCGTCGAGGGTGTTGCGGATGGTGGTGGCGTCGACATTCGGATTGCCGTCCATGTCGCCGCCGACCCAGGTGCCGAAGCGCAAGAGCCGCGGCAGTTCGGTGGCGATGCCGAAGGTCTCGCCGATCGCCTGCTCCAGGGTCTCGTAGAACACCGGCATGACCCGGTACAGCACCTCGGTCAGGTAGAAACCGACGTGCTCGCGCTCGTCCTCCACGCCCGGGCGCACCGGCGAGGAGTCGGCGGTCTGCCAGGCCGAGGTCAGGGCCATGCGGAAGCGGGCGATGTCGGCGGCGCGCTCACCCGGGGTGCGGCCGCCGTCGAGGTCGTCGACCAGGGCGGCGACCATGATCTGCTCCTTCTCCAGCAGGGCGCGGCGCACCGCCTCGGTCGGGTGGGCGGTGAACACCGGCTCGATGTCGATCCTCTCCAGCCACTGGCCGAGCTCGGCCGGCTCCACGCCCTTGTCCTTCAGCCGGCGCAGGGCGTCGTGCAGGCTCTCGGGCTGCGGCACCCCGGTGCCGGCGCGCTGGTAGTCGCGGCGGCGGCGGATGCGGTGCACGCGCTCGGCGATGTTGACCACCTGGAAGTAGGTGCTGAAGGCGCGCACCAGGGACTCGGCATGGGCCGGGGAGAGGCCGTCCAGCAGAGCCGACAGCGACTCCATGTCGCCGCCGTTCTGGCGCCGCGCGATCGCGGTGGTGCGCACCCGCTCCACTTCCTCGAGGAAGGCCGGCGAGACCTGCTCGACAAGCATGTCGCCGACCAGGGCGCCGAGTCGGCGCACGTCGTCGCGCAGGGGGAGGTCGGGAGCGGCGAATTCCAGATGGCGGGGCGCGTTCATCAAGCAGGACTACTCGGGTCGGACGGACGGGCGAACATGCGAGCTTAGCCGCGATTTGTGCGGCGCCGCAAAAGTTTCAGCCGTTATTGCCGCAGGTCGCGGCCGCGGACGCATCGGCGCGCCCGCGGCCCCGGCGCCGGGCCGCGGAGGTCAGTCCGCGGCGCCGCCCTGCGCCGCGCCGGCCTGGCGCACGTACTTCTGCAGCCAGTCGTCGCTCTCGGCCAGCATGTGCAGGATCGACTCGCGGGCGCGGTAGCCGTGCGACTCGTTCGGCAGCATCACCAGCCGCGCGGTCCCGCCCAGGCCCTTGACCGCGGCGAACAGGCGCTCGCTCTGGATCGGGAACGTGCCGGAGTTGTTGTCCTGCTCGCCGTGGATCAGCAGCAGGGGATCCTTGATCCGGTCGGCGTGGTTGAACGGCGACATCGCCTGGTAGACCGGCTGCGCCTGCCAGTAGTTGCGCTCCTCGGACTGGAAGCCGAACGGGGTCAGGCTGCGGTTGTAGGCGCCGCTGCGGGCGATGCCGGCCTTGAACAGGCGGGTGTGGGCCAGCAGGTTGGCGGTCATGAACGCGCCGTAGGAGTGGCCGCCCACCGCCACCCGCTCCGGATCGCCGACCCCGCGCCGGGCCAGTTCGTCGATCGCGGCCTGGGCGCTGGCGGTGAGCTGCTGGACGTAGGTGTCGTTCGGCTCGGCATCGCCCTCGCCGACGATCGGCATCGACGGGTCGTCGAGCACGGCGAAGCCGCGGGCCAGGAACGGCAACGGCCCCCAGTAGCTGACCCGGTTGAAGCGGTACGGCGAGTCGGTGACCTGGCTGGCCGCCTGCGCCGACTTGAACTCCTGCGGATAGGCCCACATCAGCACCGGCAACGGGCCGTCGCGCCTGGCGTCGTAGCCGGCCGGCAGGTACAGGGTGCCGGTCAGCTCCACGCCGTCGGCGCGCTTGTAGCGGATCTGCTCCTTGGCGATGTCGCGCAGCTGCGGGGTCGGGTGCGGGAACGCGGTCAGCGCGCGCAAGGGCTGCGCCGCGGCGGCGTCGCGCAGGTAGTAGTTGGTCGGCTCGGTCGGCGACTCGCGGGTGGTCAGCAGTCGGGTGCCGCTGTCGTCCAGCAGCGCCCGCGGGGCCTCGTAGTACGGCGCCTGCGAATGGAACAGGCGCTCGGCCTTGCCGCTGGCCAGGTCGTAGCGGTCGACGAACGGGCGGTCGCCCTCGGGCGAGGCGCCGTCGCCGAGCAGGAACAGGCTGCCGCCGTCGGCGCTGGTGAGCAGGCGCTGGCGGCCGGCGGCGTCGGCGACCGTGGCCGGCGTGCCGGGGTCGGCGTAGCGGTCCTCGTAGGAACGGTCGAACAGCAGCTGCGGCGCCTGCTGCGGCTGCTCCGGGCGCAGCCGCCAGGTCTTCAGCTGGCGGGTCTTCCACCAGAACTCGTCCAGCACCGCCAGGTCGCCGCGGCCCCAGGTGATGTCGGCCAGGCGCGAGCCCAGTTCGGCCAGCTTCACCGGCGCAGCGTCGAACGGCGCGGCCTGCATGAACACCGCATCGCGGATCTTAGCCTCACGCGCCGGGTCGCCGCCGTCCTGGGCCTCGGCCCAGGCCAGGGTGGCCGGCGCGTCGGCGCGCCACTGCACCTCGCGCACGCCGGTGGGCACCGCGTCGTTGCCGGTCGGCAGGCCCTCGACCAGCCGCAGCCGGGCGACGGTGTGGACGGGTTTGCCGCTGGCCGCGTCGAGCACCTCGATCGCGCGCGGGAAGTCGTACACCGGCACCAGGTAGGAGAACGGGCGCTCGACCTTCTGCGCCAGCACGTAGCGGCCGTCGGGCGAGGCCGAGCTGCCCAGGTACAGGGCCGGCGCGCCCAGTAGCGTGGCCTTGCCCTGCAGGTCGATCCGGGCCAACTGCGAGAGCAGGTAGTGCTCCAGGGTCCGGGCGTCGGCCTCGTTCTTCAACAGGTCCTGGTAGGTGCGGACCGAGCGCACGCCGGTGCCGGCCGTGGTCTGCTGGATCGCCGGGCCGGTGGGCACCGCATCGGCGGCCGGCAAGGGCCGCGCCTGCGCGCTCTGCAGCCGGACCAGCAGGCCGCGGCTGTCCGGCAGCCAGCCGTAGCCGCCGCCGGCGAGGGTGTTCAGGCCGGTGGCCAGGCGCCGGGCCTTGCCCGCGGCCACGTCCACCAGCCACAGCTCGTTGCCGCCGCTGGCGCGGTCGATCCGGTTGAAGGCCAGCCAGCGCTGGTCCGGCGACCAGGCCATGCCGGCCAGGCCCAGCGGCTGCGGCAGGCCGGCGATCCGGCGCTCGGCGCCGCTGGCCACGTCCATCAGCCACAGGTCCTGGCCGAACGAGAACTGGCTGGACGCGTGCACCCGCGGGTGGAAGCGCAGGCCGGCCAGCTTCAGCTCCGGCTGGGCGACCACGTCGATCCCGGGCAGGTCCGGGCTGCGCACCAGCGCGGCCAGGTCGCGGCGCGGCGACAGGCTGAGCGACGGCGCGCGCGGGGCGTCGACGATCGCCTGCAGTTCGGCCGCCGGGGTGCGGTAGCCGCCGTCCGCCGCCTGGGCCAGGACGGCGCCCGGCAGGACCAGGGCGGCCACGGCCAGCAGCACCGGCAGCAGCGCGCGCGGACGTGGCGATGCGAGGGGACGGGACGGGGCGCGGCGTTCTGCGGGCATGGGCGGGTTCCACGGAAAGTCGATCGCCCTGGATACCACGCCGCCGGCCTTGCACGCCCCTGACGGAAGTCCTGCCGGCCGCGCCCGCGGTCGCAGGTCCGCGCGGCGCGACGGCCCCTGGATTCAGCCGCCGCCGCGGCGGCCCGATATAATGCGCGCCGCCGCCGAGGGGCGCTGCGACCATGGAACAGGCGGCTCCGCCGCCGCCCGTACACCGATCCGGTGCGCGGGCCCGGACATGGCCAGGCTCGGCGCGCACTCCTGCGACAACGGCGCCCGGCGAACGCGAGAGTCCCTCTCGCACCTGACCGGAGCACGCGCAATGAACGCCGCAATCAAGACCTTCTCGACCGGGGGCGACTACAAGGTCGCCGACATCTCGCTGGCCGACTGGGGCCGCAAGGAACTGGACATCGCCGAGCACGAGATGCCCGGCCTGATGTCGATCCGCCGCAAGTACGCCGCCACCGCCCCGCTCAAGGGCGTGCGCGTGACCGGCTCCCTGCACATGACCATCCAGACCGCGGTGCTGATCGAGACCCTGAAGGACATCGGCGCCGACGTGCGCTGGGCCTCGTGCAACATCTTCTCCACCCAGGACCACGCCGCCGCGGCGATCGCCGCCACCGGTACCCCCGTGTTCGCCTGGAAGGGGGAGACCCTCGAGGAATACTGGGACTGCACCCTGGACGCGCTGACCTTCACCCTGGCCGACGGCACCCTGACCGGGCCGGAGCTGGTGGTGGACGACGGCGGCGACGTCACCCTGCTGATCCACAAGGGCTACGAGCTGGAGAACGGCAGCGACTGGGTGAACACCCCGTCGGGCAACCACGAGGAGCAGGTGATCAAGGACCTGCTCAAGCGCGTGGCCAAGGAGCGCCCGGGCTACTGGACCCGCGTGGTCGCTGACTGGAAGGGCGTGTCCGAGGAGACCACCACCGGCGTGCACCGCCTGTACCAGCTGGCCGAGGCCGGCACCCTGCTGGTCCCGGCGATCAACGTCAACGACTCGGTGACCAAGTCCAAGTTCGACAACCTGTACGGCTGCCGCGAGTCGCTGGCCGACGGCCTCAAGCGCGCCATGGACGTGATGCTGGCCGGCAAGGTCGCCGTGGTCTGCGGCTACGGCGACGTCGGCAAGGGCTCGGCGCACTCCCTGCGCGCCTACGGCGCCCGCGTGGTGGTGACCGAGATCGACCCGATCTGCGCCCTGCAGGCGGCGATGGAGGGCTTCGAGGTCGCCCCGGTCGAGGACACCCTCGGCCGCGCCGACATCTACGTCACCACCACCGGCAACAAGGACATCATCACCCTCGAGCACATGAAGGCGATGAAGGACCAGGCCATCGTCTGCAACATCGGCCACTTCGACAACGAGATCCAGGTCGACGCGCTGTACGCCTCCGGCGCGGTGAAGACCAACATCAAGCCGCAGGTGGACAAGTTCACCTTCGCCAATGGCAACTCGATCTTCCTGCTGGCCGAAGGCCGCCTGGTGAACCTGGGCTGCGCCACCGGGCATCCGAGCTTCGTGATGTCCAACAGCTTCTCCAACCAAACCCTGGCCCAGATCGACCTGTGGGCCAACAAGGACGCGTACGAGAAGACCGTCTACCGTCTGCCGAAGAAGCTGGACGAGGAAGTGGCGCGCCTGCACCTGGAGAAGATCGGGGTGAAGCTGACCAAGCTGACCCAGGCCCAGGCCGACTACCTCGGCGTGCCGGTGGAAGGCCCGTTCAAGCCGGAGCATTACCGCTACTGAACGCGATCGATCGCGGCAGGGGCAGAACCGGAACGGGCGCCGCGAGGCGCCCGTTCCGCTTGCGGCCTTCAGCGGCCGATGCTCCGCAGCAGCGCCACCACCACCTCGGCCTCGCGCGCGCGCTCGTCGGCATCGGCCTGCGCGACCACGTGCTCGGCCAGGTGCCCGGCCAGCACTTCCATCATCAGCCCGTGCATCGCGCCCTTGGCCGCGGCGATCTGGACCAGCACGTCGGTGCAGTTGGCCTCGCCCTGCAAGGCCTTTTCCAGCGCCGCGACCTGCCCGGCCACCCGGCGGACCCGGGCCAGCAGCTTTTTCCTGTCGCGGTGGACGTGCGCCATGGACCGGGAGCCTATACCCTTGGGGGGTATACGGTCCAGCCGGAATCCCGCCCGTGAACCTCGACGCCCTTGCCGCCGCCCGCCGCCACAGCCATGCCTTCGACGACGGCAACCCGGTGGCCGAACGCAGCACCCGTCGGGCGATGTGGCTGACCCTGGCGATGATGGTGGTGGAGATCGCCGGCGGCTGGTGGTTCAACTCGATGGCGGTGCTGGCCGATGGCTGGCACATGAGCTCGCACGCGCTGGCGCTGGGTCTGTCGGCGTTCGCCTATGCCTGCGCGCGGCGCTACGCCGGCGACGGCCGCTTCGCCTTCGGCACCTGGAAGATCGAGATCCTCGGCGGCTACACCAGCGCGATCCTGCTGCTGGGCGTGGCCGCGCTGATGGTGGTGCAGTCCGTGCAGAGGCTGCTGCAGCCCAGCCCGATCCACTACGAGCAGGCGATCGCCATCGCCACCGTCGGCCTGGCGGTGAACCTGCTCTGCGCCTGGTGGCTGCGCGACCAGCATGGGCACGGGCACGGCCACGGGCACGACCATCACCACGACCATGGCGGCGTGCACCATGGGCACGACCACGGGCATGCCCACGGCCACGACCTCAACCTGCGCTCGGCCTACCTGCACGTGGTGGCCGACGCGGCGACCTCGGTGCTGGCGATCCTGGCCCTGCTCGGCGGCATGTTCATGGGCGCGGCCTGGCTGGATCCGGTAATGGGCCTGGTCGGCGCGGCGCTGGTCTCGGTCTGGGCCTGGGGCCTGCTGCGCGATTCCGGGCGGATCCTGCTCGACGCGCAGATGGACGCGCCGGTGGTGGCCGAGATCCACGAGGCGATCGAACAGGGCGACGTCCCGGCCCGGATCAGCGACCTGCACGTCTGGCAGGTGGGCCGCGGCCGGTACGCGTGCATCGTCGGCGTGGTCACCGCCGCCGACGCCGATGCCGACCACTTCCGGCGTGCGATCGCCATCCACGAGGAGCTGGTCCACATCACCGTCGAGGTGAGCCGTGCGGCGCCGGTGGTGCCGGCCACGGCCGGCTGAAGGCGTCTCCCGCGCGCGGACTCAGCCGCCGCTGGCGGCCGCCATCGGCGCCAGGACCTCCGGCTCGCGGCCAGTCCGCGCCGCCGCCTCCACGGCCGGGGCCGGCACCTGCGCGGTCTTCATCGCGATCGACTGGATCGCCTCGGTCACCCCCGCGAGCGGCACCTTCTCCGACAGCCGCCGGAAGGTGTCGCGGCTGTCGTAGCCGGAGCCGTCCTTCAGGTACATGCCGTACATCGACAGCAGTTCCTCGCAGGCGGCCGCGAGCGAGCGCTGGCTGCCTCCGGCCAGGGCCTTGCCGATCCGGTCGAAGGTATGCAGGCAGTCGGCCAGCCACAGCAGGTCGTAGCGGGCCTTGTTCGGCTCCGGACCGTAGTGGCCGCGGGTGTAGGCACTGTAGTTCCTGACCGCCGTCGCCACCCGCGCCACGTGCTCGAACAGGGTGCCGACCTCGCCGGAGATGTCGAGGCTGTCGATCACGATCATCGGGATCGGCCGTTCCGGCGGCGCCTGCTCGCGGTCCTCGGCGGCCCGCTTCAGCTGCAGGTATTCCTGCTGCAGGGCCTCGAAGCTGGCCGCGGTGGCGGCCGCCTTCCGCTCCAGCCGCTGCACCGCCGCACGGTAGCGGGCGATGCGCTCCTGGGCCTCCGCATGCTCCTGGCGTTCGCGCCGCAGGTGGCGGCCCGAGACGAGCGCCAGCACGGTCATCAGGATGGCCCAGCCGCCCAGTGCGGCCATGACGATGATCGGGAAAGTGCCCATGCGCCTCGACTGCAGTGAAGGATCCGCGCCCCGCGGCCACCGCGTGATGCCGGCGACCGGACAGGGGAGCCAGGAATAGATCGGCAGCGCGGCCGGAATCCTGAGCCCCGATCGCGTCGGGCGAGATCCGGCGCCGTCAGGGCCGCCAGTTGGCGTTGCGCTCCCAGAACTCCACGCTGCGGCGGTAGGCCTCGCGGTCCAGCGGCACGCCCGAACCGCCCTCCTCCACCCCGAGCGCGTTGCGCATCATCGTCACCGGCGCCATCGGGATCTCCTCCGGCTCCAGGGTGTACAGGCAGCCGACCACGCCCCAGTCGGCCTCGATCGGGCTGCCCTCCTTCGCCAGCTGCGCGCGGCTGTACAGGATCACCACCAGGTATTCGGCCACCGGCGGCTGCACGCCCTCGAACCAGCGCACCAGTACCGGCAGCTCCTCGCGCGAGCGCGCCTCGTAGGCCGAGCGCAGCAGGTGGCGGTTGTCGGCGGTGACCGGCACGGTCAGGCAGCGGGTGGAGGTCCAGTTGCGGTGCACGTGCAGCTTGCAGAACGGGGCGTAGCCGTCCAGCACCGCCAGCGGCGGGTGCGCGTTGAGGTGCCGCTCGAACGCCTCCGGGCTGCAGTCCTGGATGGTGTTGGCGCGCGACTGGCGGGGGAACAGGCGGGTACGGGCGAACGGAGTGAGGACGATCGACATGCGCTGCAGGCTCGGCCATGGGGCGGCGAGTCTATCGCCTGCCGCCCCGGCGCATGGCCGCCGCGGCGCCTACAGGGCGTATTCGACCCGGTCGCGGCCGCCGAGCTTGGCCTTGTACAGCGCCGCGTCCGCATGCCGGTACAGGGCGTCGGCATCGGCATGCCGCGCCGGGTCGAAGCCGCCGCAGCCGATGCTCACGGTCACCGGCTCGCGCTGGCCGTCGAACGCCAGCCCCGAGCCGGCCAGGGCCGCGCGGAACGCCTCGGCCCGTGCGCCCGCGGCCGCGCCGTCCGAAGGCAGGATCACCCCGAACTCCTCACCGCCCAGGCGCGCGCACAGCTCGCCGCCCTCACCGGGGAAGAAGGCCTGCAGCCTTTGCGCGAAGGCCTGCAGGCAGGCGTCGCCGGCGAGGTGGCCGAAGCTGTCGTTGATCCGCTTGAAATGGTCGATGTCCAGGATCAACAGCGACAGCGGCGCGCCCTCCGCGCCGGCGCGATGGGCACGCTCCAGGCAGGCGGAGAACTCGCGCCTATTGGGCAGCCCGGTGAGGCCGTCGAGCCGGCTCTGGCGCTCGAACAGGTTGCGCTGGTGGCGCAGTTCCTCCTCCAGCTCGATCCGGGTGCGGTACTCGCGGTGGCTGCGGCGCATCACCAACAGCATGTACACCGTGTAGATCAGCCACATCGCACCGACGCCGGCCGACACGTTGCGCCACAGCACCGCCTGGGTCGGCAGCATCACCAGCAGGATGGTCAGCATCGACGGCACGGTGCGCATGCACATGGTGTGCGCCAGGGCCATGCCGAACGCGCCGGAGAACAGCAAAGCGATCAGCGGCGCGGGATCCGGCAGGGCCGCCTGCGCCCAGGCGCTGAACGCGCCCCACACCAGGGTATTGGCCAGCACCACCGCCCAGATCGCGCGCAGGTAGCGCAAGGCGCCGCGCTCGTCCGGCTGCGCCGCCAGCGGCACCAGCACCCGCAGGCAGGCCAGCGCGAACAGGACCGCCACCGTCGCCAGCGCCGCGACCCGGTATACCGGCTCCAGGCCGGTGACGGCGAAGGCCAGCGCCGCTGCCACCGCGTAGAACCAGCCGCCCAGGCGCGCCCTTTGCCGGGGCGCACCGCCACGACGCATATCTTCACTTTCATCGCGATAAAGAGATATTATCCCGGCCGACCCGCCGAGCCCGCCCGCGATGACCCACATCAGCTTCGAGTTCTACCCGCCCAAGACCGACGAGCAGCGCGCCCAGCTGGACCGGGCCGCGACGAAACTGGCCGCGCACGCGCCCGAGTACGTCTCCTGCACCTTCGGCGCCGGCGGTTCGACCCTGAGCTACACCTCCGAGACCGTGCGCCACCTGCACCAGCAGCACGGCTTCGAGGCGGCCCCGCACCTGTCCTGCGTCGGCGGCACCCGGGAGGAGATCCGCGAGCTGCTGAAGCTGTACCGGGCGATCGGCTGCCGCCGGATCGTCGCCCTGCGCGGCGACCTGCCCTCGGGCATGGGCCATCCCGGCGACCTGCGCTACGCCGCCGAGCTGGTCGAGTTGATCCGGGCCGAGCACGGCGACCATTTCCGGATCGAGGTCGCCGCCTATCCGGAGACCCATCCGCAGGCCGAGGACGCGCTGGCCGACCTGCGCCACTTCAAGGCCAAGGTCGAGGCCGGCGCCGACGCCGCCATCACCCAGTACTTCTACAACGCCGACGCCTATTTCCGCTTCGTCGACGACGCCCGCCGGCTGGGCGTGGACATCCCGGTGATCCCCGGGATCATGCCGATCTCCAACTACTCCCAGCTGCGGCGCTTCTCCGAGGCCTGCGGCGCCGAGATCCCGCGCTGGATGGGCCGCCGCCTGCAGGCCTTCGGCGACGATGCCGCCGCGGTACGCGAGTTCGGCGCCGACGCGGTCGCCGCCCTGTGCCGGCGCCTGCTCGAGGGCGGCGCCCCGGCCCTGCACTTCTACACCCTCAATCTGGCCAAGCCGACCGAAGCGGTCCTGCAGCGCCTGGCCTGAGCCGGAGGCGGCAGGCGATGCGGCGCGATGCGACCGCGTTCGCTTTCCGTGCACGGCGAGCGCCACTAGGCTGTCGACCATGCGCCGCCTGCCCGCCCTGCCCGCCCTGCTGATCGCCGCCACGGCGGCGCTGGCCGTGCCTCCGCGGCCGCTGCACGCGGCCGCGCCCGTGCAGCGCTGCGTCGATCCCGACGGCCGCGCCATCTACACCGACCGCCGCTGCGACGCCCTCGGCGCGGTCGCGCGCCTGCCGCCGCCCGCCAGCAACGGGAACACCCTCGACGGCGGCCCGCGCCTGTACCGCGGCGGCTGCCCGCGCACCCTCAGCGCCCTGGTCGGCGAGATCGGCGCGGCGGTGCAGTCCGGCGACGTGAACCGGCTGTCCAGCGTCTACGACTGGACCGGCACTTCCGACGCGGGCGCGCGCCGGATCCTGGACCGGCTCGAGGCGGTGGGGGCCAGGCCCCTGCTCGACATCGCCCCGGTGATGCCCACCGAGCCGGCGGATGCCGGGATGGTCGCCGCGCCGGACATCCTGGCTGCGGGCGCGGTCGACCTGGGGACGGCCGAAGCCACGCCGCCGCCCGCATCCTGGCAGTCGCGCTGGATCACTTCCGCTTCGACCGCGGATGCGCCTACGGAGGCACCGCTGGCCGGCACCAGCGTTGCATCCGCACCCAGACCCCCACGCACACGCCCGGTCGCCCTGCGCCTGGAGCAGACCCTGGCGGGCACGGCGACCCCGGCGCGCACCGTGTTCGGCCTGCGCCGCAGTTTCGGCTGCTTCTGGATCTCACTGTAGGCCGCCCCGGCTCAGGTCCACAGCCTGCGGACCGGGGCCATCGGGAACCTGCACTCGCTGATCGGGTATTCGGAGACGATCGCGTACAGCGGATCCTGCGGATCGCGCGGGGACGGCATCGTCCGCGGCGAACCGTCCATAGCCACCACCGAGCGGAGCTCCGGGAGGCTGGCGTTGTCGGTGCGCGCGGTGACCACGGCTATCTCGCCGTTGGCGAGGCGCACGAAACTGCCCGGCGGGAACATGCCGATCGACTTGACCAGCAGGGCCGCCAGCTCGGCATCCACCAGGCGGCCGCGCTCGAGGAAGATCGTGCGCATGGCCTCGCGCGCGTTCAGCGCACCGCGGTAGGCGCGCGGCCGGATCATCGCCGAATAGATGTCGGCCACGGCCAGGATCCGCGCGGGCCGGCCGATGCCGTCGCCGGACAGCCCGCGCGGGTAACCGCTGCCGTCGATCCGCTCGTGGTGGCCGAGGATCGCCTCCAGCCAGGCCTCGTCGGCGACGCCCGCGCGCCGCAGCAGGTCCGCGCCCAGCCGCGGATGCTCGCGCAGGCGCGCCCGCTGGGCGGGGCTCAGGGCGCCGGGATGGGCCGACAGATCCTCGCGCATGGCGTGCATGCCCAGGTCGTAGCTCAGTGCCGCGGCCCGGATCGTGCGGCGCTCGGCCGGTTCCAGCTGCAGCCGCTCGGCGACCAGCTCGCACAGCACGCGCACGTGCGCCATCCGCGCCGCCGGCGTGTCGTCGGCGCAGCGAGCTGGAAAGCCGCCAGGACGGTGTCCGGGGCCGCCTGGAGCTGGTCGGCCAGACGCTCGGCCAGGGCGTGGAACGCCGCGGCCAGCGAGGGCGAGCTCCCGGTGGCCGCGATCTCGTGCAGCCCGCCCAGTTCGCCGCACAGCGCATCGATCCGGTCGAACGGCGTCGCCACCGGCGCCGCTGCCTGGGCGGCGTCCGCCATCTCGTCGGCGTCGCGCCAGCCGCGCTCCAGCAGCCGCTCGAGGATTCCCTCGCTCGCCACCAGCATGCCCCGCGACAGCAGCTTGTTGCCGTGGGGATCGTAGATGTCGAAGCGGGCGCGCTTTCCCACCCGTACTTCGGAACGACGCAACGGAACCAGGCTCATCCCCCCCCCCCCGGCGGATGGTTTCCCGTTGTCGTTATCGGCGGGCGCGCCGCGGATCTTTAGGCGCGGCCGCTTCGCGCCCGTGGCGATGGCGGCCGCGGCGGACGCTACGCCTCCGCGATGGGGCGCGCACCGGCAAACGACAGCGTCGCCACCACCCCGCTCTGCCCATCCTGGCGCGGGTGCACGCTCACGTCCCAGCCGTACAGGTCGCACAGCCGACCCACGATCGACAGGCCGATGCCGGCGCCCTGCGAGTGCCCGGCATGGGTGCCCCGGTAGCCGCGCTGGAACAGCCGCGCCGCGTCCTCTTCGCTCAGCCCGGGCCCCGTATCGACCACCTGCGCCGCGCCCGGCACCAGCCGCACCACCACTTCGCCGGCCGGGGTGTACTTGACCGCGTTGCCGACCAGATTGCCCAGGGCGACCGAGAGCGCCGCTTCCGGCGCATCGATCACCATTCCCGGGCCGCCTTCCAGGCGCAGTTCCAGCGGCTTGCCGCCGAGCTGGGCGCGGTGCGAGTCGAGCAGTTGCTCGGCGACCTTGGCCACGTCGCTCTGGCCCTGGCCGCGCTCGTTGCGCGACAGCAGCAGCAGGGAGCCGATCAGGTCGCTGCACTGCTGCTCGGCGCGCTGGATCCGCTGCAGGCGCGCGCGGGTGCGCTCGTCCAGGTCCGGGCGCGAGAGCAGCAGCTCGACCGCGCCCTTGATCACCGCCAGCGGCGTGCGCAGCTCGTGGCTGACGTCGGCGTTGAACTCGCGGTCGCGCTGGACCACCTCGGTCAGCCGGGTGGAATAGTCGTCCAGGGCCTCGGCCAGCTGGCCGACCTCGTCCTCGGGGAAATGACTGGCCAGCTTCTTCGGCTGGCTGCTGCCACGGTAGGCACGCAGGCGCGCCGCCAGCTCGGTCACCGGCCGCATCACCCGCGAGGCCGACCACCAGCCGATCAGCAGGGAAAGCGCGCTGAACAGCAGGATCGAGGCGAACAGGGCGCGCTTGAGCTGGGCCTCGCCGCGCGCGGCCTGGCTCATGTCGTAGGCCAGGAAGAACCAGGTGTCGGGGGTCTTGCGCACCGCCAGCTTGTACGGGAACGGCTCGCCGTCCGGACCGATGTCGGTGATGGTGTGGTTGCCGTTGGGCAGCTGCGCCCACTCCGGGTATTCCTGCCGCACCCGGTCGAAGCGCTCGGCCGGGAACACGAACGCGCGGATCTGCTGCACCGGCAGGTCCGGGCTGCGCGACGGGTCCAGGGCATAGCGCCGCGCGTACTCGTCGATGTTGCGGTTCATCACGTCCTCGACCAGCTGGTTCTCCACGCGCTGGCGCGCGTAGTCGGTCAGGAACGCGAACAGCGCCGTCAGGCCGGTGCCCAGCAGAAGGAACGAGAGGATGATGCGGGTGCGCAGCCGGCGGCGGAAACGCCGCGGGCGGCGCGGGGCCGGCGCGACGCCGTCGGTTGCCGCGCCGTCAGTTGCCAACTTCGGGTGCCGCGATCCGGTAGCCGATGCCATGGCGGGTCTGGATGTAGGGCACCGGGAACGGCTTGTCGACCACCGCGCGCAGGCCGTGGATGTGCACGCGCAGCGAGTCCGAGTCCGGCAGCTCCTCGCCCCACACCCGGGTCTCCAGCTCCTGCCGGGTGACCACCGCCGGCGAGGCCTCCATCAGCGCCTGCAGGATCTTCAGCGCGGTCGGGTTGAGCTGCAGCAGCCGGCCCTCGCGGCGGACCTCGAGGGTATCCAGGTTGTATTCCAGGTCGCCGGTGTTGAGCACCCGGGTCTGCACGCCCTTGCCGCGGCGGGCCAGGGCGTTCAGCCGGACCTCGACTTCCTGCAGCGCGAACGGCTTGATCAGGTAGTCGTCGGCGCCGGAGTCGAAGCCGGCCAGCTTGTTCTCCAGGCTGTCGCGGGCGGTGAGCATCAGCACCGGGGTCTGCTTGCGCGCCTCGTTGCGCAGCTTGCGGCAGACCTCGATGCCGTCCATCCCCGGCAGGTTGAGGTCGAGCACGATCGCGTCGAAGTCGTGGACCACGGCCAGGTGCAGGCCGGTCACGCCGTCGGCGGCGAAGTCGACGGTGTGGCCGCGGTCCTCGAGGTAGTCCCCGAGGTTGGCGGCGATGTCGCTGTTGTCTTCGATGACGAGGATGCGCACGTTCTCTCCGGATCTGCGGCGGGGGACGGTCAATTGCTCTCGATCTTGGTCCCGTGCCGGCCCATCTCGAACATCTCCTGCTGCGAGGCCTCGCGCGCGCGGCGGCGTTCGGCCACGGTCGCGCACTTGCTGACCGAGCGCAGGGAGCCGATCTGCTTCTCGCGGGTGCAGACCAGGCGGCTGTCCTCGCGGGCCTGGCCGAGCAGGACGTTGACCTTCTCCTGCTCGTTGATCAGTTCGATCCGGGCGTGCTCGGGAAGTTCCTCGACCCGCTGGCGGTCGCCGAGCAGACCGGAGATGCGCTCCAGCGACTCGCGCACGTTGCGGCGGTTGTCGACGCTGATCTCGGCGTAGGTCTTGCCGTCGTCCAGGGCCTTGAGGATGGCGCTGCGCTGGGCCTGGAACCCGGCGCCGACGTGCAGGCCCTGCTCGGGGGAGAACGACCCGCCGTCGTGCTGGATCCGGGCATCGGCCCCGAACGCGCTCAGGCCCAGGCCGAGCAGGATGGCGATTGGCAGCTTGTACACGTCGCACCTCAGGATTGTTGGAATGGGGCGCCCCGGCCACGGCGTGTGGCGGCACCTGCTCCGGATAATGCCCAATGCCCGTGTGACGGGGCAAACAACGGCGGCGGCCCGGTGCCGCAGGCACAAAAAGGCCCAAGCGGCGACGCCGCCTGGGCCGAAGTGATGCCCCGATTACCGTATCTCTTTCGCTGCATCCGGCGGCATGGCCCGCCGGCTGACGAGGGAGTTGCGGTCGGGGGAGACTAAGCCGGTTTCGATTAAACGGGTGTTAAAAACCGCCCCCGCCGATCGGTCCAGGGAACCCGTATTCAGGCATAACCGCTTGATTTTTCAGGAAACCCGGGTGGCGATGTGCTCGATCACCGCTCCGGCCACGTCCGCCTGGCAGGCCGCTTCGATCCCTTCCAGGCCCGGGGTCGAGTTGACCTCCAGCACCAAAGGGCCGCGCGTCGAGCGCACCAGGTCCACGCCGGCCACTTCCAGCCCCAGCGCTCGCGCCGAACGCACCGCCACCGCCTGCTCCTCGGCCGAGGCCTGCGCCGGGAAGGCCTCGCCGCCGCGGTGCAGGTTGGAGCGGAACTCGCCCTCCGGCGCCTGCCGCCGCATCGCCGCTACCACCCGCTCGCCGACCACGAAGCAGCGCAGGTCGGCGCCGGCGGCCTCTGCCACGAACTCCTGGACCAGGAAGTTGGCGTACAGCCCGCGCAGGGTCTCGACCACCGCGCGCGAGGCCGAGGCCTTCTCGGTCAGCATCACCCCCGCGCCCTGGGTGCCCTCGTTGAGCTTGATCACGTGCGGCGGCGGGCCGAGCAGGGACAAAAGGTCGTCGGTGTCGTCCGGGTTGTCGCCGAACACCGTGGTCGGCAGGCCAATGCCCTGCGCGGCCAGCAGCTGGTGCGCGCGCAGCTTGTCGCGCGCGCGCAGGATCGCATCGGACGGATTGGGGCTGTACACCCCCATCAGCTCGAACTGGCGCAGGACCGCGGTGGCGTAGCGGGTGACCGAGGTGCCGATCCGCGGGATCACCGCGTCGTAGCCGGCCACCGGCCGGCCCTTGTAGCGCATGGCGAAACCGCCGGGCGCGATCCGCAGGTAGCAGCGCAGGGGATCGAGCACCCGCACGCTGTGGCCGCGCACGCGCGCCGCCTCGACCAGGCGCCGGGTCGAATACAGCGAACCGTTGCGGGAAAGGATCGCCAGCTTCATCGGCATCGGCCTGGGCGCACGCCCCGGAAAGCAAAACGCCGCGGATCGCGCGGCGTTTTGCGGTGTCTGGAGCGGGTGATGGGAATCGAACCCACGTTAGCAGCTTGGGAAGCTGCAGTTCTACCATTGAACTACACCCGCGTGGGAGCGGAAGTCTATGCGGCCGCGGGCCGGCGGCGCAATGGCATCGGCGATTGTCCGGCCATCGCGCCGCCGCGCGGTTCAGAAGCCGCCGGCCAGGGTCAGGAACACGCCGTTGTCAGCCCCGCCCTTGCGCTCGGCCGTGGTCCGCGCGCCGAGGTCGGCCTGCAGGCCGAACACGCCGAAGCGCGCGCCCAGGACCACGGTGGCGAAGTCGTCGTCCTGGACCAGGCCGGGGACCGCGTACTCCAGGCCCGGCACCGTCTGCAGGCTGGCGCGGGCCTCGGCCGGGGCGTCCTCGAACTCGTGGTCCCAGGTCGCGCGCAGGTACGGGACGAAGTCGCCGGTGTCGAAGCTGGCCTGCCAGCCCAGGCTGCCGACCAGCGAATCCAGGTCCTGGTCCGGATAGGCCAACGCGCTGGAGGACAGGTTGCTCTCGGTCCAGCCGTCGACCCCGATCTTCTGCCACAGCAGGCCGGCGACCGGGCCATGGCGCAGCGCGCCTTCGCCGAAGCCGTAGCCGGCGGCCAGGCCCACGGCGGTGTTGTCGCCGTCGGTGGAGCCGGAGTGACGGCGCACCGCCGGGCCCATCACCACCTCGCGGTCGACGTCGATGTCCAGGCGGGTATAGCTGGCCTGGGCGTTGACCCAGGCCTTCTCGCCGTACCAGCCGAGGAAGCCGCCGATGGTGCTGTCGGCCTGGGTGAAGCCGCCGCGGCGCTGGCCGAAGTCGGCGTCCATCCGGCCATAGCCGAGGAAGCCGCCAGCCACCAGCCCGTTGCCGTCGGACCAGTCCACGCCGAACAGGCCGGACGGGGCCATGCCGTCGTAGAAGTCGCCGTGCTCGTAGCGCTGGCCGTCGCCGCGCACACCGCCCCACCAGCCCAGGCCGGCCCCGCGGCGGGCGCCGACGTGGTGGGCCACCTGCTCGGCGCGGCTGCGTCCGACCACCGCGGCGGAATGCGGGACCACCGCGGCCAGGCGCGGGCCCTCCAGCACCGACAGCGCATAGTCGGCCAGGATCGCGTGGGCGCCGCCGGAGGGATGCACGCCGTCGGCGAACAGGTAGGCGCTGGCGGCGTCCGCAGCCGCGTACGAGGTCGGGTTGCAGGTCAGCGAGCTGCCGCTGGGCGGCAGGCAGCCGGTCTGGGTGACGTTGCGGAAACCGTAGGTCGCCGGGCTGGCCACGATCTCGCGCAGCATGTTGAAGGTGTCCAGCGGGATCACCCGGTAGCCGGCCTGGGCCAGGGCGCCGTACATGGCGGTGTTGTAGCCGGAGGCCAGCTGGGTGAGCGCCGCCTGCCCCGCGGCGCCGGCGGCGATCGCGTTGGGGGTGATGCCCATGTCCGGCAGGTTCGGCACCAGGATGTAGCGGGCGCCGGCCGCATCCAGGGCGCCGACCGCCTGGACCACGCCGCCCACCGCGGTAGCGATGGTCGACTGCGCCGGCGCACCGGCGGCGACCGCGAAGATGTCGTTGGCGCCGGTCCAGACCGTGTACAGCGCGCCGGGATCGGCCTGGCCGCCGTTGGCCGCCAGGTAGCGGGTGATCTGGGACACGGTCGACTCGGCCGCGCCGTTCTGCACCGTCACCCGCGAGCCGCCCTGGGCGTAGTTCTCGCCGCCCTGGTTGTCGGTGGCGCCGTCGCCGCCGTAGTACCGGGCCAGGTACTCGGCCCAGACCAGCGACGGGTTGGTGGTGAACTTGCCGGTCACCGGGCGCACGGACTCGGGGAGCTGGTTCCGGAAGTGGCCCGAGTCGGTGAGGCTGTCGCCGAAGAACACGGTGCCGGAGTATTCGCCGGCCAGGGCCGGGGCGGCCGCGAGGGCCAGGGCGACGGCGAGCGCCGAGCGGAGCGGACGGGGGGCGGACATGGGGTCTCCTGTGCTGCCGAAAGGGCCGGCGCGCGCGAGGCGGCTCCGGCGGAAGGCGGGACGGACGGCGAGCGTACGGCCGCGTAGGGTTCACATGGTTCCACCGATGCCCGTCCGCATTCACGCTGCGCTGCGGCAAGCCGGCGCCCGGCGGTGCGACAATCGCGGCATGGAGATCGTCCTCAACGGGGAGCCGCGCCCGCTCGCGGCAGGCACCACCCTCACCGGCCTGCTGGAGGCCGAGGGCCTGGCCGGGCGCCGGGTGGCGGTGGAGGTCAACGGCGAGATCGTGCCGCGCGGCGCGCATCCGGCCCGGGTGCTGGATGCCGGCGACCGGGTCGAGATCGTGCACGCGCTGGGCGGGGGCTGACGCCGGCGTCACGTCTGCGACGGTGGTCTCGGCCGCCACCCGCGGGCCATAATCCCGCGATGAATACCGCCCCCACGCACGATCCGCTGGTCATCGCCGGCCGCAGTTTCCGTTCCCGCCTGCTCACCGGCACCGGCAAGTTCAAGGACCTGGACGAGACCGCCCGCGCCACCGAGGCGGCCGGCGCCGAAATCGTCACCGTCGCCATCCGCCGCAGCAACATCGGCCAGAACCCGGGCGAGCCCAACCTGCTCGACGTGCTGCCGCCGGAGCGCTACACCATCCTGCCCAACACCGCCGGCTGCTACACCGCCGAGGACGCGGTGCGCACCTGCCGGCTGGCGCGCGAGTTGCTCGACGGCCACACCCTGGTCAAGCTCGAGGTGCTGGGCGACCAGCGCACCCTGTACCCGGACGTGGTCCAGACCCTGAAGGCCGCCGAGCTGCTGGTGGCCGACGGCTTCGACGTGATGGTCTACACCAGCGACGACCCGATCCTGGCCCGCCAGCTGGAGCAGATCGGCTGCTGCGCGGTGATGCCGCTGGCCGCGCCGATCGGCTCGGGCCTGGGTATCCAGAACCGCTACACCCTGCTGGAGATCATCGAGAACGCCAAGGTCCCGGTGCTGGTCGACGCCGGCGTGGGCACCGCTTCGGACGCGGCCATCGCCATGGAACTGGGCTGCGACGGCGTGCTGATGAACACCGCCATCGCCGGCGCCAGGGATCCGGTGCTGATGGCCGGGGCGATGCGCAAGGCGGTCGAGGCCGGGCGCGAGGCGTTCCTGGCCGGGCGCATCCCGCGCAAGCGCTACGCCAGCGCGTCCTCGCCGGTGGACGGGCTCATCGGCTGAGTCCTGCGATGACCAATCCGTTCGAAAGCGAAGGCGCCAAGGCCCCGCCCAAGCCCTACACCCCGAGCGAAGGCCGGCGCGAGATCCGCAGCTTCGTCCTGCGTCAGGGCCGCTTCACCCCGGCCCAGCAGCGCGCGTTCGACGAGGCCTGGCCGCGCTTCGGCCTGGACTACACGGGCGTTCCGCGCGACCTCGACGCCACTTTCGGCCGGGGCGCGCCCAAGGTGCTGGAGATCGGCTTCGGCAACGGCGAGGCCCTGCGCTTCGCCGCCCGCCAGGATCCTGCGCGCGACTACATCGGCCTGGAAGTGCACGCCCCCGGCGTGGGCCGCCTGCTCAACGCCCTGGCCGCCGACGGCAGCGACCACGTGCGCGTCTACCACCACGATGCGGTGGAAGTGCTGCGGCAGGAAATCGCCGACGGCGCCCTGGACGAGATCCGGATCTACTTTCCCGACCCCTGGCACAAGAAGCGCCACAACAAGCGCCGCCTGGTCCAGCCGGAGTTCGCCGCGCTGCTGGTGCGCAAGCTGCGCCCCGGCGGCCGCCTGCACCTGGCCACCGACTGGGCGCCCTATGCCGAACACATGTGGGACGTGCTCGAGGCCACCGCCGGCCTGGCCAACCGCGCCGGCCCGCGCGGCCACGTGCCGCGCCCGGAATGGCGGCCGGAAACCCACTTCGAGCGCCGCGGGGTGAAGCTTGGCCACGGCGTCTGGGACCTGCTGTACGACCGCCTCGACGCGCCGGCGCTAGACTCGGACCGGACATGAACCCCGCCGCGGCCGCCGCCGGACCGATCCGCGCCGGCCGCTCCTCCACGCCCTAGGGACTGCGGCGCACGATGGAATCCGGACTGACCCTGACCAACGACATGCGCCTGGTGCTGGGCCTGGTCGGGTTCACGATGGCGATGTTCCTGTTCGAGCGCATCCGCGCCGACCTGGTCGCGCTGGTGGTGCTGGTGGTGCTGGGAGTGACCGGGCTGATCGCGCCGGAGGAGATCTTCAGCGGCTTCTCCGGCAACGCGGTGATGAGCATCATGGCGACCATGATCCTCGGCGCCGGCCTGGACCGCACCGGCGCCCTGAACCGGCTGGCGGCCTGGCTGCTGCGCCGCGGCCACGGCATCGAGCAAAGGCTGATGCTGATGACCACGGTCATCGCCGGCCTCAACTCCTCGTTCATGCAGAACCCGTCGGTGATGGCGCTGTACCTGCCGGTGGCTGCGCGCCTGTCCTCGCGCACCGGGCTGGCCCTGTCGCGGCTGCTGCTGCCCATCGCCGCGGCGATCGTGATGGGCGCGGCGCTGACCATGGTCGGCAACTCGCCGCTGATCCTGCTCAACGACCTGCTGGTGTCGGCCAACAACAACCTGCCCTCGGGCATGGCCACCCTGGAACCCCTGCCGATGTTCGCGCCGGCGCCGGTGGGCATCGTCCTGCTGGTCGCCTCCCTGCTGTACTTCCGCTTCTACGGCAACCGCAAGCTGGCGCAGAACGAGGGCGGCGGCGAGAACGTCACCCCGTCCAGCACCGAGGGCTACTTCGCCCGCACCTACGGCATCGACGGCGACGTCTACGAACTGGTGGTCAGCGCCGAGAGCCCGCTGGTGGGCATGACCGTGGCCGAGGCCGAGTCGCTGCACGATGCGCCGCTGCTGCTGGCGCTCAAGTCCGGCAACGACACCCGGCTGGCGCCGCCGGCGGACATGCGGATCTGGGTCGGCAGCGTGATCGGGGCGATGGGCCCGCGCCAGCAGGTGGCCGACTTCGCCCAGAACCAGTTCCTGCGCATGTCCTCGCGCCTGCGCAACCTGGGCGACCTGTTCAACCCGGCCCGCGCCGGCATCTCCGAGGCGGTGGTGCCGCCGACCTCGCGCTACATCGGCAAGAGCGCGCGCGAGCTGCGCCTGCGCCACCAGGCCGGGATCAGCCTGCTGGCGATCAACCGCGACAAGCAGGTGATCCGCGAGGACGTGCGCGCGGTGGCCCTGCGCGCCGGCGACATGCTGGTGTTCCACAGCATCTGGCAGGACTTGGCGCGCGCGGCCGAGAGCCGCGACTTCGCCGTGGTCACCGACTACCCCAAGGGCGAGCAGCGGCCGCACAAGTTCAAGATCGCGATGGGGATCTTCGCCTTCACCATCGCGGTGGCGCTGTTCGCGCGGCTGCCGGTGGCGCTGACCCTGATGACCGGGGTGGCCGGGATGCTGCTGGCCGGGGTGCTGAAGATGGACGAGGCCTACGCGGCGATCAACTGGAAGACGGTGTTCCTCACCGCCTGCCTGATCCCTTTGGGCTGGGCGATGGACAGCAGCGGCACCGCGGCCTGGATCGCCGGCAACACCCTCGACAAGCTGCCGCAGGGCACCCCACCCTGGGTGCTGGAGATCGTGGTCGCGCTGCTGACCACCGCGTTCTCGCTGGTGATCAGCCACGTCGGCGCGACCATCGTGATGGTGCCCATCGCCATCAACCTGGCCCTGGCGGTGGGCGGCGACCCGACCGCATTCGCTTTGGTCACCGCGCTGTCGGCCTCCAACAACCTGATGACGGCCTCCAACCCGATCATCTCGATGATCACCGGCCCGGCCGGCTACACCTCGCGGCTGATGTGGCGGGTGGGCGGGCCCTTGTCGCTGATCTATGCGGTGGTCGCGGTGGGCGTGGTCAACCTGATGTTCTGGGGCCGCTGAGCCGCCAGCCCCTGCACAGGATCAGGCCAGCCAGACCTGGCCGTCGCGCACTTCCACCGCCACCGGGCGCAGGGCGTCGCCGCGGCAGGGGCCGGACACGCACTGCCCGCCCTCCAGTTCGAACGCGGCGCCGTGCGCGGCGCAGACCAGGTGGCCCTCGCGGCTCTTGAGGAACTGGCCCGGCGCCCAGTCCAGGCGCCGGCCGGCATGCGGGCAGACGTTCAGCCAGGCACGCACCGCCATGCCCTGCCGGTACACCACCAGCGATTCGGCGTCGCCATCCAGCACGGCTTCGACCTCGGCCAAAGCGCCTTCGGCCAGCGCGTCCAGGCTGACCAGTGGCTCCCGGTTTAACGAACTCATCACAACCCCGCCCGGCATCCGGCCGATACTGCCGGCCACCCGCCATTCTGGCACGGCAGCACATCATGCAATTCCGCGCGTTCCGCTTCGATACCACCGTCCTCAACGCCCTGTTCTCGCCGCGCAAGCCGCGCACGCCGCTGCTGCGCGTGGCCCTGGGCCTGGTCGGGCTGGCATTGCTGGCCGTGCTGGTGTTCTTCAGCGTGTTCGTGGGCGCGGCGATGATCGCCGCCGGCCTGGCGTGGAAGCTGCTGCGCGGCCGCCAGGCGCGCGCCGCCGCTTCCGGCCGCGTGGTCGATGCCGAGTACCGGGTTTTGCGCAAGCCGGTGCTGCCCTCGCACTGAAATCTGCCGCCGCTCGCGGGCGGCCACGCACGCCTCCGCGGGTAGACTGTCGGCCCCCCCACCCGCCGGGCCGGCCATGAGCGATACGCGTCCCACCGATGTCATCCCCGCCCCGGCCGTGCCGCGCATTCCCGTGCGTGGCGGCGGCACCTTCCCGGTGCGCCGGATCTACTGCGTCGGCCGCAACTTCGCCGACCACGCCCGCGAGATGGGTGCCAGCGCCCCGGCATCGAAGGCCGAGCGCGGCACCCCGGTGTTCTTCATGAAGCCGGCGGACGCGGTCGTCACTACCGGGACCGTGCCCTATCCGCCGGCCACCGCCGACCTGCACCACGAGGTCGAGCTGGTTGTGGCGATCGGCTTCGACGCGCCATCCGGGGTGCTGCCGCCGGAACAGGCACTGGCGCTGGTGTTCGGCTACACCGTGGGCCTGGACCTGACCCGGCGCGATCTGCAGGCCGCCGCCAAGGCCAAGGGCCTGCCCTGGGACACCGCCAAGGGCTTCGACCATTCCGCGCCGGTGGCCGAGCTGGTGCCGGCCGCCGACGCCGGCGAACTGCGCCCACGCAGGCTGTCGCTGCAGGTGAACGGCCAGTTGCGCCAGCAGGCGCCCTTGTCGGACCTGATCTGGGACGTGGCCGAGATCCTGCACGAGCTGTCCAAGCTGTACGCCTTGCGCGCCGGCGACCTGGTGTTCATGGGCACCCCGGCCGGCGTGGCCGCGCTGCGACCCGGCGACCGTTTCGAAGCCGATCTCGAAGGCGTGGCCACCCTGCGCGGCCAGGTCGCGGCATGATCGGCAGGCGCCGGCTTCCGGGTTAGGCTACAAGCCCCGCGTGCCGCCACGGCACCCGACAACGACAAGGAGACTGCGATGGGCATGATCAGCGAGTTCAAGGAATTCGCCATGCGCGGCAATGTCATCGACCTCGCCGTGGGCGTGGTGATCGGCGCTGCGTTCGGCAAGATCGTCACCGCCCTGGTGGACAAGGTGATCATGCCGCCGATCGGCCTGCTGGTCGGTGGGGTGGACTTCTCCAAGTGGGCCTGGACGCTGAAGGAAGCCACGGTCGATGCCGCCGGCAACGCGGTGCCGGCGGTGGTGATCGGCATCGGCGAATTCCTCAACACCGTGATCCAGTTCGTGATCGTGGCCTTCGCCATCTTCCTGCTGGTCAAGGTGGTCAACCGCCTGGCGCGGAAGAAGGAGGAGGCCCCGGCCGCACCGGCCGCGCCCTCGGAAGAAGTCGTGCTGCTGCGCGAGATCCGCGACTCGCTCAAGCGCTGAAGCCGAAGCCCGCCGCGCGCCGTGACCAAGCGCACGGGGATGGCGGGCGCCGCTTTGCTAGGCTCGGCGGCTCACCTTCGTCCGGAGTCCGCATGCGCACCGCACTGCTCGCCGTCGCCCTTTCCGCCGCCCTGCTCGCCGCTGCGCCCGCATATGCGGCCGAGACCCGGATTCCGGAGCGTTCGCTGCAGCAGGCGGCGCAGCTGCGCGAGCGCGCCCTGGCCGACGACACCGGCTGGAAGATCGTCGAATCGCTGACCACCGAAGTCGGCCCGCGCCTGGCCGGCAGCGAGGCCGACGCACGCGCGGTGGCCTGGGCCCAGGCCAAGTTCCGCGAACTGGGCTTCGACAAGGTCTGGACCGAGCCGGTCACCTTCCCCAAGTGGGAGCGGCGCGGCGAACAGGCCGCGGTGGTCGGCGCCCATGCCCAGCCTCTGGCGATCACCGCGCTGGGCGGCAGCCCGGGCGGCACGGTCGAGGCGCCGGTGGTGCGCTTCGCCGACCTGGCCGCGCTGGAGGCCGCGCCGGAAGGTTCGCTGGCCGGCCGGATCGCCTTCGTCGATTTCCAGATGCAGGCCGCGCGCGACGGCCGAGGCTACCGCGAGGGCGGCGCGATCCGCGCCAAGGGCCCGTCGCTGGCGGTCCGCAAGGGCGCGGCGGGCTTCCTGATGCGCTCGGCCGGCACCGACAACCACCGCGTGCCGCATACCGGCATCACCCGCTTCGATGAGGGCCTGGTGCCGGTGCCCTCGGCCGCGCTGAGCATCCCCGACGCCGACCAGCTCGCGCGCCTGGCCGCGCGTGGGCCGGTGACGGTGAAGCTGGCGCTGGACTGCGGCTGGGACGGCCAGTACACCTCGCACAACGTGATCGGCGAGGTCACCGGGCGCAGCCTGCCGAAGGAGGTGGTGGTGATCGGCGGCCACCTCGATTCCTGGGACCTGGGCACCGGCGCGGTGGACGACGCCGCCGGCGTCGGCATCACCATGGCAGCCGCGCGCCTGGTCGCGCAGCTGCCGCGGCGCCCGGCGCGCAGCATCCGGGTGATCGCCTGGGCCAACGAGGAGCAGGGCCTGCTCGGCGGCAAGGCCTACGCCGAGGCGCACGCCGCCGACGCCGGCCGCCACCAGCTGGCCGCCGAGAGCGACTTCGGCGCCGGCCGGATCTACGCCTTCAACACCGGCGCGCCGGAACACGCGCGCGCGGCGACCGAGCAGATCGCGCAGGCGTTGGCGCCGCTGGGAATCGAGTACGCGCCCGACAAGGGCAGTGCCGGCCCGGACGTCGGCCCGCTGGTGGCCAAGGGCGTGACCTGGGCCTGGCTGGCGCAGGACGGCAGCGACTACTTCCACCTGCACCACACCGCCGACGACACCCTGGATAAGATCGACCCGGCGGCGCTGGCGCAGAACGTGGCCGCGTACGCGGTGTTCGCGTACCTGGCGGCGGATGCGGAGGGCGATTTCGGCAGCGGGGCGAAGGCGGCGGCGCCGTAGGAGCCGGCTCCGCCATGGCTTGAGTCGTCGACGATCATCCTCCCGCGGTGGAAGCGGCTATGCCGGATGCGTCGCCCAGCTATTCCAGACACTGCGCGGACAAGCGGTTACCCTCCGGCGGGTTTGATCCTGGAGGGGAATCGATGCGTCGTATCGTCATGCCTTGGCTCATGCTCGGTGCCTTGCTGCCGTCCGGGGCGGTCCATGCCGCGGACCTGCCGCCGCTGGAGCTGCGCTCGCCGGACGGCCGCTCCGTCGCGACCGTGTCGCTGGACGGCGACGGCCGCGCGCGCTACGCCGTCAGCCGCGACGGCCAGGCGGTGCTGCTGCCTTCGCCGCTGGGCGTGCAGCTGGGCGAGGACGAGCGCATCGAACGCGGCCTGCGCCTGGCCGGCCATCGCTACGACGAGCACGACTCCAGGTATGAACTCGTCGCCGGCAAGACCCGCCAGGTGCGCGATCACTACCGCCAGCTCGAGATCGAACTGGCCGACGACAAGGGCCGCACCCTCGGCCTGGTCCTGCGCGCCTACGACGACGGCATCGCCTTCCGCTACCGCCTGCCTGTGCCGGCCACCGGCGACCTGCTGGTGAAGGAGGACCTCACCGGCTTCCTGTTCCCGCGCGACTACGCCTGCCATGCGCTCAACCTCGGCCGCTTCGGCACCAGCCACGAGGGCGAGTACGACCCGATCGCCGCCTCGCGGCTGCGCCCGCACCACCTGATCGAACTGCCGCTGGTCTGCGCCACCGGCCAGGGCGCGACCACCTTCGCCATCGCCGAGGCCGACCTGGACCGCTACGCCGGCCTCTACCTCACCGGCCGCGGCGACGGCGAGCTGGGCGTGGAGGCCAAGCTGTCGCCGCGCCTGGACACCCCGCAGCTGGCCGTGCGCCTGTCGCGCGACCAGGTCGCCGCCGCGGGCCACCTCACCCCGTGGCGGGTGCTGATGCTGGGCGACAGTCCCGGCGCCCTGGTCGAGTCGAACCTGATCTCCAGCCTGAACCCGCCCACCGCGATCGCCGACACCTCGTGGATCCGCCCGGGCAAGACCGCCTGGGACTGGTGGTCCGGCGGCCTGGCCGCGGACGTGCAGGACGCCGGCATGAACACCGCCACCATCCGCCGCTACATCGACCACGCCGCGGCGCTCAAGCTCGAATACATGCTGATCGACGACGGCTGGTACGTCGGCAGTACCGGCAACGGCCGCTACAACGAAGGCGCCGACATCACCCGCCCGATCCCGCAGCTGGACCTGCCGGCGCTGATCGAATACGGCCGCCGGCGCGGGGTCGGCATCTGGGTGTGGGCGCACTGGAAGGCGCTGGCGCCGCGGATGGACGCGGTGTTCGCGCAGTACGCCGGGATGGGGATCAAGGGCGTCAAGGTCGACTTCATGGACCGCGACGACCAGGAGATGGTGGAGTTCTTCCACGCGATGATGCGCAGTTCGGCGCGGCACCGGCTGATGCTCAACCTGCACGGCGCCTATCGCCCGACCGGGCTCAACCGCACCTGGCCGCAATACCTGACCCAGGAGGGCGTGCTCGGCGCGGAGAACAGCAAGTGGAGCCGGCGGATCACCCCGGGCCACAACCTCACCCTGCCCTTCACCCGGATGCTGCTGGGTCCGATGGACTACACCCCGGGCGGCTTCCGCAATGCCTTGCCGCGGGATTTCGAGGTGTCCTTCCTCGGCCCGCAGGTGATGGGCACCCGCGCCCACCAGCTGGCGATGTTCGTGGTCTACGACAGTCCTTTGCAGATGGTGGCCGACAGCCCCGAGGTGTACGTCGAGCCGGCCGCGCCGGTAGCGGCGCAGGCCGAGGGCCGCCCGCGGCAGGTCGTGGCCGCCGAGCTCCACGCGCTCGCGCCGGGCGCCGACTTCATCTCGATCGTGCCGGCGAGCTGGGACGAGACCCGGGTGCTGGCCGGCGAGATCGGCCGCTACATCGTGGTCGCGCGGCGCAGCGGCCGCGACTGGTACATCGGCGCGATGGGCGACGAGGAAGCGCGCACGCTGGAGCTGGACCTGGACTTCCTGCCGGCGGCCGACTATCGCGCCACCCTGTGGCGCGATGGCGACAGCGCCACCGACGTGCGCCGCGAGTCGCGCCGGATCGACGCCGGCCATCGCAGGATCACCCTGGAACTGGCCGCCGGCGGCGGTGGCGCGGTGCTGCACCTGGCCGTGCCCGCCCCACGCGTCGCCGGTTCTGCCTTGTAGGAGCCGGTCTTGCCGGCGACCGTGGAGGCGGACGCATCAATGGCACCCGGTTTCACGCAGACGCATCCGCCATGGTGGTCGCCGGCAAGACCGGCTCCTACACGGCCCGGCGCGCGGCCCACTGCGCCAGGAACACCGCGGTGGCCGCGGCCACGTTGAGGCTCTCCACCGCGCCGCTGCCCGGGATCGACAGCCGCGCATCGCAGGCCGCGGCCAGCGCCGCGTCCATGCCCTCGCCTTCGGCGCCCATCACGTAGACCAGCCGCGCCGGCAAGGGCGCGGCGAACAGATCCTCGCCATCGCGGACCACGGTGGCGGCCAGGCCGAAGCCGGCCGCGCGCAGCTGCGCCAGCGCCGCGCCGCTTTCCGGCAGGCGCACCAGCGGCACCGCCTCGGCGCCGCCCTCGGCCACCCGCGCCGCCGCGCCCGACAGGGCCAACGGCGAACCGGCCGGCAGCAGCACCGCCGCGCCGAAGTGCGCGGCCGAGCGCAGGATCGCGCCGAAGTTGTGCGGATTGCCGACGCCGTCCAGCCAGATCGCCAGCGTGGGCGCGGCGGCCGGCGAAGCCGCCAGCCAGTCGGCCAGCGGCGCGGGCTCGACCTTCAACACATCGGCGACCACGCCTTCATGGTGGGCGCTGGCGGCCAGCCGTTCCAGGTCGGCCTCGTCCACCACCCGGTAGCCGACCCGGTGCTGCACGCACCAGGCCAGCAAGGACCTGAGCGCGTGGATCCGCGACTGCAGCAGGTACAGCTTGCGGATCGCCTGCGGCCGGCGGGCGAACACCGCCTGCACCGCGTTCAGGCCGTACAGCCGCACTTCGTCGCGGTGCGCCGGGCGCGCCGGCGCGGCGTCCGCCTGGGTCGCACCGGGCGTCGTATCGCGGTCGCGGCCGCGGTCCTGGCCCCGCTCGCCCTCGCGCCCCCGGTACGGCGATGCCGGGCCGCGCTCGGCGGCGGACGGCCGCGGCCGGCTTTCGCCGGCCGGATCCGCTCGCCGGGCATCCCCGCGCGGCCCGGACGCCGCCTCCGGGCGCGGTCGTCCACGCGGGGGTGCGCCGTCGCGCGGCGGACGCGGACCGCGATCCCAGGGACCGGCCACGTCAGCGCTTCTTCCAGAAGCCGGCGTTGCGGATGCCCAGCGCGTCGGGGTCGAAGCTCGGGTCCAGGCCCAGCTTCTTCTGCCGCTCGTAGTCGCGCAGGGCCAGCAACGCCGGCTTCTGCAGGATCAGGATGGCGACGATGTTCAGCCAGGCCATCAGGCCCACGCCGATGTCGCCCAGGGTCCAGGCCATGGCCGCGTTGTGGTAGGCGCCGAACACCACCATGGCGACGATGCCCAGGCGCAGCAGAAGGGTCGCCAGCGGATGGGTGCGGCGGGTGCCGGCGACGTAGGTCAGGTTGGTCTCGGCCATGTAGTAATAGGCCATGATCGTGGTGAAGGCGAAGAAGAACAGCGCCAGCGCCACGAAGCCCGCGCCCCAGCCCGGCAGCACCGATTCGACCGCGGCCTGGGTGAACTGCGCGCCCTCGGAGGGCTGCACCCCGGGCACGCCGGTGAACACCGCCACCAGGGTTTCCTTGCCACCCTCCTTGACCACCTGGAAGGTGTTGTACATGCCCGTGGACAGCAGCAGGAAGGCGGTGGAGGTGCACACCAGCATGGTGTCGAAGTAGATCGCGAACGCCTGCACATACCCCTGCTTGGCCGGATGCGAGACCTCGGCGGCCGCGGCCGCGTGCGGGCCGGTGCCCTGGCCGGCCTCGTTGGCATAGACGCCGCGCTTGACCCCCCAGGCGATGGCCTGGCCGAGGATCGCGCCGAACGCCGCGTGCGCGCCGAAGGCGCTGGAGAAGATGTCGGCGAACATCCCCGGCACCTTCTCCGCGTTGAACACCATCACCAGCACCGCCATCAGGATGAAGGCCAGCGCCATGAACGGCACCACCACCTCGGCGAAGGTGGCGATGCGCTTGATCCCGCCGAAGATAATCAGCGCCAGCAAGGCGGCCACGACGATCCCGATCCACAGCTTCAGCGCGCCCGCGCCGCCGGCCGCCGCGCACAGGCCGGCGTCGCCGCCGCACAGGACGTTGCTGGCGCTGTCGGCGATGGCGTTGGCCTGCACGCCCGGCAGCAGCAAGCCGGTGGCCACGATGGTGGCGACCGCGAACACCAGCGCGTACCACTTCAGGCCCATGGCCTTCTCGATGTAGTAGGCCGGGCCGCCGCGGTAGCGGCCTTCGGCATCCTTCTCCTTGTAGATCTGCGCCAGGGTGCTCTCGATGTACGAGGTCGAGGCGCCGAGGAAGCCCATCACCCACATCCAGAACACCGCGCCCGGCCCGCCGTAGGCGATCGCGGTGGCCACGCCGGCGATGTTGCCGATGCCCATGCGCCCGGCCATGGAGATCGCCAGGGCCTGGAACGAGGACACGCCGGCCTCGGACTTCTGCCCGGTGACGGTGAGCCGGCACATCTCGACGAAGCCGCGCACCTGCATGAAACGGGTGCGGAAGGAGAACCACAGGCCGGCACCCAGGCACAGCGCGATCAGCGCGTTGCTCCAGATGATGCCGTTCAACCAGGCAAGAAAGGCTTCCACGGGGACGGGTCTCCGACCGTTGATGGTGCGCGGATGGGAATGCGGCATGCGCCGCGAGTGCGGGAAAGATAACCGCAACCCCGCCCGCCGCGCAGGGTCAGCGCTCCACCCGGCCGGTCGCCGGCCAGACCCGTGCGAACAGGCGCAGGTCGTGCAGGCCGTCGGCCTTGCGCACCGCCGACCGGCGCAGGCCTTCCTCCACGAAGCCGTTCTTCGCCAATACCCGTGCCGAGGCGGGATTGGTGTCCAGGACCTCGGCCGCGATCCGCTCCAGCTCCAGGGCCGGCACCGCCCAGTCCAGGCAGCGGGCGACCACCCGGGTCATCCAGCCGTGGCCCCAATGCGCCCGGCCCAGCCAGTAGCCCAGCTCGGCCGAATGCGCGCGCTCGCCGGTGCCGCGGCGCAGGCCGATGCCGCCACAGGCCTCGCCCGCGATCTCGATCGCCAGGGCCTGGGAGAGGTCCACCACCTTGCCGGCGAGAAAGGCCTCGCCGTCGGCGCGCGTGTACGGATGCGGGAAGCGGTCGCTGAGCCCGCGCGGGACCTGCGGATCGTCCGCATGGCGCAGCAGTGCGTCCAGGTCTCCGGGACGCCACGGCCTCAGGACGAAGCCGTCGCCGGCCAGGAACAGGCCCGGATCGCTTCCCGCCTCCTCAGCCATGGCCGCCCACCGGCGGCGTCTCCGCCTCCAGCCGCTCGAGCTCGTGCGCCACCGCATCGGGCGAGCGGGTGTAGGGTGCCAGCAGGGCGTAGAACGCCGGGACCACGAACAACGACAGCAAAGTGGAGAAGGCCACGCCGAACACGATCACCACGCCGATCGCCTCGCGGCTGGCCGCGCCGGCGCCGCTGGACAGCATCAGCGGCACCGCGCCGCAGATCATCGCCACCGAGGTCATCAGGATCGGACGCATGCGCACCGCCGAAGCCTCGACGATCGCCTCGACCACCTGCCGGCCCTCGTCGCGCAGCTGGTTGGCGAACTCCACGATCAGGATGCCGTGCTTGGCCGCCAAGCCCACCAGCATGACGATGCCGATCTGGCTGTAGAGGTTCAGGCTCACGCCCCAGATCGCCAGACCCAGCAGCGCGCCGAGCATGGCCAGCGGCACCGTCAGCATGATCACCAGCGGATGCAGGAAGCTCTCGAACTGCGCCGCCAGCACCAGGAACACCACCAGCAGGGCCATGCCGAAGGTAAAGAACACCGCGCCGCTGGAGCGCACGTACTCGCGCGACTCGCCCTTGTAGTCGAACTGCGCCTCCGGCGGCAGTTCCTCGGCGGCGATCGTGCGCAGGTACTCCAGCGCCTCGCCCACGGTGTAACCCGGCGCCAGGCCGGCGCTGAGGGTGACCGCGCGCATGCGGTTGAAGCGGCTCAGGGTGCTGGCCTCGGCGTGTTCGCTGGTCCTGACCAGGTTGGACAGCGGGATCAGCTGCTCGCTGGTGGTGGAGCGCACGTACAGGCCGGAGACGTCGCCGAGGTTGCGCCGGCTTTCCAGCGGCGCCTGCAGGATCACGTAGTACTCCTCACCGTCCATCTCGAAGGTGCCCGCGCGCAGCGAGCCGAGCATGGTCTGCAGGGTGCTGCCGATGGCCTGCACCGGAACGCCCAGGTCGGCGGCACGGGCCTTGTCGATCTCGACCCGGATCTGCGGCAGGGTTTCCTTGTAGTCCGAGTCGATGTTGACCAGGCGCGGGTTGCCCTCCATCCGCAACAGCATGCGGTCGCGCCACTGCGCCAGGGTCTCGTAGGTCGGTCCGCGCAGGACGAACTGCACCGGGCGGCCGAAGCCGCGCACCAGGCCCTGGCGCACCTCGGTGCTCAGGCGCACGCCGGGGATGTCGGCCAGCTTGCGGCGCACCTCCTCCATCACTTCCTGGGTGCTCTGCGTGCGCTCTTCCCACGGCTTGAGGAACACGGTGGAGCGGCCGCTGTTCATGCTCGCGCCCTGGCCGCCGAAGCCGCCGGGCACGCGGATGATCACCCGCGACAGCGGACCTTCGTCGCCGGCGTAGGCCAGCAGGCGCTTCTCGATCTCGGTCATCTGCACGACCATGTAGTCGAAGCCGGCGCCTTCCGGACCCGTCACCGTGATGTTGAAGTCGCCGCGGTCCTCGGCCGGCGCCAGTTCCGAAGGCACCAGCCGGTACAGCAGGCCGCTGGCCACGAAGGTGATGAGCATAGCCGCCACCAGCAGCCAGCCGCGGCCGATCACCCGTGCCACCAGGCCGCGGTAGCGGCGGGTCAGCGCATCCAGGCGGCGGTCGACCCAGTCGTTGAAGCCGCGGCGGTGCGCATGCGGCCGCAGCAGCAGCGAGCACATCATCGGGGTCAGGGTCAGGGCGACGAAGCCGGAGATCGCCACCGCGCCGGCCACCGCCACCGCCAGCTCGCGGAACAGCCGGCCGGTATTGCCCTCCATGAAGGCGATCGGCAGGAACACCGCGATCAGCACCACGGTGGTGGCGATCACCGCGAACGCCACCTGCGCGGTGCCGCGCCGCGCCGCCAGCAAAGGCGGTTCGCCCAGGTCGACCCGGCGCTGGCAGTTCTCCAGGACCACGATCGCGTCGTCCACCACCAGGCCGATGGACAGGACCAGCGACAGCAGGGTCAGCTGGTTGATTGAAAAGCCGCTGGCGTACAGGGCCATGAACGCGGCGGTCACGCACACCGGCACGGTCACCGCCGGGATCAGCGCCGCGCGCACGCTGCCCAGGAACACGAACACCACCAGCAGCACCAGCACGATCGCCTCGGCCAGGGTCTTGTAGACCTCGTGCACGGCCGCGTCGGTGAACACCGTGGAATCGTAGGCCACGGTGATCTTCATGCCCTCGGGCAGGGTCGGCGCGATCCGCCCGACCAGCGCGCGCACGTTCTGCGCCACCTCCAGCGAGTTGGCGGTGGAGGTGGCGACGATGCCCAGGCCGATCTGCGGCACGCCGTTGCCGTGGTAGAACGCGCGGCGCTCCTCCGAGTCCAGCTGCACCCGGGCCACTTCGCCCAGGGTCACCACGTGGCCGTCCTCGCCCTTGCCGACCACCAGGCCGGCGAAATCGGCCGGTTCGCGGTAGCCGCGCATCACCCGCAGGGCGAACTCGCGGTCCTTCGATTCGATGCTGCCGCCGGGCAG
Source organism: Pseudoxanthomonas jiangsuensis (assembly GCF_010093185.1). Classification (GTDB taxonomy): domain Bacteria; phylum Pseudomonadota; class Gammaproteobacteria; order Xanthomonadales; family Xanthomonadaceae; genus Pseudoxanthomonas; species Pseudoxanthomonas jiangsuensis. The sequence goes on along the minus strand of NZ_PDWL01000004.1, from coordinate 85,062 downwards.
TTCCACGTTCTGCCGCAGCAGGGCGTCGCGCACGTCGTCGGCGGTCAGCCCGCGCGCGCTCAACGCCCTGGCGTCCAGCCACACCCGCATCGCGTAGCGCTGGCCGCCGCCGATGTTCACCGAGGACACGCCGTCGATCGAGGAGAACTGGTCGACCAGGTTGCGGTCGGCGTAGTCCGTCAGCTGCTGCATGCTCGACCCGGCATCGCTCAGGTTGAGGAACATGATCGGCGAGGAGTCGCTGTCCTGCTTGGACACCCGCGGCGGGTCCACGTCCTCGGGCAGGCGGTTGGCGACCCGGCTGATCGCGTCGCGCACGTCGTTGGCCGCGCCCTCGATGTCGCGGGTCAGGGTGAACTCGATGTTGATGTCCGAGCGGCCGTTGCGGCTGGAGGCGGTGATCACGTCCACGCCCTCGATGCCGCTGATCGCGTCCTCCAGCACCTGGGTGATGCGGCTCTCGACCACCGCGGCCGAGGCGCCGATGTAGGTGGTGTCGACCGAGACCACCGGCGGATCGACGTCGGGCAGTTCGCGCAGGGGCAGGCGGGTGAACGAGACCATGCCGAGCACGATCAGGATCAGCGACATCACCGTGGCGAACACGGGGCGCTTGATCGACAGGTCGGACAGCCGCATGGCTCAGCGCTCCGGGCCGGCGGCGTCTTCGCCGGTGGCGTCGGCCTGGGGGCCGGACGCCTCCGGCCGCGACCCTTCCGCCGCCGCGCCGAGGTCCCTGATCTTCGCCCCGTCGCGCAGCTTGACCGTGCCCTCGACCACGATCCGGTCGCCGGCCTTCAGCCCGGACACGATCTCGACCTCGCCGAACCGGCGCGCACCGGTCTGCACGGGCACTTCCCTGACCGTGGCCCCGTCGGCCTCCACCCGGAACACGCTGGAACGCGCGCCGTTCTGCTGCAGGGCCAGCTCGGGGATGGCCAGGGCCTCGCGCGCGGCGCGCTCGATCCCGACCTCCAGCAGCATGCCCGGGCGCAGCCGGCCGTCCGGGTTGGGGACCTCGGCGCGCACGGTGACCGCGCGCGAGCCCGGATCCACCCGCGAGTCGATCGTGGCGATGGCGCCGGCGAAGGTCTCGCCCGGCCAGGCCTCGCTGCGCGCCACGATCCGCTGGCCGGGACGCAGCAGGGACAGCTGTGCCTCGGGCACGGTGAAGTCCAGCTTGATCGTGGAGACGTCGTCCAGGGTGGTGATCGGCGTGCCCGGGGCGACCAGCGAGCCGGCGCTGACCAGGCGCAGGCCGAGCACCCCGGCGAACGGGCTGCGGATGGTGCGGTCGGCGACCGTGGCCCTCTGCGTGGCCACCCGCGCGCGCGCGGCCTCCAGCGCGGCGCGCTGGGTGTCCAGCGACGCACGCGCGATCAGTTGCTGCTCGGCCAGGCGGCGGTTGCGCTCGTACAGCTGCTCGGCATCGCGCAGTCCGGCCTCGGCCTCGGCCACGCCGGCGGCCTGCTGGCCCTGCACCAGGGTGACCAGCGGCTGGCCCTTCTCCACGTATTGGCCGCTGTCGAACTCGACCGAGGCGATGGTCTGAGTGACGCTGGCGGTGATGGTCACAGATTCGCGCGCGTGGGCCGTGCCCAGCGCCTTCAGCTCGTCGGCCCAGCGCACCGTCTGCAGCCGCTGGGTGGTGACCGTGGCCGGCGCCTGCTCATGACCGGCGTCGGCATCGTCGCGCCCGCAGGCGGACAGCAGGAAGACGGACAGCAGGAAGACGAGCGCGCCCGGCCAGGGGCCGCGCGGCAAAGCGGTGTTGCGCATGCGGAAGTCCGATCCTGAACGGGCCGAGTGTAGCGACTTCGCATGAACGTTCGAGTGCGCCTTCCGGTGCACATGACCTATGGCATATCACCACTTGTCATGTGCACCGCCGGCCTGCGCCGGGTGCGCCTCACAGCCAGGAGGTGCCGCCGGCGCTCCAGTCCAGTTCCAGCGCCTCCAGCACCTGCGCCACCAGCGCCTCGGGCGCGGCGGTGGCGTCCAGATGGACCTCCGGCTGCTCCGGCGCTTCGTAGGGCGAATCGATTCCGGTGAAGTTGGGGATCAGGCCGGCGCGGGCCTTGCGGTACAGGCCCTTCACGTCGCGCGCCTCGGCCACCGCCAGTGGCACGTCGACGAACACTTCCAGGAACTCGCCCGGCTCGAAGCGCTCGCGCGCCAGCTGGCGCTCGGCCCTGAACGGGGAGATGAAGCTGACCAGCACGATCAGCCCGGCGTCGGCCATCAGCCGCGCCACCTCGGCCACCCGGCGGATGTTCTCCACCCGGTCCTCGTCGGTGAAGCCCAGGTCGCGGTTGAGGCCGTGGCGGACGTTGTCGCCGTCCAGGACGAAGGTGTGGTAGCCCAGCGCATGCAGGCGCTTGTCCACCAGGTTGGCGACGGTGGATTTGCCGGCGCCGGACAGGCCGGTGAACCACAGCACCTTCGGCACCTGGCCCTTGATCCGCGCGCGGGCGCGCTTGTCCACGTCGATGTGCTGCCAGTGCACGTTGTCGGCGCGGCGCAGGGCGAAGTCCAGGGTGCCGGCGGCGACGGTGTCGTTGTTCTGGCGGTCGATCAGGATGAAGCCGCCGAGCGCGCGGTTCTCGGCGTACGCGGCGAAGGCGATGGGTTCTTCCAGGCTGAGGTTGCAGTAGCCGACCTCGTTCAGCTCCAGGCGCTTGGCGGCCAGGTGCTCCTGGGTGTTCACGTCCACCCGGTGCTTGATCTCGCTGACGCTGGCGGCCACGGTGCGGGCGCCGATCTTCAGCCAGTACGGCCGGCCCGGCAGCAGCGGCGCGTCGCTCATCCACAGCACGTGGGCGGCGAACTGGTCGGCCACCGCGGGCGGATCGCCGGCGGCGGCGATCACGTCGCCGCGGCTGATGTCGATCTCGTCGGCCAGGGTCAGGGTCACCGCCTGGCCGGCGAAGGCCCGCTCGACCGGGCCGTCCGGGCCCAGCACCTGGGCCACGGTCGAGCGCCGCGCCGAAGGCAGCACCACCACCGCGTCGCCCGGCGCGACCTCGCCGCCGGCAATGGTGCCGGCGAAGCCGCGGAACTCGGAGTTGGGCCGGTTGACCCACTGCACCGGCAGGCGCAGGCCGCCGCCGGCGTCGCCGCCTTCCAGCTGCACCGTCTCCAGGTGCTCGAGCAGGGCCGGGCCGCGGTACCACGGGGTGTTGGCCGAACCATGCAGCAGGTTGTCGCCTTCCAGCGCCGACAACGGGATCACCTGGACATGCGCTATGCCCAATTGCGCGGCCAGCGCGCGGTAGCCGTCGGCGATCGCGTCGAAGGTGGCCTGGTCGTAGCCGACCAGGTCCATCTTGTTCACCGCCAGGACCACGTGGCGGATGCCCAGCAAAGAGACGATGTAGCTGTGCCGGCGGGTCTGCGCCAGCAGGCCCTTCCGCGCGTCCACCAGGACCACGGCCAGGTCGGCGGTGGAGGCGCCAGTGGCCATGTTGCGGGTGTACTGCTCGTGGCCGGGGCAGTCGGCGACGATGAACTTGCGCTTGTCGGTGTCGAAGTAGCGGTAGGCCACGTCGATGGTGATGCCCTGCTCGCGCTCGGCGGCCAGGCCATCCAGCAGCAGCGCGTAGTCGATCCGCTCGCCCTGGGTGCCGTGGCGGCGCGAATCGGCCTCCAGCGCGGCCAGCTGGTCGTCGAACAGGCGCTTGCTCTCCCACAGCAGGCGCCCGATCAGGGTGCTCTTGCCGTCGTCGACGCTGCCGCAGGTGATGAAGCGCAGCAGCGGCTTGTCCTCGTGCTGGCGAAGATAGGCGCCTATGGCACCATCTTCGCCGTGATTGGTGATTGGTGATTGGTGATTCGAAAAGGCGGCATTCCTCGCAGCCGGCCCCTGCTTTTCCGAATCACCAATCACGAATGACGAATCACCGCTCTTCATCAGAAATACCCCTCCAGCTTCTTCTTCTCCATCGACGCGGTCGGGTCGTGGTCGATCACCCGGCCCTGGCGCTCGGAACTGGTGGCCACCAGCATCTCGGCGATGATCTTCTCCAGGGTGTCGGCCTGCGACTCGATCGCGCCGGTCAGCGGGTAGCAGCCCAGGGTGCGGAAACGGACCTTCCTCAGCTGCGGCACCTCGCCCGGCTTCAGCGGCAGGCGCTCGTCGTCGACCATGATCAGGGCGCCGTCGCGCTCGACGACAGGCCTTTCGGCGGCTAGGTACAGCGGCACCACCGGGATCTTCTCGCGGTAGATGTAGAGCCACACGTCCAGCTCGGTCCAGTTCGAGATCGGGAACGCGCGCACGCTCTCGCCCTTGCGGATGCGGGCGTTGTACAGGTTCCACAGCTCCGGGCGCTGGCGCTTGGGATCCCAGCGGTGGTGCTCGTTGCGGAACGAGAACACCCGCTCCTTGGCCCGCGACTTCTCCTCGTCGCGCCGCGCGCCGCCGATGGCCGCGTCGAACTGCCACTTGTCCAGCGCCTGCTTCAGGCCCTGGGTCTTCATCACGTCGGTGTGGACGGTGGCGCCGTGGCTGACCGGGCCGATGTCCTGGGCGATGCCGTCGGGATTGATGTGGACCCGCAGCTCCACCCCGGTATCGGCGGCGCGCTGGTCGCGGAAGGCGATCATCTCGCGGAACTTCCAGCGCGTGTCCACGTGCAGCAAAGGGATCGGCGGCACCGCCGGGGCGAAGGCCTTGAGCAGCAGGTGCAGCAGCACCGAGCTGTCCTTGCCGACCGAGTACAGCATCACCGGGTTGCGGAACTCGGCGGCGACCTCCCGCAGGATGTGGATGCTCTCCGCCTCCAGGCGGTCGAGGTGGGACAGGCGTTGGGCGAGGCTCATCGGGTGCGCGGCGAAGGGCGGGAAGGGAGGGAAGGAGACCGGACCGGCGGAACGCCCGGCAGGCCTTTCCTAAAGCAGAACACCATACGGCCCCGCAGGTACGCAGGTCCGGGCGATTCGGGACGGCGAGTATTCAGGCGGCGGCCCGGCCGGCGAAATAAGCGCAGAGCATAAGCGAATAACCACAAGGCGTTTCAGCCGCGGTTTGCGCTTTCCTAACATCAGCATCCCGTCGGAACCCGACGTTCGCCGAGCCCGCCACAGATGACCGCTGCGCCCACCGCGCTGCCCCCCAGTCCGCTCAACGAGGACCGCAAGGTCCTGCTGGCCCGGCTGGTCGACGGCCTGGATGCGCCCTCGCTGTGGTGGCTGTCCGGCTACACCGCGGGCCTGGCCCAGGGCCACGGCGCCCCGCACCTGGCGGTGCTGCCCGGCGGCGGCGCGGCGGCCGCGCCCCAGGCCGGCCAGCGCCTGACCGTGCTGTACGGCAGCCAGACCGGCAATGCCCGGCGCGAGGCCGAGAAGATCGCCCAGGCCGCCGAGGCCGCCGGCCTGGCCGTGCGCCTGGTCCGCACCGACAGCTACCGCACCGGCGAACTGGCCTCCGAGCGCCTGCTGTACGTGGTCATCAGCACCCAGGGCGAGGGCGACCCGCCGGACGACGCGATCGGCTTCACCGAGTTCCTCAACGGCAAGCGCGCGCCCAAGCTGCCGGAGCTGAAGTTCGCCGTGCTCGGCCTGGGCGACACCAGCTACGCCGACTTCTGCGGCATCGCCCGCAAGATCGACGCCCGCCTGGCCGAACTGGGCGGCCAGCGGGTAGCCGACCTGGGCCAGGCCGACCTGGACATCGACACCGTCGCCGGCCCCTGGCGCGAGGCCGCCCTGGCCAAGGCCGGCGAGCTGCTCAAGGCCTCCGCCCCGGCCGCTGGCGCCCACCTGGCCACGGTCACTCCCCTGCGCCCGGCCGCCGCGGCCTGGACCCACGAGCGCCCCTTCGCCGCCGAGGTGCTGGCCAACCAGCGCATCACCGGCCGCGAGTTCCGCAGCCAGGGCTTCCTCAAGTACGGCCCGGTGGAGAAGGACGTCCGCCACATCGAGCTGTCGCTGGAAGGCTCGGGCCTGGCCTATGAGCCGGGCGACGCCCTCGGCGTCCGCCACCGCAACCCCGAGCCGCTGGTGGCCGCGGTGCTGGAGGCGGCGAAACTGGACGGCAATGCCGCTGTCACCTCCGGCAGCGAGACTCTGCCCCTGTCCGAGTGGCTGGCCACCCGGCGCGAGCTGACCCGGCTGTCGCGCCCGTTCCTGGCCGCACACGCCGAGCGCTCCGGCGCCGCGGCCCTGCAGCAGCTGCTCGACCCCACCCAGACCGCCGGCCTGGCCGCGTTGCTGGGCGACCACCAGCTGGTGGACGTCCTGCGCCGCTGGCCGGCGGCCTGGGACCACGAGGCCCTGGTCGCCGCGCTGCGGCCGCAGGCCCAGCGCCTGTACTCGATCGCCTCCAGCCGCAAGCGGGTGGGCGAGGAAGCGCACCTGACCCTGGACGTGCTGCGCTACCAGGCCCACGGCCACGAGCACCTCGGCGCCGCCAGCGGCTTCCTCGCCGCGCTGGAGGAAGGCGGCCAGGTGCCGGTCTACATCGAGCCGAACGAGCGCTTCCGGGTCCCGGCCGACGCCTCGCGCGACATCGTCATGGTCGGCCCGGGCACCGGCATCGCCCCGTTCCGCGGCTTCGTCCAGGAGCGCGCCGAGACCGGCGCGAGCGGCCGCAACTGGCTGTTCTTCGGCGCCCAGCACTTCAACACCGGCTTCCTCTACCAGACCGAGTGGCAGGAAGCCCTGCAAAGGGGTGAGCTGCACCGCCTGGACCTGGCCTTCTCCCGCGACCAGGCCGCCAAGGTCTACGTCCAGGACCGCCTGCGCGAGCGCGGCGCCGAGCTGTACGCCTGGCTGCAGAACGGCGCCCACTTCTACGTCTGCGGCTCGATCGCCATGGGCAAGGACGTGCACGCGGCCCTGCTGGACGTGGTGGCCGCGCACAACGGCGGCGACGCCGAGGCCGCCGCCGAGTACCTCACCGCCCTGCAGACCGAAGGCCGCTACGGCCGCGACGTCTACTGAACCCGACGCCGCCCGCCCGCGCACCCCACCGGATCAAAGCCAACGCCATGAGCCACCCTTCCGTCGAAGACATCAAGATCAAGAGCCGCGGCCTGCGCGGCACGCTGCTGGAGGGCCTGGCCGACCCGGTCACCGGCTCGCTGTCGTTCGAGGACCAGCGCCTGGTCAAGTTCCACGGCACCTACCAGCAGGACGACCGCGACATCCGCGACGAGCGCCGCCGGCAGAAGCTGGAGCCGGCGCACCAGTTCATGATCCGGGTGCGCGCCCCGGGCGGGGTGTTCACCCCGGAGCAGTGGCTGAAGCTGGACGCCATCGCCACCACCTGGGCCAACCACTCGCTGCGCATCACCACCCGCCAGACCTTCCAGTTCCACGGCGTGATCAAGCGCGAGCTGAAGGCGACCATGCAGGCGATCAACGCCGCCGCGCTGGACACCATCTCCGCCTGCGGCGACGTCAACCGCAACGTGCTGGCGGCCAGCAACCCGCTGCAGTCGCGCCTGCACGCCGAAGTGCACGAGTGGGCGCAGAGGCTGTCGCTCGAGTTCCTGCCCAAAACCCGCGCCTACTACGAGATCTGGCTGGACCAGGAGAAGCTGGCCGACAGCGGCGAGGAAGAGGACCCGGTCTACGGCAAGGTCTACCTGCCGCGCAAGTTCAAGATGGCCGTGGCGGTGCCGCCGACCAACGACGTGGACCTGTTCGCCAACGACTTCGGCCTGATCGCCGTCGTCGACGCGGACGGCGGCCTGGCCGGCTTCAACGTCGCCATCGGCGGCGGCATGGGCGCCAGCCACGGCGATCCCAAGACCTACCCGCGGCTGGGCAACGTGATCGGCTTCGTCGCCCCCGACCAGGTGCTGGCGATCGCCGCCGCCGCGGTGACCGTGCAGCGCGACCACGGCGACCGGGTCGAGCGCAAGCACGCCCGCTTCAAGTACACCATCGACGAGCACGGCCTGGACTACATCGTCGCGCAGATGGAGGAGCGCGCCGGGTTCAGGCTGCAGCCCGCGCGGCCGTTCCACTTCGACCACAACGGCGACCGCTTCGGCTGGGTCGAGGGCGAGGACGGCCGCTGGCACCTGACCCTGTCGCTGCCGACCGGCCGCATCGCCGACCGCCCCGGCGCCCCGCACCTGACCGGCATGCGCGAGATCGCCAACGTCCTTCGCGGCGGCGCTCCTGGTCAGGAATTCCGGGTGACGGCGAACCAGAACCTGATCATCGCCGGGGTGCCGGCCGGCGAGCGCGAGCGGATCGACGCCCTGGTCCGCACCCATGCGCTGGACCAGGAGAACCGCGCCCCGACCGCGCTGGCGCGCGCCTCGATGGCCTGCGTCGCCCTGCCCACCTGCGCCCTGGCCATGGCCGAGGCCGAGCGCTACCTGCCCGACCTCAACGCCAAACTGCAGCCGCTGCTGGAGAAGCACGGCCTGGCCGATGCGCCGATCCTGCTGCGCATCTCCGGCTGCCCCAACGGCTGCTCGCGCCCGTACCTGGGCGAGATCGCCCTGGTCGGCAAGGCGCCCGGCCGCTACAACCTGATGCTCGGCGCCGACCACCGCGGCCAGCGCCTGAACACCCTGCACCGCGAGAACATCACCGAAGCGCAGATCCTGGAGGAACTGGAGCCGCTGTTCGCCCGCTACGCCGCCGAGCGCGGCCAGGGCGAGGGCTTCGGCGACTTCCTCCACCGCGCCGGCGTGGTCGCCCTGCCGCCCTACCCCACCCACACCCAGGTCCTGGTCGAGCCGGCGGGCAAGAACGCCGCGCTGGGCGAGGCCGCCTGATCCCCGCGTTGCATCCCTGCGTCCGGAATCTCCGATGAGCCTGACCGCCGCCTCCACCCACGTCCCCGAAGCCGCCAACAGCGCCGACGCCGCGCCCGCGCTCGACCTGGCCGCGCTCAACCCGCAGCTGGAGGCCATGGACGCGGAACAGCGCGTGGCCTGGGCGCTGGAGCACGGCCCGGGCAATGCGGTGCTGTCCTCCAGCTTCGGCGCGCAGTCGGCGGTGGCCCTGCACATGCTGGTGCAGCAGAAGCCGGACATCCCGGTGATCCTGGTCGACACCGGCTACCTGTTCCCCGAGACCTACCGCTTCGCCGACGAGCTGACCGACCGCCTCAGGCTCAACCTCAAGGTGTTCCGCCCGCTGGTCAGCCGCGCCTGGATGGAGGCCCGCCACGGCCGCCTCTGGGAACAGGGCGTGGAAGGCCTGGACAACTACAACCAGCTGCGCAAGGTCGAGCCGATGCGCCGCGCCCTGGACGAGCTGGCGGCCGGCACCTGGTTCACCGGCCTGCGCCGCAGCCAGTCGGCCAGCCGCGCCGACACCCCGGTGCTGCAGTGGCGCGGCGACCGGCTCAAGGTCAGCCCGATCGCCGACTGGTCCGACCGCGACGTCTGGCAGTACCTCAAGCAGCACGACCTGCCCTACCACCCGCTGTGGCACGAAGGCTACGTCTCCATCGGCGACTTCCACACCACCACCCGCTGGGAGCCGGGCATGAAGGACGAGGACACCCGCTTCTTCGGCCTGAAGCGGGAGTGCGGGATCCACGAGGACATCTGAGTCTCGGTTACCCTGCTCCCCGCATCCGCCACAGCGGGCGCGATCCAGGCCGGGGCGCCTTGCCACCGGCATCTTCCGGGAGCCCTGTCGCATGAGCAGGATCGGCCTCGCCGTGTGCGTCCTCTACGCGGTGCTCATCGGCCTTTGCGTCTGGGGGTCGATGGCCGCCGAGGGCGATCCCAAAGGCGCCTTCGTCCTGCTCCAGCTGCCGCTGGCGATGCAACTGGGCGCCCTGGACTGGCTCGGCGTGCCCGGCCTGTCCCGGCTGTCCTGGACGGCCGCCTACGCCTTGATCGGCCTGCCTACGTTCGCGCTGCTTTACGGCGCCGGCTGGGCCCTGGGCAGGCTGGGCTGGATGCTAGGGCGCACGCCCCGCCGCCGGATCGACGCATCCTGAGTCGCCACATCCACGAACATGGAACATCCGCAGACACCCGACGGACGATACATGGTGGTCCGCGACCGCCTCTGGCGGCTCGCCAATCCGCATCTGCCAGCCGCGGAACGCGAGGCGCTCGTCGCCGCGCTCATGGCCGCGCGGCGGCAGGTGAAGGCCGCGATGGCGGCCGCCGACCCGGACGCGCTGGCCGCGGCGCGCAGCGCCGTCGACGCCGCGAAGATCGCCCTCGGCGAGCGCGGCCCGGTCTGGTGGGATGACGGAACGCCGGACTTCAACCGCCACCTCGCCAGGAACACGCCGTACCGGCAGTGGTACGAGCGGCTGGCCGGCGGGTAGGGCTAAGGCGTCCAACACCTGCCACCTGGAACCCTCCGCTAGGCGACCAGTCGCTAGGATGAGGACACCGCCACCTCCGGAACGAGCCACTCAACCATGCCAGGAAAGCACCTGCTTGATGGCGCTCGTTTCCGCCGCGGGCACCGGTGTCCAGGTTCCCGCCATCTGCGACACCCGGTCCGTCCGCACCGAACTCGAGCGGAGGCTCCACTCGGACCAGGCCTCGCGAACCGGCAATGCGCCCGACGTGGACAAGGAAAACGCGGTCCGCCTGGCCGGAATCGTCGACAACTGCGGATGGCCCCCGGTCTCGGAATTCGGGCGGGAGGCGTCGTTGGGCGCGTTCCTGGTCCTGCAGCATGCGGACCTGGACCTGCAGATGGAACTGGTCCCGCTCCTGCGTGCCGCGGATCGGGCGGGGGAACTGCCGCCCGGCACCCTGCCCCTGCTCGAGGACCGGATCCGCGTGCGCCAGGGCATGCCCCATATCTACGGAACGCAGATCCGGGGAGCGGGAACGCCCTATCTCATCGAAAACCCGGAAGGGCTGGAGGAGCGGAGGAGGAATGCCGGCCTCGAGCCCTTCGAGGATTACCTCAAGCGCTTCCCGCACCCCTGAAGCGCGGACGGCAGCGGGAACCTCAGATGCTGATCGTTTGGGTCAGCGATTCCCAGGTCGGCGGCAGCGGCCAGTCCGGGTCCTGGTTGCCGTCCAGCACCCGGCGCAGGTCGCGCTTGTCGATCTGCGGGGCCAGGACGTGGACCAGTTCCAGCGCGTAGTCGCGCAGCACGCGCTCGCGCGGCAGGACCGCCCAGGCGATGCATTCGGCGACCTCGGTCGGGGCCGGCCAGCCGCGCAGGTCGGTGTCGCCGGCGCTGACCGCCATCTCCGCCAGCAGGCCCACGCCCAGCCCGGCGCGGACGTAGGTCTTGATCAGGTCGGCGTCCAGCGCGGTCAGGGCCAGGTTCGGCTCCAGGCCGACGCTGGCGAAGGCGCGCTGCAGGGAGGACTCGGGCCGGGTCGAGGATTCGTAGCTGATCAGCGGGTACTGCGCCAGTTCCTGGATGTCCGGGCCCTTGCCGGCGCGGTCCAGGGCGTGCCCGCGCGGCACCAGCGCCAGCCGCCGCCAGCGGTACAGCGGCACCGCAACCCCGCCCTGCGGCTCGCCGCCGGCGGTGCTGACCACGGCCATGTCGGCATCGCCCTGGCCGAGCAGGTCCAGGGCCGCGCCCTCGGTGGACTGCTGCAGGTGGACGCTGACCTGAGGAAATTCGCGCTTGATCCGGGCGATCGCCGGCGGCAGCACGAACCGCGCCTGGGTATGGGTGGTGGTGATGGTCAGCTGGCCGTGGCTCTCGCGGCGCTGGTTGGCCGCGTAGGCGCGGATGTTGGCGGTCTCGGCCAGGATCACCCGGGCGCGCTCGAGCACCTCGCCGCCGGCCGGGGTGATCGCCTCCAGGCTGCGGCCCTTGCGCACGAACAGCAGGAAGCCCAGCTCGTCCTCCAGCTGCTTGAGCTGCTTGGACAGGCCGGGCTGGGTCGCATGCACCCTGGCCGCGGCCAAGGTGATGTTGAGCCCGGCGTCGGCGATGGCCACGAGGTAGCGGAGCTGGGTGAGGGTCATGGCGGAGACACTAACGTGAATAGGGGCCTGCAGGAACCGGAATGTAGCCGCATCCCGCCTCGCCGCTTATAACCCGAGCGCATGTGCATTGCGCGGCAAGTTATTTCCGCCTGTTATGAGCGGGCGCTACGGTCGGCATCCCACTGTTTCCGATTCCGCCCGTGAGCCTGCCGCCACCCGTCCCGACCGCCATTCCCGGGGCCTTCGAACTGCTCCCCGGCAGCGTGACCCTGGTCGGCGCCGGCCCCGGCGATCCGGGCCTGCTGACCCTGCACGCGCTGCGTGCGCTGGAGGCGGCCGAGGTGGTGTTGTACGACCGCCTGGTCGGCGCCGGCGTGCTGGAACTGGTCAACCCGGCCGCGCTGAAGGTCGAGGTCGGCAAGTCGGCCGGCAACCACAGCATGCCGCAGGAGGAGATCCACGCGCTGATGCTGCGCTACGCCCGCGGCGGCCTGCGCGTGGTCCGGCTCAAGGGCGGCGATCCGTTCGTGTTCGGCCGCGGCGGCGAGGAACTGGAGTTCCTGCGCGCGCACGGCATCGCCTTCCGGGTGGTGCCCGGCATCACCGCCGCGGTGGCCTGCGCCGCCTATGCCGGCATCCCGCTGACCCACCGCGACCACGCCCAGTCGGTGCGGCTGACCACCGCGCACTGCCGCGATTCGGTCGACGACGTGGACTGGGAGTCGCTGGCGCGCGAACGCCAGACCCTGGCCGTGTACATGGGCGTGGCCGCGCTGGAGCACCTGCGCGAGCGCCTGCTGGCCGCCGGTCGCGCGCCGTCCACCCCGTTCGCGCTGATCGAGAACGGCTCGCGCCCCGAGCAGCGCGTGGTCACCGGCACCCTCGACGACCTGCCCGATACCGCCCGCGTCCACGGCGTGGCCTCGCCCGCCCTGCTGGTGCTGGGCGAGGTGGCCGCGCTGGCCGGGCAGCTGCACTGGTTCGGCGCCGCGCCGCTGGGCCCGCCCGCGCCGGCCCTGGCGCGGGCCGCCTGATCCCTCATCCCGCGTTTCCCCATCCACGACCCACAACGGAAGCTTCCATGGCCATCTACGACAGCATCCTCGACACCATCGGCCGCACCCCGGTCGTCAAATTGCACCGCGTCGCCCCGGCGCACGTGGACCTGTACGTGAAGGTGGAAGCCTTCAACCCGGCCGGCTCGGTCAAGGACCGCCTGGCCCTGGCGATCGTGCTCGACGCCGAGGCCAAGGGCCTGCTCAAGCCCGGCGACACCATCGTGGAGGCGACCTCGGGCAACACCGGCGTGGCCCTGGCTGCGGTGGCCGCCGCGCGCGGCTACAAGTTCGTGGCGGTGATGACCGAGACCTTCTCGGTCGAGCGCCGCAAGCTGATCCGCGCCTACGGCGCCAAGGTGGTGCTGACCCCGGCCGCCGAGCGCGGCACCGGCATGGTCCGCAAGGCCGAGGAGCTGGCGAAGAAGCACGGCTGGTTCCTGGCCAGCCAGTTCGCCAACCCCGCCAACCCGGCCTACCACCGCCAGACCACCGCCGCCGAGATCCTGCGCGACTTCGCCGGCCGCCGCCTCGACCATTTCGTCAGCGGCTGGGGCACCGGCGGCACCCTGACCGGCGTGGGCGAGGTCCTGCGCGTGGCCCGCCCGGAGGTGAAGATCACCGCCGCCGAGCCGGTCAACGCCTCCCTGCTGGCCGGCAACGAGTGGAAGCCGCACAAGGTCCAGGGCTGGACCCCGGACTTCCTGCCGGAAGTGCTCAACCGCGAGGTCGCCGACCAGATCGTCAACGTCGCCGACGAGGAAGCGATCGCCACCGCGCGCCGGCTCTCGGCCGAGGAAGGCATCTTCGTCGGCATCTCCTCGGGCGCGACCGTGGCCGCGGCGCTGAAGGTGGCCGCCGACGCGCCGAAGGGCTCGGTCCTGCTGGCGGTGCTGCCGGACACCGGCGAGCGTTACTTCTCCACCCCGCTGTTCGAGGGCGTGAACGAAGGCTCGGACGACGAGTGGCTGGCGTCGCTGGGCTGAGCCTGCGCGCGGGCTGAAGCAGAACGGGCGGCACCCAAGTGCCGCCCGTTTTCGTTCCTGCACCCGCGCTTGCTCACGCCCGCATCGTGCCCGTGTCCAGGTAGCGCTGGTGCCAGGACAAGGCCTCGGCCAGCAGGTGCGGGGTGTGCTTGCCGCGGCTGTCGCGCAAGGCGCGGTCGAAGTAATCCTGCAGCATCGGCCGGTAGTCCGGGTGGGCGCAGTGCTCGATCAGCTTGCGCGCCCTCTGCTTGGGCGAGAGCCCGCGCAGGTCGGCCAGGCCCTGCTCGGTGACCACCACTGCCACGTCGTGCTCGGTGTGGTCGACGTGGCTGACCATCGGCACGATCGCCGAGATCGCGCCGTTCTTGGCCGTGCTCGGGGTCAGGAAGCAGGACAGGAAGCCGTTGCGGGCGAAGTCGCCCGAGCCGCCGATGCCGTTGATGATGCTGGTGCCGGCCACGTGGGTGGAGTTGACGTTGCCGTACAGGTCGACCTCGACCATGCCGTTCATGCCGATCACGCCCAGGCGCCGGATCAGCTCGGTGTGGTTGGAGATCTCCTGCGGCCGCAGCACGATGTGCTCGCGGTAGCGGTCGATGTTGGCGACGAAGTCCTCCACGCCCTCCGGGCTGAGCGCGAACGAGCTGGCCGAGGCGACCTCGATCGTGCCGTCGCCGATCAGCTCCAGCATGCCGTCCTGGATCACCTCGGTGAACGCGGTCAGGCCGCGGAAGCCGGCCTCGCGCAGCCCCGCCAGCACCGCGTTGGCGACGTTGCCCACGCCCGACTGCAGCGGCAGCAGCTTCTCGTGCAGGCGCCCGGCGCGGATCTCGTGGCGGAAGAACTCGACCAGGTGGCCGGCGATCCGGCGCGAGGTTTCGTCCGGCGCGGCGAAGCGACCGAGCCGGTCCGGGGCGTCGGTCTCGACCACGGCGATCACCTTGGACGGATCGCAGCGCAGGTAGGGCTCGCCGATGCGGTCGCCCGGATGCACCAGGGGGATCGGCCGGCGCTGCGGCGGCAGGGCGGTGCCGTAGTAGATGTCGTGCATCCCGTCCAGGCCCGGCGGCTGGCGGTGGTTGACCTCGAGGATCACCCGGTCGGCCAAATCCAGCCAGGTCTTGTTGTTGCCCACCGAGGTGGACGGCACCAGGCGGCCGTCGGGCAGGATCGCGCTGACCTCGACCACCGCCACGTCCATGTGCCCGAGGAAGCCGAACCAGGTGTACTGGGCGACGTGGCCGAGGTGGATGTCCATGTACTCGATCTCGCCCTGGTTGATGCGCGCGCGCAGGTCGGGATCGGACTGGTAGGGCAGGCGGAAGTCGATGCCGCCGGCGCGGGCCAGGGCGCCGTCGAGCTCCGGCGCGGTCGAGGCGCCGGTGAGGATGCGCAGGGCGAACGGCTCGCCACGGTCGTGGGCGGCGGTGATGCGCTCGGCCAGCGCCAGCGGGATCGCCTTCGGATAGCCGGCGCCGGTGAAGCCGCTCATGCCCACCGACATGCCCGGGCCGATCAGCGCGGCGGCCTGCTCGGCCGTCATCCGCTTCGCCGCCAGGCCGGGGTGGGCGATCCGTTCGTTCATTGCATGCGCTTCCGTGGGGGATGGACGGATCCTAGCGACCCGCCCGTGCACGCATCCTGATCGCGCTCAAGGCCAGGGCCACGGACCTGGGCTAGCCACGGCCGCTCAATGCGCCGCGGCCGCCGCCTCGCCCGGGTCGCCGCCGCCCGCATGCCGCCCGCTGTGCATCAGCAGCACCAGCGGCATCGCGCACAGGGTCAGCACCATCATCAGCCAGAAGTCGTTGGAGTAGCCGATCGCCGCCGACTGCCGCAGCAGCTCGTTGTTGAGCAGGGCCGCGCCGGAAGCCGTGGCCGGGTTCCAGATCGCCGGGATCAGGGTCTGCTCGGCGCCGAAGGCCGGGATCCGCGCGCCGATCTCGGCGTGGTTGATCTGGCTGGCGCGCGACAACAGGGTCACCACGATCGAGATGCCGACCGAGGAGCCGATGTTGCGGACCAGGCTGAACAGGCCGGCGGCCTCGGTCCGCTGAGACGGATGCAGGGTCGAGTAGGCGATCGTGGAGATCGGCACGAACACCAGGCCCAGGCCGGCGCCCTGGAGCACGCCCAGCCAGACGATGGACTGGATCGAAGCCTCGGTGCCGAAGTCGGCCATGCCCTGCAGCGAGGCGACCATCATGCCCATGCCGGCCAAGATCGGGATGCGCGCGTCGACCCGGCCGAGCATGCGCCCGACCAGCATCATCGAGAACATCGTGCCCACCCCACGCGGGGCCAGCACCAGGCCGATGGTCAGCACCGGGTAGTGCATCAGCGCGTTGAGGTACGGCGGCAGCAGGGCCAGGGTCGCGAACAGGACGATGCCGACCACGAAGATCAGCACGCAGCCCACCGCGAAGTTCTTGTTGCCCAGCAGGCCCAGGTCCAGCAGGGCGTGGTCGCGCCGCTTCCACCACCACAGGCCGTACAGGTACAGGGCCAGGAACGCGATCGCGGCCTCGACCTGGATCTCCAGGCTGCCGAACCAGTCCTGGCTCTCGCCGCGGTCCAGGAACAGCTGCAGGCCGCCGATGCCCAGGGCCAGCAGGGCCAGGCCGATGCCGTCCAGCGGCCGCTGGTGCGGCGCGTCCTTCTTCACGCTGGCCATGATCCCGACCAGCGCCAGGATCCCGACCGGCAGGTTGATCAGGAACACCCAGTGCCAGCTGTAGTACTCGGTGAGCCAGCCGCCCAGCGGCGGGCCGAGGATCGGGCCGACCATGATCCCCATGCCCCACAGGGCCATCGCCGCGCCGTGCTTCTCCTTGGGGAAGGCGTCGAGCAGCAGCGACTGCGAGATCGGCACCAGCGAGGCGCCGAACACGCCCTGCAGGATCCGGAACAGGACCATCTCGCCGATCCCGCTGGCGATGCCGCACAGCAGCGAGGCCACGGTGAAGCCGGCCACCGCGATGATCAGCAGCCGGCGCCGGCCCAGGCGCCCGGCCAGCCAGCCGGTGACCGGGGTCAGGATCGCGGCCGCGACTATGTAGCTGGTCAGCACCCACGAGGCCTGGTCCTGGGTGGCCGAGAGCGAGCCCTGCATGTCCGGCAGGGCGACGTTGGCGATGGTGGTGTCCAGCGCCTGCATCAGCGTGGCCAGCATCACCGAGCCGACCAGCAACGCGCGGTTGCCGCCCTCGGAAGCCTTGAAGCGCTGGATCATGGGGAGGGAACTCGGAAAACGGGGAACGACGCTGCCGGCCGCGGTGGCGAGGCGGGCAGCCCTCGGGCGTCAGTGCCGGCCGGCGGCGGACTGGACCGGCGGCGCGGCCGCGGTGGCGGTGTCCGCCTCGCCGCTGCGCAGGTCGATCTTGACCTCGGCGCTCATGCCGGCGCGCAGCACCGGGGCGTCGGCCTGCGAACTGTCGATCTCCAGCCGCACCGGGATCCGCTGCACGATCTTGACCCAGTTGCCGGTGGCGTTCTGCGCCGGCAACACGCTGAACTCGGCGCCCGAGGCCGGGGCGATCGAGGCCACGTGCGCGGTCCACTTCACCCCGGGGTAGCTGTCGACCTCGATGGTGGCGGTCTGGCCGGCCTTCATCCTGGTCAGCTCGGTCTCCTTGAAGTTGGCCTCGATCCAGACCGGATCGGTGGCCACCAGCGGCATCGCGGTCTGGCCGGTGGCCAGGAATTCGCCGACCTGCAGGTCGTGGGTGCCGATCACGCCGTCGGCCGGGGCGCGCACTTCGGCATGCTCCAGGTCGAGCCTGGCCTTGGCGACCATGGCCAGGGCGGCGCGGTAGTCGGGCAGGTCCTCGGTGGCGGTGCCGGCGCTGCCGCTGAGGGTCGCCGCGGCCTCGCTCTGCGAGGCGATCGCGTCGGCCAGGTCGGTGCGTGCCTCGGCCACGGCGTGGCGGGCATCGTCGAGCATCTTGCGCGAGACCAGCTGCTGGCCGGCGAGCTGCTGCATCCGCGCCAGGTCGCGCTGGGCCCAGGCCAGGGTCTCGCGCGCGGCCTGGATCGAGCTGCCGGCGCCGCTGACCTTGGCGCGGCTGGCGCTGGCGCTGTTGGCCATGTGCGCGAGCAGGGCCTCGTTCTGGGCCAGGGCGATCTCCAGCGGCTGGGCGTCGATCCGGAACAGCAGGTCGCCCTTCTTCACCGGCTGGTTCTGGCCGACGGCGACCTCCACCACGCGGCCGCCGACCTGCGGCGCGACCAGGATGCGTTCGGCCTTGACGTAGGCGTTGTCGGTGCCGACCTGCCGGCTGGACTGGACCCACTCCCAGCCGAAGAAGCCGGCCACGGCCAGCGGTCCGGCGATCCACAGCCAGAGGGGCACGCGGCGCTTGCGGACGGGGGACGGAGCCGCTTCGGGCGCGGCGGAGTCGGAGGTGCTGGTCATGGGTGGATCAACTCTTGGGGGAGGGTTCGCCGCGGCCTTCGCGGTCGAGCTGAAGGAGGTTCTCGCGCACCCGGTCCAGGACCGCCAGGGCCGTGGCCAGGTCGGCGGCGCTGATCCCGGCGGTGGCTTCCTTGCGCAGGGCGTGGGCCACTTCCTCGACCGGGCCGGTCACCTGCTCGGATTGCGGCAGCAGGTACAGGCGCCAGACGCGGCGGTCGTTGGGATCGGCGCGGCGTTCGACGAAGCCGGCCTTCTGCAGGCGGTCGATGACCCGGCCCACGGCAATCGGCTCCATGTCGAGCTGGTCGGCCAGTTCGACCTGGGTCGCGCCTTCGGTGCAGGCCAGGCGCTTGAGCGTGCGCCACTGCGCGCGGGTCAGGTCCAGGTGGGCGACGCGGCGGTCGAACACGCGGCCGAACAGCCGGCTGATGTCGACGACCTGGTAGCCGAGGCTTTCGCGGGGGTCGGTACGGGGGGGCATGGGTGCGCAGGATATAACTGCCTAGGCAGGTATTTCAAGTCGCCGGAAATCGGGGTAGGCAGGTGTTCAGGTGGCGCGCCCCTCCGTCGTCCCGGCGTACGCCGGGACCCAGCGACTTTGCATGGGCGACCAGGCCAAAATCCCCTGGGAGCCGGCCCTACCGCCCCATGAACGCTTCGATCTCGTCCGCCGAACGCGCCAGCCCGGTAGTCAGCACCTGGTGGCCCTCGCCGGTGATGAGCACGTCGTCCTCGGTGCGGATGCCGATCCCGCGCCACTTCGCATGCACCGACCTGTCGTCGGCGCCGACGTACAGCCCCGGCTCGATCGTGAACACCATCCCCGGCTCCAGCAGCCGCGGCTCGCCATCGATCCGGTAGTCGCCCACGTCGTGCACGTCCAGGCCCAGCCAGTGCCCGCTCTTGTGCCGGTAGAAGCGCTTGTAGTGGCCGTCGGCGATGTTCTTCTCCAGCCCGCCCTTGAGCAGGCCCAGCCGCAGGAGGCCCTCGGTCAGGCATTCCACCGCCGCATCGTGGATCGCCGACCAGGCCACGCCCGGGCGGGCGCAGGCCAGCGCCGCCGCCTGTGCCGCCCCGACCAGGTCGTGCAAAGCGCGCTGCTCCTTCGAGAACCGGCCGTTGACCGGGAAGGTGCGGGTGATGTCGGCGGCGTAGTTGCGGTACTCGGCGCCGGCGTCGATCAGCACCAGCTCGCCGTCCTTCGCCCGGGCGGTATTGGCCACGTAGTGCAGGACGCAGCCGTTGGCGCCGGCGCCGACGATGCTGGCGTAGGCCGGGCAGGCGTCGGAGGCGCGGAACACCCGCTCCACCTCGGCCTGCAGCTCGTATTCGTGGATGCCAGGGCGCGCCGCGCGCATCGCCGTCTGGTGCGCGCGCACGCTGATCTCGGCCGCCTGCTGCATCAGGCGCACTTCCTCGCGCGACTTGAACAGGCGCTGCTCGTGCAGCAGGTGGCCCAGTTCCAGGAACTCGTGCGGCGGCTGCGCGCCGTGCCGCACCTGGGCCCGCACCCGGTTGATCCAGCCGATCAGCTTGAGGTCGAACTCGGCGTCGCGGCCGAAGTGGTAGTAGACCCGCGAGCGCCCTTCCAGCAGCCCGGGCAGGATCTCGTCCAGGTCGTCGATCGGATAGGCGTCGTCCATGCCGAACGCCTCCACCGCGCCTTCCTGGCCGAAGCGCGCGCCGTCCCAGCCCTCGCGCTCGGGATCGCGCTCGCGGCAGAACAGCAGGGCCTCGCCGTGCCTGCGCCCGGGCACCAGCACCAGCACCGCCTCCGGCTCCGGGAAGCCGCACAGGTACCAGAAGTCCGAGTCCTGGCGGTACGGGTAGTGGGTGTCGTGGCTGCGGGTGCGCACCGGTGCTGCGGGCAGGACCAGGATCGCGTCCTCACCGGCCATGCGCATCAGCTGCCGGCGGCGGCGCGCGAACTCCGCCGCGGCGATCCCGGTGAGCGCGCGCAGCATCTCAGTTCAGGCGGCGGCGGTGGCGCGGGCCGAGCACGCAGTCGCCGTGCAGCAAGAGGGTCGCCACCCGCACGAATTCCTCGAGTTCCGAGAGCGAGTCCTCGTCCTCGTCGTCCTCGTCGATGTCCTGGACCCGGGCGCCGGCCAGCTTGCCCAGGTCCTGCAGGGCCTCGGCGCCTTCCTCCGACAGGGGCGGCGTGGCGCCCGCGGCCAGGCCGAAACCGCCGAGGAAGCTGCGGCACCAGTCGAACAGGGCCTGGGCGCGCTGCCGCAGCGGCTGGCCGTCGTCGCCCAGCAGCAGCTGGAAGGCGAACTCGCCGTCGTCCAGCTGGGCGACGGTGGCCTGGCGCAGGCGCTCCAGGGCGCTACCCGGGACCGGGACCGGCAAGGCCGGATCGGCCAGGACCCTGCCCGGCCAGGCGGGCACATCCTCGCCGCCGCCGGACAGCCATCCGCACAGCGCCCCGTGCAGTTCGGCCGCCGAGGCGGCCAGTCCGAGCTCGCGGCTGGCCGCGGCGACCTCTTCGGCGATCGGCAGTTGCTGCATGCGCGTGGAGTGCTCCCTGTGGTCCGGACGGGCCCGCGCGCTGTCCCGCGGCGGGCCCGCGAAGTGTAGCAACCGCTCCGTGCACGCGGCTTGTCGGCCTCGCCCCGGCATGCCTACACTCGCCGCGATCGCCCCGTCACGCCGGTCGCCCCATGCCGCCCGCCTCCGCTGCGCGCCATCGCCCGAGTGGAATCCCGCGCCGGACCGGTGGCCGATGACCGCCGCGCTGATGGCCCTCGCGGCCGGCCTCCTGCTCCTGGTGCTGGTGCTGCTGTGGCACTGGCGCAGCAGCCATGCCGAGCAGGCCGAGATCCTGCGCGCGCGCGAGGAGCACCTCACCGTCGCCCTGTGGGGCTCGGGCGAGCAGTTCTGGGACTTCGACCTGGACCGGCGCGAACTGCACCTTCTGTGCAGCGACGAGGGCGGCCGCAGCGACGGCAGCGCCCTGGCCGTAACCAGCCGCCGCAGCCAGCTGCCCCTGGTCCACCCCCAGGACCGCCTGCACCTGCGCCGGCGCCTGCGCGCGCACCTGCGCGGCCACGAGCCGCTGTTCACCTCCGAGCACCGGGTCGACCTGCACGGCGACGGCAGCTGGATCTGGATGCGGGTGCGCGGCCGCACCGTGGACCGCGACGCCGGCGGCCGCCCGCGCCGGCTGGCGGGCACCGCCCGCGACACCACCGCCAGCCGCCACGCCGACGCCGAGCGCCGGATCGCCAGCGAGGTCCTGCGCAGCATGAGCGAGGCGGTGGCGGTGCTCGACCGCGACCTGCACTTCGTCGCGGTCAACCCGGCCTTCAGCCAGATCACCGGCTACAGCGACGTCGAGGCGCTGGGACGGCCGTTCGCGATCCTGGACTCGGAGCGCTACGACGGCCAGCCCGGCGCCCTGCGCGACGAGCTGGCGCACCGCCCGCACTGGCAGGGCAACGTCTGGATGGCGCGCCGCGACGGCGAGGAGATCCTCTGCCACGTCAAGCACAACGGCATCCAGGACAGCAGCGGCGAATCCAGCTTCCACGTGGTGGTGCTCAGCGACATCACCGAGCAGAAGCGCGCCGAGCAGGAACTACGCTACCTGGCCAACTACGACGCCCTGACCAGCCTGCCCAACCGCACCCTGCTGTCCGAGCGCCTGGCCCGGGCGATCGTGCGCGCGCGGCGCGAGGGCGGGTACGTGGCGGTGCTGTTCCTGGACCTGGACCGGTTCAAGCACGTCAACGACTCGCTCGGCCACGCGGTCGGCGACCGGGTCCTGCGCGCGGCGGCCGAGCGGGTCCAGAACGCGGTCGGCCCGCAGCACACCGTCGCCCGCCTGGGCGGCGACGAGTTCACCGTGGTCCTGGAAGGCCTGGTCCGGCCGGAGGAGTCGGAGGAGGCCGCCCGCCGCGTGCTCGACGCCTTCGCCGCGCCGCTGGTCTACGGCGAGCACAGCGAGATCACCGTCTCGCCCTCGATCGGCATCAGCCTGTTCCCCAACCACGCCCAGGTGCCGACCGAGCTGCTCAAGCACGCCGACACCGCCATGTACCAGGCCAAGTCCGCCGGCCGCCGCACCTGGCAGGTGTATTCGGCGCACATGGACGAGTCCACCCGCCGCCGCGCCACCCTGGCCGGCCTTTTGCGGCGGGTGCTGGAGCGCGACGAGCTGGCGCTGGTCTACCAGCCGCGCTATTCCCTGCACGAGGACCGGGTGGTCGGCGCCGAGGCCCTTTTGCGCTGGCGCAATCCGGAGTTCGGGGTAGTCCCGCCGGACCAGTTCATCCCGCTGGCCGAGGACACCGGGCTGATCCTGGAGATCGGCGAGTGGGTGCTGCGCCAGGCCTGCCTGACCCTGCGCCAGTGGCACGCGGCCGGGCTGCACGGCCTGCGCATGTCGGTCAACGTCTCGGCCATCCAGCTCCTGCGTGGCGACCTGGCGGCGACCCTGCAGCGGATCCTGGCCGACACCGGGGTCGATGCCCGCTGCCTGGAGCTGGAGCTGACCGAGAGCGCGATCATGGACAACATCAGCCACAGCGCCAGCGTGCTCGACGCCTGCCGCCGCCTGGGCGTGGGCGTGGCGGTGGACGACTTCGGCACCGGCTACTCCTCGCTGGCCTACCTCAAGCGCCTGCCGCTGACCACCCTGAAGATCGACCAGGAGTTCGTCGGCGACCTGGCCCACGACCCGGACGACGAGGCCATCACCAGCACCGTCATCGCCATGGGCCACTCGCTGGCCCTGACCGTGGTCGCCGAGGGAGTGGAGACCGCCGAGCAGCTGCAGTTCCTGCGCGAGCACGGCTGCGACGAGATCCAGGGCCACTACATCGCCGCGGCGATGGACGCACGGGCCTGCCTGGCCTTCCTGCACCAGCCGGGGCTGCTGCCGGCCTGAGGCCGCCGCCCGCTTGACCGCCCCGCCGGCCGCTGCCTATCGTGGCCGCCCATGGACCCTTCCGCCGACGCCATCGCCCAGCTCCGCGCCCTGGCCGCGCGGGTCGAGGCGCTGGCCGAGCGCTGCCAGCGCCTGACCGACGAGAACCGCAGCCTGCGCCAGCAGCAGGAGCAGCTGGTCGGCGAGCGCGCCCAGCTGCTCAACAAGAACGAGCAGGCGCGCTCGCGGGTCGAGGCGATGATCGCGCGGCTGAAGTCGCTGGAGCAGCACACGTGAGCGGCAACCACCCGGTCGAAGTGCGGATCCTCGACCGCGAGTACACCGTCGGCGTCAGCGAGGACGAGCGCGACAGCCTGCTGGCCGCCGCCCGTCTGCTGGACGCGCGCATGCGCGAGATCCGCGGCAGCAACCGCATGGTCTCGCTGGACCGGGTCGCGGTGCTGGCCGCGCTCAACCTCGCCCACGAACTGCAGCAGGCCCGCGAGGAGCGCGACGCGCGCGAACGCGAACTGTCCCGCACCCTGGATACCCTGCACCGGCGCCTGGACGGCCTGCTCGGCACGTCACCGGACTGAATGCGCCGATCCATCGACGCCGTCTTGCATGGCTGAACCCCGCATTGCCGATTCCTCTGGAAGCACCGACGGACGGGCTAGGCAATCCCGGCGCGCGCGCTATAATCCCCTCGCGTTCTCTGCCGTGTTCGACAGCTGGCAAAACATTCGCCTTGTCCCTTAAAAACGACACCGGGGATGCGACGACGCCGGGTGTGCATGTCCGCCATGAGCGGAAAGCCCGATGGTTTCCAAGCATTCCCACTTGAACCCCGGGTTCAAGGTCGTTTCGCCGCATCGGCATGGTGGAGAACCTCTACCGACGACGCCTCCTCCGGGAGGCGTCGTTTTTTTCGCGCCCTTGGCGGCGCCGGCGCGTTCCGCGATCATGCCGGTCCTTCCCGGACGACGCATCGATGACCCAGGACCGCGCCTCCCTGCGCCGGCAGCTGCGCCAGCGCCGCCGCGAACTGCCCGCCGCCGCCCGGATCGCCGCCGCCGAAGTCTTGGCCCAGCGCATCCTCGCCCTGCCCTTCCTGCCGCGCGAAGGCTACGTGGCCGGCTACTGGGCGATGGACGGCGAGATCGGCCTGCACGTGCTGCAGCTGCGGCTGCCGCCGGGCCTGGTGTACTGCCTGCCCCTGCTGCACGGCGACGTCCTGCGCTTCGCCCCCTGGCGCGCCGGCGATCCGCTGGTCACCAACCGCTTCGGCATCCCGGAACCGGACGTGGAGCCGGCCTCCGGCCTGCGCGCCGAGGAACTGGCCCTGGCGGTGATGCCGCTGGTGGGCTTCGACGGCGCCGGCCAGCGGCTGGGCATGGGAGGCGGTTGGTATGATCGCAGCTTCGCGATCCGCACCACCCGGGCCGCACCGCCCTGGCTGGTCGGCGCCGGCTTCGACGTCCAGCAGGCCGACGCGCTGGAAGCGGCCGACTGGGACGTGGTCCCCGACGCGATCTGCACCGAAACCCGGACCCTGCTGCGCCCCGGCGCCAGCACGCCGCACCGCGAGACCGAACCCGCATGACCGCCCGCAAGCGCTACTGGCTGATGAAGTCCGAACCGGACGCGTTCTCCATCGACGACCTCCAAAGGGTCGGCACCGAGCCCTGGAACGGCGTGCGCAACTACCAGGCGCGCAACTTCATGCGCGACGGGATGAAGGTCGACGACGGGGTGCTGTTCTACCACTCCAACGCCAAGGTCCCCGGCGTGGTCGGCGTGGCCCGGGTGGCCAGCGCCGCCTACCCCGACGAGACCCAGTTCGACCCGAAATCGCCCTACCACGATCCCAAGGCCACCCGCGAGCAGCCGCGCTGGTTCCTGGTGGACGTGGCCTTCGAGCGCAAGCTCGAACGGGTCATCCCGCTGGAGGAGATCAAGCAGCACACCGACGCGCTGGGCGAAGGCTTCCCGCTGACCGCGCGCGGCAGCCGGCTGTCGGTGTTCCCGGTCACCGCGGCGCAATGGAAGCTGCTGCTGTCGCTGGAATGAACCTGCTCTAGGAACCGGAATCCCACCATGTCCGAAGCAAAACGCCTGGCCGGCGAGAAGGCCATCGACTACGTCCAGGACGGCATGATCGTCGGCGTCGGCACCGGCTCGACCGTGGCCTACTTCATCGAGGCCCTGGGCCGGATCAGGGACCGCATCGCCGGCGCCGTCTCCAGCTCCGAGCAGAGCACCGCGCGGCTGCTGGCGCTGGGCATCGAGGTCCTGGACGCCAACGCCGCCGGCCCGCTGAAGCTGTACGTGGACGGCGCCGACGAGTGCGACCCGCACAAGCGCCTGATCAAGGGCGGCGGCGCCGCGCTGACCCGCGAGAAGATCATCGCCGAGGCCAGCGAGACCTTCGTCTGCATCGTCGACCCGGCCAAGCAGGTGCCGGTGCTGGGCCGCTTCCCGCTGCCGGTGGAGGTGATCCCGATGGCGCGCAGCCTGGTCGCCCGCCGCATCCTCGCCCTGACCGGCGGCCAGCCGGTATGGCGCGACGGCGTGGTCACCGACAACGGCAACTGGATCCTGGACGTGCACAACCTCTCGATCGCCGACCCGGTGGGCATGGAGACCGAACTGAACCAGATCCCCGGCGTGGTCAGCGTCGGCCTGTTCGCCCGCCGTGCGGCCGACATCGTGATCGTAGGCGGGGAGCCGCCGCGGGTGCTGTAAGGCGGATCAGGTGTCAGCCGGCGGCCACTGCCGGGCGGCGTGCAGGACCCGAAGGATGGTGACGGCACGCGCGTCTTCCGCGTAGACGGCGACGTAGTTCGAGCCCACCACCATTTCCCGCGTGCCGGGCACCCTCCAGACCCGGTACATCTTCGGGCTCCCGGGCAACGCCGATGCCTTGGCCTCGATGTCGTCCTTCAGTCGCTGCGCAGCGTCGGGTTGTCGTCGGAGATGTAGTCGACGATGGCCAGCAGATCCTGGCGTGCGGCCTGCCGCCATTCAAGAGCGGCGGGCACGACGCTTCCGGTCGATCAGCGCCTGGGCATCATCCATGACCTGCCCATGGGGCACAGCCGGGCGGGTGTCCGTCATGGCCTCCTGCACCTTCGCTCGGAACCAGGCGTCGTGCGCATCCGGATCGGTGGTAAGACCGGCGGGCAGACCGCCTTCCCTGGCCACCCGGGTCAACAGGATCCGTACCGCGTCGGACACGGTCAGGCCGACATTGGCCAGCACTTCGGTAGCCTCAGCCTTGAGTCGCTCGTCAACGCGCACGTGCAGCATCGAAGTATGGGCGGCCATGGTCTTCTCCCTCGATCAGTCGATCCATGATGTATCTCAAAAGAGATACAGTCAATGAATCATCCTCCAGTTGGGAGCGCACTCCCCTTGTAGGACGGAGCACCGCGGCTTGACCGCAAACCGCCTTTCTCCGAAGGTGCCCGTTCCGTTCATTCGGCCCTGCCTGCCATGTCACGCCTGCCCCGCCTGCTCGCCCTGCCCCTCCTGCTGCTGCTCAGCGCCTGCGCCTCCGCGCGTACGCCGTGGGTGGAACTGGGCGGCGAGCGCTTCCAGGTCGAGGTCGCCGACGACGATGCCGAGCGCGCGCGCGGGCTGATGTTCCGCGACGCGCTGGAGCCGGGCCACGGCATGATCTTCATCCACGACCGCGAGGAGCCGCAGGCGTACTGGATGAAGAACACCCGGATCGCGCTGGACATCCTCTATTTCGACCGGGAGCGGCGGCTGGTGGCGCAGCAGCGCGACGTGCCGCCCTGCTCGGCCGGCAACCGCTGCCCGGCCTACCCCAGCCGGCGGCCGGCGCTGTACGTGCTGGAACTGAACGCCGGCGAGGCCGCGCGGCTGAAGCTGGAGGACGGCGCCGTGCTGGACTTCGGCCCGGGCATCCCGGCCGCGCCGGGCGGCTGAAGGCCGGCTCAATCCTTGCCGCCGGCGGCCGATACAGAAGCCGAGGCGGGGCTTGATCGAGGTATCCGGCGGCCCCAGTCTTGCGACATGGGGGACCGAGAAATGCAGCACCTGCCCGACTGGAACGCACTGGCCACGCTCGACGACGAGTCGATGCCCTTGCTCGAGGCCGCGCTGCTGATCGCGCGCGACGAATACCCCGACCTGGATCCGCAGCCGTACGAGGCCCGGGTCCAGGCCCACGTCGAGCACCTGCGCAGCGAGATCGCCGGGATCGGCCCGCGTGCGCTGAAGATGGCGGCGATCAACCGCCACCTGTTCGAGGAGCTGGGTTACAGCGGCAACCACGACGAGTACTACGACCCGCGCAACAGCTACCTCAACCAGGTGCTGGACCGGCGCCTGGGTAACCCGATCTCGTTGGCGATGGTGCAGATGGAAGTCGCCCGCCGGCTGGGCATCCCGCTGGACGGGGTCTCGTTCCCCGGCCACTTCCTGGTGCGCCTGCCGGTCGACGGCGGCCTGCTGGTGATGGACCCGTTCAACGGCGGCCGCCCGCTGGCGGTCGAGGAATTGCGCGAACGCGCCAAGCCGCATCTGGGCGAGGCCCCGGACGACACCGTGCTTCTGCAGATCCTCACCCCGGCGCCGAACCGCGCGATCCTGGTGCGGGTGTTGCGCAACCTGCACGGCCTGTACGCCGAGGCCGGCGAGTGGGACCGCGCCGCGCGCAGCGCCGACCGCGTGCTCCGGCTCACGCCCGAACAGCCCGAGGCCCTGCGCGACCGCGGCCTGGCCTACCTCGAGCTGGACTACCTGCCCGGCGCCCGCCAGGACCTGGGCCGCTACCTGGAACTGGCCCCGGAAGCCGGCGACGTCGATCGCATCCGCGAGCGCCTGATCGACGCCGGCGGGGTGCGCACCGCGCTGCACTGAGGCATCCCGCGTCACGCCTTTGCAGGGCCCGGTGCATGCCGGCCATGGCCCCGCCTCCGCAATGGGGCGACAATCCGGCCGGTACCCCGACCCGGGTGCCCGCCCTTCCCCCGGACCGGACCCAGGCCATGACCACCCTCGCCGGCAAGACCCTGTTCATCACCGGCGCCTCGCGCGGCATCGGCCTGGCCATCGCCCTGCGCGCGGCGCGCGACGGCGCCAACATCGCCATCGCCGCCAAGTCGTCGGTGCCCAATCCCAAGCTGCCCGGCACCATCCACCAGGCCGCCGAGGCGGTGACCGCCGCCGGTGGTCAGGGCCTGGCGCTGAAGTGCGACATCCGCGAGGAGGACCAGGTCCGCGCCGCGGTCGCGGCCACCGTGGACGCGTTCGGCGGGATCGACATCCTGGTCAATAACGCCAGCGCGATCTGGCTGCGCGGCACCCTGGACACGCCGATGAAGCGCTTCGACCTGATGCAGCAGGTCAACGCTCGCGGCAGTTTCCTCTGCGCCCAGGCCTGCCTGCCGCACCTGCTGGCCGCGCCCAATCCGCACATCCTCACCCTGGCGCCGCCGCCGTCGCTGGAGCCGAAGTGGTGGGGCCCGCACACCGGCTACACCCTGGCCAAGATGGGCATGAGCTTCGTCACCCTGGGCCTGGCCGCCGAGTTCGGGCCGCAGGGCGTGGCGGTCAACGCCTTGTGGCCGCGGACCCTGATCGCCACCGATGCGCTGAACATGATCCCGGGCGTGGGCACCGCCAACGGCCGCCGCCCGGAGATCATGGCCGACGCCGCGCACGCGGTGCTGGTGCGGCCGGCGGCCGGCTTCAGCGGCCGCTTCCTGATCGACGACGAGGTGCTGGCGCAGGCCGGCGTGCACGACCTGTCCGGCTACGCGGTCGATCCCTCGCAGCCCCTGCTGCCGGACCTGTTCCTGGAGTGAAGGAAACGAAATGAAATACCTGCACGCGATGATCCGCGTCCACGACCTGGAGGCGACCAGCCGCTTCTTCACCGAAGGCCTGGGGCTGAGGCAGACCCGGCGCATGGACCACGAGGCCGGCCGGTTCACCCTGGTCTACTTCGGCGCGCCGGAGAATCCCGAGGCCGAGGTCGAGCTGACGTACAACTGGCCGCCGCAGGACGGCTCGCCGCCGGAGGACTACGGCAGCGCCCGCAACTTCGGCCACCTGGCCTTCGAGGTCGACGACATCTACGCGACCTGCGCCCACCTGCAGTCGCTGGGCATCACCATCAACCGCCCGCCGCGCGACGGCCGCATGGCCTTCGTCCGTAGCCCGGACCTGATCTCGATCGAGCTTCTGCAGAAGGGCGGCGCGCTGCCGCCGGCCGAACCGTGGGTGTCGATGGGCAATACCGGCAGCTGGTAGCCCGCCGCGTCACCCCAGCGCCTGTTCCAGGTCGGCCAGCAGGTCGTCGGCGTGCTCCAGGCCCACCGACAGCCGCAGCAGCCCGCCCGGCGTGGTCGACAGCGGCCCTTCGATCGAGGCGCGATGCTCGACCAGCGACTCGGTCGAACCCAGCGAGGTGGCGTTGGTGAACAGCCGCATCCGTCCGGCCACCGCCAGCGCCGCCTCGCGCCCGCCTTCGGCCTCGAACGAGAGCATGCCGCCGAAGCCGCGCATCTGCCGCGCCGCCACCGCGTGCTGCGGATGGGTGTCCAGGCCCGGGTAGTGCACCCGGGCCACCCGCGGGTGGCCGGCCAGGAACCGCGCCAGCGCCAGCGCGTTGCGGCAGTGCCAGTCCATGCGCGCGGCCAGGGTCCTAACCCCACGCAGGATCATCCAGGCGGCGAACGGCGAGGCGGTGGCGCCGCCGAGCACACGCAGGCCATGGCAGGCCGCCGCATGCCCGCCGTCCTCGCGGAACGCGAGCACCCCGCCCATCACGTCGCCATGCCCGCCCAGGTACTTGGTCGCCGAATGCATGACGATGTCCGCGCCCAGCTCCAGCGGCCTTTGCAGCACCGGCGGGGCGAAGGTGCCGTCCACCAGCAGGCGTGCGCCGCCGGCGTGGGCGATCTGCGCCAGGGCGGCGATGTCGCTGACCTTGAGCAGCGGGTTGGACGGGGTTTCCGCCCACAGCAAGGCGGTCTGCGGCCGCAGCGCCGCGCGCACCGCGTCCAGGTCGGTAAAGTCGACGATGCTGCATTCCAGGCCCCAGCGCGGGAACCAGTCGCGGGCCAGCACCCGGAACGAGAAATAGCTGTCGTCGCACAGCAGCACGTGGCTGCCGGCCGGCAGGGCCTGCAGGGCGACGGCGCCGGCGGCCATGCCGGTGGGGAACAGCAGGGAGCGCGCCGCGCCGTCCAGCGCCGCCAGCACCTGCTCGGTCTCTTGCTGGGTCGGGTTGTCGTAGCGCTGGTAGAGGAAGCCGTGCGGCAGCTGCGCGTCGGGCGTGTGCTCGAAGGTGGTGGCCAGCTGCAGCGGCGGCGACAGCGCGCCGCTGGACGGGTCGGGGCTGCTGCCGGCGCGGGCGGCGAGGGTTTCGATGCGGGACATGGTGACCGGGACGGTGGGCGGGAGGACGCGGGCGCCTGCGACGGCGCACGCACGAACGCCGATATTACGCCCGGCCGGCGACGCGACCGCCCGTGGCGGCGGGGACGGCGCGCACCGATAATGCCCCGGCCGGCAGCCACCGGCGCCTCCCACGGATACCACCGCACGCCATGAACGCCACTACGCTGCCCGCCGGCGATACCGCCGCGCTGCTCGACCTCGGCCGCCAGTACTACCTGCCCGTCTACCGCCCGCGCGAGCTGGTGCTGGAGCGAGGCCAGGGCGCGCGCCTGTGGGACAGCGAGGGCCGCGAGTACGTGGACCTGGCCGCGGGCATCGCGGTCTGCGGCCTGGGCCACAACGACCCGGACCTGCACGCGGCCCTGGTCGAGCAGGCCGGCAAGCTGTGGCACACCAGCAACGTCTTCTACAGCGAGCCGCCGCTGCGCCTGGCCGAGGAGCTGGTCGCCGCCTCACGCTTCGCCCGGCGCGTGTTCCTGTGCAACTCCGGCACCGAAGCCAACGAGCTCGCGATCAAGCTGGTGCGCAAGTGGGCCGCCGCCCAGGGCCGGCCGCCGCAGCAGAGGGTGATCGTCACCTTCCGCGGCAGCTTCCACGGCCGCACCTTGGCCGCGGTCACCGCCACGGCCCAGCCCAAATACCAGGAAGGCTACGAGCCCTTGCCCGGCGGCTTCCGCTACGTCGACTTCAACGACATCGTCCAGCTGGAGACGGCGATGGCCGCCGGCGACGTGGCCGCGGTGATGCTCGAGCCGATCCAGGGCGAGGGCGGGGTGACGCCCGCCGCCTCGGGCTTCCTGCAGCAGGTGCGGGCGCTGTGCGATCGCCACGGCGCTTTGCTGGTGCTGGACGAGATCCAGTCCGGCATGGGCCGCACCGGCAGCCTGTTCGCGCACTGGCAGGACGGCGTGGTCCCGGACATCGTCACCCTGGCCAAGGCGCTGGGCGGCGGTTTCCCGATCGGGGCGATGCTGGCCGGGCCCAAGGTCGCCGAGGTCATGCAGTTCGGCGCGCACGGCACCACCTTCGGCGGCAACCCGCTGGCCGCCGCGGTGGCGCGGGTGGCCCTGCGCAAGCTGGCCTCGCCGCAGATCGCGGCCAATGTCTCGCGGCAGTCGCAGGCGCTGCGCGACGGGCTGACGGCGATCGGCGCGGAGTCCGGGCTGTTCGCCCAGGTCCGCGGCCGCGGGCTGATGCTCGGCGCGGTGCTCGCGCCGGCGTTCGCCGGACGCGCCGGCGAGATCCTCGACCACGCCGCCGCCCACGGCCTGCTTTTGCTGCAGGCCGGCCCGGACGTGCTGCGCCTGGTGCCGGCGCTGAACCTCACCGACGCCGATGTGGCCGAAGGCCTGGCGCGCCTGCGCGCGGCGGTGGCGGACTTCCTCGGCCGCGGCTGAGCGGGCCTGTCCGGTGCGCCGGGGCGGGAACGCCCCGGTCAGGCGTCGCGCAGCGCCGGGTGATCGGCCACCGGCCGGTCCAGGAAATAGCCCTGGACCATGTCCACGCCCATCTCGCGCAGCATCACCAGGGTGGTGCCGTCCTCCACGAACTCGGCCACGGTCAGCTTGCCCATGCCGCGGGCGACCTCGATGATCGCGCGCACGAAGGCCTGGTTGCCGCGCTCGGACGGCAGGTCGCGGATGAACATGCCGTCGATCTTGAGCACGTCCGCGCGCAGGTTCTTGAGGTAGGCGAAGGACGAGAAGCCGGTGCCGAAGTCGTCCAGGCAGATGCTGCAGCCGGTGTCGCGCAGGGCGGCGATGAAGCGCGCCGCGTCGCACATGTCCGAGACCGCCGAGGTCTCGGTCAGCTCCACCAGCAGGCGCCGCGGCGCGACCTGCTGCCTGCGCAGCTCGGCGGCGATGTAGGCCGGCAGCTCGGGATCGTCGAACGAACGCCCGGACAGGTTGACCGCGATCGCCGGCAACCGCGGATGCTCGGCCAGCAGCTGGATGCTGCGGCGGACCACCCAGCGGTCGATCTCCAGGATCTTGCCGCCCTTCTCGGCATGGCCGATGAACTGCCCGGGCATGATCAGCCGGCCGGGATTGGCCTCGTCCTCGATCCGCACCAGCGCCTCCAGGTGCGCCAGCCCGCCGCTGCCGGCGTGGTAGACGCCCTGGAAGTGCAGGCGCAGCAGGTCGTTCTCCAGCGCCCGGGCGATGCGGTCGTTCCAGGCCAGGCGCTCGACCATCAGCTTGCCGGTGTCGTTGCCCGGGCTGTACACGCTCCAGCGGCCCTTGCCGACCTGCTTGGCCTGGTACATCGCGGTGTCGGCATGCGCGACGAGGTCCTCGGGATTGTCCGCATGGGTGGGGTAGTGGGCGATGCCCAGGCTGGTGGTGAGCCGCACGGTCTGCTCGTGCAGGCTCAGCGGGGTCTGCGAGACCCGGCGCACGATCGCCTCGGCCAGGCGCTGGGCCTCCTCCGGGCTCGCCTCCGGCATGAGCACGGCGAACTCGTCGCCGCCGAGCCGGAACAGGGCCTCCTCGCCCGGCACCAGGGTCCTGGCCTCGATCGCCACCCGGTTGAGCACCTCGTCGCCGGCGCGGTGGCCGAAGGTGTCGTTGATATACTTGAACTCGTCCAGATCGAAGAACAGCAGGCTCAGCTGCGCCGGCGCGCCGTCGCCGAACAGGCGGGCCAGCTCGTCCTCGAAGCGGCGGCGGTTGTAAAGCCCGGTCAGGGCGTCGTGCTCGGCCAGGTACACCAGCTGCTGCGCGCTGCGGCGCGCCTGGGTCACGTCCTCCTGCACCCAGAGCCGGCCGATGTGGCGGCCCTGGGCATCGCACACCGGGTAGGCGTAGTGCAGGACGATGCGGCCATCGCGCAGGACGATCTCCTGGTGGCTGGGCGCGTCGGGCCGGCTGCTGGCCTGCTCGTAGCGGCGCAGGACCCCGTCCGGATCGGCCATCTCGCTCCTGGCCACGCGCAGGACGTCGCGGGTTCCGCCGCCGACCAGCTCGACCTCGCGCGGGATCGACCACATCGCCAGGAAAGCCGCGTTGCAGTAGGTCACCCGGTCCTCGGCGCTGACGAACAGGATGCCCAGGTCCATCGCCCCCAGCAGCGCGAGCAGGCGCGCGCGCTCCTCCTCCAGGTGGGTCATGAAGCGGCGGCGCTCGTCCACCTCCGCCTGCAGTTCCCGGGCCTGCGCGAGTTGCAGGCCGTGCTGCTGCACCAGTTCGGCCACCATCGCGTCGAACGCGCCGGCCAGGCGCCCGAGCTCGTCCTCGCTGCGCATGGCGATCGGCCTGGGCTGGTTGCCCTGGCCGAACTCGTCCACCGCCTGGGTCAGGCGCTGCAGCGGCACCGTGACCAGCTGGTGCACCCGGCGCCGCAAAAGCCACATCGCCGGCAGCAGGGCGATGACGCCCAACCCCGCGAGCGCCACCAGGCCCCACATCAGCAGGTGGTTGATCCGCGACTGCGGCATCAGGTGGATCTGGTACCAGCCCGGGCCATGGATCCGCGCCCAGGCCACCCAATGGCTGCCGTCGGGCGTGCGCCCGGCGCCGCTGTCCCGGCCGGTGGCGGCGATCATGCCGTGCACCTGTTCCAGCAGGGGATCGCCCAGGCTCGACAGCTTCAGCTGGCCGTCGGCGGCGGCGATGCGCTGGCGCAGCTGCGGGTGGGCGATCAGGTCGCCGTCGGCGCTCATGATCAGCTGGACCCCGTCGCCCTCGCCGCCGTCGGCGATGCGGTCGATCAGGGTCTGGATGGACACGTCGTGGCCGAGGGTGCCGGCCCACCGTCCCTGCCAGTCCAGCGGCTTGATCACCGACACCATCCAGGTGTCGGCCTGGCGGTCGAAGTACACCGGCGTCCAGAACACCCGGCGCTGCGGGTTGCGGCGTGGGTCGGAGCCGAGCATGGTCGGGTAGCCGCTGTTGGTGGCGCTGGCATCGGCACCGGCGCCCCAGTCCACGCCGCGGGCGTAGACCATCAGCCCGTCCTCGACGAAGTCCATGTAGGCCGAGAAGAACGGCGGCACCAGCGCCGGGCCCTGCTCGCGCAGCAGGTCGTAGCTGGCCACCGCGCGCAGGCGCGCCGACGCGTCCAGGCCCTGTTCGGGCTGGTGCAGATACAGGGTGGGCGCGCGATCGGGGGCCACCCGCTCCGGGCGCAGCCGCCACAGCCCGTCGGCGCTGCGCGCGAACAGTTCGTCGAAGCGGGCCAGGCTGGCGTCCCGGTCGGCATGGTCCAGCCGCCACAGCAGTTCCTGCTGCAGCCGGCCCACGCTCTGCTCGGCCTGCAGGAACAGGCCCTCGCTGGCGTTGGCGCGCAGTTTGACCGTGTGCTGGGCCACCACCGGCACGAAGCGGTCGGCCGCCAGGCGCATGGCCAGGTAGCCCAGCGCGGACAGCAGCAGGAGCAAAGCGAGGAACAGGGCCCAGATGCTGGACGACAGTCGCTGGATCAGCGAAGTACGCGACCGGGTATGCAGCACACGTTGTCCCCTGTGATGCGGGGCGCCGGCCGGATGGCGGATGCCGGACGCCCCTACCCCGACTTCATACTAGACGGACCCGGCCACCGCAACCGGGCATGCCGGCACTTGCGTCCGGCCTCCGACCGCCCGGGTGCGGATGCCCAGCACGATCAGGCCAGGCCGTAGCGGCCGAGCACGCGCCCCAGCGCGCGTGCATCGCGCACACTGTCGGCGTGCAGGCCGGCGGCCCGCGCGCCCTGCACGTTCACGAACAGGTCGTCGACGAACAGCGTGGTGGCCGGGTTCCAGCCCAGCCGGTCGAGCGCACGGCCGAACACCTGCGGGTCGGGCTTGCGGCCGCCGAGCGGGCCGCTGCACAGCACCCGTCCTTCCAGCCGCGGCAGCAAAGACGCGACGATCCGCGGGATCGCGCGGGCCATCAATGCGCCATTGTTGGTCAGGATCGCCAGCGGCAACCCGCCGTCGAGCGCCAATACCCGCGCCAGTGCCTGCGGATCGGCCTCGGTGGCGGCCAGGCGCGCGGCCAGCCATGCGTCCTCGTCGACCGGCGCACCGATGCCTTCGCCCAAAGCGCGCAGGTAGTCGCCAGTATCGATCGCGCCGGCGTCGTAGCGCGCCTCCAGCCCCGACCCGTAGAGCGCGGCATGCACCCGGTCGAAACCGGCGCCCGCATGCGCGGCCAGGTGCGCGATCCGGCGCTCGCGCCGGTAGCGGGCCAGCACGCCGTCGAAGTCGAGCAGCAGCTGGCCGATCCGCGGCCTCACCCGGCGGCGACCACCCGGAACGCTGCGCGCGCCGCCTCGATCGTGGCCGCGATTACCGCCTCGTCGTGCGCGCTGGAGAGGAAGCCGGCCTCGTACGCCGACGGCGCCAGGAATACGCCGCGCTCGAGCATGGCGTGGAAGAAGCGGTTGAAAGCGGGGATGTCGCAGGCGGTGGCCTCGGCGTAGGTCTCCACCTTCCGGTCGGTGAAGAACAGGCCGAACATCGCGCCGACACGGTTGGTGGTGACGGCCACCCCGGCTTCGCGCGCGGCCGCTTCCAGGCCCTCGCACAGCGCGGCGGTGGCCGCCGCCAGGCGCGCGTGGAAGCCCGGCGCCTGGACCAGCTCCAGCATCGCCAGGCCGGCGGCCATCGCCACCGGATTGCCGCTGAGGGTGCCGGCCTGGTAGATCGGGCCGGCCGGGGCGATCTGCGACATCAGCTCGCGGCGGCCGCCATAGGCGCCCACCGGCATGCCGCCGCCGATGATCTTGCCGAAGGTGGTCAGGTCCGGGACGATGCCGTAGTGCGCCTGGGCGCCGCCGAGGGCGACCCGGAAGCCGGTCATCACCTCGTCGAAGATCAGCAGGGCGCCGTGCCGGGTGCACAGTTCGCGCAGGTGCTGCAGGTAGCCCTCGCGCGGCGGGATGCAGTTCGCGTTGCCGACCACCGGCTCGATGATCAGGCCCGCGATCTCCCCGCCCTGCTGCTCGAACAGCGCGGTGGCGGCGTCGAAATCGTTGTACGGCAGGGTCAGGGTCAGTTCGCTCAGGCCGGCCGGCACGCCCGGCGAGGTCGGCACGCCCAGGGTCAGCATGCCGCTGCCGGCCTTGACCAGGAACGAGTCGCCGTGGCCGTGGTAGCAGCCCTCGAACTTGACGATCTTCGAGCGCCCGGTGGCACCGCGCGCCAGGCGGATCGCCGACAGGGTGGCCTCGGTGCCGGAATTGACCATGCGCACCATCTCGCAGGACGGCACCAGCCGGGTGAGGGTCTCGGCCATGGTCACCTCGGCCGGGCACGGCGCGCCGAACGACAGGCCGTCGGCGATCGCCTTCTGCACGGCCTCGCGCACCGCCGGGTGGTTGTGGCCGACGATCATCGGGCCCCAGGAGCCGACGTAGTCGATGTAGTGGTTGCCGTCGACGTCATACAGGTACGGACCGTCGGCGCGCTGGACGAAGAACGGCTCGCCGCCCACCGACTTGAACGCGCGCACCGGCGAGTTGACGCCCCCCGGCAGCAGCTGCTGGGCGCGGGTGAACAGCTGGTGGGAGCGGTCGTGGTTCATGGCGTGCGGGTCCGGCGGGAAAACGCGCATTGTAGAAGGCGGGTAGCGACCGGGCATCACGCCGCACCGCCCGTTGTAGGAGCCGGTCTTGCCGGCGACCGTGGAGGCGGACGCATCGTTGGTGCCCGGTTTCACGCAGACGCTTCCGCCATGGCGGTCGCCGGCAAGACCGGCTCCTACAGGAAGCAGCGGTTGTAGGCACGCACCGCCGCCACCGGATCGGGCGCGTCGAACACCCCGCCGATCACCGCGACCAGGTCGGCGCCCGCGGCCACCAGCGGGCCGGCGTTGTCCGGGGTGATGCCGCCGATGGCCACCCGGGGCACGCCCAGCGACGCGGCCTGGCGCAGCAGTTCCGGCGCGGCGCGGCGGGGGGTCGCCTTGGTCGCGGTCGGGAAGAACGCGCCGAAGGCCACGTAGCCGGCGCCGGCGGCCACCGCGCGCCGGGCCAGTTCCAGGCTGTCGTAGCAGGAGGCGCCGAGGATCGCGTTCGGCCCCAGGCGCGCGCGCGCGGCGGCGATGTCGCCGTCGTCCTCGCCCAGGTGGGCGCCGGCCGCGCCGACCGCCTCGGCCAGGGCGACGTCGTCGTTCACCAACAAGGGCAGGCCGGCGCGCTGGCACAGCGCCTGCAGGGCTCCGGCCTGCTCGCGGCGCAAAGCCGCATCGGCGCCCTTGTTGCGGTACTGCAGCCACGCCACGCCCTCGCCCAGCAGCGGCTCGACCCGGGCCAGCAGGCGCGCGGTGTCGGCCTCGTCCGGGGTGACCAGGTACAGGCCGCGCGGGCCGGTGGGGAGCGGCGGCGCAATCTCGGGACGATCCTGGGAAGACGGGTTCATGCGGGGTTTCCGGTGCGGCGGCGGCGGTGGGACAATGCGCTCCCGCGCCAGCCCCAAGCCCGCATTATCCGATGAGCGACACCGATACCGCCCCCTATCGCAGTTGGATGTGCGTGGTCTGCGGCTTCATCTACCACGAAGCCGACGGCCTGCCCGAGGAGGGCATCGCCCCGGGCACGCGCTGGGAGGACATCCCGGACACCTGGACCTGCCCGGACTGCGGGGTGACCAAGGACGACTTCGAGATGATGGAGATCTGAGCGCCGGCACCCTCAGCCTTTAAGGCTGGCGCCGGGATGCCGCTCCTATAATCCGCCGATGAATCCTTCCTGGATGGAAAGCCTGCTGGCCTGGATCGGGCAGAACCCGGTGCTGGCCGGCGCGGTGATCTTCGCCATCGCCTTCTGCGACGCCCTGATCATCGTCGGCGCGATCGTGCCGGCCCTGCCGCTGCTGTTCGCGGTGGGCATGCTGATCGGCCTGGGCGAGATCTCCGGCCCCTACGCGGTGGCCTGCGCGACCCTGGGCGCCTTCCTCGGCGACGCCAGCAGCTACTGGATCGGGCGGCGCTGGGGCACCCACCTGCGCACGGTGTGGCCGTTCCGCCGCTATCCGCAGCTGCTGGACCGCGGCGAGCTGCTGTTCCGGCGCAACGCGCTCAAGAGCATCTTCATCGCGCGCTACGTCGGCGCGGTGCGGCCGTTCGTGCCGGCCATCGCCGGGATGTCGCACATGCCGCTGCGGCGCTACGCCCTGGCCAGCGGCGCGGCCTGCCTGTCCTGGGGCGTGCTGTTCCTGTTGCCGGGCTGGGTCCTCGGCAACGCCTACGACGCGGTGGCCGCGGTCGCCGGCCACCTGGTCACGGTGCTGGCCCTGCTGGTGGCAGTGCTGGCCCTGGCCTGGGCGGCGGTGCTCTACACCTACCGCTGGTTCGCCGACCATGCCGACTCGCTGCTGGCGCGCGCCCTGGACTGGTCGCACCGGCACCCGGTGCTGGGCCGGCATTCGATGGCGGTGTTCGATCCGCAGAGGCGCGAGTCGGTGTCGCTGGCCCTGCTGGGGGTGCTGCTGATGGGCATCGGCTGGGCCTGGTTCGCGCTTCTGCTGACGGTGCTGGGCCATGGCGAGCCGCTGGGCGTGGACCTGGCGGTGCACCAGATGATGCTGGCCCTGCGCAACCCGCTGGCCGACTACCCGATGGCGGCGCTGGCCTCGCTCGGCGACTGGCCAGTGCTGGCGCCGGCCTGCGCCCTGGTGCTGGGCTACTTCATCTGGCGCCAGCGCTGGATGGCGGCCGCGCACTGGCTGGCGGCGCTGGCCTTCGGCCTGGCCCTGACCTGGCTGCTGGGCGACACCGTGGACGTGGTCCGGCCGCCCGGCGCCAGCAGCGGCTTCGGCTTCCCCTCGATCGCGGTGACGATGTCCACGATCGCCTTCGGCTTCTTCGCGGTGCTGATCGCGCGCGAGATGCCCGGCCGCGACCGGGTCTGGCCCTACCTGGTCTCCGGGCTGGTGGTGGCGGTCATTGGTTTCGCCCGGCTGTACCTGGGCGCGCACTGGCTCAGCGACGTCATCGGCGGGATGCTGCTGGGGATCGTCTGGCTGCTGGTGTTGGGGATCGCCTACCGCCGCCGGGTGACCCGCTCGTTCTGGATCAAGCCGGTGGCCTGGCTGTTCTACGCCGCCTTCGCCGCCGCCGCGCTGTGGTACGCGCCGCGCAACCTGGAAGCCAAGCTGGCCAAGTTCGAGCCGCCGCCGCCCTTGCCGCAGCTGCAGGACCTGCAGGCCTGGTGGCGCGAAGACTGGATGCAGCAGCCGGCGCGGCGCAACGAGTTCGACGACGAACTGCGCTGGCCCCTGGACGTCCAGGTCGCCGGCCCGCTGGCGCCGCTGCGCGCGCGGCTGCAGGCCGACGGCTGGCGGGTGCAGCCGCAGGCCAAGTGGGCGCAGGCGCTGAACCTGTTCGACACCGATGCCGAGCCCGACCAGGTGCCGGTGCTGCCGGCGACCCTGGACGCGCGCACCGAAGTCCTGCTGATGGTCCGCGAGGGGGCCATGCCCGGCCAGCGCCACGCCCTGCGGCTGTGGGCCGGGCCGGTGCGGCTGCAGCCGGGCGACGTGCCTCTGTGGATCGGCACCGCACAGACCCTGCATTTCACCCAGAGCTTCGGCCTGGTGGCGACCTGGCGGCCGCAGCGCGGCGCGGACCCGGCGCTGGAGCAGGTGCTGGCCTCCCTGCGCGACCTGCCGCATGCGCTGGCCCCGCATCCGGGTTCGGCCCTGCCAGTGCTGCGGGTGCGTACCGACGGTCCAATCCCGACCGTGCCCGCCGCCGGGGCCGCGCCCGGTCCTAGTCCTCGTCCATCCAGTGCAGCAGGCGGTCCAGGCGCAGGTGCGGATCGTCCTCCTGCAGCAGCGCCAAGCGCTGGTCGTCGCTGAGCGGCAGCAGTTCGGCCAGGCGCCAGCCGACCCAGCCGGCCTGCTCGAGCAGGCGCCGATTGGCGCTGGCATGCCCCAGATCGGGATGTTCGCCGCCGATCTTGTCCAGCAATTCGGCCAGCAGGGTGGCCACGGCCGCGTGCTGCGGCCGCAGGGCCGCCGCGCTTTCCTCGCACCAGCGCACCTCGCCCAGCAAAAGACCGTTGTCGCGCACCCGGGTGCGGGCCACCCGGAAGCGCCGGGCGCCGCGCACCTGCAGGGTCAGCAGGCCTTCGCGGCTGGTGCCGAAATCCTCGACCATCGCTTCCACCCCGAACGCGGCCGGCGTGGCCGGCGCGCCGATCTCCTCGCCCTCCAGGATCATGCACACGCCGAAGCCGCGGCCCAGGCGGCCGCATTCGGCCACCAGGTCCAGGTAGCGGGGTTCGAACACCCGCAGGCCCAGCGGCGCACCGGGCAGCAGCACGGCGTGCAGGGGGAACAGCGGCAGGGTCTCGGTGGCGGTCACGGGCGAAGCCGACGGCATGCGGAGAGGGTAGCGCCGTGCGGGAGCGGCGATGTCACGGCTGCGTCACGATCCTTCGCCGGGGGACGCGGCATCGAGCATGGCCACGAACCGGCGCGGCGCACCGTCGAAGCCGCCGTTGGACATGAACACCACATGGTCGCCCAACCTCGCCTGCGCCTGCAGGGCGGCCAGCAGCGCATCGGTGTCGGTGGCGGTGGTCGCCTCGCCGCGGACCGCGGCCACCACCTTGCCGGCGTCCCAGGCCAGTTCCGGCCGGTGCAGGAACACCACCGCGTCGGCCAGGTCCAGCGACGGCGCCAGCGCCTCGGCGTGCGCGCCCAGCCGCATCGAATTGCTGCGCGGCTCCATCGCCACCACGATCCGCGCCTGGCCGACCCGGGCCCGCAGGCCCTCGAGCGTGGTGCGGATGGCGGTGGGATGGTGGGCGAAATCGTCGTACACGGTGACCCCGGCGCGGGTGCCCAGCACCTCCAGCCGGCGCTTGACGCTGCGGAAGCCGGCCAGCGCCGCGATCACCTGCGCCGGCGGCA
Organism: Pseudoxanthomonas jiangsuensis; assembly: GCF_010093185.1. Taxonomy (GTDB): domain Bacteria; phylum Pseudomonadota; class Gammaproteobacteria; order Xanthomonadales; family Xanthomonadaceae; genus Pseudoxanthomonas; species Pseudoxanthomonas jiangsuensis. The sequence continues at coordinate 43,616 of NZ_PDWL01000004.1, read as the reverse complement.
CGCCCACCGCGTGCGCGGCGGCCAGCGCGGCCAGCGCGTTCATCACGTTGTGGCGGCCGAGCAGCGGCCAGCGCAGGGTGCCGACCTCGGCGCCGCGGTGCAGGACCACGAAGGCGCTGCCGTCGGCCTCGACCAGGCGCGCGCTCCAGTCGAAGCCGGGGCCGCCGTCGGCGCGCGCGATCGCCACGATGCCCTCGTCCAGGCCGAAGGTCTCCACCGGGGTCCAGCAGCCCATCGCCAGCACCTGCGCCAGGTGCGCGTCCTCGCCATTGACCAGCAGCCGCCCGCTGCGCGGCACGGTGCGCACCAGGTGGTGGAACTGGCGCTGGATCGCGGCCAGGTCGGGGAAGATGTCGGCGTGGTCGTATTCGAGGTTGTTGAGGATCGCCACCTTCGGCCGGTAGTGGACGAACTTGCTGCGCTTGTCGAAGAAGGCGGTGTCGTACTCGTCGGCCTCGACCACGAACTCGGCGCCGCCGCCCAGGCGCGCGGATGTGCCGAAGTCCTCGGCCACGCCGCCGACGAGGAAGCCCGGGTCGCGTCCGGCCGCCTGCAGCAGGAAGGTGAGGATGGTGGTGGTGGTGGTCTTGCCGTGGGTGCCGGCCACCGCCAGGGTGGTGCGCCCGGGCAGCACGCGTTCGGCCAGCCATTGCGCGCCGGAGGTGTAGCGGCGGCCGTCGTCGAGCACCTGTTCCACCGCCGGGTTGCCGCGCGAGAGGGCGTTGCCGACGATCACTTCCTCCGCATCGGCGGAGATGTGCCCGGGGTGGTAGCCCTGCTTGAGGGCGATGCCCAGCTGTTCGAGCTGGGTGGACATCGGCGGGTAGACGGCCTGGTCGCTGCCCTCGACGGTGAAGCCCAGTTCGCGCGCCAGCGCGGCCACGCCGCCCATGAAGGTCCCGGCGATGCCGAGGATGTGGATCGTGCTCATGGGGGGATTGTGGCCGTGGGCCGGCGCTTTTTGAAGCGCGGGAGCGGGGCCGATTCGGAGGGTTGGCGCAAAAGTGCTGGCTTCGGCCGGGGCCGCCGTGCCTTGGGTCTGCGGTGCACCGCTCGGGCGGGCATCCTGCCCGCAACTCGCGGCCGTGGCACGTCCCTGTGCCACTTGCCCCGCAGACCCAAGGCACGACGGCCTCTGCGAACGTGAGGTTCACCGCTTCGGGCACTTCTGCTCTTCAGGCTTTGCTGCGCCTTTTCCCCACTCCCGTCGTCCCGGCGAACGCCGGGACCCAGTGTCTTGAAGCAGCACTGCGAAGCGAGGAAGCAAGGCGCAGGGTCCCGGCGTTCGCCGGGACGACGGTTGATAGAAGCCCTGAACTTCCAGCGCGCAGAAGACGCGGCGAACCGGTTGTGTTGTGGCAGCGGCCAGGGATGGCCGCGGTAGCGAGTGCGCACACGGATGTGCGCCCGAGCGGCCACGACACGGCCGGTTCGCCGCGGCTCAGCCCGAAGCCAGCCAAACCCAATGCCGTTGCCTTTGCGGTTGCCCTCGCCGCACCCACGAAAAAGCGCGCGCCGCCACGGGGACGACGCGCGCTTCAGGCCGGCTCGATCCGGGCCTCAGGCCTTCTTCAGGCCCGCCAGGATCCGTGCGGTGATCTCGTCCATCGTCCCGACCCCGTCGACCCGGGTCAGGGTGCCGCGGTTCTCGTAGAAGCCGATCACCGGTGCGGTCGAATCGTTGTAGACCTGCAGGCGCTTGCGCACTGACTCGGGATTGTCGTCGGCGCGGCCTTCCGCCTGCGCCCGGCCGGCGATGCGCTCGACCAGCAGGTCGGTGCCCACGTCCAGCTGCACCACCGCGTCCAGCGGCTGGCCGATCTTGGCCAGGAGCCCATCCAGCGCGCCGGCCTGGACCAGGTTGCGCGGATAGCCGTCGAGGATGAAGCCGCGCTCCACGTCGTCGCGGCCCAGGCGCGATTCCAGCATGCCCAGCAGGATCTCGTCGGAGACCAGGTCCCCGCGCGCCATCACTTCCTTGGCCTGCACCCCCAGCGGCGTGCCGGCGGCCACCTCGGCGCGCAGCAGGTCGCCGGTGGAGATGTGCGGCACGCCCAGCGTGTCCTTCAGGCGCGCGGCCTGCGTTCCCTTGCCCGAGCCCGGAGGGCCCAGAAGTACCAGTCGCATCGATCGCTCCCAGGGAGAAATGTTCCGTGGCGGCACGGGGCGCTAGACTTCCGTCTCGCGCCACATTGCGCCGCACCATCGCCCGGCAGCTTACCGCATCCGGCCGGACTGTCCCAAAATGTCCCCTCCCAGGAGCCCATCTCCATGGCCAAGGCCAAGCCGCAAGGCACCCTGCTCTACGCCCAGTCCGGCGGCGTCACCGCCGTCATCAACGCCACCGCCAGCGGAGTAATCAGCCAGGCGCGGGCGCGCGGGGTCAAGGTGCTGGCCGCCCGCAACGGCATCCTCGGCGCCCTGCGCGAGGAACTGGTGGACACCTCGAGGGAGTCGGCCGCGGCCATCGCCGGCCTGGCCCACACCCCGGGCGGCGCGTTCGGTTCCTGCCGCTACAAGCTCAAGTCGCTCGAGGCCGACCGCGCCCGCTACGAGCGCCTGCTGGACGTGCTCAAGGCCCACGACGTGCGCTACTTCCTCTACAACGGCGGCAACGACTCGGCCGATACCGCGTGGAAGGTCTCGCAGCTGGCGGCGGAGTTCGGCTATCCGCTGACCTGTATCGGTGTGCCCAAGACCATCGACAACGACCTGGCGGTGACCGACACCTGCCCGGGCTTCGGCTCGGCCGCCAAGTACACCGCCGTGTCGGTGCGCGAGGCCGCGCTGGACGTGGCCGCGATGGCCGAGACCTCGACCAAGGTGTTCGTGTACGAGGCCATGGGCCGCCACGCCGGCTGGCTGGCCGCCGCCGCCGGCCTGGCCGGGCAGTCGGCCGACGAGGCGCCGCAGATCATCCTGTTCCCCGAACGCGCCTACGACGAGGCCGCGTTCCTGGCCCAGGTCGACAAGGTGGTGAAGAAGGTCGGCTGGTGCGTGGTGGTGGCCAGCGAGGGCATCCGCGACAAGGACGGGAGGTTCGTCGCCGATGCCGGCGGCGGCAAGGACGCGTTCGGCCATACCCAGCTCGGCGGGGTCTCGTCCTACCTGGCCGGCAAGGTCAAGGACAGCCTCGGCTACAAGGTGCACTGGACCCTGCCCGACTACCTGCAGCGCTCGGCCCGGCACGTGGCTTCGAAGACCGACTGGGAACAGGCCCAGGCCGTGGGCAGGGCTGCGGTCGACTACGCGCTCAAGGGCATGAACGCGGTGATGCCGGTGATCGTGCGCGCTTCCTCGGCGCCGTACCGCTGGAAGATCGAGCCGGCGCCCTTGCACAAGGTCGCCAACCACGAGAAGACCATGCCGGCCGGCTTCATCCGCAAGGACGGTTTCGGCATCACCGCCAAGGCGCGCGACTACCTGGAACCGCTGGTCCGCGGCGAGGCGCCCCTGCCCTGGGGCCGCGACGGCCTGCCAAAGTACGTGAGCCTGAAGAACGTGGCGGTGAAGAAGACGCTGCCGGCCTGGGAGGGCTGAGGCCGGAGCGAAGCGAACGCGAAGGCACTGGGTCCGGGCGTGCGCCGGGACGACGGGGTCAACGGCAGCCGCTGCCGCCCTTCAGTTCCAGCACCGCGGTGAACTGCGGCAGCGCCGGGGTGCCTGCACCGCCGGCGGCAGCCTGGCGCCTGGCTTCCTCCAGGTAGACCCGGGTCTGGCCCTGGCCGTCGCGTTCCGGCGCGGCGGCGCCCGGCTTGCGCCACACCTGGACCGCCGCCTGGCGCGAGGGGCAGCCGGCGTCCGGCACCCGGACCAGGTCGTCGAGGATCCAGCCGCCGGCCTGCGACGGCGCCGCCTGCGCCGCAGCGAGATAACGCGCCCGCGGCTGGCAGTTCGGCGCGGTCGGCACCGCCCGCATCCGGTAGGGCTGGCCCGGCTCGCCGGTGAACACGCCTTCCAGGCGGGTACAGGCCTCGGGGATCTGGCGCAGGGTATGCACCGCGCCGATCGCCTGCGGCGCGCCGATCGGGCGCTCGTGGCGCGGGCCGGGCTCGGCTGGCGCGTCCGGCTGGGCCCGCAGGGGCGCGGCTACCGCGATGGCGGCCGCCAGCAGCGCCAGCAGCACGCCCTGGCGGAAGGCTTCGGCCTGGCTGGGGGCAGCGCCGGCCTCGGGACGGCAGCGCGGGGAGGAAGGGGGCCGGATCGGGGTCATCGGGCGTAGGGGCAGCCGTGGGGGACACCAGCCTGTCACCCCCTGGATGAACGCCGTGTGGCCTTGCCCCCGCCGCTGCGGTCATACTCGGGCCGCTCCACGGAAAGTCGAACACGGTACGACGCGTCTCGGTCACGGGTCCGTTCCAGTGCTTCATGGCTCGCCCGGCGTGCGTCTCCCCGGTTCGTCCCCCGTCGGACGGCATCCATCAACCTTGGGAGGGGTTCATGCTGGAACACTACGGTTTGGCGCTGGCACTGCTCTGCGCTGTCCTCGCAATCCTCTACGGCATCGTGTCCGCGCGCTGGATCCTGGCCCAGCCGGCGGGCAACGAGCGCATGCAGCAGATCGCTGCCGCCATCCAGGAAGGCGCCCGCGCCTACCTCAACCGCCAGTACCTGACCATCGCCGTGGCCGGCGTGGTCCTGTTCGTGCTGGTCGGCCTGTTCCTCAACTGGTACACCGCGATCGGCTTCGCGATCGGCGCGGTGCTTTCCGGCCTGGCCGGCTACATCGGCATGAACGTGTCGGTGCGGGCCAACGTGCGCACCGCCGAGGCCGCGCGCCGGGGCCTGGGCCCGGCGATGGACGTGGCCTTCCGCGGCGGCGCGATCACCGGGATGCTGGTGGTCGGCCTGGGCCTGCTCGGCGTGGCCGGCTACTACTGGCTGCTGCAAAGACTGGGCCTGAGCCAGGCCGACAACCTGCACGCACTGGTCGGCCTGGCCTTCGGCTCCTCGCTGATTTCGATCTTCGCCCGCCTGGGTGGCGGCATCTTCACCAAGGGCGCGGACGTGGGCGCCGACCTGGTCGGCAAGGTCGAGGCCGGGATCCCCGAGGACGACCCGCGCAATCCGGCGGTGATCGCCGACAACGTCGGCGACAACGTCGGCGACTGCGCCGGCATGGCCGCCGACCTGTTCGAGACCTACGCGGTCACGGTGATCGCGACCATGCTGCTGGGCGGACTGATGATCGACGAGGTCGGCCGCAACGCGGTGCTGTACCCGCTGGTGCTCGGCGGGGTCTCGATCGTGGCCTCGATCGTCGGCGCGTTCTTCGTCAAGGTCCGGGCGGGCGGCTCGATCATGGGCGCGCTGTACAAGGGCGTGATCGTGTCCGGTGTGCTGGCGGCGATCGCGTTCTGGCCGATCACCACCGCGCTGATGGCCGACAACGCGCACGGCGCGATGAACCTGTACATCTGCGCACTCATCGGCCTGGTCCTGACCGGCCTGATCGTGTGGATCACCGAGTACTACACCGGCACCCAGTACAAGCCGGTGCAGCACGTGGCCCAGGCCTCGACCACCGGCCATGGCACCAACATCATCGCCGGCCTGGGCGTGTCGATGAAGTCGACCGCCCTGCCCGTGGTGGCGGTGTGCGCGGCGATCTGGTTCGCCTACCTGCACGGCGGCCTGTACGGCATCGCCATCGCCGCCACCGCGATGCTGTCGATGGCCGGCATGATCGTGGCCCTGGACGCCTACGGCCCGATCACCGACAACGCCGGCGGCATCGCCGAGATGGCCGAACTGCCGCCGGAGGTGCGGAACGTCACCGATCCGCTGGACGCGGTCGGCAACACCACCAAGGCGGTGACCAAGGGCTACGCGATCGGCTCGGCCGCCCTTGCCGCACTCGTGCTGTTCGCCGACTACACCCACAACCTGCAGGCAGCCAACCCGGGGGAGGTGTTCGTCTTCGACCTGTCCGACCACACCGTGATCATCGGCCTGCTGATCGGCGGCCTGATCCCCTACCTGTTCGGGGCGATGGCGATGGAGGCGGTGGGCCGCGCGGCCGGTGCGGTGGTGGAGGAGGTGCGGCGGCAGTTCCGGGAGATCGCCGGGATCCTCGACGGCACCGGCAAGCCGCAGTACGACCGGGCGGTGGACATGCTCACCCGCTCGGCGATCAAGGAGATGATCCTGCCGTCGCTGCTGCCGGTGGTGGTGCCCATTGTCGTGGGCCTGCTGCTGGGGCCGAAGGCGCTGGGCGGGCTGCTGATCGGCACGATCGTGACCGGCCTGTTCGTGGCGATCTCGATGACCACCGGCGGCGGTGCCTGGGACAACGCCAAGAAGTACATCGAGGACGGCCACTTCGGCGGCAAGGGTAGCGAGGCGCACAAGGCGGCGGTGACCGGCGACACGGTCGGCGACCCCTACAAGGACACCGCCGGCCCGGCGATCAACCCGCTGATCAAGATCATCAACATCGTCGCCCTGCTGCTGGTGCCGTTGCTGTAAGGCGTCGGCGGAGTTCCACCTGCGAAGCCCCGGTTCCGGCCGGGGCTTCGCATTTGTGCCGCCGAGGACAAAGGTGCCGGTTCCGGGCTCGACCGCCCCGCTGAACCGCCCACCCCGCGGTTTGTGCGCCGCAGCAGCCAAGCGCGTAAAATGGCCGCCCTTCGCCACCCAGCCATCCCCAACGGAGCAGCAGATGGGCCTCGACCAGGTCAATTCCGGGCGCAACCCGCCCGAGGAAATCAACGTCATCATCGAGATCCCCAAGGACTCCGAGCCGGTGAAGTACGAAGTGGACAAGGAAAGCGGCGCGATCTTCGTCGACCGCATCCTCTCCACCCCGATGCGCTACCCCTGCAACTACGGCTACGTCCCCAACACCCTGTGCGGCGACGGCGACCCGGCCGACGTGCTGGTGGTACTGCCGCTGCCGCTGGTGCCCGGCTCCGTGGTCCGCTGCCGCCCGGTCGGCGTGCTGAAGATGACCGACGAGGCCGGCGGCGACGAGAAGATCCTGGCCGTGCCGGTCAGCAAGATCTTCAACGGCTACGCCCACGTCGAGGACATCGACCAGGTCTCGCCGCACTGGCTCGAGCGCATCGGCCACTTCTTCGAGCACTACAAGGACCTGGAGAAGGGCAAATGGGTCAAGCTCGACGGCTGGGGCAACGCCGCCGAGGCCAAGCAGATCCTGCTGCAGTCGATCGAGCGCGCAGGCAAGGCCTGAGGCCGCGCCGCGGCACCGGCGATCCCGGTGCCGCCCTTCACAAACGCGAACTCCCGCACAGTTCCGCATTACCATCCCCGCGTAGGCTGCCGGCCGGCTCAATTTCCGGACCGGCCGTCCGATACCGGATACGTGATGCCCGGCCTTCCGCAAGCCGGCCAGTACCCGAATCCAGTCACCAGGGAGGTTTCCGTGCGCATTCTGTTCGTCGGCGATGAGGCCGTGTTCCCGGTCGACCTGGTCGAACTGGTGTCGGCGATGGGGATCGACTGGGAGGTCGAGCGCTGCGCCGACGCGGACGCGGCCATGAACCGGATCGCCAGCGCGGCGCTGGACGTGGTCCTGGTCGCCCCGACCCTGAGCGACCTGCCGCCGGCGATGCTGCTGGGCCAGCTGCGCGCCCTGCGCCCGGAGACCTCGCGGATCGCGGTGGTGGACGGCGGCCAGACCCCGCCGGCCCGGATCATCGGCCTGGCCCACCGCTTCCTGCCCACCCCGCTGGCGCCGGAACTGCTGCTGGAGGCCATCGGCAGCCTGGAGGAACTGCGCGAGCTGCTCGACAACCCCGAGCTGCGCCGCCGCATCGGCCGGGTCGAGCAACTGCCCTCGCCGCCGCAGCTGTACCTGCGACTGATGAGCGCGCTGGAGAACGACGACAACGCCAGCGCCACCCAGATCGCCACCCTGGTCGCCGGCGACCCGGCGATCGCGGCCAAGGTGCTGCAGCTGTGCAACTCGGCCTATTTCTCCAACGGCCGCACCATCACCGACCTGCGCTCAGCCGTGACCCGGCTGGGCATCGCCACCCTGCGCGACCTGGTCCTGGCCAGCGAAGTGTTCTCGCTGCCGGCCGCGGCCGGGGTCGACCGCGCCGCCCTGCAGCAGCGCTCGCTGCTGGCCGCGCGCCTGGCCAAGCGCATGCTGCCCGAGTCCAGCGCCGACCTCGGCGCCACCGCCGCGCTGCTGGCCGACATCGGCCTGCTGCTGCCCGGCGTGCGCGACGAGCGCCAGCCGCTGGCCGAGGGCGACGACCGCCCGGGCCACGCCGAGGCCGGCGCCTACCTGCTGGGCCTGTGGGGCCTGCCGATGCCGATCATCGAGGCGGTGGCCTTCCACCGCATGCCGTCGCGCTCGAGCACCCGCAGTTTCTGGGTCACCGGCGCGGTCCACACCGCCATGGCCCTGGCCGCCGGCGAGGAACCTGACGAGGCCTACCTGACCCGCACCGGCGTGATCGGCCGCCTGCCGGAATGGCGCGAGCTGGCCGAATCGCTGACGGCTCCGGCGGTCGCAGGCTGAGGACGCCGCCTCGTCGCCCGATGGGCGATCCCTACCGGCGCGGCTCCCGGTCCCGGCGCACGATCGACAGCCCGATCAGCCGCGACACCACCAGGGCGATGTACATCACCCCGGCGAACTGGGCGATCATCACCAGCCCCCGCGCCAGCGGCAGCACCGGCACCACGTCGCTCAGGCCCACCCCCGAGAGCAGGCTGAAGCTCAGGTACAACAGCTCCATCCAGCTGCGCTGCGGGGTTTCGGTCGCGGCCAGGAAGCTGCCGGGGATCAGGATCTGGCAGACCGAGAAGGAGAAGGCGAACGCCCAGGCCAGCAGGGTGAAGGTCGCGCCGGCGGCGAACAGCTCGTCGCGGGTGACCTCGTGGTCCTCGAGCATGTAGGCGATCAGGCTGCCCGCGGTATAGAAGTACAGCAGGCTTTCCAGCGCCTGCGACATCGCCGCCAGCACCGGCTGGCCGAGGATCGCCGCGGCGATCGACAGCATCACCGCCGGCATCGCCAGGCACCACGCTACCCAGCCCAGCGCCGGGCTGCGCTTGACCACCCACACCGCCAGCAGCAGCACGACGATGCCGAAGGCGCCGAACAGCGCCCGGCCCCAGTCGAGCTGGTCCATCGCCGGGTACAGCATCACGCCCAGCAGCTGCACCGCCAGCAGCAGGGCCGACGGATGGCGGCGGGCGGTGACCAGCCAGCGCAGGCCCTGGAACAGGTGCATCAGCGGAAGTGGTAGACCAGCGCGTAGTAGCCCACGTAGAGCCAGCCGAGGATGCCGTGGACGATCGCCCACAGCAGCGACTTGTTGGCCGTCCACGAGATGGCGATCGCAAGCGCCGAGCCGAAGCCGATGCCCGCCCGGGCGACGCCCGCGCCCCTGTCCTTGCCCATCCGCCCCTCCTTCGCGTGTCCGGTGCCGGCACGATAGCGCATCGCCGCCGGGCCGGAACGGGGCCGGTCAGCGTCCCGCGGCCCGATGCGGATAGCGGGCGAAGATCTCGGCCATGGCCGCATCGATCTTCGCGCCGCGCTCTTCCGGCGTGGCCCGCCCGACCCGGCCCACCGCCACCCCGGTCCATACCAGCCGCTTCTGCCGGGCATCGACCAGGTCCACGTTGAGCGTGCCTTCGGTGTAGCGGCGCATCTCGGTGCGGTCGCGCCAGTACGGCACGGCCACGTAGCTGCGGGCGCGGTAGCTGTAATAGAAGTCGTAGTCGACGTCGGGGATGGTGGTGACGTCGGTGCGTTCCTGCAGGTAGGCGTTGAGGTTGACCCACAGGTCCGGCGCGGACTCGTCGTAGACGTAGCCGCGCGCCTCCATCTGCGCCCGCGCCGCATCGCGGATGCGGCGGCTGGTGGGGGTGGCATAGCCCTGCGACTCGATCGCCAGCGGCGCGTAGAACGCGAAGCTGCGGTAGCGGGAGAAGTCGGCCGACGGGTCGACCTCGCTGCTGATCCGCGGGCTGCTGGCGCAGGCCGACAGCAGCAGGAACAGGCCGGCCAGCAGGGTCGCGGCCACGAACCGTCCCGGCCGGCGGCCGGGACCGGAAACAGCAGGGACGAAGGCGGTCATGGCGGTGCTCCTGGCGCTGCTCCGCGGCAGCTGGCGGGATCATCCGCCGCCCCGTGTGAACGCCCTGTAGGAGCGCGGGTCAGCCCTGGCGGTAGACCTCCGCGCCCTCGGCCAGGAACTGCGCCGACTTTTGCGCCATCCCCGCCTCCAGCGCCCGGCCTTCCTCGACCCCGTGTTCGGCCGCGTAGTCGCGCACGTCCTGGGTGATCTTCATCGAGCAGAAGTGCGGGCCGCACATCGAGCAGAAGTGCGCCAGCTTGTGCGCGTCCTTGGGCAGGGTCTCGTCGTGGAATTCCTTGGCCTTCTCCGGATCCAGGCCGAGGTGGAACTGGTCTTCCCAGCGGAACTCGAATCGGGCCTTGCTCAACGCGTTGTCGCGCACCTGCGCACCCGGGTGGCCCTTGGCCAGGTCGGCGGCGTGGGCGGCGATGCGGTAGGCCATGATCCCGTCGCGCACGTCCTGGCGGTTGGGCAGGCCAAGGTGCTCCTTCGGGGTGACGTAGCACAGCATCGCGGTGCCGAACCAGCCGATCATCGCCGCGCCGATCGCGCTGGTGATGTGGTCGTAGCCGGGCGCGATGTCGGTGGTCAGCGGGCCGAGGGTGTAGAACGGCGCCTCGCCGCACTCGCGCAGCTGCTTGTCCATGTTGTCCTTGATCAGCTGCATCGGCACGTGGCCGGGGCCTTCGATCATGGTCTGGACGTCGTGCTTCCAGGCGATCTTCGTCAGTTCGCCCAGCGTCTCCAGTTCGCCGAACTGGGCCGCGTCATTGGCATCTGCGATACAGCCCGGGCGCAGGCCGTCGCCCAGCGAGAAGGCCACGTCGTAGGCCTTCATGATCTCGCAGATGTCCTCGAAGTGGGTGTAGAGGAAGTTCTCCCTGTGGTGCGCCAGGCACCACTTGGCCAGGATCGAGCCGCCGCGGGAAACAATTCCGGTGACCCGCTTCGCCGTCAGCGGCACGTAGCGCAGCAGCACGCCGGCGTGGATGGTGAAGTAGTCCACGCCCTGCTCGGCCTGCTCGATCAGGGTGTCGCGGAAGATCTCCCAGGTCAGCTCCTCGGCGCGGCCGTCGACCTTTTCCAGCGCCTGGTAGATCGGCACGGTGCCGATCGGCACCGGCGAGTTGCGTACGATCCACTCGCGGGTCTCGTGGATGTGCTTGCCGGTGGACAGGTCCATCACCGTGTCGCCGCCCCAGCGGATCGCCCAGACCAGTTTCTCCACTTCTTCCGCGATGCCCGAGGACACCGCCGAGTTGCCGATGTTGGCGTTGATCTTGGTCAGGAAGTTGCGGCCGATGATCATCGGCTCGCTTTCCGGGTGGTTGATGTTGTTGGGCAGGATCGCGCGGCCGCGGGCGATCTCGTCGCGTACGAATTCCGGGGTGATGAGCTTCTGGATCGAGGCGCCGAACGCCTCGCCCGGGTGCTGGGCCAGCAGGCCGGCGTCGCGCACCATCTCGAGCCGCTGGTTCTCGCGGATCGCCACGTACTCCATCTCGGGGGTGACGATGCCGCGGCGGGCGTAGTGCATCTGGGTGACGTTGGCGCCGGCCTTGGCCCGGCGCGGCAGGATCCGGCCGGGAAAGCGCACCGCGGCCAGCTTCGGGTCGTGCTCGCGGGCGCGGCCGAACTCCGAGCTCAGGCCCGGCAGGGCCTCGGTGTCGCCGCGCTCGGCGATCCAGCGCGCGCGCAGCGCCGGCAGGCCGGCGGCCAGGTCGATCCGCGCGTCCGGATCGGTGTACGGGCCGGAGGTGTCGTAGACGGTGACCGGCGGGTTGTCCTCGCCGCCGAACACGGTCGGGGTGCGGGTCAGGGCGATCTCGCGCATCGGCACCCGGATGTCCGGGCGCGAGCCTTCGACGTGGATCTTGCGCGAGCCGGGAATCGGCCGGGTGACGGATTCGGAGAGCTGCTCGGTCTGCTGGATCAGCGAGGCGGGGACTGCGTTCATGGTCTTCGTCCTTTTCGTTCCGCACGGGAGTGCGGGCGTTCGCGAGGGATTCGCATCACGGGGACGAAGCGGCGGCGCATGCCCCGGTCGCGCGCACGAACGGCGCCACGACCCGGGTCGCGAAGCTTCCCTACGGCGGTATCAACCGCGTCAGGTTCGAAGGGACTGTCTCAACCCGGCGGCCGGCAAGGCCGCGGGTACCCCCGCTTCATGGCGGCATTAGACAGGCAAACGGACGGCGGCGCCAGCATCCGCGCCGCCGCCCGCCCTACCCCAGCGAGTAGCCGATCCGGAAGCCGCCCCAGTGGCGGCCGTCCACGTACACCGGCACCGACAGGTCGAACATGATCTGGCCGGTGTCGCGGCGGTAGACCTGCAGCCGGTAGGGATCGGTGTGGGCGCCGACGCTGCGGCCGACCCGGTCGGAGAAGATCCGCTTGGTCCGGTTGCCGATCAGGTCCCTGGCCTTGTCGCCGGTCAGCGGCTGGCTGAAGCGCAGGTTGTGGGTGGGCACGTAACCGTCGGGGTTGGCGCTGATGGCGAACACGATCCACGGCTCGGCCGCGGCCAGCGGTTCCTGCACCGCCGGCAGCAGCTGGTCGCAGAGGGCGTCGAAGGCGGTGCCGTGCTTGGGCGGATCCACGCCCGGGATCGGGGTGTATTCGCGCGAAAACAGCGCCTTGGCATCGATCTCGCGCCGGGCCACCGCCTGCGCCAGGGCCTGTCCGACCTGGGCGGCGCCGGCTTCGGCCAGGGCACGCACGCGGGCGTGGCGCGGCTCGCGCATCGGGTCGGGCGGCAGCCGGAACAGGCCGACGCAGTCGCTCAAGGTGGCCACGCCCTGGCCCAGGGCCTCGCTCAGTTCGGCCACGTGCGCGGCGTGTTCCAGGTTGCTGTGGCCGAGGGCGACCACGTCGGCGACGGCGCGGTCGATCGCCGCCACCTCCTCGCCCTGGGCGACGATGCGCCCGGCCACCGACTCCATCGCCGCGCCGGCACGGCCCAGCGACTGGCCGATGCCGCCCAGCACTTCGCTCGTGCGGCGCGCCGATTCGGCGCTCTGGCCCAGGGCCTCGACCGTGCCGCCGATGATCGCGCGCACGTCGCGCGCGGCGCTGGCGGCGCGCTCGGCCAGGCGCCGGATCTCGGCCGCGACCACCGCGAACCCGCGCCCGGCCTCGCCGGCGTGGGCGGCCTCGATCCCGGCGTTGATCGACAGGATGTTGGTCTGGAACGCGACCGAGTCGATCACCTCGATCACCTCGCCGGCGCGGGCCGAACGCTGCTCCACCGCGGCCATCGCCTCGGCCAGGGCGCGGGCGGCCTCGCCGCCCAGGCGCGCGTCCTCGTCGGCGCGGCCGGCGGCGGCGCGGACCTCGTCCAGTTCGCCACGCACATCCTTCAGGTCCTGGAGCAGGCGCCGGGTCGCGGCCAGTACCGATTCCAGCGCCTGGGCCTGGGCCTGCGACTGGCGCGCCAGGTCGTCGTTCTCGCCGACCACCTTGGGCACCTCGGCGGCGATCCGCGCCGACAGCGCCACCGCCTGGCGGATGGCCTCGGCCAGGTTGCCGAAGCCGGCGACCAGGCGCCTTCCGGCGGGCGTGTCGGCGTGTTGCGGCGGCAGCTCCAGGCCGAGGTCGCAGCCGGCCAGGGCGTCGTTGGCCAGGGCCAGCAGCTCGCGCTCGCCGCCGGCCTCGGCCAGGCGGCGGACCAGCGGCCACAGCAGGGGATGGGTGGCCTGCGACAGGTCGCCATCGGCCAGGCGCGCGCTTTCGCGCAGCAGCGCGGCGGTTTCCGCATGCGGCAAAGACAGCAGCCAGCCGTCGCCGGCCTCGCGCTGGTAGCGCACGCGGCGGGCCGGGTCGTCGCCGGGCGCGGCCCAGACGCCTTCCTCGCCGGCCAGCACAGCCGGGTCCAGGCCCCACAGGAAGTCGCCGACGGCGGCTGGGAGCCGTTCCGGCTCCAGCCCCAACAGGTCGCGGGCGGCACGGTTGGCCGCCAGCAGGCGGCCGTCGTCGGCCAACCGCAGCAAGGCGACCGGCGCGTCGGGCAGGCCGACGGACGACGACGTTCCCACCGCGTCCGGCGTCTCGACCGCGGCCGCCGCCTCTGTCCCGATGATCGACATGGGCGTTCCTCCCGTCGCTCCAAGTAAGGGAGGTAGCGGCCGCGACGGCGGGGATCTGAAGCGCCGCGGTCCACCGCCCGGCGGCGGACCGACATGCCGCGGTCGGACCGCCTTACTTCACGGCGTGGACCGCTCGGGCGTGCTCCGACACGATCCCCAGGGTCGAGGCATCGCTGTCGAACAGCGAGAACAGCCCCTGCGCCTCCTGCGGCGGGTCGCCGGTGAACGGGTCGCCCGCCTTCCACATCCAGTCGGCGTTGGCGGTGCGGCCGCGGCCGCCCCAGGCCCAGAAGTTCGAGCCGGCGATCGCGTCGCCGGCCTGCATCCGCTGCAGGAGGCGGTCGTAGATCGCCTGGTAGAAGCGGTCGCGGGCCTGCACGCCGGAGGCCGGGTCGAACGAGCCCTGGTCGCGGTTAAGGCCGAACTCCGACAGCACGATCGGCTTGCCCAACCTGCCGGCCACGTCGATGTGGCGGTCGATGTAGTCCAGCGAGGTCGCCAGGCCGGACTCCAGCCGCGCAGCCGGATCCTTGTGGTCGATCCAGCTCCAGTTCGACGGCCACAGGTGGAAGGTCAGGTAATCGACGTTCGGGGTGGAGTGCGCGCGCACGTACAGGTCCATGTCCGCCGCCGAACCCTTCTCGCCCTCGCTGCCGGTGCTGACCAGCTGCTTCGGCGCCAGGCCGCGGATGAAGCCGGCGGTCTCGTCGATCCACTTCACGTAGACCTCGGCGTTGGCGTGGCCGTCCTTGTCGCTGCCCGGGCGCGGCTCGTTGGCCAACTGCCAGGACATCACCGTCGGGTCGTCGACGTAGGCCACGCCGGTGATGCTGTTGGTGCGGCCGATCACGGTGCGGATCGCGTCGCGGTACCAGGCCTGGGCCTCGGGGATCGCGTAGAAGCGCGCTGAGTTCTGCATGAAACCGTCCCAGTCGCCGGTCAGGTCCGGGTCGTGTTCGGACACCGAACCGCCGGTGGCCCAGGCCACGTACTGCGACATGCCGCCGGACCATTGCCAGAAGTTGTTGAGGTAGAGCACGGCCTTCATGTCGCGGCTGGCCATTTCCGCCAGCAGGTAGTCCAGGCCCTGCAGCATCTGTTCGTCGTACTGGCCCGGCTGGCCCATGATCGCCGGGCGCACGCCGCGCTTGAAGTCGCTGGCTTCGGACATCGCCAGCACCCGCAGGTTGTCCACCCCGGCGGCCTTGAGCTGGTCCAGCTCGGCGCGCAGGCGCTCGCGGTCGCCCACCCCGTCCGGCGCGCCCAGATAAGCGCCGTACCAGAAGTTGGCCCCGGCGAACCGGTACGGCTTGCCGTCGAGCACGAAATGCGTGCCCTGGACCTGGACGAAGCCGGACTGACGCACCGGCTCGGCCGGGTTCGCGGTGGCGGCGGCCGCAGCGGATGCCTGCGCATCCGGTGCGGCGGCATCCGCGGAGCCGGGCTTCCCGGAGCAGGCCGCCAATGCACAGGCCAGCAGCAGGGGCGCGACCGCCAGGCAGCGGCGCGGAAGCGAAGGTAACGATATCTCAAGCATGCGGAATCACTCCTCGGCAGGACGCCGCATTAGAACCCGGATGCGGGCGGGGGATCATGCTGCATCTGCACATCCGCGGTACGGATGCCTTCAATACCCCGCCGCCTGCCCGTCCTTGCGGCTCTCCGAGGCCCCGTAGTACACGCCGCTGTCCGGATCGCGGGCGATCGCCTGGTAGCCGCCGTAGGGGCCGTCGGCGAAGGTCACCCGGTGGCCCTTGCGCATCAGCGCGCGCACCGTCTCCCAGGAGAAGCCCGTCTCCAGGTTGACCTCGCCGCCGTCGCTCATCGCCGTGGCCTGCCCGGTCGGCTCGGTGGAACCGTCGTGCTGGATCCGCGGCGCATCGCCGGCCTCCTGCAGGTTCATGCCGAAGTCGACCAGGTTCATCACGATCTGGACATGGCCCTGCGGCTGCATCGCCCCGCCCATCACCCCGAAACTCACCCAGGGCTTGCCGTCGCGGGTGATGAAGGCCGGGATGATGGTCTGGAACGGGCGCTTGCCCGGCGCGTAGCAGTTCGGGTGCGCGGGCTGCCGCTCGCAGCCGGCCAGCACGAACATCTCGCCGCGGTCCTGGAGGATGAAGCCCAGCCCCGGCGGCGCCATGCCGCTGCCCATGCCGCGGTAGTTGGACTGGATCAGCGAGACCATCATCCCGTCGGCGTCGGCCACGGTCATGTAGATGGTGTCGCCTTCCTCCAGCTGCTTCGGCGTGCCCGGCTGGACTTCGCGCAGGGCCTGGTCGGGCGAGATCAGCGCACGCCGCTGCGCCGCGTAGTCCTTGGAGACGAGCCTCGCCACCGGCGCCGGCTGGAACGCAGGGTCCGCGTAGAAGCGCGCGCGGTCGGCGAAGGCCAGCTTCTTGGCCTCGACGAACAGGTGCAGGTGCTCGGGCGAGCCGAACGCGATCCTCGAGAAGTCGTAGCCTTCCAGGATGTTGAGCATCTGCAGGGCGGCGATGCCCTGGCCGTTGGGCGGCAGCTCCCAGACGTCGTAGCCGCGGTAGCGGGTCGACACCGGCTCCACCCACTCGCCCCGGTGCGCGGCCAGGTCCGCGTAGGACAGGAAGCCGCCGTTGGCCTTGAAGTAGGCGTCGATGGTGCGGGCGATCTCGCCCTTGTAGAACGCGTCGCGGCCGCCATCGGCGATCTTCTGCAGGGTGTCGGCCAGGTTCGGGTTCCTCCACAGCTCGCCCTTGCGCGGGGCGCGGCCATCGAGGGTGAACTGCTCGGCGAAACCGGGGTATTGCGACAGCCGCGGCACCGAACGGTCCCAGTAGTAGGCGATCACCTCGTGCACCGGATGGCCTTCTCGGGCGTAGCGGATCGCCGGGGCCAGGTCGTCGCGCATCGGCAGGCGGCCGAAGCGCCCGTGCAGGGCGAACCAGCCGTCGACCGCGCCGGGCACCGACACCGGCAACGGCCCGGTCGGCGGGATCTCCTCCAGCCCGCGGCGGCGGAACTCGGCCAGGGTCAGCGATCGCGGCGAGCGGCCCGAGCCGTTGTAGCCGTGCAGCTTCCCGGTCTTCGGGTCCCAGACGATGGCGAACAGGTCGCCGCCGATGCCGTTGCCGGTGGGCTCCATCAGCCCCAGCGCGGCATTGGCGGCGATCGCCGCGTCCACCGCCGAGCCGCCCTGCTTCATCACGTCCAGCGCGACCTGGGTGGCCAGCGGGTGCGAGGTGGCGGCCATCGCGTGCGGAGCGATCACCTCCGAGCGGGTGGCGAAGGCGTGGCCGGTGACCCGGTCGGCGGCGGAGGCGGCGGCCGGCAGGGCCAGGGCGGCGGCGAGCAGGAGGCGGAGGGTTCTCATCGGCGATGGCAGCTGGACAGGAGATGCCGGGATTCTGCCAGCCGATGCCCCCTGTAGGAGCCGGTCTTGCCGGCGACCGTGCAGGCGGACGCGCCAATGACATCCGGTTTCACGCAGACGCATCCGCATGGCGGTCGCCGGTAAGACCGGCTCCTACAAAGGAACCCGGCTCTTACGGGCTCTTACGGTCCGCTTACGCGCCCGCGGTATCAAGCCTGCGTTCACCGCGCCGAGGGGTCGGCCGGCAGACGTTCCGCACCTTCCGCGCACACGGGGATTCCGAATATGCAAGCTCGTCGCAACCGCCGCCAGCAGGGCGGCTTCACCCTGGTCGAGATGGCCGTGGTCCTGGTCATCATCGGCGTCATCATCGGTGCGGTCATGATCGGCCGCGACGTCCAGCGCAACGCCGAATACACCCGGATCAAGCAGAAGTTCATCGACCAGTGGGTGGTCACCTACAACAGCTACTCGCAGCGCTACGGCGCGCCGATCGGCGACAACCAGGCCGCGCCGCAGCTGATGGTCAACGGCGCCAACTTCACCTCCGGCTTCTCCGGCGGCGACATGACCGGCGCCACCGAGCCGGGCCTGATCTGCTCGGGCACCGACGCCCTGCCCAGCTCCGGCGGCCTGAGCCGCACCAAGGAGGGTTCGGCCGGCTTCGACCTGCGCGACCTGGTCAAGCGCGCCGGCATCACCCTGCCGCCGGGCCGCGGCGAGGGCAAGGAAGACCGTTACGCCTACCTGGACACCAACGGCAACCCGCAGGAAATCCGCATCTGCTTCGGCTGGAACAAGCCCGGCACGCTGTGGGGCTCGGGCAACTCGATGTACATCACCGGTCTGACCCCGGACCTGGCACGCGCCCTGGACCAGATGGTCGACGGCAAGGCCGACGCCTCCAACGGCGCCTTCCGCCAGGTCGGCATCACCACCCGCCCGATCACCGCCGCCGGCGGCGCGACCACCGCCGGCGCGATCGGCGCCGAGTGGGGCGGCAACAACACCGGCTCGATGGCCGCCGCCGTCACCAGCGACGAGACCTTCGGCACCGCCACCGACGACGCCCAGGTGATGACCCTGGTCGCCAGCTACAAGATGAACCAGTAACGCCATGAACGCGTCCCCCCTGCTCGCACGACTGCGCCAGTCACGACGCACGTCGCTGACGGTCTTCGCCATCACCCTGGCGGCCCTGGTGGTCACCGCGGCGTGGTTCATCAGCGCGCGCGCCTCGCTGGCCGAGGCCTACGCCCGCCTGGGCGACCGCAACCAGGCCCTGGCCGAGGCGCAGGTGCGCGAGCAGGAGGCGCAACTGCGGGTGGAATACGCCCGCTCGGCGCGCGACCTGCTCACCGCCGCCCAGGCCCACGGCCTGCAGCCGGACGCCTGGGGCGAACGCCTGATCAACCTGCGCCAGAGCCAGATGGGCCGCGAGGACGCGGCCAGCCTGCTCGGCGCGGTCACCCGCAGCAGCGAGCGCATGTTCGGCGCCGAGGCGTTCGAGCTGTCGGTCACCCATCCGGAAGAGGGCCTGTTCGACGCCCCGCCGCCCAGCGACCGCGCGCCCGCGCCGCTGTCGCTGACCCTGCGCGGCGCCATCCTGTTCCGCACCGCCACCGCGACCGCCGGCGATGCGGCCCTGCTCACCGGAGCCGCCCCATGAGCCTGCTATTCGCGGTCCAGCAGCAGCACACCTGGCTGACCTTCGACGGCGGCCACGTCAGCCGCAGCGACGTACGCCCGCGGCTGCAGCGCGCGGCGATGGCGGTGGCCGACTTCGAAGGCGCCGTCAGCAACGTCATCTCCCTGGAGGGCAGCCCCGCGCACGCGGTGGCCCTGATCGAAAGGCGGCTGCGCTCGGACGGCCTGGTCGACGGCGAAGCCAAGGTCCTGATCCACAAGACCCGCACCGTCGGCGCCGGCTACCAGACCCTGTACACCGCGGTGCCGCTGGAAACCTGGCAGCAGACCTACGCCTGGGCCGAGGCCCAGCCGGACCACTGCCTGCTGGTGCCGATCACCTCGCTGCTGTTCAACGCGCTCAAGCCGGGCCAGGCGGTGGTCCTGCAGTCCGGCCGCCAGCTCAGCGTGCTGGCCATGCTCAAGCACGACATGGTCTACCGCAGCTCGCTGGCCTACAGCGACGACCCGGACGACCTGGCGATGACCGCCGGCGCGCTGGCCGAGCAGGTGGCCGACGACCTGGCCCGCGGCGAGGACAACCTCGAACCGCTGGACGTGAAGTGGTGCCCGCTGCTGGTCAGCCACCCCGGCGAAGGCCAGCCCTGGCTGGACGACACCCTGCGCGAGATCTTCTCCGCGCGCAGCGGCCTGGCGGTGGCCACCGTGCCGGTGCGGCGGGTGCTGGACGGCGAAGGCCGCGAGTACCGCAGCGGCGCGGCCTGGATGGAGCGCGCCGCCAGCGCGGGCATCTCGGTCAACCCTGGCGGCAGCCGCATCGCCTACCTGGCCGAATGGGCCCTGCCCTGGGCCAGCGCCGCCTCGCTGGTGTTCGCCCTGGTCCTCGGCGCCCTGGGTGCGCGCTGGACCCTCAGTGCGCACGAAGCCAACCAGCGCGCCGAGGCGATCGACGCGCAGATCGGCCAGATCGACACACACGTCCAGGCCACGGCCGCCGAGGCGACAGTCCCCGACCGCTTCGGCCAGGTACTGCAGTTCATCGACCGCGCCCGGACCCTGCAGCAGGGCATCGACCCGGTGGCCGGCATGGGCCTGGTCCAGGCCGCGGCCGCCGGCCAGGTGCGGATCCTGCGGGTGCGGGTCGAGGAGCCGGTGGCACCGGGTGCACCGGTGCCGACCGGCGGGGTTCCCGACCTGCGCGAGCCCACCTTGCGGGTGGACGCGGTGGTCGATGCCGGCCGCGGCACCCCGGGCATGCAGATCCCCACCTTCGTCGAGCGCCTACGCCGGGCCGGCTTCGATCCGGTCTCGCTGGACCCGCAGAACGCCGCCGCCTCGCGTTCGGCCGGCGGTTTCTTCTCCTACCTGCTCAAGCGCGCAGCGCCAGCCCCCGCGGCGACCGCCGCCATGCCCGCCGTGCCGGTCGCCGGCAACGCAGCGGAACTTGCCGCGGTCGCCGGAGCCACCCCATGAAGATGAAGTTCACCGCCGCCTTCGCCCTGGCGGCCTGGCTGCTGGTCGCCGCCTGGCTGGCGAGCATGGTGATCGCCAAGCCCGCCGTGCTGCGCCTGGGCAACCAGGCCGAGGACAGCGCCGCCATGGCCGAGCTGCGCAACGCGATCGCCCGCAACCGCAAGGCGATGGAAGGCATGGAAGCGCTGCGCGGAGTGGCGGCGATGCCGTACGCCGGCGCCGCTCCGGTGGTCGCATTGCCGGTGGCGATGCCGGCGCCCACGCTCAATCCCGATGGCAGCGTGGCGGCCAACCGCCTGCGTGGAGCCGCGGTCGGCGCCGCCACGGGGCCGGCGACGTATGCGGTATCGCTGGTGCTGGTCACCGACGGACGCCGCACCGCGGTCGTCAATGGCGAGCAGATCCGGGCCGGCTCGCGCCTGGCCGACGGTGCGCGGGTCAGTGCCATCGGCGCCGACTGGGTACGCATCGACGATCCGGCCGGCGGCCGCCAGACCTATCGCGTGCGCGATCCGCTCGCTCCCGAAAACTCGGGCGGCCCGCGATGAAAACACGCCTGGAAGCCGCCAAACCGTTGCTGTGGCTGGGCGCGATCGTCCTCGCCGGGGTGCTGCTGATCGCGCTGGTGCGTGGCACCACCGAACCTGACGCTGCCGGCGCCGCGCAGGCGCCGGCAACGACGGCGGACGCCGTCCCGGCCAGCTCGCCGCCACAGCCCGCCGCGGCCGCGGCGGCGACCGACACGCCTCCCTGGATGGCTGCGGCGCCTGCCGGCGCCCAGGGCCCGAATGCGGCCGCGCGCACCGGCCAGGCCGCGGGCCAGCCCGCGCCCGACGCCGCCACGGTCGCGCAGGCGGTGGTCCAGGTCCGCGAACAGGCGGCCCGCAACGAGCGCAATGCCGACGAACTGCTGCGCCAGATCGATGCGATGAAGGCCAGCGGCCAGGCGCCGCCCGGCGTCAACCTGGATGCCCTCCGCAACAACCTGCTGGTGTCCAAGCGGGCGCAGGCATTGGCGCGCGAGGTGGCCGAGCTGACCCAGAAGCCCGAGACGGCGGGCCGCGAACAGCGCATCCAGGACATCCCCCGCGAACTGCAGCAGCTGCAGTCGCAGCTGCGCTACGACGTCGGCGGCCCCGGCGCCGCGCCCGCCCCGTCCGGCGGGAGCCGATGAGATGCGCCGTCCGCCGCGCCGTCGCCATGCCGGATTCACCCTGGTCGAAGTGGCCGTGGTGGCGGGCATCCTCGGCCTGCTGGCGCTGACCATGACCTCGGCCTTCGAAGGCATGGGCCAGGCGCGCGAGCGGAACAACGCCCAGGCGCACGCCGAAGCCGCGCGCCAGGCATTGCGTCACTTCCTGTTGCGCAACAAGCGCCTGCCCTGCCCCGACGGCAGCCTGTATGGCGACCGTGGCCGCGAGGCCGATGGCGCAAGCGCCTGCCCGGGCACTTTGGGCGTGGGCTGGCTGCCGTACGAGAGCCTGGGCCTGCAGGTCCCGGTCCGCGCGCAACGGCTGCGCTACGGCGTGTACCGCGGCAGCGGCGCCGACCTCGTCGCGCCGGTGCCGGGCGCGGTCGAAGGTCCGGACCTGGAGGGCCTGGCCGGCCTGTCCACGGCGCTGGCCAAGGCCGCCACCGCCGCGCCGTCCGCGGCATCGCCCTATTACGCCGCCAGTTCCGCCACCGCCGCCTCGACGGCCTGCAGCGGCACCGACCTGGTCAACCCTGCCTTCGTGCTGGTGGCCCCGGCGACCGACCGCGACCTCAGCGGCGGCACCCATACCGGCTTCGACGCCCCCAACCGCGGCTTCGCCGAAGGCACCGACACCTGCGTGGCGGCGCCGACGCGCCCCGCCACGGCCGCCTACGACGACGTGGTGGTGGCCGAGAGCAGCACCGCCCTGCTTGGCTGGCTCACCACCGTCTCCCGCTGATCCGACCGAAAGACCGATCCGCCCTTCCCGCATTCCTCCAAGGCCCACCGACATGATCCTTCGCCCCACCGCCCCGCACTCCCGCCGTCCCGTGCTCCGGCTGCTCGCCGGCGCCGCCGGCGGCCTGCTGCTGGCCTCGTGCAGCAACATGCCGCCGCGCAGCGTGAAGGACCTGCCGCCGACCGAGTACAAGGCGCTGGAGCGCACCGCCACCGCGGTGGCCGAGGAATCGGCCAAGCTGCTGGCGCAGCAGGACAGCGTGCGCGCCAGCGTCGAGAAGCTCGCCGCCCCGGCCGCGATCGCCGCGCCGGTGGCTCCGGCATACGACCCGCTGGAGAACAGCGTGGTCAGTATCAGCATGTACGACGCCGACGTCGGCCAGCTGCTGTGGGCCCTGGCCGGCGAGCTGAAGATGAACCTGATCGTCGACCCGCGGGTGCTCGAGCAGCGCCAGCGCGCCAGCCTGCACCTGAGCAACGTCAGCGCGCGCGAGGTCTACAACCACATCCTCGAGGGCTTCGACCTGCACGGCGAGGTCCGCGGCGGCGCGCTGGTGGTGTCGCAGATGAGCGAGCGCATCTTCAACGTCGACATGCTCGACTCCAACACCTCGCTGGACCTGTCCACCGGCGGCGACGTGTTCGGCGCCGGCATGCAGAGCGGCGGCGGTGGCGGCGGCCAGCAGCTGCGCGGCACCCTGACCATGTCCGGCACGGTGGGCAAGGACAACGATCCCTACAAGCAGCTGGGCACCGCGCTGGAGACCATCCTCGGCGCCGACAAGGGCGCGGCCGCCGTGGCCCGCGGCCCGAACGACCCGCCGCCGCCGGAAACCGCGCGCTTCAACCTGGACGCCGGCAGCGGCACCCTGTACGTGCGTGCACGGCCCTCGCAGATGCGCGCGGTCGAGGACCTGATCGAGCACAGCAAGAAGAAGCTGCGCCGGCAGGTGCTGGTCGAGGCCCAGATCCTGGACGTCTCGCTCAACGACAACTCCAACTAAGGCGTGGACTGGCAGCTGCTGCGCAACCGCGTGGCCGGCCTGTACGGCAACGACCCGGCGACCATCCTGCCGTTCCCGGGCACCGAGGGCGACCCGGACCTGGGCATCCCCGCCGACCCGAACCTGCTGCCCTACCAGCGCTACGGCCGCTATGGCGACCAGGCCCGCCAGATCGTGTTCCCCAACCAGAGCCTGGGCTCGACCCTCGGCCGCGCCGCCGGCCTGAGCTACGTCAGCGACACCTTCTCGGCGGCGCTGAACGTGCTGCGCGGGTTCGGCAACGTCAAGATCCTGTCCAACCCCTCGGTGCGGGTGCGCAACGGCAGCCCGGCCTACCTGAGCGTGGGCACCAACATCCGCTACGTCACCAAGTCCACCACCAACGTCTCCAGCGGCGGCAACGGCTTCAACACCTCCTCCGACATCCAGACCGACTCGCTGTTCTCCGGGGTGGTGATCGGCGTGGCGCCGATGATCCACGAGAACGGCTCGGTCGAGCTGCTGGTGCATCCGATGCAGACCCAGGTCGACCCGGACAGCCTGGTCCTGCAGCAGTTCCCCAACGGCAACGCGGTCACCCTGCCCAGGATCAACGTCAAGGGCATCACCACCACACTCAACCTCAGGGACGGCGACACGGTGATGCTCGGCGGCCTGATCGACCAGAACAGCAGCACCACCGACAACGGCATCCCCGGCCTGTCCGACGTACCCGGCCTGGGCAAGCTGTTCGGCTCGCGCGGCAAGACCCACAACACCCGCGAACTGGTGCTGGTGCTGCGGGTGAAGGTGATCTGATGAGCCTGGTCTACGACGCGCTGCGCCAGCCGGCGACGGACGCCGCGGTCGTCGCCGCCGGCAGCCTGCCGCCGCAGGCCGCCGCGCCCTGGACCCAGGCCCTGGCCGGCTACCGCCGGCCGGCGCTGTGGCTGCTGTGCGGGATGCTGGTGGCTGGGCCGGTCGGGTTCCTGCTGTCGCGGCCGGCAGCGGATACGGCGGTGGAAACGATCGCCGATGCGGAGGTCGGTGCGGATGCGGACGCTGCGAAGGAAGCCGGGCGCGCGCCGGTGCCGGCGATCCCGGCAACCATCGCGGCGATCGACACGGCCATGCCATCGACGACCGGCAACGCGCTGGAGGTGCCCGCCATCGATGCCGGAGCAGCCTCGGCACCCGTGGCATCGAATCCTGCCGCCACGACTGCAGCCCTGCCGGCGCAGCCCGCGACGGAAGCAGGTACGGCATCTGCGGCCACCGGCATCACGCCCGACATGGCGGTCGCCGGCTTGCCGGCGCCTGCAGCCGAAGGCGGCATCATGGCGCCAGGACCCGGCATCACCGCCGCGGCCGCATCGCCGCAGGTGCCGGTCGCCGCCAGCGCCGCGCCGGCAGCCGCCGCCATTCCCGCCGCCCAGGCGCCGGCGCGCACCGACGTGCAGGTGGTCGCCTCGCAGATCCAGCTTTCCGTGCGCAAGGCCGATGCCAGCACCCGCGCCGCCGCAAGCGAGGAGGCCGACGCCAACGCCGTGCGCGGCGCCATGGCCGAGCTCAACGCCGCGGTCGGCGAACACGACGCCGAGGCCACCGCCGCCGCGATCGCGCGCCTGCAGGCGCTGCTGCCGGCAGAAAGCCTGACCCTGCTGCGCGCCCGCGCCTGGGCCGCGCACGGCCAAGGCGATTATCCCCGCGCCGAACAGCTGTACCGGGCGATCCTGGACCGGGTGCCCGACGACGAACACGCCGGGGTCAACCTGGCCCTGCTCGACGCCCGCCGCGGCGAGATGGCCGAGGCCCGCGCGCGCCTGGACCGGATGGCCGCGCGCAACGCCCGCTCGCCGCAGATCGTGCAGGCGCTGGCCGAACTGGACGCGGCCCGGCGATGAACCCGGCGCTCGCCCGCCACCTGCAGACCCTGGGCCTGGAGCGCGCGCCGTTCCCGCCCACGCCGGACGCGGCCGCGTATTTCCAGACCCCGCAGCTGGAACGCGAGCTGGTCGAGGCCGCGCATGCCCTGCGCACCCGCGCCGGCTTCGTCCTGCTGACCGGCGAGGTCGGCACCGGCAAGAGCACCTTCCTGCGCCGCCTGCTGCATTCGCTGGAAAGCGAGGGCGTGGCGGTGTCGCTGGTGTTCAACACCTTCCTCCAGGGCGCCGACCTGCTGGCCGCGGTCCTGCGCGACTTCGGCCTGGAGCCGCTGGGCAACCCGGCCGCCGACATCGAGCGGCTCAACCGCTTCCTGGTCGAGCGCTGGCAGAAGCAGGCCACCTGCGTGCTGGTGATCGACGACGCCCAGAACCTGACCGTGGAGAGCCTGGAACTGCTGCGCCTGCTCACCGGCCTGGAGACCGGCCAGGAGAAGCTGCTGCAGATCGTGCTGTCCGGGCAGCCGGAACTGCGCGAGGCGCTGGACCAGCCGCGGATCCGCCAGCTCACCAGCCGGATCTGCAAGCACGTGCGCCTGGAGCCCATGGATGCGGCCCAGGTCGGCCGCTACGTCGCCTTCCGCCTGGCCGCCTCGGGCGCCGGCGACGGCATCGTGCTGGAGCCGGACGCGGCCGCCGAGCTGCACCGCGCCAGCGGCGGCAATCCGCGCCGGATCCACCTGGTCATGGACCGCTGCCTGTACGGCCTGTACGCGCAGCCGGCCGGCCGCCGCCGGATCGGCGCAGGCCTGGTCCGCGCCGCGGCCGCCGAGGCCGGGGCGCTGCCCGCACGCCGGCGCAAGCCCCTGCCGCTGGCCGCGGTGGCCTCGATCGGCGTGGTCGCCTGCCTGGTCCTGGCCGGGCTGGCGCTGCGCAGCCCGGATTCGCGTGCCGAGATCGCGGCAGCGACCGCCACGGCGACTCCCGCTTCGGCCAGTACGGGTGCCGCGCCGGCAACGGATGCCATCGCCGCCCACTGGCAGGCCTGCCTGCAGCGCTTCGCCCACGACCAGGCCCACCTGCAGCCGGTCAGCGAGGCCTGGGCGCAGCGCCTGCAAGGGCGCGACGACGTCTGCCTGCGCCGCGAGGGCGACGGCTGGACCGCCGCCTGGCCGGTGACCCTGCGCGCCGAGCACTTCCTCACCGGTGGCCAGGATGCGCGCGTACGCGAAGTGCAGGCCTTGCTGCTCGGCGACGGCCTCTACGACGGCGAGCTCGACGGCCGCTACGGCCCGCGCACCCGCCAGGCGCTGGCCCGCTTCCAGGCCGACCAGGGCCTGCCGGCCACCGGCGCGCCGGACCCGGCCACCCTCTGGCTGCTGGAACTGCGCCTGTCCGCGCCCGCAACCATCTCCGCCTCCTCTCCCACTCCCACGGAATCCACGCACCATGGCCACGGTTGATCCCCGGACCGAACGACCCGCCGCGCCGGCCCCGGCCGGCCGCGAACAGTCGCGGCTGGGCGAACTGCTGCACGAACGCGGCATGCTCGACTCGGCCCAGCTGCTCTACGCCCGGCAGAAGAACCAGGTCGAGCAGAAGAGCTTCGGCCGCCTGCTGATCCAGCACGGCCTGGCCAACGAGTCGGACATCGTCCGCACCCAGGCCGAGCTGCAGGGCGTGGAATACGTCCAGGTCGACACCCTGCCGGTGCCCGACCCGCAGGTGCTGGCGCTGTTCAACCGCGAGCTGTGCCAGCTGCGCCAGTTCCTGCCGCTGCGCCGGACCGAGGACGCGCTGGAGGTCCTGCTGGGCGACGCCGATCCGCCGGCGGTGGCGCAGCTGGTGCTGCAGCGCTGCGGCCTGCGCTGCCGCTTCGTCCAGGGCGAGTACGGCAAGGTCACCCGGCTGATCCGGCACACCTACTACTTCGCCCAGAACCCGGTCGAGAGCCTGCTCGAGCGCGAGATCAAGCGCCTGTCCTCCGACAGCGACCACGCCTACAGCCCCGAGCGCCTGCTCGACTACCTGCTGCACTACGCGGTGCGCGAGCGTACCACCGACATCCACATCGCCCCATCCGAGAACAGCCTGCACGTGCTGTTCCGCGTGGACGGCGTGCTGCGGCCGATGTTCGCCATGCCGCCGACCCTCACCCGCCTGCTGGGCTACATCAAGCTGGCCGCGGAGATGGACATCTCCGAGCAGAGGCGGCCGCAGGACGGCAGCTTCCGCGCCACGGTGCTGGACTCGGCGCTGACGGTGCGCATCTCGACCCTGATCACCGATGCCGGCGAACGCGTGGTCATGCGCCTTTTGCCCGAGCACAGCGACCTGGACGGACTGAAGGAACTGGGCTTCTTCGAGGAGGACGTGAACGCGCTGGAGCGGCTGTTCGCCAAGCCGGCCGGGCTGATCCTGATCACCGGCCCGACCGGTTCGGGCAAGAGCTCTTCGCTGCACGCCGCCCTGCGCATGCAGTCGCTGATCGAGCGCAACGTGCTCACCGTGGAGGACCCGATCGAGTACCGGGTGCCCGGCGCCGGCCAGACCGAGGTCAACCGCCGCGCCGGCTACGAGTTCGGCTCGGCCCTGCGCCACTTCCTGCGCCACGATCCTGACGTGATCCTGCTGGGCGAGATGCGCGACGCCGAGACCGCGCAGGCCGCGCTGGAGGCGGCGGCCACCGGCCACCTGGTGCTGTCGACCCTGCACGTGACCAGCGTGTTCGGCGTGGTCCCGCGCCTGCGCCCGCTGGGGCTGGAGGCGCAGATGATCGCCGACAACCTGCTGGCGGTAGTCAACCAGCGCCTGGTCCGACAGAACTGCCCGTTCTGCAGCGAGGAATCGGCGTTCACCGAGCAGGAGCTGCGCTGGCTGGACCTGCCGCCCGGCACCTGCGGCCGCCGCGGCAAGGGCTGCGAGCGCTGCCGCGGCAGCGGCTACTACGGCCGCCTTCCGGTGTACGACATCATGATGGTCGACGACGCCCTGGCCAACGGCATCGCCGACGACGTCGGCCGCGAGGCCCTGCGCTCACTGGCCCAGAACGCCGGCTTCCGCGGCATCGAACAGGTCGCCCGCAACCGCGTGATCGCCGGCCAGACCACCTCCGAGGAAGTGCTGCGCGTGGTCGGCGTGGGGCCGGCGCCATGAACGTCTACTACTACCGCCTGCTGCTCTCCAGCGGCCGCGTGCGCAGCGGCATCACCCAGCTGTCGGTCGAGCGCGACGCCTCGGCGCGGATGTGGCTGGAGAAGAACTTCGACGCGGTGGTGCTGTCCCTGTACCGCCTGCCCGGCTGGCTGGCCGAGACCCAGCGCTCGATCAGCCACCTGGTCAAGCCCAGCATCCGCCCGGTGGAACTGGCCGGCATGCTCCGCGACCTGGCGGTGATGACCAGCGCCGGCATCCCGGTGCTGGAGGCCCTGCGCGCGGTGGCCAACGAGGTCGGCGCCGGCCGGCCCTCCAACGCCGCTCGCCTGGCCCGGCGCCTGCTGGAGGAGCTGGACGCCGGCGCCTCGCTCAGCGACGCGTTCTCGCGCTACCCGGACGCGTTCCCGGAAACGGTGCGCAACCTGGTGATGATCGGCGACGAGACCGGCACCATGGACCGGATGCTGGGCGAGGCCGCCGACCATATCGAGCGCATCTCCAAGATGACCGCCGACACCCGCCAGGCGCTGATCTATCCGGCGTTCGTGTTCTCGGCGATCTTCGCCGCCGGCGGCTTCTGGATCTACTACGTGATCCCGAACCTGGCCGACCTGTTCAAGCAGATGAACGCCAAGCTGCCGCCGCTGACCATCGCGGTGATGGCCGGCTCGGAATGGCTGATCGCGCACATCGCCTGGATCCTGGCCGGGCTGGTGCTGGCCGTGTTCGTGTTCTGGGTGACCTGGCGCTACAGCCGCAGTTTCCGCCGCGCGATCCACTACACCCTGCACAAGCTGCCGATCGCCAAGACGATCATGTTCTCCTCGGGCCTGGCGTTCTTCACCGAGTACATGTCGCTGCTGATCAAGGCCGGCGTGGACATGGTCAGCAGCCTGCAGGTGATGGAACGGGCGATGCGCGACGAGTACTACCGCGACCGCATCATCGCCATCCGCCAGGTGCTCGAGCGCGGCGACCGGGTGTCCTCGGCGATGCGCCAGGTCGGCGGCTTCCCCTCGATGATGGTGCGCATGATCGGCGTGGGCGAGGAGACCGGCACGCTCGATTCGCAGTTCGCCCGGCTGTCGGCCGAGTACAGCCTGCGCCTGCAGCGGCTGATCACCAACCTGTCGGAAATCATCAAGCCGGTCGTGGTCCTGCTGGCCGGCGGCATGTTCGTGTTCCTGATCGTGGCCCTGCTGCTGCCGGTGTACGACCTGGTCCAGCAGGCCATCACCGGGCCGAAACTATGAGCGAGGGAGATTCCATGGCAGTCCTCCGACCGCGGCGCCGCCAGGGCGGCTTCACCATCCTGGAGATGTCGGTGGTGCTGGTGGTGATCGCGCTGATCATCGGTGCGGTCAGCATCGGCCGCGACGTCTACCGCAGCGCGGTGGCCGAGCGCATCAGCACCGAGTTCGTCCAGGCCTGGATCGTCGCCTACGACCGCTACGTGGCCCAGGTCGGCACGGTGCCCGGCGACTCACTGTCCAATCCCACCGGCCGGATCAAGGGTACCGGCAACGAACTTTGCGACACCACCGGTGCCCAGGAGCTGCGCGACGAGATGCTGGAACACGGCATCTCCCTGCCTTCCGGGCGTGCCGAAGGCATGGAGTCCCGCTACGCCTACCAGGACGCCAATGGCCTGCCGCAGGAGATCCGGGTGTGCTTCCTGACCCTGGTCGACTGGGCCGAGCCGGCCAGCGGCAGCAGCTATACCGGGCGCCCGCGCAACGTGATGCGCCTGGAAGGCCTGACCCCCGAGCTCGCCCGCCAGCTCGACAACCGGATCGATGGCCGGGTGGACGCCCGCTTCGGCCGCCTGCGCGAAGACAGCCAGTACGACGACACCAGCAGCATCGGCAGCCCGCCCTCGCCCAACCCCTGGAGCAAGGACGACCTCGACACCCGCGATGGAAGGCCCGATGGCCAGGTCGAGACGATGACCGCCTATCTCAAGATGAACCAGTAATCCGACTGCACCGCCATGCCCGTCAGCGCAAGGACACCCGCCATGAGCACGCAGCAGCCACCCGCGCGCCCTCTCCGTCGTGCGCGCGCCTGTCCGCCCCGCCAGTCCGGCATCGGCCTGGTCCAGGTGATGCTGATCCTGCTGCTGGTCGCCGCCACGCTTGGGGCCGCCGCCGTCCTGCTGCAGTCCAGGACGGAGCCGACCCAGGCGGTGACCCAGGAGCAGAGCCTGCGCTGGGCCGACGAAGCGATCACCGCGTTCGCGGCGGCGAACTCGCGGCTGCCCTGCCCCGCCCAGGTCGCCAACGGCTACGAAGACTGCGATCCCGACCACGCCAGGGGCTGGCTGCCGTGGCGCAGCCTGGTCGGCGCGACCGGCAACGGACCGCAGGTCGGGCCGATGGCCTACATGGTCTACCGCGGCGATGCAGACAACCATCTCGACCTCGCGGCGACCGGCAATGCCTATCAGCCTGCGGGCCTGGACGGCAACAGCCGCGAGATCGTGGTCACCAAGGGCACCGGCACCGACCCGGACGTCACCCGCGAGTTCGCCGCCATCAACGGCCTGGACCTGTGCCGCACCCTGGCCCTGGCCATCGACGCCAGTCCCGATGCGGACCTGTCCAGCGTGCAGGCGCGAACCGGGTTGCCGGTCAACGTGGCCTACGGGATCGCCGCGGCCGGCCCCCGGGCCGGCTCCGCTTCCAGGCTGGACGACGGCAACGCCACCGGCAACCTGGAGGCGCCCTGGCGCGAATGGAGCTCCGGATACGACGACAGGGTCCGTATCCGCAGCTTCGATGCCGTCGGCCAGATGCTCGGTTGCCGCCAGCTCGCGATCGGCACCGGCAACACCTCCGCCGCGGCCGCGGCTGCGCCCTTCGCTGCCGCCGCGGCGTCGACCGTCGCCGGAACGTCCGGTTACGACGTCTCGCTGGCGGCGATGGACATGCTCGCCGCCGCCGTCACCATGCACGACACGCTGGCCTCCCTGCAGGAAAACAACGTCGGCAACACCAACGCCTCGGTGACCGCGGCCGCCTTCGCCCAGGCGGTATCGATCGCCGCGATCGTGCTCGCGGCCGGCCAGGTCACCGATGCGGTCTCGACCATGGTCACCGCCGCGACCAGCCTGGTCCGCGCCGTCGCCACCTGCATCGCCTCTCTGGGCGCCACCTGCGCCGAGGTGCCGCTGAAGGCCACCGCGCTCGGCCTGTCGATCGGCTCGGTGGCGACCAACGCGGTCGCCCTCGGCCTCAAGGCCGGCGCCCTGATCCCCACGGCGATGGCGCTGGCCGAGACCATCGATGCCCGCGACCGCGCCGCCAAGGCGGCCGAGGAGAAGCCGGCCGACCTGAAGAGCGCGATCGACGAGATGGCCTGCAAGCTGTACGGGATCGATCCTCCCGACCTCGGCTACAACCCCTGCAAGAACGAAAGCAAGGTCAAGATCGGCAGCGACGGTCTGCCGGTGAAGAAACTTGACGCGCAGGGCTATCCGATCCCCAAGCGCGACGCGGACGGCAGGCAGCTGTTCGACACCAACGGCGTGCCGCTGTACGAGTACGAGTACGAGGCCGACAGCGATCCGCCCGGCCTGGACGATAAGCGCGACGATGCCAAGGCCCAGTGGGAGGCGCTCCAGCACCACTCCGCCCTGCTGCTCGACAACCGGATCACCCCTTGGGACAACGACCACATCAAGGACCGGATCCAGCCCGACAGCTACAACCTGGACCAGTCCGGCGGGCGCTACAGGAAGGAAGTGATCGACGTGTTCTGCGACAACGTGGGCGCCAACAACGGCGAGTACGATCTGCAGAGCGGCAGCTGCGTCCATGTCGGCAGCAGCGAGGTCACCTCCCCGGATGGCACCAAAAGCACGGTCAAGAACGGTGCGTATGACCGGCGCGAGGAGAAGCGCTACGAGTTCGATTGGGACAAGGCCATCGCCGAGGCCATCGTCAAGCGCACGCTCGCCGAACAATGGGCCAAGGGCAGCCTCCGCGTGGGAGAGATCGACCGCGAGATCGAGGAGCTGCAGGACAACTGGGACCAGTGGTTCGTCGGCACCAGCCAGGTCGAGGCGATCCTGACCGGCATGAAGAAGGAGCGCGACGAGCACTGCGCGCTGCCGCAAGGCGACCAGATCAACAAGCAGAAGTGCGACAACGCGAAAGAAGGCGTCACCTACGTCGAGACCTGCATCCGCTCCGATGGCATCGACCAGGCCACGGGCAACAAGATCATGGTCGAAGACACCCGGCCGGAAGCCTCCTGCAAGCCGCGCATGGCCGAGAAGCTGGCGGCGACCAAGGCCGAGAAGCAGGCCAGCGTCGATGCCCGCGACGGAGCGGCCACCGCCTATGGGAGCGCGCCGGCGCCGATCATGCGCTACCCGTCGGCCTGGTTCCACCAGGCGATCGAGATCATCGAGGACGCCGACGGCAACCCGATCCGCTACGACTGGCTGACCTCCACCCGCAAGGAGCCCTACCTGTACTGGAACGCGGCGTTGGATCCGCCTGCCTACGAGAACCGCGAACGGACCCTGCCCTACTACGCACCGGAACCCTACAACGGCTTCGGCGCGCCTCCGCTGCTGGTGACCTCCAGCCTGGAGATCTACAACAAGGAGCTCTGCCAGTTCTTCAACGGCACCTGGAACCTGGGCTGGGGCGATGCCTACCGCCATGGCATCTACTGCCAGCGCTATCCGTACAGCCGCGCCTACGAGGACTGGATCCGCGCCCAGGAGGCCACCGACGCCGCCAAGAAGACCTACGACGACCTGCGCAGAGAGTTCGACAACCTGGAACGGGAGTACAACGCGCTGCGCAATACCGCGCTGGCGGGTCCGGACGGCGCGGTCACCAGTCCCGTCAGCTTCGGCGCCGAGGCGGCGCTGGAGCGCGCGGATGCGCGTGGCTCGGTCGGCCCGCGGCCCGTCGAGGCGACCACGCCATGAGCCGCGTCCCCGCGTTCGCCGGGCGGCCGCACGGCTGGTCGCTGGTCGAGCTGGCCGTCGGCCTGGTCATCGCCGCGCTGCTGACGGTGCTGCTGGTCACCCTGCTGCCGCTGGGCAGCAGGATCCTCGACCGCGAACACCAGGAGCGGGAACTGGCCCAGGCCGAGGAAGCCCTGCTGGGCTACGCCCGCGCGCATTCGCAGCTGCCCGCCGCCGACGGCGACGGCGACGGCAAGGCCGACGGTAGCGCGGAAGGATGGTTGCCGGTCCACGACCTGGCGCTGTCCTCGCGCATGCGCATCCGCTACCAGGTGCAGCCGCACCTGCTGCTGGCGCCGACCGACCTGTTCCGGCCACTGCTCTCGCCCGACTACGACGTCCAGACCGCGGGCACCGTCAATGGCCTGGATTTCTGCATGCGCCTGCTGCTGGACCAGCGCAGCGGCACGCCCATGGCGGGACTGGGGATGCCGGTGGCCTACTACCTGGCCCATTCCGGCGGCAGCGGCCAGGACCGCGCCGACGCCGATGCGGCCTGGAACGCTACGGTCCAGGCCCTTCCCGGCAGTGCCACGACGGAGACGGTGGCGCTGGCCGCCGCGGGTCCCGGCGAATTCGCCGCGCGCCTGGCCTGTCCCGACCGGCTGGCCCGCGCCCAGGGCAACGCGCAGAGCGCGCTGGCCGGATACAGCGCCAAGCGCATGTCCGATTTCAACCTGAAGTTCCGCCGGTTCGACGTCAAGGTCGCCGAACTGACCCTGGACCAGGCCAGGACCGGCATGGCGTTCGCCGCGGTGGCGCTGGCGATGGCGATCGCCGACGAGGCCATCGCCATCACCCTGACGGCGGCGGGATGGCCGCCCGAGGGCCTGGCCATCGCCATCGGCATCGGCGAGCACGTCGTCGCCCTGGCCTCCATCGGTTTTGCCGCCTACCAGGTCAAGCTCGCCGACGACGACCTGAAAAGCGCCGAACAGGGCATCACCGACGCCAACGACAACCTGGACCGGGCCGAGACCTCGCAATCCAGGGTGGAAGCCCTTTACACCAGCGCAAGCCTCAACGCGATCAGGCTGGACAAGGCGGGAGTGGAGCAATGACGATGCCAGGCGACACGCGCCAGCAAGACGCCGGGCCCCACGCCCGGCGCCAGGGCGGATTCTCCCTGCTCGAGCTCACCGTGGCCCTGGTGATCCTGGGCATCATCGGGGTCCTGCTGGTGCGCTGGATCCAGCTCCAGTCCAGCGAGCGGGAACAGGTCGTGCAGCGCGACCTGCTGCAGCGCGCCGACGATGCAGTGATGGGCTTCGCCGCGATCCAGTCGCGCCTGCCCTGCCCCGACGCCGATGCCGACGGCCGCGAGGACTGCGCCGGTACGCTGGCGGTGGGCAGCCTGCCCTACGTCACCCTCGGCCTGCCCGA
Source organism: Pseudoxanthomonas jiangsuensis (assembly GCF_010093185.1). GTDB lineage: Bacteria > Pseudomonadota > Gammaproteobacteria > Xanthomonadales > Xanthomonadaceae > Pseudoxanthomonas > Pseudoxanthomonas jiangsuensis. The sequence continues at coordinate 8,679 of NZ_PDWL01000004.1, read as the reverse complement.
CCGGCGCGCCACCGCGATCCGCTACGGCGTGCTGCGGCGGACCGGCACCCTCACCGTGCCGGAGTGGGACGACAAGACCTCCAGCAAGGCCGTGGATGCGGATCTGGCCCACATCGTCGACCGCGCCCAGACCCTGCAGGTGATCGCCAACTCCAAGGACATCCGGGCCGCGGCCCGGGTGCAGTCCTACGACAACTGCGACCGCCTGTCCGCCGATGCGCCCACCTGCGACGACCTGCCGCAGCTGCGCGACAACGGCCTGGACTTCTGCGAGGCGATCCGCGACGCCTCGCTGCTGCCGGCCAGCAGCGGCTTCCTGCACACGCTGCAGGAGGATGCGCCGACGGCGATGGCGGGCAACGTCGCCTATGCCCTGGCCATGACCGATCGCCTGGCGCCCTCCCCGCAGCACGTCGGCGGCTCGCTGGCGTTCCATTCGCCGCGCCGCCCCTCGGCCGGGGACTACCACGACAAGGTCCGCGCCGTCGGCCTGGACCAGCTCTGGACCCGGCTGCGCTGCGGCGAGAGCTACGGCGCAGCCATCTACGCCCATGCCAACGTGGCGGTGGCCGCGCGCCTGGCCACTCCGGCCATGCACGACTACCAGGAGCAGCTGGCGATCATGTACGACCTGGCCGTGGCCAACGACCTCAGCGCCGATGCGGGCCTGGTCGCCGCCGCCGCGCAGATCACCAGCGCCACCGCCGGCGTGCTCGACACCATCGGCGAGACCTTCGAGACCTACGGCGCCTGGAACTGGCGCGTGGCGGTGGCCACGGTCGGCATCGGCTCGGCGGTCGGCGGCATGGTCGCCGCCGGGGTCATGAAGGCCTATGCCACCACCTACAAGAACCGCTCCAGGGACCTGCTGCAGGAGTTCTCCACCACCGACAACTATCCGAGCCTGGCCGGAGTGCTGGAAGAAGCCGTCACCACCGAGGCCCGTCGCGCGGACATGCTCGGCCTGTTCCCCGACGCGGCCGTACGCGACAGCGCGGTCCGCTTCGACCCCGGCGCGGCGACCGCCACTCCATGAGTGGCAGCGCTCGACCGGGGGCGACCCCGTCCGGGACCGGAGCCGGACCGGGTGACCGGTCCTACATCCCCAGCGCCAGCACCGGCCGCGCCGCCATCCGCTCCATCCCGCCGCGCCAGGACGCCACCGCCTGGCGCCTGCCGGCGGTGCGGATGCTCTCGGCCAGCTCGGCGGTCTCGCGCGAGGGCGCCTCGCCCAGGTCCGCCTTCAGGCGGTGGACCAGCTGTTGGTAGGCGGCCAGGGCCATGCCCGGCTCGCCGGCCTGCGCGTGCAGGCGCATCAGCGCGCGCTGGTGCAATTCGTTCCACGGGTCCTGGGCGACCAGGCGCCGGGCCAGGACCAGGGCCAGGCGGCGTTCGCCGCGGGCCGTGGCGGCGTCGCGCAGCTGGGCCATGCCCGCGGCCACCCGCCGGGCGGCCCATTCGCGGGTGCAGGCCAGCCAGTCGGAGAACGCGGCGCATGCGTCCAGCGACAGGCCTTCCAGCAGCTCGCCGGCATCGGCCAGCCAGCCTTGGGCATCCCCCGGTCCGCCCCCTGCGTTCGCGCCGGCGCCCGCGTCGAGCAGGTCGACGTCGAACAGCCCGGTCGAGGCGACCGGGCACAGCCGCACCGATTCGCGGTCGATCAGGAGCACGCCCTCGCCCACGGCGATCCCCATCGCGCGGTTGAGGTCGGACAGCACCTGGCGCAGGTTGGTCAGCGCCGCGGTCTCGCCCAGCTCCGGCCAGAACATGGCGGCCAGCCGCGCGCGCGGATGCCTTTGCCGCTCCACCGCCAGGTAGGCCAGCAGCGCCCAGCCCTTGCGGTACTGGAGCGTGGCCTCGCGGGTGCCGGCCCCCAGCCGGCGCGCCCCGAGCAGGCGGATGGGCGGCACCGGCGCGGCGGTGGCGTGGGCAAGAATCGAACGCTGCATGGCTTCCCCCTGGAGTGACGGACCGGGGGAAGCGCCATCCGCATCCCCCATAGGGGATACCGGGAAAAGCATCGGAAACCCATCACGCGGTTTTCACCAGGTGGGATCAGCCGTCCAGCAAGGCCCGGTCGCGGACCGCGCCCTTGTCGGCGCTGGTCGCCAGCAGGGCGTAGGCCTTGAGCGCGGTGCTGACCTTGCGCGGGCGCGGCTGCGCCGGCTTCCAGCCCCTGGCGTCCTGTTCGGCGCGGCGCGCGGCCAGCTCGGCCTCGGGGACCAGCAGGTCGATGGTCCGGGCCGGGATGTCGATCCGGATGCGGTCGCCGTCGCGGACCAGGCCGATCGCGCCACCGGCCGCGGCCTCGGGCGAGGCATGGCCGATCGACAGGCCCGAGGTGCCGCCGGAGAAGCGGCCGTCGGTCAGCAGGGCGCACTGCTTGCCCAGGCCCTTGGACTTCAGGTAGCTGGTCGGGTACAGCATCTCCTGCATGCCCGGGCCGCCCTTGGGGCCTTCGTAGCGGATCACCACCACGTCGCCGGCCACCACCTCGTCGCCGAGGATGCCCTTCACCGCCGCATCCTGGCTCTCGTAGACCCGGGCGTTGCCCTCGAACACGTGGATCGACTCGTCCACGCCGGCGGTCTTCACCACGCAGCCGTCCAGGGCGATGTTGCCGTGGAGCACGGCCAGGCCGCCCTCCCGGGAGAAGGCGTGGTCCATGTCGCGGATGCAGCCCTCGGCGCGGTCGACGTCCAGGCTCGGCCAGCGGGTGGCCTGGCTGAAGGCGACCTGGGTCGGGATTCCCGCCGGGCCGGCCTTGAAGAAGGTGTGCACCGCCTCGTCGGCGGTGGCGGTGACATCCCACTTGGCCAAGGCGTCGCCCAGGGTCTTCTCGTGCACCGTGGACACCGAGGTGTCGAGCAGGCCGCCGCGCGCGAGCTCGGACAGGATCGCCATGATCCCGCCGGCGCGGTGCACGTCCTCGATGTGGTACTTCTGTGTGTTGGGCGCGACCTTGCACAGCTGCGGTACGCGCTTGGACAGGCGGTCGATGTCGCGCATGCCGAACGGCACTTCGGCCTCCTGCGCGGCGGCGAGCAGGTGCAGGATGGTGTTGGTCGAGCCGCCCATCGCGATGTCCAGGGTCATCGCGTTCTCGAACGCGGCGAAGGTGGCGATGCCGCGCGGCAGCGCGCTGGCGTCCTCGGCCCCGTACCAGCGGTGGCACAGCTCCACCGCGGTCACCCCGGCCTTCTTGAACAGTGCCTCGCGGTCGGCATGGGTGGCCAGCACCGTGCCGTTGCCCGGCAGGGACAGGCCCAGGGCCTCGGTCAGGCAGTTCATCGAGTTGGCGGTGAACATGCCGCTGCACGAACCGCAGGTCGGGCAGGCGCTGCGCTCCACCGCGGCGACCTGCTCGTCGCTGGCGCTGGGGTCGGCGGCCATCACCATGGCGTCGATCAGGTCCAGCTTGTGGTCCGCAAGACGGGTCTTGCCCGCCTCCATCGGCCCGCCGGAGACGAACACGGTCGGGATGTTCAGCCGCAGGGCGGCCATCAGCATCCCCGGGGTGATCTTGTCGCAGTTGGAGATGCACACCAGCGCGTCGGCGCAGTGGGCGTTGGCCATGTACTCGACCGCGTCGGCGATCAGCTCGCGGCTGGGCAGCGAATACAGCATGCCGTCGTGGCCCATGGCGATGCCGTCGTCCACCGCGATCGTGTTGAACTCCTTGGCCACGCCGCCGACGCGCTCGATCTCGCGCGCCACCAGCTGGCCGAGGTCCTTGAGGTGCACGTGGCCGGGCACGAACTGGGTGAAGGAATTGGCGATGGCGACGATCGGCTTGTGGAAGTCGTCGTCCTTCATGCCGGTGGCGCGCCACAGGGCGCGGGCGCCGGCCATGTTGCGGCCGTGGGTGGAGGTCTTGGAGCGGTATTCGGGCATGGTCGGAGGCCGCTGGCGCGAGGCTGGCGTGGGCAGATGCGGGGGACGACGGCCCATGTTGCGCGCGGGCCGCGGGAAGGCACGGATTGTGCTGCGTTTTCACCGTTGCAGGTGCAACAGTAGAGCGCGCGCGGGCCGTGCTTGACAAGCCGTTAACGGGCGTGCTTCCCTACGGGCCATGTTGCATCGCCACACGCCCCCGATGACCTCCGCCGACGCGCCGCATGGCGTGGCGCCGGTCCTTGTCGTCGTCCTTATTACCTCGCCAACAGGTGCGGGACGAACCGGCGCGTAAGCAGAAACAAACGCCAGATTCGCAAAACCCCGCACCGAAAGGCGCGGGGTTTTTTGTTGGCCGCGATCGCCGCAGACGCTAACAGCAGAAACGATCGGTTTACGGCACATTCCACCCCCTTCCATCGCACCACCCACTCCAACGCAACCGCACAGGACCGCCCTCATGACCAGCAGCACCTCCCTCCCCGCGCTTATCAAGAGCGTCGCGATCGTCGGCTACGGCAGCCAGGGCCGCGCGCACGCGCTGAACCTGCGCGACTCCGGCTTCGACGTGACCATCGGCCTGCGTCCGGGCGGTCCGACCGAGGCCAAGGCCCAGGCCGACGGCTTCGTGGTCAAGGCCCCGGCCGAGGCGGTCAAGGACGCCGACCTGGTCGCGATCCTGACCCCGGACATGGTCCAGAAGAAGGTCTACGAGGAGGCCGTCGGCCCGAACATGAAGCCCGGCGCCTGCCTGCTGTTCGCCCACGGCCTGAACGTGCACTTCGACATGATCAAGCCGCGCGAGGATCTGGACGTGGTCCTGGTCGCGCCCAAGGGCCCGGGCGCCCTGGTCCGCCGCGAGTACGAGATCGGCCGCGGCGTGCCCTGCATCTACGCCGTCTACCAGGACAAGTCCGGCAAGGCCGAGCAGCTGGCCCTGGAGTACGCCGGCGGCCTGGGCGGCGCCCGCGCCAACATCATCAAGACCACCTTCAAGGAAGAGACCGAGACCGACCTGTTCGGCGAGCAGGCCGTGCTGTGCGGCGGCGCCTCCTCGCTGGTCCAGGCCGGCTTCGAGACCCTGGTCGAGGCCGGCTACCAGCCGGAGATCGCCTACTACGAGGTCCTGCACGAGCTGAAGCTGATCGTCGACCTGTTCTACGAAGGCGGCATCACCCGCATGCTGGAGTTCATCTCCGAGACCGCCCAGTACGGCGACTTCGTCAGCGGCCCGCGGGTCATCGACGCCTCGGTCAAGGCGCGGATGAAGGACGTGCTGACCGACATCCAGAACGGCACATTCACCCGCAACTGGCAGGCCGAGTACGACGCCGGCCTGCCGAACTACAAGAAGTTCCAGCAGGCCGACAAGGACCACCCGATCGAGCAGGTCGGCAAGCAGCTGCGCGCCAAGATGGTGTGGCTGCAGGCCAACGCGTCCCAGCCCGACACCGACGACAAGACCGCCGCCGCATGAACGCCAAATCCCCGACAGCGACGCCGGCCGGGCTGCGCAATGGCGCGGCCTGGGTCGCGCACGCGCTGGAGGCCGAGGGTGTGGACACCATCTTCGGCTACCCGGGCGGCGCGATCATGCCGTTCTACGACGCCCTGGTGGACTCGAACCTGCGCCACATCCTGGTCCGCCACGAACAGGGCGCGGCCCTGGCCGCCAACGGCTACGCCCGCGCCAGCGGCAAGGTCGGCGTCTGCGTGGCCACCTCCGGGCCGGGCGCGTCCAACCTGGTGACCGGCATCGCCGACGCCCTGCTGGACTCGGTGCCGATGGTCTGCATCACCGGCCAGGTCGCCACCGCGCTGTTGGGGACCGACGCGTTCCAGGAACTGGACGTGTTCGGCATGACCATGCCGATCGTCAAGCACAGCTTCCTGGTGCGCAGCGTGGACGAACTGCCGAACGTGCTGGCCGAGGCCTTCCGCCTGGCCCGCGAGGGCCGACCCGGGCCGGTCCTGATCGACCTGCCCAAGGACGTGCAGGTCGGCCCGGCCGCGCACCTGCCGGCGCACGCGCCGGCCGAGGTCGAGCCCACCCCGGCTCCGGCCGACGCGGCCCTGGCCGAGGCCATCGCCGCCATTGCCGCGGCCGAGAAGCCGGTGGTCTACGGCGGCGGCGGGATCGGCATCGGCGAGGCGGTGGAGGATTTTCGCCGCTTCGTCGAGGCCACCGCGATCCCGACCGTGCTGACCCTGCGCGGCCTGGGCGCCCTGCCCGGCCACCACCCGCAGTTCCTGGGCATGCTGGGCATGCACGGCACCCGCGCGGCGAACATCGCGGTGCAGGAGTCCGACCTGCTGATCGTGGTCGGCGCCCGCTTCGACGACCGCGCCACCGGCAAGCTGGCCGAGTTCGCGCCGTTCGCCCGGGTGATCCACCTGGACGCCGACGCCTACGAGATCTCCAAGCTGCGCGGTGCCGACATCGCCCTGCCGGGCGACCTGGGCGCCGGCCTGCGCGCGCTGGCGGCTGCGCGCAGCGACTGCGACGGCTGGCGCCAGCGCTGCGCCAAGAACCGCGAGAAGCACGCCGCCCGCTACGACGCTCCCGGCCAGGACATCTACGCCCCGGCCCTGCTCAAGCGCCTGAGCGAGCTGTCGCCCGACGCGGTGATCACCGCCGACGTCGGCCAGCACCAGATGTGGGTGGCCCAGCACTGCCGCTTCAGCCATCCGCGCAACCACCTGACCTCCGGCGCCCTGGGCACCATGGGCTTCGGCCTGCCGGCGGCGATGGGCGCCCAGTTCGCCTGCCCGGACCGGCCGGTGGTGCTGGTCAACGGCGACGGCGGCTTCATGATGAACGTGCAGGAGCTGGTGACCATCGCCCGCTGCAAGCTGCCAGTGAAGATGATCCTGCTGGACAACAGCGCGCTGGGCATGGTCCGGCAGTGGCAGGAGCTGTTCTTCGACAAGCGCTACAGCGAGATCGACCTGTCCGACAACCCGGACTTCGCCGCCTTGGCCCAGGTCTGCGGCATCCCCGCGACCCGGATCGAGCAGCGCGCGCAGGTCGAGGACGCCCTGGTCGAGCTGCTGGCCTCGCCCGGCCCGGCCCTGCTGCACGTGAAGATCGACGCCCGCGCCAACGTCTGGCCTTTGGTGCCGCCGAACACGGCCAACAGCCACATGCTCGAGTCCAATCCCAACGAACCGAAGGCGGAGTCCGCGCATGCGCTACCGGCTTGACCTGGTGCTGAAGCCCGTGGAGGGCGCACTGGTGCGCGTGATCGGCATGACCGAGCGCCGCGGCTTCGCGCCGCGCGCGATCAGCGGCGGCGCCGGCGACGGCGACGGCCGCTGGAAGCTGCAGCTGGTGGTCGATGGCGGCCGCCCGGCCGAGACCCTCAAGCGCCAGCTGCAGAAGGTCTACGACTGCGAGTCGGTCGAGATCGTGCCCTTGGACGACACTCCGCTGGAGGCGGCGTGATGGACCCGCGCACCGCCGCCGCTGCCACCGTTGCCGCCGCCTCGGCGCAGGCGACGGTGCGGAGGTGCCTTCTTCGCCATCGCCCGCAGGCCCGCCGCGATGCCTGATTCGGGCCGCGCCAGCGCCCAGGAGCCGGACGTCGGCGACGTCGGGCGCGCGGTCGAGGTCGCCGACGTGCTGGCCGCGCAGTCGCGGCTGCGCCGCTACCTGCCGGTGACGCCGATGCATTTCGCCGAGCGCTTCGGGGTGATGCTGAAGCTGGAGAATTTGCAGCGCACCGGTTCCTACAAGGTCCGCGGCGCGCTCAACGCGATGCTGGCCGCGCAGGAGCGCGGCGACCGCCGCCCGGTGATCTGCGCCTCGGCCGGCAACCACGCCCAGGGCGTGGCCTGGGCCGCCTACCGCCTGGGCGTGCAGGCGATCACGGTGATGCCGCACGGCGCGCCGGAGACCAAGATCGCCGGGGTCGCCCACTGGGGCGCCACCGTGCGCCAGCACGGCGACAGCTACGACGAGGCCTACGCCTTCGCCCGCCAGCTGGCCGAGCAGAACGACTACCGCTTCCTCTCCGCGTTCGACGACCCGGACGTGATCGCCGGCCAGGGCACCATCGGCATGGAGATCGCCCCGTACGCGCCGGACGTGGTGATCGTCCCGATCGGCGGCGGGGGCCTGGCCTCGGGCGTGGCCCTGGCGCTGTCGACCCTGTCCGGCAGCCAGGGCTTCGGCGGCCAGCGCGTGCGCGTGGTCGGCGCCCAGGTCGAGGGCGTGGACTCCATGGCGCGCGCGATCAAGGGCGACGTCCGCGAGATCGCCCCGGCCAGCTCGCTGGCCGACGGCGTGCGGGTCAAGGTGCCGGGCTTCATCACCCGCCGCCTGTGCGCGCGCCTGCTCGACGACGTGGTCATCGTGCGCGAGGCCGAGCTGCGCGAGACCCTGGTGCGGCTGGCGCTGGAGGAGAACCTGATCGCCGAGGGCGCCGGCGCCCTGGCCCTGGCCGCCGGCCGCCGGGTGGCCGGCAAGCGCAAGTGCGCGGTGGTCTCCGGCGGGAACATCGACGCCGCCACCCTGGCCACCCTGCTCTCGGAGGTGCGGCCGCGGCCGCCGCGCAAACCGCGCCGGCGCACGGACGGGGCGGCCAGCGCGGCCGACCCGGCCGCCGCCGGCTCCGGCGATGCTGCAGCGCGCAAGAGCCCACCCGTGGCAAAGCGCCGCCCAACCGCTAACCTGTCCCCCTCACCCACCATTTCCGTCCCAATGGCGCCGACCGCGCCGCAGCCCGTCAGCGAAGAGGAGTTCACCTGGTGAACGCGCCCCAGTCCCAAGCCCCCACCCAGGTC
>NZ_PDWL01000049.1 GCF_010093185.1 Pseudoxanthomonas jiangsuensis | reverse complement strand
CGTCCGCGGGCAGCTCGCGCAGGCGCTCGCCGTCGGCGAGCGCCTGCGCGAGCTGCCCGAGGACGTGGGCCAGGGTCCAGTCGCCGGACAGGCGAATGCGGCCGGGGGCGTCCGGGGCCTGCTGCCAGCGGGGCGGGTTCGGATTCGGATCGCTCATGGGTCGGCGCCGAGCATACAGGCAAGCGCCGTGAGTGTCGGGTGGGTGCGGCGCGCGCGCGGCCGGCTTGCCGGCGATACTGGCGGCCATGTCGACCGTTCCCGCCCGCCCCCAGGCCAGCTACGCCCAGCGCATCGCCTTCGTCGCGGAAATGGCCGCGCGCCTGCACCGCTACGGCACCACCGCGCAACGGCTGGAGGCGGCGATCAGCGCCCTGTCGCAGAGGCTGGACCTGGAGTGCGAGCCGTGGTCCAACCCGACCGGCCTGATCCTGAGCTTCAGCGACCCGGGCAAGCCGCCGGGCAGCACCGACACCACCCGGGTGATCCGCCTGCCGCCGGGCGAGAACGACCTGCACAAGCTGGGCGAGGCCGACCGCATCGCCGAGGCGGTGGCCAACGGCCACATGACCATCGCCCAGGGCCATACCGCCCTGCGCACCCTGGACCGGCCGCCGTGGCCCTGGATGCGGGTGATGCAGGTGCTGGCCTTCGGCCTGGCCGCCGCCGGCGTGGCCGGGCTGTGGCGGCTGCCGTGGCTGGACATCGCCACCGCCGCGTTCACCGGCCTGCTGATCGGCCTGCTCGACCAGTACACCAGTCCGCGCCCGGCGTTGAAGGAGGCCGGCGACGCGCTGGCGGCGCTGACCTCCGGCGCCGTGATCAGCCTGGTGGCGGCCACGGTCGGCCCGCTCAACCTCAACACCGTGGTGATCGCCTCGCTGGTGGTGCTGCTGCCCGGCATGGCCCTGACCAATGCGATGAACGAACTGGCCAGCCAGCACTGGGTCTCCGGCACCGTGCGCTTCGCCGGGGCGCTGACCACGGTGATGAAGCTGACGGTCGGCGCGATGATCGCGGTGACCCTGATCGACCTGCTGGGGCTGGAGCCGGCGGTGCGCGCCTCGCGGCCGCAGCCGGACTGGGTGGAGTGGGTCTCGATGGGCGTGGCCGCGTTCGCGTTCGCGGTGCTGTTCAAGGCCCGGCGGCGGGACTATCCGTGGGTGATGGGCGCGGCGATCTGCGGTTACCTGATCGCGCGCTACGCCGGCCATGCCTGGGGCAGCCCGGCCGGGATCTTCCTCTCGGCGCTGGCCCTGACCGCGGGGGGCAATGCGTTCGGGCGCTGGATGCAAAGGCCGGGGGCGCTGATCCGGCTGCCGGGCATCATCATGCTGGTACCCGGCAGCGCCAGCCTGCGCGGGCTGCTGACCCTGGTCCAGCAGCAGGACATGGACGCGGGGCAGAGCGCGATGCTGGGCGTGCTCAACATCGTGATGGCGCTGGTGGCGGGGCTGCTGTTCGGCAACCTGCTGATTCCGGCGCGGAAAAACCTGTAGGAGCCGGTCTTGCCGGCGACCGTGGAGGCGGACGTATCGTTGGTATCCGGTTTCACGCAGACGCTTCCACCATGGCGGTCGCCGGCAAGACCGGCTCCTACATGAGGCGGGGCGGAAACTTGCGGGGGAAAATGGAAACGCCGGCTTGCGCCGGCGTTTCGTCTTTCCGCGTGCTTACTTCTTGGCCTTCTTGACCACGCGCTTCTTCGCGCCGGGCTTGGGCTTGCTGGCGGTCGGGGCGGCCACGCCGGGAATCACGAACTCGCCCAGGTTGCGGCCCTTGGCGGTATAGGCGGCCAGCCAGCGCGGCTGCTTGCCGCGACCGGTCCAGGTTTCCTTCGGGTTTTCCGGGTTGCGGTACTTCGGCGCGACCTTGCCCAGCTTGCGCGCGCCGCGCGCGGCCGCCGGGGCCTTGGCGGCGCGGCCGCCGCCGGAACCGGTGCCGAACAGTTCCTCGATGGTGTAGCCCTCGGCCTTGGCCAGCTTCGTCAGCTTGCTGCGGACCTTGGCCACCGGGGTGCGCTGGGACAGCAGGGCCTGGCGCTTCTTGGCGGTGGTGATGAGGGAGCCGAGCTCGCGCGGCGAAAGGGTGCTCAGGTCGATCGACATCGAATATCTCCGGGTTCCGGTACGGGGCTGATTATGTCCGTCCTGGACACGATTCGCGGCAGGATAATCCACCGGCATTATCGGCGGCAATCAAATCCATGTGAAAACGGCCGGATTATCCTTCGATAATTCGGCCGTTGCCGGCGCAACCACGCCACTCCAGTGCCGCGCTCAGGCTCCGTGCAGGCGCTCCAGCAAGGCCGCGCGGTCGAGCGATTCGGCCTCGGCGGCGGTGCGCGCGCGGTATTCGAAGGTGCCCGCGGCCAGGCCGCGCTCGGAGACCACCACCCGGTGCGGGATGCCGATCAGCTCGATGTCGGCGAACATCGCGCCCGGGCGCAGGCCGCGGTCGTCGAGCACCGCGTCCAGGCCGGAGGCCTGCAGTTCGGCCAGCAGGGCTTCGGCGGCGGCGTCCACCGCCGCGTCCTTCTTCGGGTTGATCACGCACACCGCCACCGCCCATGGCGCCATCGGCACCGGCCAGACGATGCCGGCCTCGTCGTGGTTCTGCTCGATCGCCGCGGCCACGATCCGGGACACGCCGATGCCGTAGCAGCCCATCGCCGGGACGGCGGCCTTGCCGGTCTCGTCGAGCACGCTGAACTTCATCGCTTCCGAATACTTGCGGCCGAGCTGGAACACGTGGCCGACCTCGATCCCGCGGGCCAGGCGGATCTGCCCGCCGTCGGCGGCGCGGTCGCCGGCCACGACGTTGCGAATGTCGGCGACCACGTCGGCCTCGGCCAGGTCGCGGCCCCAGTTCACCCCGGCGAGGTGGAAGCCGGCTTCGTTGGCGCCGACCACGAAGTCGGCCATCGCCGCGACCTCGCGGTCGGCGACCACGCGGATCGGCCTGGCCGGCGCGACCGGGCCGAGGAAGCCCGGCTCGCTGCCCAGGTGCTCGAGGATCTCGGCCTCGGTGGCCGGGCGGTATTCGCCCAGGCCGGCGACCTTGGCCAGCTTGATCTCGTTGACCATGTGGTCGCCGCGGACCAGGGCCAGGACAAAGCCGTCCTCGCCCACCACCGCGACCGACTTGACCGTCCGGCGCAGAGCGATGCCCAGCAGCGCGGCCACCTCCTCGCAGGTCTTCTGGGTCGGGGTTTCGACCTTGCGCAGCGCTTCGGCGGCGGCTGGGCGCGGCGCCGGTTCGGCGGCCTGCGCGGCTTCGACATTGGCGGCGTAGTCCGAGCCGGTGGAGAACGCCAGCGCGTCCTCGCCCGACTCGGCCAGGACGTGGAACTCCTGCGAGGCGTCGCCGCCGATCGCGCCGGAGTCGGCCTGGACCGCGCGGAACTCCAGGCCCAGACGGGTGAAGATCCGGGTGTAGGCGGCCTTCATGTTCTCGTACTCGCGCGCCAGGTCGGCGTCGGAGGCGTGGAACGAGTAGGCGTCCTTCATCAGGAACTCGCGCGCGCGCATCACCCCGAAGCGCGGGCGGATCTCGTCGCGGAACTTGGTCTGGACCTGGTAGAAGTTGACCGGCAGCTGCTTGTAGCTGCTCAGCTCCTGGCGGGCGAAGTCGGTGATCGCCTCCTCCGCGGTGGGGCTGTAGCAGAACTCCTGTTCCTTGCGGTCCTTGATCTTCAGCAGCTGGCCGCCGAACTTCTCCCAGCGCCCGGTCTCCTCCCACAGCTCGCGCGGCTGGATGGTCGGCAGCTGCAGCTCGACCGCGCCGGCGCGGTCCATCTCCTCGCGCACGACCGCCTCGACCTTGCGCAGCACGCGCAGGCCCAGCGGCGACCAGGTGTACAGGCCGGCGGCGAGCTTGCGGATCATGCCGGCGCGCAGCATCAGCTTGTGGCTGACCAGTTCGGCGTCAGCCGGGGTTTCCTTGGTGGTGTGCAGGTGGAAGCGGGACAGGCGCATCGCGGGGGCGGTCCGGGGCGGGAAAGCCGGACATTCTGCCAGCACCGGGGGGCGGGCGGGCCGGAGGGGCGAGGGGCGCTGCTAGGATCGGGTTCCCGGCCGCCGGCGCGGCCATGCAGGCAAGGAGCGAGGCTTGGGCCGGAAAACGCATTTCTCCAGGCGAGGCGGCGAGGATTACCTGGCCCGTGAATTCCGCAACCTGCTGTGGTTGGTGGCGATCCTGCTCGGCATGATCGGCCTCTACCATCTGGCAGAATGGTTGGGGCTGGCCTGAGCCGCGCCCGGGGCCTCGGGAAAACCGCTCCGGATCCCCGGTGGAACGTTCCTGTGGCTCAACGCCCGGCGTCGACCCGGATCCCCGGCTCCGGCTCGCGGGCGATGCGTTCGTAGGGATGGCCCTTGGGCGGGGCGTCGGTGATCTGCAGGTTGCCGGCGGCGTCGCGCCAGCGGTAGAGCGGGCGCAGGGCGTCCTCGGCCTGGGCGGCGGCGGCCCGTTCGGCCCGCTGGCGGGCTTCGGGCGAGCTCCGTGGCGAGGCGTCGCGGCCCAGCCACCAGGCCACGCCGCCACCGACGGCCAGGCCGGCGAGGATCGCCCAGGCCGTGCGCACGTGCGCCGGCTCCGTCAGCCGGCCGGCGGGCAGTAGGCCTTGACCGCGGCCTCGGCCAGGCCCTTCTGGCCGGAGCGCTCCTCGTCGCTCAGGGTCTTGTCCGGCTTGCCGTCGCCATCGGTGTCGGTCTGGACCGCACCCTTGCCGGCCAGCAGCTGCAGGTTGCGGCGTGCAGTGGTGCACTCGGCCGATTCCACCTCCGCGGCCGGGGCGGCGGTCTCCACCTGCTGGCCGTGGCTGTCGATCCGGCGGGTCTCGTAGCGCTGGCCGGCCGGCGGCTTGTCGGAGGAATGGGTGACGCCGTTGGCGTCCTTCCACTGGTAGACGTTCTGGGCCATGGCGCCGGCGCACAGGCCGGCGGCCAGGAGCAGCAGGCAGGAGCGGGACAGGGTGCGCATCGGCGGCTCTCCAGGGGCTGGGGCGGGGGGCGGGGCGATTGCCGCACCCGGGCGCCGGGCTGGGAAGATGCGCCGGCACGGGTAGCCGGCGGGGCGGCCGCCCGGACACAGGGCCCCAGGTGCACGACCCCACGCCACCCGGCTCCCCCGGGGGCTACTCCGCCGCCTACCCGCACTCAACCACGCCGCCCTCGCCCCGTACTTA
>NZ_PDWL01000048.1 GCF_010093185.1 Pseudoxanthomonas jiangsuensis | reverse complement strand
ACCCGCAGCTGGTCGCACGCGCTGCCGGCCGGCAGCGCGTGCGACCAGCTGCGGGTCACGTAGTCGCTGTAGCGGCGGGGGGGGGTGCCGGGGTGCGGGGTGGTCTGGATAGCCATGACGAATCTCCTGTGGTGTGACGCGACCCGAGTGTCGGCAGGAGGCAGTAGGCATGAGGTGGTCGTGCAGTGAACGCGATGCGAAGCGCCAGCGGCGGTTCATGCGTGTCGACAAGGCGTGCACGCGATGCCGCAACCGAGCGCCGGCATGACCCATGAATGCAGGGCGCGGGCTGTTATTGAGTAGTGCGCCGCTACTGCGCCTTGAAGTCGATCGGCACCGAGATCCAGCCTGGCACCGGCTGTCCGGCGGCATCGCGCGCCGGTTCGAAGCGCCAGCGCGACACCGCCTCCACCGCGGCGCGGTCGAGGTCGCGCGAACCGCTGCGGCCGCTCACCCGGATCGCGCTCGGATAACCGTCGATGCCCACTTCGACCTCGATGGTCACCGTGCCGCTCTCGCCGCGGCGCAGGGCCGAAGCCGGATAGCGTGGCGCCGGCGGGTCCGGCAGGCGCGCGGGCGGCTGCACCGCCGCGACCGGAGCGGGCGCCGTCTCGATGCTGGGCGGCAGCGGGCCCTGCGTTGCGTCGACCGGCGCCGGCGGAGGCACCGGTGCCGGCTCCTCGACCAGCTGGGCGCTCTCGTCCGGCGCGGGCAGCGGGGTGGCGGCCCCGGCGGGCATCGGCCCGGGCAGCGGATCGAAGGCCTGGGGCGCGGCGGCCGGCTTCACCGGATCGGGCAGGGCCACGGAGCGTTCGCGCGCGCCCAGCCAGACCACGACAAACAGCAGCAGCCCGAGCACGAAGGCACCGCCGACCACCGCCCAGCGCCCGTGCGGGACGTACCGGAGGAAACCTGGAAAGGAGGAGGGCTGGGCGGCCATGCGCGGACGGCGTCGCGGTGGGGAAGACGCCCGGATTCTGGCACAGCCGCGATGAATGCCCGGCGCCGCCGTCGCGCCCGCCGACAATTGGCGATAATGGCCGGCCTCCTTTCCCGCTGCGCCCGCCATGCTCGATCCCTCGCTGCTCCGCAACCAGACCGCCGCCCTGGCCGAACGCCTCGCCGCGCGCGGCTTCGTCCTCGACACCGCCGCCCTGGAAGCGCTGGAGTCCGAGCGCAAGGCGATCCAGGCGCGCACCCAGGAGCTGCAGAACCTGCGCAACACCCGCTCCAAGGCCATCGGCCAGGCCAAGGCCAAGGGCGAGGACGTGTCCGCGCTGATGGCCGAGGTCGCCGGCTTCGGCGACGAGCTCAAGGCCTCCGAGGCGCGACTGGAGGAGATCCGTGGCCGGATCGAGGCCATCGCCCTGGGCCTGCCCAACCTGCCGGCCGAGGACGTGCCGCCCGGCGCCGACGAGAACGACAACGTCGAGCAGCACCGCTGGGGCACGCCGCGCAGCTTCGATTTCGAGGTCAGGGACCACGTCGAGCTGGGCGCCCGCCACGGCTGGCTGGACGGCGACACCGCGGCCAAGCTCTCGGGGGCGCGTTTCACCGTGCTGCGCGGCCAGCTGGCGCGCCTGCACCGGGCCCTGGCCCAGTTCATGCTGGACCTGCACAGCGGCGAGCACGGCTACGAGGAGACCAACGTCCCGCTGATCGTCAACGCCGATTCCCTGCGCGGCACCGGCCAGCTGCCGAAGTTCGAGGAGGACCTGTTCGCCACTGCCCTGGGCGAGCACACCCGCTACCTGATCCCGACCTCGGAAGTGCCGCTGACCAACATCGTGCGCGACGAGATCGTCGAGGCCGAGCGCCTGCCCCTGCGCATGACCGCGCACTCGCTGTGCTTCCGCTCCGAGGCCGGCAGCGGCGGCCGCGACACCCGCGGCATGATCCGCCAGCACCAGTTCGAGAAGGTCGAGCTGGTGTCGATCGTCCGGCCCGAGGACAGCGACGCCGAGCACCAGCGCATGACCCGTGCGGCCGAGACGGTGCTGGAAAGGCTGGGCCTGCCGTACCGCAAGGTGCTGCTGTGCACCGGCGACATGGGCTTCTCGGCGCGCCGCACCTACGACCTGGAGGTATGGCTGCCGTCGCAGGGGACCTACCGGGAGATCTCCTCGTGCTCGACCTGCGGCGATTTCCAGGCGCGGCGGATGCAGGCGCGCTGGCGCAACCCGGCCACCGGCAAGCCGGAACTGGTGCACACGCTCAACGGTTCGGGCGTGGCAGTGGGCCGGGCCCTGATCGCGGTGATGGAGAACTACCAGCAGGCCGACGGTTCGATCGAGGTGCCGGAGGCGCTGCGTCCCTACATGGGCGGGGTCGAGCGCATCGCCTGAGGTCTTGCGGGCCGCAATGCCTCCGTCCGCACAGAAGTGTTGGGTTGGGCTGGCTTCGGGCTGAGCCGCGGCGAACCGGCCGTGTCGTGGCCGCTCGGGCGCACATCCCTAAGGGAAGCAAAGACACTGGGTCCCCGCCTGCGCGGGGACGACAGCGAGCAGCAGGATGGCCTGAAGAGCAGAAGCACCAGAAGCAGTGAGCTCCAAGCCCGCAGAGGCCGTCGTGCCTTGGGTCTGCGGGGCAAGTGGCACAGGGACGTGCCACGGCCGCGAGTTGCGGGCAGGAGCCCGCCCGAGCGGTGCGCCGCAGACCCAAGGCACGGCGGCCCAGCCCGAAGCCAGCGCTTCTGCTTCAAACATCCAGACGCAGCAGCACCATCCCTGCGGCTTCAATCCAGGAACTGCAGCCGTGCCAGTTCCGCGTACAGCCCATCCTGGGCCAGCAGCTGCTCATGGGTGCCCTCGGCCACCACCCGGCCGCGGTCCATGACCACGATCCGGTCGGCCTTGAGCACCGTGGCCAGGCGGTGGGCGACCACCAGCGTGGTCCGCCCGCGCATCAGGTTCTCCAGCGCATGCTGGACCGCACGCTCGCTCTGCGCGTCCAGGGCCGAAGTCGCCTCGTCCAGCAAAAGCACCGGCGCGTCCCGGAGCAGGGCCCGGGCGATCGCCACCCGTTGCTGCTGGCCGCCGGACAGGCGCGCCCCACGCTCGCCCAGTTCGCTGGCGTAGCCGCCGGGCAGGGCGGCGATGAAGCCGTCGGCCTCGGCCGCGCGCGCGGCCGCGTGGACCTCGGCATCGCTCGCGTCCAGGCGCCCGTAGCGGATGTTGTCCATCGCGCTGGCGGCGAACAGCACCGGCTGCTGCGGCACCAGCGCCAGCTGCGTGCGCAGTTGCGCCGGATCGGTCTCGCGCAGGTCGACCCCGTCCAGCCGCACCGTGCCGGACTGCGGATCGTGGAAGCGCAGAAGCAGCGACAGCACCGTGCTCTTGCCGGCGCCGGAAGGGCCGACCAGGGCCACCGTCTCGCCCGGACGCACGTGCAGGTCGAAGCCCTCCAGCGCCGGCGCGTCCTCGCGGCCGGGATAGTGGAACACCACCTGCTCGAAGCGGATCTCGCCGCGCACCGGCGCCGGCAGCGACGCCGGTTGCGCCGGCGCGGCGATCGCCGGCCGTTCCTGCAGCAGCTCGGAGATCCGGCCCATGCCGCCGGCCGCCCTCTGCAGTTCGTTCCAGACCTCGGCCAGGGCGCCGACCGAGCCGCCGCCGATCAGCGCGTACAGCACGAACTGGCCCAGGGTGCCGGCGCTCATGGTCCCGGCCACCACCTCGTGGGCGCCGGACCACAGCACCAGCACGATCGCGCCGAACACCAGCACGATCGCCGCCGCCGTCACCGCCGCCTGGGCGCCGATCCGGCGCCGCGCGGTCGCCACCGCGACCTCCAGGGCCGCGGCGAAGCGGCCTTGCTCGTAGGGCTCGCGGGCGTAGGCCTGGACCGTGCGCACCGCGCCCAGGGTCTCGGCGGCCAGGGCGTTGGCGTCGGCCACCCGGTCCTGGCTGGCGCGCGAGGCCTTCTCCAGCCGGCGCGCGCCGAGCACGATCGGCAGCACCGACAGCGGGATGCCGACCAGCGAATAGGCGGCCAGGTGCGGACTGGTCACGAACAGCATCACCAGACTGCCGACCACGGTGACCATGCTGCGCAGGGCCACCGACATGGTGGTGCCGATCACGCTGCGCAGCAGCTCGCTGTCGGCCGACAGGCGCGAGACCAGTTCGCCGCTGCGGCTGCGGTCGTGGAATCCTGGGTCCAGTGCGATCAGGTGCGCGTACAGGCGCTCGCGCAGGTCGGCCACCACCTTCTCGCCCAGCAGGGAGACGAAGAAGAAGCGCGCGGCGGTGGCGATCGCCAGCACCACCGCGACCACGAACAGCAGGGCGAAGGCCTGGTTGATCTGGCCACCGCCGCCGAAGCCGCGGTCGATCATGTAGCGCACCGCCACCGGCAGGCTCAGGGTGGCGCTGGAGGACACCGCCAGCGCCACCAGCCAGGCGCCGAACAGGCCCAGGTGCCGGCGCACGAACGGCCACAGGGTGCCCAGGCTGCCGAGCTTGCGCAGGCGACCCTCGCGCGGGCCGGCGTTTTCCGGAGCGGCGGCCATCAGTGCAGGCCTCCGGCGGCATCCCCGGCGGCGACGGTCTCGCCGAAGCGGACGCGGTCGCGGGTGGCATCGCGCAGGCGCGCCTGCAGGGCGGCGGCGCGGTCGGCGGGCAGGCGCAGGACGAGATGCGCGCCATCGGCCTCGAAGCGCTCGCCGGTCTTCTCGGCCGCATGCGCGGCGAGGGCGGCGTGGACCGTGCCCAGGTCCTCGAAGGCGCAGGCCAGTTCCAGTTCGGCCATCGCCACCAGCGGCTGCCGCGGCGCGGTGCGCAGGCATTCGGCCGCCGCCCCGCCGTAGGCGCGGACCAGGCCGCCGGCGCCGAGCTTGATCCCGCCGAACCAGCGGGTGACCACCACCGCGACCCGGTCGTAGCCCTGGCCGTCGATCGCCGCCAGGATCGGGCGCCCGGCGGTGCCGGCCGGTTCGCCGTCGTCGCTGGAGCGGTAGTCCGGGCCGATCCGGTAGGCCCAGCAGTTGTGGGTGGCGGCCGGATCGGAGACCCGGGCGACGAAGGACAGGGCAGTGCCGGCGGTATCGACCGGCGCGGCCTGGGCGAGGAATCGGCTGTGCTTGACCTCGAGCAGATGCGAGGCCGGCGCGGCGAGGGTGTCGGTCATCGCCGCGATTCTAGCGCGGGGGGAAGGCGGACCCGTCTTTTGGGGCTTCCCGTAGGAGCCGGTCTTGCCGGCGACCGTGGAGGCGGACGCGTCAATGGCACCCGGTTTCACGCAGACGTATCCACCATGGCGGTCGCCGGCAAGGCCGGCTCCTACAGAGGCGGGGGCAGCAGCGGCCGCAGGTCTTCGGGTACGGCCAGGCCGGGATGGCTGCGCACGAACCGCGCCAGGCTGGCGCGCGCGCCCTCGAGGTCGCCCTGGTCGCGCTGCAGGCGGATGCGCTGCAGCCAGCGTGCGGCTTCCTCGTCCACGGCTTCCTCGGCCACGGTTGCGGCGGAGGCCTTTTCCGCATCGGTCGCTGCCTGCGGCGCGGGGGCGAAGGAGGGGGAGACGTCCGCCGCCGCGGAAGCAGGGTCGCCGGCCTCGAGCACCCGAGGAGGAGGGAGCGGCGCAGGGCCGGCCGTCACCGGAGCTGGCCGGGCCACGGCTATGGCCGCCCGTCGTTCGGCGGCAACCGTGGAAGGTGCCGCGCTGTCCGCGCGCGGGGCCGGCGGCGCGGCACCTTCCACGGT
>NZ_PDWL01000047.1 GCF_010093185.1 Pseudoxanthomonas jiangsuensis | reverse complement strand
CCGAAGGCGCGTGGGCGGAGTCCGGACAGCAGCCCTGCCAGGGTCA
This sequence comes from Pseudoxanthomonas jiangsuensis, assembly GCF_010093185.1. Taxonomy (GTDB): domain Bacteria; phylum Pseudomonadota; class Gammaproteobacteria; order Xanthomonadales; family Xanthomonadaceae; genus Pseudoxanthomonas; species Pseudoxanthomonas jiangsuensis. Next base: position 6,033 of record NZ_PDWL01000047.1, on the reverse strand, counting down.
GACCGTCGTCCGCGGCGCGGGAACCGACGGAACGCAGCAGGCGGGTGATGCCCTGGCCTTCGGTGGGATTGGGCGGTGCGGCGGCGGGGGAGTGGGGGCGTCGTCCATAGGGTGCGCCCGCGGGGCGCGCCGGCATCTTAGCAAACCGCGGATGCCGGGCCTCACGCCGCGGTCACGTTCCGGCCCGCAGCGTCCACGCCCGGACCGGGCCCGCTTCGGCAGGGCGGATGGATGCGCGGTTCCGGCCCCGGGGCCGGGCTGTCATAATTCTGCAAATCCCGCCCGTCCCGCGGCGGAGGATCGTCTCCATGTTCTCACTCCAGACCATCTTCGGATCCGGCAAACAGTTCTTCGTCCTGCTGGACGAGGCGGCCGAGGCGGCCCACGACAGCGCCAAGGCGCTGCACCAGATGATGAAGGCCTCCGACCGCCAGCCGGCCCTGGACGCGTTCAAGCTGGCCCGCCAGCGCGAGCGCACCGCCTCGGAGAAGATCGGCAAGGCCCTGGTGGACAGCTTCATCACCCCGCTGGAGCGCGAGGACATCGAGGCCCTGGGCTCGGCCCTGTACAAGATCCCCAAGCAGATCGAGAAGTTCGCAGACCGCTACTCGCTGGCCACCCAGCACCTGGCGCACATCGACTTCGCCCCGCGCGCGGCGATGCTCGAGCAGGCCGCCGGGGTGGTGGTGGAGATGGTCCACCAGCTGCGGCACATGAACCTGGACCGGATGACCGCGCTCAACGAGAAGCTGCGCGCGATCGAGAACGAGGCCGACCGGCTGATGCTGGAGCTGTACCGCGACATCTATTCCGGGCGCCTGGACCACCTGCAGATGTTCCTGCTCAAGGAGTTCTTCGAGATCCTGGAGAAGGCCATCGACCGCTGCCGCGAGGCCGGGGTGGTGGCGTACCAGATCGTGCTCGCGAACAGCTGATGGAGTTGATGGACATGCAGCGTATCGTCGCGGGTCGCCCCCTCGATTCCAGGGGGCGGATGCCCGGGTGCCGGGAGGCGTCGCCATGCTGACCCTGGTGCTGGTGGTGATCCTGGCCGCGCTGGTGTTCGAGTTCATCAACGGCTTCCACGACACCGCCAACTCGATCGCCACGGTGGTGGCGACCAAGGTGCTCTCGCCCGGCGCGGCGGTGGGCCTGGCGGCGGTGATGAACCTGGTCGGCGCGCTGATGGGCACCGCGGTGGCGGCGACGATCGCCACCGGCATCCTCAACACCGGGGTGGTCGAGGCGTCCTCGCAGGTCATCCTGTGCGCGCTGCTGGGCGGTATCGTCTGGAACCTGATCACCTGGTGGTTCGGCCTGCCGTCCTCGTCCTCGCACGCGCTGATCGGCGGCCTGTGCGGCGCCGGCCTGGCGGCGGCGTCCAACGACTGGAACGCGCTGATCTGGTCGCAGGACCTGGGCAACTGGGCCAAGAACAAGGGCCTTTTGTGGAAGGTGTTCCTGCCGATGGTGACCTCGCCGGTGGCGGGCTTCCTGATGGGCGTGCTGGTGATGGTCCTGCTGTGGGCGATCATCGCCGGCATGGCCCGCGCCGGCGGGATCCTGCGGCGGCTGGCGCGGCCGCGCTGGGTCAACGCGTTCTTCGGCAAGGCGCAGATCCTGTCGGCGGCCTACATGGGTTTCGCCCACGGCCACAACGACGCGCAGAAGACCATGGGCATCATCGCCCTGACCCTGATCGGCGCCGAGTCGGCGGGCACCCTGGACGACCTGCCGTCGTGGCTGGCGTTCCTGCATCCGGGCCAGAGCGACGGCACCCAGATCGCGACCTGGATCGTGCTGACCTGCGCGGTGGTGATGGCCGCGGGCACGGCCTCGGGCGGCTGGCGGATCATCAAGACCCTGGGCCACAAGATGGTCAAGCTGCATCCCATCCACGGCTTCGCCGCCGAGACCAGTTCGGCCACGGTGCTGACCTTGGCGGCGCACTTCGGCATGCCGGTGTCGACCACCCACAGCATCTCCACCGCGATCATGGGCGTGGGCTTCGCCAAGAACCCGCGGGCGCTGAAGATCGGGGTGATCGAGCGGATCATCTGGGCGTGGATCCTGACCATCCCCGCCGCCGGCGGCCTGGCCTGGCTGATCCTGCGCGGGATGAAGGCGGTGGGCTGGGCCTGAGCCCGGGTTCCCACGCGGGTGTCGCAGGGGCCGCCGCAAGGGCGGCCTTCTGTTTTTGCGAAGGAGTGGCGTTGCGGCCGCCCGTGCCGCGATCGCTACAGCAGGTCGCCTTCCGCCGACAGCGCGCGTTCCATGCGGTCGCCCAGGCCGCCAATCTCCAGCACCAGGCGCTCGATCTCGGCCGGGGTGAGGCCGTCGTAGGGGCGGTTCTCGCACAGCTGCAGGTAGGGCACGCCGTCCAGGTCGCCGATGGCCAAGTAGCCGACGCTGCTCTGCCAGTTGAACACCAGCGCACGCCGCGCATCGATCCCGGTGGTCGGCGCGATCACCGTGCTCACGCGCAAAAGGGGGCGGCCGTCGTCGCCGTCCAGTTCCGACAGGAAGATCGACTGGTGCCGGCTGCCGCCCTCCAGCGACAGCTCCACGCAGGCCACGAACGGCTCCTGCATGGTCAGGCGGAAGCCCGAGGTCAGCAGGTGGCTGCGGATCTGTTCGAAGTTGCGCATGGCCGTCCTCCGCGGTCTGTGCGGCTATGCTAGCGGCAGATGCCAGCCACGTCTGCCGACGCCACCGTACGCATTCTCGCCGCCGTGCGCGCGATCCCGCGCGGGCAGGTGGCCGGCTACGGCGAGGTGGCGCGCCTGGCCGGGCTGCCCGGACGCGCGCGCCTGGCGGCGAAGGTGCTGTCGCAGAACGAGGACCCGGACCTGCCCTGGCACCGGGTCCTGCGCTCGGACGGGCGGATCGCCCTGCCGGAAGGCTCGAAGGGCTACCGCGAGCAGTGCCGGCGCCTGCGCGCCGAAGGCGTGGCGGTCGAGCGCGGACGGGTGCGGCGTCCGCGCGCGGTGTCCGACCTCGACGCGGCGGTTTGGGGGCCGCAGTCCCCGTAGGGCGACCGGCGCGTGCGGCCGCTATGATGGACCCCCGTCTTCTCCGGAGCCGCGGATGCTCTCGCGACTGCCCCCCGTCACCCAGGCCCTGCTGATCGCCAACGGCGTGCTGTTCCTGCTGCAGCAGGTGATGGGCGATGCCACCTTCTTCCCGTTCATGCTCTGGCCGCCCAGCGAGATGGGCTTCGATCCGTTCTCGCCCGGGCAGAACTTCCAGGTCTGGCAGCTGCTGACCTACGGCTTCCTGCATGGCGGCCTCGGCCACCTGTTCTTCAACATGCTGGCGCTGTACATGTTCGGCGCGCCGCTGGAGCTGACCTGGGGGCCGCGCCGGTTCCTGGCCTATTACCTGATCTGCGTGGTCGGCGCCGGCCTGTGCCAGCTGGCCGTGGGCTGGTGGACGCTGGCGCAGGGCGGGGCGGGCTATCCGACGGTGGGCGCTTCGGGCGGGGTGTTCGGCCTGCTGCTGGCCTACGGCATGCTGTTCCCGAACCAGCGGGTGATGCTGCTGTTCCCGCCGATCCCGATGAAGGCGCGGACCTTCGTGATCGTGTTCGGCGCGCTGGAACTGCTGCTCGGCTTCACCGGCTGGCAGCCGGGCGTGGCCCACTTCGCCCACCTCGGCGGGATGCTGTTCGGCTGGCTGGTGATCCGCTACTGGCGCGGGCAGCCGCCGTTCGGGCGCCGGCGCCCGCCGGGCGGCGGACGGCCCTCGCACCTGCGCCGGGTGAAGTAGGGGCAGGGCGCGCGGCCGGCCGATACGCGATCACGACGCGCCGCTGGTCTATCCTCGGCCGCGCCAAGCCGGCCCGGTGGCCGGCACGTCACTGGAGAACGCCATGAACCGTTTCCCGCGCCCGCTCCTGGCCTGCCTGCTGGCGATCGCCGCGGCCCCGGCCGCACAGGCCGCCGAGGTCGATTGCCGGCTGGACTTCAACCTGTCCGGCTGGTCGGCCTTCTACAAGACCGCCAAGGGCAGCGGCACCATCAGTTGCGACAACGGCTCGCGCATGGCGGTGAGCATCAGCGCCAAGGGCGGCGGCATCACTTTCGGCAAGTCGCGGATCGACAACGGGGTGGGCGAGTTCTCCGGGGTGCGCAGCATCCAGGAGACGCTCGGTACCTACGCCGCTGCCGAGGCCCATGCCGGCGCCGTGCGCTCAAGCAAGGCCCAGGTCATGACCAAGGGCGAGGTGTCGCTGGCCCTGGCCGGCACCGGCAAGGGCTGGGATCTGGGCGTGGCCTTCGGGAACTTCGTGATCGAGCCGCGCTGAGGCGAAAGCCGGCACCGGCCTGCGGAACGCGGGCCGGTGCATCCATGAATCGAATCAGCCCTGGCCGCGCGGGCCGCGGTTGCCGCCGCGCGGGGCGCCGCCGGGACGCGGGCCACCCGGGCGTCCACCCGGACGGTTGCCGCCGCCGCCGCCGGGGCGGGCATTGCCGCGCGGGCCGCGGTTGCGGTCCTGGGCCTGATGGCCGCCGGGCGTGGCATGGTCGGAGGGGAAGTGCGGGGCGTTGCCGGGATGGCCGTAGGGACGCGCGGCCTTTCGTGCGCCCTGTCCCTGGCCTTGGCCCTGACCGCCGCCGCCGCCCGCACCGGGCCGGCCGCCACCGCCGCCACCACCGGGCTTGCCGTAGCGCGGCTTGCCGCCCGGGCCGGCGTTGCGGTGGCCGGACGGGCCGGTGCTGACGCCCTCGGGCACGTACCAGGTGCGGAACGCAGCCGGATTGCCGTCCGGCAAAGGCTTGGGACCCTTCTCCTTGCGTTGCTTGAACGGCTTCTGCGACTGCTTGGCCGCCATCTCGCCGCTCACGGTCAGGCCGCCGTGCGGCTTGGCCTTGCCGCCGCGGCCGCCGCGCCGGTCCTCGCGCACGTGGTCGAAGCGGCGCAGCTCGCGGCCTTCGTCGGCGGTGTTGTGGCCGTTGACGTAGGCCTGGCCCGGGCCGCGCTCGCGGCCCACGTGCACGGTCGACTTGGCCGCGCGGCGCTGGCCGATCACCGGCTGCAGGGTCAGGGTCGAATCGCTGTTGTCCTCCAGCGCCAGTTCCTTGCGCAGGGCCTCGACCTGTTCGGCCGGCAGCTCCTGCGACTGCCCGCGCAGCAGCTCGCGCGGCAGCGACACGCTGCCGTAGCGCACGCGCTTGAGCCGGCTGACCTGGCAGCCCTGCGATTCCCACAGCCGGCGCACCTCGCGGTTGCGGCCCTCCTTGACCACGACCTTGAACCAGTCGTGGGAGTCGGTGCCGCCGATGCGCTCGATCTGGTCGAATTTCGCCGGGCCGTCCTCCAGCGCCACGCCGCGGGCGAGGCGGTCGACGACGTTGTCGGGCACGTTCTCCTGGCCTTCGGGCGCGCGCACGCGGACCACGTACTCGCGCTCGACCTCGTGCGAGGGGTGCATCATCGCGTTGGCGATCTCGCCGTCGGTGGTCAGCAGCAGCAGGCCGGTGGTGTTGATGTCCAGGCGGCCGATCGCGATCCAGCGCGCGCCCTTCAGCCGCGGCAGGGCCTCGAAGATGGTCGGCCGGCCCTCGGGATCCTCGCGGGTGGTCACCTCGCCCTCGGGCTTGTTGTAGACCAGCACGCGCGCCGGCTCGGTCAGGGCCGAGGCGACGAAGGCCTTGCCGTCCAGCTCGACCTTGTCGCCGCTGCGGATGCTCTGGCCGACCTGGGCGGTCTCGCCGTTGACCTTGACCAGGCCGTCGGCGATGCGCTGCTCCAGCGCGCGGCGCGAGCCGAGCCCGGCCTGGGCCAGGACCTTGTGCAGGCGCTCCTCGGCCTTGGAGGCGGCGGGGGCGGCTTCCTCGCCGCGCTTGAGCGAGAGTTTGCCGAGGGTCTTGCGGGAGGTGGAATCAGTCATGGGTCCTGCTCCGGCCGTCGGATTCGTCCGCGGCCTGGCTGTGTTCGGAGGTGGAGGTGCCGGAGGCCGGTCTCTTATACCCATCCTCCGCTCCCGACGCCCCCTGCGGCGGAGAGCTAGGTAGGTGCGTCGCACTGAAA
>NZ_PDWL01000046.1 GCF_010093185.1 Pseudoxanthomonas jiangsuensis | reverse complement strand
TGTGCACGTCACACTCTGCGAGTCAACATGTGTCTCCACAGCTACATCACAGTACCTCTGCTTTCGAGTCTTCATCGCCTCGGACACCGCCTGTGTGCCCGCCTCTCTCTTCGCCGCCCCCAGCAGAGGTGTATACGAGACAGGGCCCCGCCTGCACCCCCCGCGCCGCCTGCTCCCCCCGCGCCGCCGCATCGGCTTGCTTCGCCGCTGCGACGGATGGCTTCTGCGCGACGGCCGCGCGGGTTCTGGCGGTCGCAACCGGTGCGGGGCTATCCGCTCCAGCCGGAGGGGCGGCGGGGGCATCCTCGAGGGGCGCGGCCGCCGGCGCCGCGGCGTAGCTGCTGGCCACGGCGTCGGCTTCGCGGCCGGGGGCTTCGGCCTGCGACGCGTCTGTGGCTGCGATGCCAGGGGGCGCGGCATCGGCGCCCGCATGGGCCGCGACGGCGGCTTCGGGCCGGGGCGGTTCGCGCATCTGCCAGGCCACGCCGATGGCCAGGGTCACCGAGGCCGCCAGGCCGAGTGCGGCCGGCCAGCGCCTGCGTCGAGGACGTTGGATGGGTGCCGCCGGCCTGCGACCGGGCGTCGCGACAGGCGCGACAGGTGCGGCTGGTGCAGGGGGCGCGGCCGGGTCGAGCCCGGCCCGCGCCGCGGCCAGGATCCGGGCATCGAGCGCGGGCGAAGGCATCGCCTCCCCGTCCGGCGCCAGCAGGCGGGCCAGTTCGCGTTCTTCGGGCGTCAGCGGATCTTTGCCGTTCATCGTTCCAGTCTCGCCCGCAGCTTGTCCATGGCGTAGCGCAGCCGCGATTTCACCGTTTCCCGGCCCACGCCGGTCAGCTCGCCGATCTCCTCCAGGCTAAGTTCGCGCTGCAGTCGCAGCAGCACCGCCTCGCGCTGTTCGTCCGGCAGTTCGGCCAGGGCCTCGTGCAGGCGCGCGGTGGCCTCCTCGCGATGGGCCAGGCCTTCGGGCGTGTCGGGGTCGACCACCTCCAGGGTCCGCCGCTCGGCGTCCACCGGCGCGGACGGGCGGTGGCGGAGCGCGCGCCAGTGGTCGTTGAGCCGGTTGTGGGCGATCCGGTACAGCCAGGTGCCGAACGCCGCCTCCGGGCGCCAGCCGGCGCGCGCGCCGATCACCCGTTGCCACACGTCCTGGAACAGCTCCTCGGCCAGCGGCCGGTCGCGCACCTGGCCGAGCAGGAAGCGGAACAGCGGACCGCGATGGCGCGCGTACAGCGCCTCGAACGCGGTCAGGTCGCCGCCGGCCCAGGCCAGCATCAGCGCTTCGTCGGCAGGGGCGGCGTCCACGGCCTGGTCCATGGTTGCCAGACTACGTGGATGCCGCGCCGGGGCAAAGCGCGGCGAAGCCGGCATGGCCGCGGGCAGGGTCAGGGCGATGTCCATGGGCAATGTAACGGCCGGGCGGGCGCGACGGGGTCGATGGCCGCCATCCGATCGACGTGCGTGGCGCCGGCAGGGTTATGCTGGCGCGGTCGTCCGTCCGCGGGCGGCATCGACCCGGGGATCCATGGAACAGTCCAGCACAGTCGAAGCCGTGCAGCCGGCGACGGCCGAAACGCGCCGTCCGCCGCTGGCGTCCGCGATGGCCGCCTTGCGCCAGGCCTTGCCGGACGGCGCGGTGCTGGCGGTCGGCTGGCGCGACCCGGTGCTGGGCAGCCACAGCCTTGTCGAGCCGTCCAGCGAGACCGGCGTGGACAGCAGCCTGGACCTGCTGCTGGCCGAATCGGGCGCCCTGGCCGAGGCCCCGGAGCTGCTCGCCCAGGCCTGGGGCGAGCAGGGCGGCGCGCGCCTGGCGCTGGTCGCGCGCCTGCCGGCGCCGATGGAGGCCTACGCGCGCCAGGTCTGGCTGGCGGCGGCGCGGACCGTGCTCGACGCCGCGCTGGAGGCCGCCCGCACCCAGGCGCGGATGGAGCACCTGGACAAGTCCCGGCGCCTGCAGCAGGCGCTGTACGAGATCGCAGACCTGGCCGGCGCCGAGGTCGAGATGGCGGAGATGCTGCACCGCCTGCACGGGATCATCGGCTCGCTGATGTACGCGCCCAACTGCTACATCGTCGAGTACGACGACGCGCGCAGCACGGTGCGCTTCCTCTACTTCGCCGACCAGCAGGACGTATACGAGGCCGACACCGCGCGCGAGTGGCACGAGGAGGAGATGCCCAACAGCCTCACCTTCGCCCTGCTGCGCCACGGGCGGGCCCTGCGCGGGCCGTCGGACCTGATCCGCCACCGCCTGCACGTGGTCCGCAATCCCACCCAGGGCCCGGACAGCCAGGACTGGCTGGGGGTGCCGATGCGGCGCGGCGACCGGGTCTGCGGCGCGATCGTGGTCCAGAGCTACGACCGCGCCGGCTGCTACAGCGACGAGGACCGGGCCCTGCTGGGCTACGTCGCCCAGCACGTGCTGACCACCCTGGACCGGCGCCAGGCGCAGACCCAGCTCGAGCAGAGGGTGACCGAGCGCACCCTGGAACTGGAGCATGCCAACCGCGAGCTGCAGGACGAGGTGGTCGAACGCGAGCGCGCCGAGAAGCTGCAGCACGCGCTGTTCCGGATCGCCGAGATGGCGGTCAGCTCGGAAAGCCTGGAGCAGTACTACGCCAAGGTCCACGCCGCGGTCGACGACCTGATCTACGCCCGCAATTTCTACATCGCGATGCTCAACCCGGCCCAGGACGGGATCGAGTTCGTCTACTCGGTCGACGAGATGGACGACCAGCGCCCGCCCCGGCAGCTGAGCAACGGCCTGACCGAGTACGTGATCCGCACCCGCCAGGCCCTGCTTGCCGACCGCGCCGGGATCGACGCCCTGGCCGCCGCCGGCGAGGTCCACGAGTTCGGCCAGAAGCAGGCCTACAGCTGGCTGGGCGTGCCCCTGCAGCGCGACGGCGAGGTGGTGGGCGTGATCGCGGTGCAGAGCTACACCCCGGACATCGGCTTCAGCGTCGACGACCAGCGCCTGCTGGCGTTCGTCGCCCACAACATCGGCAGTGGCCTGGCCCGGCAGACCGCGCAGGAACGGTTGAAAAGCGCGCACGCCGAGCTGGAACGGCGGGTGGCCGAGCGCACCGCCGAGCTGGAGGAGACCAACAACCAGCTGATCGCCCAGATCGGCGAGCGCCTGCGCGCCGAGCAGAGGCTGACCCACCAGGCCCTGCACGACGCCCTGACCGGGCTGCCCAACCGCGCCTACCTGCTGGACTGCATGGCCGCGGCGATCGAGCGCGCCCGGCACGGCGACGGCCAGCCGTTCGCGGTGCTGTTCCTGGACCTGGACCGGTTCAAGCTGGTCAACGACAGCATCGGCCACGCCGCCGGCGACGAACTGCTGGTGGAGGTGGCCAAGCGGATCGTCTCGACCATGCGCGCCGAGGACATCGTCGCCCGCCTGGGCGGCGACGAGTTCGCGATCCTGGTGGGTGGCGCCAGCAGCGGCCACGACGGCGACGGCGTGCGCGACCTCGCCCAGCGCCTGATGGGCGTGCTCGGCCGGCCGCTGTGGGTGGCCGGGCGCGAGCTGTTCCCCTCGGCCAGCATGGGCATCGCCCAGTGGCATCCGCGCTACCGCAGCGGCGAGGAGCTGCTGCGCGACGCCGACGCGGCGATGTACCGGGCCAAGAACGAGGGGCGCGACCGCTACGCCCTGTTCGACGAGGACATGCGCGAGCAGGCGGTACGCAGCCTGGACCTGGAGGCGGACCTGCGCCGGGCAATCAACCGCCGCGAGTTCCTGCCGTACTACCAGCCGATCCTGCGCCTGGAGGACGGGGCGGTGGTCGGCCACGAGGCCCTGCTGCGCTGGCGCCACGAGCGCCGCGGGCTGCTGGCGCCGGCCGCGTTCATCGCCCTGGGCGAGGAGAGCGGGCTGATCGAGCAGGTCGACTGGCTGCTGTACGAACAGGTGATCGAGGACCTGGCGCGCAGCGCCGGCGGCTACGTCTCGGTCAACGTGTCGCCGCGGCATTTCCGCTCGCCGGACTTCGCCGACCGCCTGCTGGGGCTGATCGAGGCGGCCGATGCGGATCCGTCGCGGCTGCGGGTGGAGATCACCGAGGTGGCCCTGCTGGACGACGCGCCGCGCACCCTGCGCCTGCTCAACACCCTGCGCGAGCGCGGGGTGCTGGCGCAGCTGGACGATTTCGGCACGGGCTTCTCGGCGCTGTCCTACCTGCACCGGTTCCCGATCTCGGGGCTGAAGATCGACCGCAGCTTCGTCGCCGGCCTGGATGCCGAGGGCGGGCGCGAGGAGAGCCTGGCCCTGGTGCGGGCGATCCTGGCCCTGGCCGGGACCCTGGGCATCGAGACGGTCGGCGAGGGCATCGAGACCGAGTTCCAGCGCGACACCCTGCTGGAACTGGGCTGCGGCTGCGGCCAGGGCTACCTGCTGGGCCGCCCGGCCGCCCGCCGCGTGGCCTGAGCGTTCCGCTCCGCGTATTCCTTCAGGTCTTGAGCACCAGCAGCCGCACCTCGCTCATGTCCTCGATCGCGAACTTCACGCCTTCGCGGCCCAGGCCCGAATCCTTGACCCCGCCGTAGGGCATGTTGTCCATGCGGAAGCTGGGCACGTCGCCGACCACCACCCCGCCCACGTCCAGCCGGTCCCAGGCCTGCATGGCGTGGGCCAGGCTGTCGGTGAACACCCCCGCCTGCAGGCCGAAGTCGGAGTCGTTGACCGTCTCCAGCGCCGCCCCGAAATCGTCGAAACGCTGCAGCAGGGCGACCGGGCCGAAGGCCTCCTGGCGCTGCAGGGCGCAGTCGCGCGGGACGTCCTCCAGCAAGGTGGCCGCGAGCATGTTGCCCTGGCGCCCGCCGCCGGCGATCACCCGGGCGCCGGCCTCGCGCGCTTCCTCGATCCAGCCCTGCAGCTTCTGCGCCGAGGCCTCGTCGATCACCGGGCCGATGAAGGTCCGCTCGTCCTTCGGGTCGCCGGCGACGAAGCCGGCGACCCTGGCCGCCAGCTTTTCCCGGAGCGCGTCGTAGACCGCGTCGTGGACCAGGATCCTCTGCACGCTGATGCAGCTCTGCCCGGACTGGTAGTAGGCGCCGAAGGCCAGCCGCTCGACCACCTGGTCGAGCTTGCCGCCCTGGTCGGCATCGACGATACAGGCGGCGTTGCCGCCCAGCTCCAGGGTCACCTTCTTGCGCCCGGCGCGCGCCTTGAACTCCCAGCCGACCAGGCCGCCGGTGAAGGACAGCAGCCTGATCCGGTCGTCCTCGATCAGCGGCGCGGCCTCGTCGTTGCCGCAGGCGAACACCGAGAAGGCGCCCTCGGGCAGGTCGGTCCCGGCCAGGACCTCGGCGATGATCAGCGCGCCGACGGGGGTCTTGCCGGCCGGCTTGAGCACGAACGGGCAGCCGGCGGCGATCGCCGGAGCGACCTTGTGCGCGACCAGGTTGAGCGGGAAGTTGAACGGGGTGATGAAGCTGCAGGGACCGACCGGCACCCGCTTCCAGATCCCGCGGTAGCCGCGGCCGCGCTCGGAGATCTCCAGGTTCACGGTCTGGCCTTCGATCCGGACCGATTCCTCGGCGGCGATGCGGAAGGTGTCGATCAGCCGGGTGACCTCGCCGCGGGCATCCTTGATCGGCTTGCCGGCCTCGATGCACAGGGCCAGGGCCAGTTCCTCGGCGCGCTCGCGGAAGCGGGCGACGCAGTGCTCCAGGATCGCCTGGCGCCGGTAGGGGGGCAGGGCGGCCATCGCCGGGGCCGCGGCCACCGCGGCGGCGATCGCGCGCTCGACCGTGGCCGCGTCGGCCATCGCCACCCGGGTGGCGACCTGGCCGGAGTACTTGTCCAGCACTTCCAGGTCGGCGTTCGGGGTCTCGGCGGCGTTGGCGACGTAGAGCGGGTAGGTCGGCTTGAGCATGTGCGGTGTTCCCGGGTGCCCTGGCATGCAGGTCGGCCGAGTTTATGCCGGGACGGCGGGAAGGCGGCGTGTGGTCGCGGACCGGCATCCCGGTTCGGCCACGTTCGGCCGGGGCCGTCTAGAATGCGCGCCATGCAGCACGATGCCGTCACCCGCCCCACGCCCCCCGCCCAAGCCCACCCGCCCCTTCGCCGCCGGGCGCATCCCGCTGCTGCACGGGCTGTTCGTGGCGCCATTGCTGGCCCTGGCCGGCCTGGCCCTGGCCTGGCTGTGCAGTCCTAGCTTCGCCCTGGTGCTGCTGGCCTAC
>NZ_PDWL01000045.1 GCF_010093185.1 Pseudoxanthomonas jiangsuensis | reverse complement strand
GGTCGCGCCGAAGCGCCAGACCGCGTCGTGCAGGCGGCGCGGATCGGCCTGCGCCGGCCGGGTCGGGTCCATGTCCGGGATCACCGAGGTCAGGCCCAGGGCCGGATCGAACAGCGCGAACGGCGGGGAGGGCGGGCGGGCCACCCCGGCCCGCCCGCGTCCCGAACGCGCCCGCGACCTGGACCGGATCGACCGCCACATCCTGCGCATCCTCCAGGCCGAAGGCCGGATCTCCTTCACCGAGCTGGGCGAGCGGGTCGGGCTGTCGACCACGCCCTGCACCGAGCGCGTGCGCCGGCTCGAGCGCGACGGCGTGATCGAGGGCTACTACGCCCGGCTCAATCCGCAGCACCTCAAGGCCGGCCTGCTGGTCTTCGTGGAGATCAGCCTGGCCTACAAGTCCGGCGACATCTTCGAGGAATTCCGGCGCGCGGCGCTGAAGCTGCCCAACGTGCTCGAGTGCCACCTGATGTCGGGCGACTTCGACTACCTGATCAAGGCCCGGATCTCGGAGATGGCCTCCTACCGCAAGCTGCTGGGCAGCAGCCTGCTGACCCTGCCGCACGTGCGCGAGTCCAAGAGCTACATCGTGATGGAGGAGGTCAAGGAGACGCTGGCGCTGGCGATCCCGGATTGAAGGGTCCTATCGTCCCGGCGCAGGCCGGGACCCAGCGGCTTTGATCCGTTACCCGCCAACGCCGCACAGCGGAAGGCGCTGGGTCCCGGCCTGCGCCGGGACGACGGCATTCACTCCGCCCAGCGCACCGCCGAGGCGGTCTTCGGCAGGACCTGCGCGCTCAGCGGCCGGTCCTGCTGCAGCAGGTCGATGGCGTTGGCCAGGATCGCCGCCGACTCGCGCTGCAGCGGGTCGGGACGCTTCTCGGCGGCCTTCTCGCGCGCGGCGTCCTTGACCACGTCGCGCTCGTTGGCGGTCAGGCCGTCGTCGGTCTCCTCGGCCAGCGGGTCCAGGTCCAGGCCCTTCTCGCGGCGGATCGCCTGGCGCTCCTTGCGCTGGGCCTCCTGGCGGTCGCGCTCGGCGCGGCGCTCGGCCTCGTTGAGCGACAGGTACTTCTTCGCCGCCTCCTCGCGGTAGCGGGCCACGTCCTCGCTCCACCACTGGAACTCCAGGTCGTCGGCGATGCGCTGCGCGTGCAGGGTCTGCAGCCGCGGCAGCAAAGGCGCGAAGTTGCCGTAGCGCGCGTGCGGCACCGCCGCGATCCGGGTCCACGGCAGGGCGTTGTCGTAGGTGCTCTCGCCGAACTCGTTGGCGTCCACGCTCAGCGGGTAGGCGATGTCCGGGACCACGCCCTTGTGCTGGGTGCTGCCGCCCTCGATCCGGAAGAACTGGGCGATGGTCAGCTTGACCTGGCCGAAGCGCTGGCCCTCGGTGGTCGGCCAGCGGTCCAGGTCGAACAGGTTCTGCACCGTGCCCTTGCCGAAGGTGGTCTCACCGATGATCAGGGCGCGCCCATAGTCCTGCATCGCCCCGGCGAAGATCTCCGAGGCCGAGGCCGAGGCGCGGTTGACCAGCACCGCCAGCGGCCCGTCCCAGGCCACCCCGGCCTGGCGGTCGCTGTTGACGCTGACCCGGCCGCCGGACTCGCGCACCTGCACCACCGGGCCCTGGTCGACGAACAGGCCGGTCAGCTGCACCGCCTCGTCCAGCGAACCGCCGCCGTTGTTGCGCAGGTCCAGGACCACGCCGTCGACGCCGTCCTGCTTGAACTTCGCCAGCAGGTCGGCGACGTCGCGGGTGGCCGAGGTGTAGTCGCTGCCGTTGCGGCGGCGGCCCTCGAAGTCCTGGTAGAAGGTCGGCAGCTCGATCACCCCGATCTTGCGCGCCGGCAGGTCGCCCTGGGCGGGGATGGTGTAGGACTTGCTCTTGGCCGCCTGCTCGGCCAGCTGCACCCGGGCCCGGGTCAGGACCACGGTGCGGTGCTCGCCGTCGATGCCGTTCTCGGCCGGGATGTAGTCCAGCTTGACCTGGGTGTCCTTGGTGCCGCGGATCTTGGCGACCACGTCGTCGATCCGCCAGCCGACCACGTCCTCGACCTGGCCGTTGCGGCCCTGGCCGACGCCGACGATGCGGTCGCCGGCCTTGAGCGTGCCGTCCAGCGCGGCCGGGCCGCCGGGGATGATCTCGCGGATCACGATCACGTCGTCCTGGCGCTGCAGCTGGGCGCCGATGCCCTCCAGCGACAGCGACATGGCCTGGTTGAAGTTCTCGGCGCTGCGCGGGTTGAGGTAGTCGGTGTGCGGGTCGATCGAGGCGGTGTAGCTGTTGAGGAACAGCGAGAACACGTCCTCGCTCTTGAGCTGCTCGACCGAGCGGGCGACCTGCTCGTAGCGCTTGTCCAGGGTCTTGCGGATCTCCGCCGGCTGCTTGCCGGCCAGCTTCAGCCGCAGCCAGTCGTTCATCACCGACTTGCGCCACAGCGCGTCCAGCGCGGCCGCGTCGGCCGCCCACGGCGCCTTCTCGCGGTCGTACTCCCAGCGCTCGCTGCCGCTGAAGTCGAAGTCCTCGCCGAGCAGCTTGCGGGCGTAGGCCACCCGCTGCCCCACCCGCTCGCGGTAGAGCTGGAACATGGCGAAGGCCGGGGCGGCATCGCCTTGGCGCACCGCTTCGGCCATCTGGTGGCGGGCCGGCTCGAACCGGGCCACGTCGGCGGCGGTGAAGAACTGCTTGTTCGGGTCCAGCGCCTCCAGGTAGCGCTTGAAGATGTCGCCGGCCATGGCGTCGTCGGCCGGGCGCGGGCGATAGGCGTAGCGGCTGTCCGAGAGCAGGCCGTAGACCAGCTTGGAGGTGGTGGCCTGCTCGGCGGTGGGCGCGATGGCGACCTGGGCCGGGCCCTCCGAACGCGCCAGCAAAGCGGCCGGGGCGGCGATCAGGAGGGCGGCGGACAGGACGGCGGAGAGTCTGGAATTCATGCGGGGGCTCGAACCGGGTGGGGCCGGGGATGACAGGCTGGGCGCAGACTGTGACCACGGACCAGTGCCGGAAGTTGCCGGCGGCCGGATCCTGGGCGCGTGCGCGGTTCACCGCAGCCTAGCGGCCGCGGCGGTGCGGAAGGTGAACGGAAGCGGCCGTCCGCGCGGGCGGTGCCCGGCGGCCGGGGGACGGGACCGGCGCCGGCGGCGCTCAGGCCGCGACCCCGGCGCCGGCGGCCTGGCGGTCGGCGTGGTAGGACGAGCGCACCATCGGCCCGGAGGCGACGTGGCTGAAGCCCAGGGCGTAGCCGTAGACCTCCAGCGCCTTGTATTCCTCCGGCGTCCAGTAGCGCAGCACCGGATGGTGGTGCGCGGTCGGCTGCAGGTACTGGCCGATGGTGACCATGTCCACGTCGTGCGCGCGCAGGTCGCGCAGGGTGGCCTGGACCTGTTCCAGGGTTTCGCCCAGGCCGAGCATGATCCCGGACTTGGTCGGGATCGACGGATGCCGGGCCTTGAACTGCTGGAGCAGGGTCAGCGACCACTGGTAGTCCGCGCCCGGGCGCACGTTGCGGTACAGGTCCGGGACGGTCTCGATGTTGTGGTTGAACACGTCGGGCGGGTTGGTCGCCAGGATCTCCAGCGCCCGCTCCATCCGGCCCTTGCCGCGGAAGTCGGGGGTCAGGATCTCGATCCGGGTGCCCGGCGCGCGCGCGCGGATGGCGGCGATGCAGTCGACGAAGTGCTGGGCCCCGCCGTCGCGCAGGTCGTCGCGGTCGACGCTGGTGACCACCACGTAGCGCAGGCCCATGTCGGCGACGGTATTGCCGAGGCTGGCCGGCTCGCTGGCGTCCGGCGGCTTGGGCCGGCCGTGGGCGACGTCGCAGAACGAGCAGCGCCGGGTGCAGACCTCGCCCAGGATCATGAAGGTGGCGGTGCCGTGGCCGAAGCACTCATGGATGTTCGGGCAGCTGGCCTCCTCGCACACGGTGACCAGGCGGTTCTCGCGCAGCTTGGCCTTGAGGTTGGCCACGGCATTGCCGGAGGGGATCCGGACCCGGATCCACGAGGGCTTGCGCAGCACCGGCGCGTCGGCGAACTGCACCGGCGAGCGGTTGATCTTGTCGCCGCCGACCTGCTTCACCCCCGCCTGCAGCGGGCCGGTCTCCGGCGGCGCCTGCGCGGCGGCCGGTTCGGACAGGACCTGGAGCGGGATGGTGCGGGGGGCGGGGGCGTTCATGGCGCCCATTGTAGGCCCGGTGCGGGCCGGCTGCCCGGCGGGATCGGTTCCGGCGCTGCAACGCTGGCGGCGGCGGGTGGAACGGCGGGGGGCTGGAGAATGGGGAGATGGCGCAAAAGCGCTGTCTTCGGGCGGGGCCGCCGTGCCTTGGGTCTGCGGTGCACCGCTCGGGCGGGCATCCTGCCCGCAACTCGCGGCCGTTGGCACATCCCTGTGCCACTTGCACCGCAGACCCAAGGCACGGCGGCCTCTGCGGGTTTCGGGTTCACCGCCTTTGGTGCCTCTGCTCTTCCGGCTTTCCTGCCTTTTGTAGGAGCCGGTCTTGCCGGCGACTGCCATGGTGGAGGCGGATGCGTGGAACCGGGGGCCATTGGTGCGTCCGCCTCTATGGTCGCCGGCAAGACCGGCTCCTACAGGGTGGAGCAAGGCAAAGACGCTGGATCCCGGCGTTCGCCGGGACGACGGTGGATAGAAGTCCGGAGCCTTCAGCGTACGGAAGACGCGGCGGACCGGTTGTGTTGGGGCAGCGGCCAGGGATGGCCGCGGTAGCGAGTGCGCACACGGATGTGCGCCCGAGCGGCCACGAGACGGCCGGTTCGCCGCGGCTCAGCACGAAGCCAGCCAGCTCAATGCCTTTGCGGTTGCCGTCGCAGGCTCAGCCGCCCAGGTCCGGCAGTCCCGCCTGAGGTCGCAGTTCCAGCCCGAACTGGCGGGCGACGTGTCGCAGCAGGACCGGCTTGACCGCGTCCATGTCCGAGGGACCGCCCAGGTCCTGCAGCGAGGTCACCTGCAATCCCTGGTAGCCGCAGGGATTGATCCGGTGGAACGGCTCCAGGTCCATGCCGATGTTGAAGCTCAGGCCGTGAAAGGTGCAGCCGCGGCGCACCCGGATGCCCAGCGCGGCGACCTTGGCCGCGCCCACGTACACCCCCGGCGCGCCCTCGCGCCGCTGCCCGCCGACGTTCCACTCGTCCAGAGTGTCGATGATCGCCTGCTCGATCCGGCACACGTACTCGCGCACCCCCACGCCGGTCCGGCGCAGGTCCAGCAGCGGATAGAGCACGATCTGGCCGGGACCGTGATAGGTCACCTGGCCGCCGCGGTCCACGTGCAGCACCGGGATGTCGCCCGGGGCCAGCACGTGCTCGGGCTTGCCGGCCTGGCCCAGGGTGAACACCGGCTCGTGCTCGACCAGCCACAGCTCGTCCGGGGTGTCCTCGCCACGGCGGTCGGTGAAGCGCTGCATCGCCCGCCACACCGGCGCGTAGGGCTGGCGGCCGAGGTCGAAGACCCGGGCCGGCAAGGGCGCGCGCGCGGCCCTTCCCGCGCCGGCGCAGGCCGGCGCCGGGTCGCTCACAGCGTCCACTTCACTTCCGGATGGTCGCGCAGGGCCCGGTGGGCGGCGTCGTACTGCTCGCGGCTGGCGGCGCGGAAGCCGATCCGCACCGACACGTACCTGCCGTTGGACGAGTGCTTCCACTGGATCCGCTCTTCCAGCACCTCCACGCCGGAGGTCGCCAGCAGCTTCGGCAGCTCCGCCTCCAGGCCCTTGTCGGCCAGGCCCATGGCGCTGAGCTCGAAGATCCCGGGGAACTGGAAGCCGTGCTCGGGGTTGTCGGACTTGATCTCCATGCCGGCATTATCGGGGCGAGGGCCGGCGAACCCAAGCGGCGCGGCCGGCCGCCCTGCCCGCAACGCTCCGGTGCAGGCGTGTACGCGCCATCGACGCCGGACTGCGGTTCAATGGCCGCACCCGACGCAAGGACGCCCCCGCATGCCGCGACGCCACCGGACGCACCCGCTCCCGCTCGCCGCCGGCCTTGCGCTGGCGCTGGCGGCCCCCGCCGCGCTGGCGGCCCCGCAGTGCAGCGGCAGCCGCATGGACGAGGCCCCGCCCGCGGTCAACTTCCGGGTCGACAACGACCTGTTCGGCGGCGAGGACCAGGACCAGGGCTACACCAACGGCGCGATGATCACCCTGGTCTCGCCCAATCTGGTCGACTACACCGACGACCCCTGCCTGCCGCGCCTGGCGCGCTGGATCAACGGCTACCTGGAACGCCTGCAGCCCGGCGGCTTCGAGCAGCAGAACATGGTCTTCGGCTTCGGCCAGGGGCTGTTCACCCCCACCGACTTCACCCGCGCCGACCTGGTCGCCGACGACCGCCCCTACGCCGGCGTCCTGCTGGCCAGCTTCGGCTACAACGCGCGCAACGACGGCCACCTGCGCACCACCCAGCTGCAGCTCGGCGTGGTCGGGCCGGCGGCCCTGGGCGAGGAGGTGCAGGACGCGGTCCACGATGCTTTGGGCGACGAGAAATTCCGCGGCTGGGACCACCAGCTGCGCAACGAGCCCCTGCTCGGCCTGGTCCACGAGCGCATGCGCCGCTGGCCGGGCGACGGCAGCGTCAACGCCGACGGCTGGGGCTGGGACGCGATCGGCCACTGGGGCGGCTCGCTGGGCAACTTCGCCACCCACGCCAACGCCGGCATGGAGCTGCGTTTCGGCTGGAAGGTCCCGGACGATTTCGGCAGCACGCCGCTGCGCCCGGCCGGCGAGAACACCGCGCCATCCTCGCGCGGGCGCGGGCGCGGCTGGTCGGCGCACCTGTTCCTGACCAGCGACGCGCGCTGGGTGCTGCGCGACATCACCCTGGACGGCAACACCTTCCGCGACAGCCACAGCGTGGACAAGCGGCCGTTCGTCGGCGAGGTCGGCTACGGCCTGGCGGTGATGCGCGGGCGCTGGAAGTTCGCCCTAGCCCGCTACCACCGCAGCCGCGAGTTCGATGGGCAGAAGGTGGCGCCGGTGTTCGGCAGCTTCACCATCAGCCGGATGCTCTGAGCGGCAGGCTCACGACCGCAGCCGCAGGCAGGAACGACCGCCCGGAAACGCGGAAGGGCGGCCGCCTGGCCGCCCTTCCTGGAGTCGGAACCGGTGCGCGATGCACCGGTTCCCGCAGCCGCGCCGCTTACTTGGCCAGCTCGGTGTTGGTCGAGTTCACCCAGCCCTTGTTGCCGAGTTCGTCCTCCACTTCCCACATCAGCCCTTCCTTGTTGCCGGTCGGGTACAGCAGCATGCCCGGGTCCAGTGAGCGCACCGCCTGGCCGGTGCCCTGGGCGTTGCCCAGCAGGCGCGCGGCCTTGGTCACGCGCAGGGCCTGGGTGACGTTGGCCGCCGAGGCGTTGTCCGGCAGGCCGCCGAGCTGGGCGACGATGTCGGTGTAGGCCTGCAGGTAGGCCAGGGTGATGACCTGGCCGATCTCGGTGTTGGCGTAGCCGCTGACGCCGGCTGCGCCCAGGCCGCTGCCGCCGAACAGGCCGCCACTGGCGCCGAAGCCGATGTCGGTCTTCTTGGCGCTGCCCTCGGCCATGGCCACCTGCTCGGAGGAGCGCACGTCGGTCACGGTCAGGACCACGTCGGCGGTCTTCTTCTTGAAGTTCAGACCGCCGATCAGGGCGCCGGCGTTGCCGCCGACCAGGCCGCCGAGCAGACCGCCGATGGCGTTGCCGCCGGCGTTGCTGTTGGCGCCGATCAGGTCGGGGATCATCACGTAGTCGGCGGCCTTGATCTGGCCCTTGCCGATGTTGGAGCCGCCACGCAGGTCGCCGTCGGCGGCCAGGCCGCGCTCGTACTGGGCGGCGGCCATGCCGGCGCCGCGGTCGACCAGGGTGAAGCAGCGCGACTTGTTGACGAACACCTTGATCAGCCGCGACGGCGCCGGCAGCTGCTGGCCGGTCCACCAGTGGGTCGCGTCCTCCGGCTCGATCACCGAAATGGTGCCCAGCGGCTTGGCGCACACCGGGATCTGCGCCATCTGCTCCTGGCGGCGGTCCTGCGCGCTCTGACGCTGGGCCGCGGCCGGACCCGCGACGGCCACCAGCGCGACCATCATCCCGGCGGCCAGCACCGCCCTTCCCGAATTCCCTTTACGCATGTTCGATATCCCCATCTGTGAAGAATGGTGGCCGGACCCGGCAGCGTTCCCCGGTGAGGGAAGCGGACGCGCCTTCACACCCGTTCGACCATGATAAACCACGGATGAATCCGGCCTGCACGGCCATCGTCACGCAGCAGCCCCCTGTCCAGAACGCGGACAGCCGGCTTGCGGCCGGCTGTCCTTGGGGTTCCAGCGGCGGCGCGGGCCTTCAGTCGGACTCCCACCACATCCAGAACGCATCCCACAGGCGCTTGAAGAAGCCGGCCTCCTCGACCGCGGCGATCGCCACCAGCGGCGCCTGGGCCACGACCTGGCCGTCCAGGGTCACCTTGACCGTGCCCACCGGCTGTCCGGCCGCGATCGGCGCCACCAGCGACTTGGGCACCTCCATCGACGGCTTCAGCTCGGCGTAGCGGCCGCGCGGCACGCTGACCAGCAAAGGCGCTGTCACCCCCAGCTGCGCCTGGTCGGCCTTGCCCTTCCACACCTTCAGCTGCGCCACCGGCTTGCCCGGCTCGTACAGCTTGTGGGTCTCGTAGAAGCGGAAGCCCCAGTTGAGCAGGGCCAGGCTGTCGTCGGCGCGCTGGCGCTCGGAGCCGGCGCCCATCACCACCGCGATCAGGCGCTGGTCGCCGCGCTTGGCCGAACTCATCAGGCAGTAGCCGGCGCCGGAATGGTGGCCGGTCTTGATCCCGTCCACGCTCGGGTCGCGCCACAGCAGCAGGTTGCGGTTGGGCTGGGTGATGCCGTTGACCGTGAACTCCTTGATCGAGTTGTAGGCGTAGGCCTCGGGGTAGTCGCGGATGAAGGCCTGGCCCAGGCGGGCCAGGTCGTGCGCGGTGCTGTAGTGCTCCGGCGCCGACAGGCCATGGGCGTTGACGAAGTGGCTGCCGCCCATGCCGATCCTGGCGGCGTAGCTGTTCATCAGGTCGGCGAACGCCTCCTGGGTGCCGGCCACGTGCTCGGCCAGGGCGATCGCCGCGTCATTGCCGGACTGCACCGCCATGCCCACTTCCATGTCGTGCAGCGGCGCGCGCTGGTTGACCGGGAAACCGCTGAAGCTGCCGTCGGTGCGGGCGCCGCCCTCGCGCCAGGCGCGCTCGCTCATCAGCACCTGGTCCTCGTTCTTCACCTTGCCCGAGGCGATCTCGGCGGCGATCACATAGGAGGTCATGACCTTGGTGATGCTGGCCGGTTCCACCCGGGTGTCGACGTTCTCGCCGGCC
>NZ_PDWL01000044.1 GCF_010093185.1 Pseudoxanthomonas jiangsuensis | reverse complement strand
TTTGTCACACAAAAAGCGTCCAGACTATAGTGGTCTCCTTCTGGGGGCCTGGGATTCGTTAAAAGAACACGGTGCCGGCGGCACCCGCCGCGGCCGCGCCGAAGGCCCCCGGCAAGGTGCAGAAGACTCCGGTCCGCTCCGGCCAGCAGCTGTACGCCGAAGGCTGCGACCTGACCGTGCTGAGCACGGTCGGCGCCGGCGCCGAGGTCATCTCCGACGGCTCGATCCACGTCTACGGCAGCCTGCGCGGCCGCGCCCTGGCCGGCGCCCAGGGCAATGCCGAGGCGCGGATCTTCTGCCGCGACTTCCAGGCCGAGCTGGTGGCCATTGCCGGCCACTACAAGGTGCTGGACGATATCCCCGACACCCTGCGCGGCAAGGCCGTGCAGGTGTGGCTGGACAATGGCCAGCTGAAGCTGGCCGCCCTCGAATGACCCGGCGCGCGGCCGCGGCGCTTTCCGCCAAGGCCCGCGCGCCCCGCTTCCACCGACACGACCCCGCACGCGGCACCCAGGAGACCTCCATTGGCTGAAATCATCGTAGTCACGTCCGGCAAGGGCGGCGTGGGCAAGACCACTTCCAGCGCCAGCATTGCCATCGGCCTGGCCAAGCGCGGGCACAAGACCGCGGTGATCGACTTCGACGTCGGCCTGCGCAACCTCGACCTGATCATGGGCTGCGAGCGCCGGGTGGTGTACGACTTCGTCAACGTCGTCCACGGCGAGGCCACCCTCAAGCAGGCCCTGATCAAGGACAAGCGCTTCGACAACCTGTTCGTGCTGGCCGCCTCGCAGACCCGCGACAAGGACGCGCTGACCCAGGAAGGCGTGGAGAAGGTGCTCAAGGACCTGGCCGCCGACGGCTTCGAATACATCGTCTGCGACTCCCCGGCCGGGATCGAGAAGGGCGCGTTCCTGGCGATGTACTTCGCCGACAAGGCCATCGTGGTGGTCAACCCGGAAGTGTCCTCGGTGCGCGACTCCGACCGCATCATCGGCCTGCTCGACTCCAAGACCCACCGCGCCGAGGCCGGCGAGGGCCTGCCGGCGCACCTGCTGCTGACCCGCTACAGCCCCGCCCGCGTGGCCGGCGGCGAGATGCTCAGCATCGCCGACGTGGAGGAGGTGCTCGGGCTGAAGGCGCTGGGCGTGATCCCCGAATCGAGCGACGTGCTCAACGCCTCCAACAAGGGCGAGCCGGTGATCCTGGAAGCCGAATCGGAGGCCGGCCAGGCCTACGACGACGCCGTGGCCCGCCTGCTCGGCGAGGAGCGGCCCCTGCGCTTCACCACCCTGGAGAAGAAGGGCTTCTTCAGCAAGCTGTTCGGAGGCTGAGCCATGGGTGTGTTCGATTTCCTGCGGGCGAAGAAGGACACCGCGTCCACGGCCAAGAACCGGCTGCAGATCATCATCGCCCAGGAGCGCAGCAGCCGCGGCGCGCCTGACTACCTACCGCTGCTGCGGCGCGAGCTGCTGGACGTGATCAAGAAGTACGTCAACGTCGACGTGGACGCGGTCAAGGTCGACGTGATCAAGGACGGCGACCACGACGTGCTCGACATCTCGGTGGCCTTGCCGGACGGCCAGGGCTGAAGGACGCCGCCGCCGACGTCCTGCGCCTGCGCGACATCGCCTTCGCCGATGCCGCCGCGCTCCTGGCCGGCCACGGCCTGCGGCTGGAAACGGTAGCCGACGACGCGCCGATCCCCGGCAGCTACTGGGGCGAGCCCGAGGCCGGGATCATCGCCGGCACCGTCTACGTGCGCGGCGACACGCCCGTGCACTCGATGCTGCACGAGGCCTGCCACCTGATCGTGCTGCCGCCCAAGCGGCGGGCCGCGGTGCATACCGACGCCACCGACTCGGTCGCCGAGGAGGACGCCACCTGCTACCTGCAGATCGTGCTGGCCGGCCGCCTGCCCGGGGTGGGCAGCCCGCGGCTGATGGCCGACATGGACACCTGGGGCTACACCTACCGGCTGGGTTCGACCCGGGCGTGGTTCGAGCAGGACGCCGACGAGGCGCGCGCCTGGCTGGCCGAGCGCGGCCTGCTGCCGGCCTGACGCCGCGCGCCGGGGCCTCCCAAGGTCCACTTGCCCGGCGCACCCGGCCCCACTAGCCTGCCGGCACTGCATCCATCGGGGAACACCACGTGAAGCACCGCCACCTGTTGCTGCCGCTCGCCCTCGGCGCGGGCCTGCTGTCGCTGTCCGCCTGCAAGAAGGAGCCGGCGCCCGAGGCCGCCGCGCCCGCGCCCGCCGCCGTCCAGGGCGGCGAGAGCGCCGACGCGTTCGTCGCCCGGATCAATGCCGAGTACAAGGCCGCCTTCCCCGAGATCACCTCGGCGCAGTGGCTGTCCTCGACCTACATCAATGACGACAGCCAGCGGATCGCGGCCAAGGCCAACGAACGCGCCCTGGCCCAGCTCAACGTCTGGATCGAGGAGGCCAAGAAGTTCGAGGGCCAGCCGATGTCCGAGGACAGCAAGCGCGCCCTGGCCCTGCTGAAGCTGATGACCTCGATGCCGGCGCCCAAGGACCCGGCCAAGCTGAGCGAACTCACCACGATTGCTGCCCGCATGGAAGGCGCCTACGGCGCCGGCAGCTACTGCACCGGCGAAGGCGCGGCCAAGACCTGCCGCCAGCTGGGCGAGCTGGAGGACGTGCTGCGCTCCAGCCGCGACTACGACGCCCAGCTCGACGCCTGGCAGGGCTGGCATTCCACCGCCGCGCCGATGCGCCAGGACTACGCGCGCTTCGTCGAGCTGGTCAACGAGGGCGCCGCCGAGCTGGGCTATGCCGACACCGGGGTGATGTGGCGCAGCGGCTACGACATGGCCCCGGACGCGTTCGCCGCCGAGACCGACCGCCTGTGGGACCAGGTCAGGCCGCTGTACGAGCAGCTGCACTGCTACACCCGCGACCGCCTGCAGCAGGCTTACGGCGTGGAGAAGGGCCAGGTCGCCGGCGGCCTGATCCCGGCGCACCTGACCGGCAACATGTGGCAGCAGGACTGGGGCAACCTCTGGGACATGCTGGAGCCGTACAAGGGTGCCGGCAGCCTGGACATCACCGGCGCGCTGGAGAAGCAGTACCAGCAGGACCTGGGCGCGGCGCTGTACAAGCGCGGCCAGGGCGCCGACGCCAAGGCCCGCTTCGAGGCCGAGCGCGAGGCGCAGTTGGCGGTGGCCAAGCAGATGACCGAGCGCGCCCAGGACTTCTACGTCTCCCTGGGCATGCCCAAGCTGCCGGAGAGCTACTGGCAGAAGACCCAGTTCATCAAGCCGCTGGACCGCGACGTGGTCTGCCACGCCAGCGCCTGGGACATGAACATGGAAGGCGACGTGCGCACCAAGATGTGCATCAAGCCCAACGAAGAGGACTTCACCACCATCTACCACGAGCTGGGCCACATCTATTACGACCTGGCCTACAACGTGCAGCCGCCGCTGTTCCAGAACGGCGCCAACGACGGCTTCCACGAGGCCATCGGCGACACCATCGTGCTGGCGATGACGCCCAAGTACCTGGCCTCGATCGGCATGGTCCAGGGCCAGGCGCAGGGCCAGGAGGCGCTGATCAACGCGCAGATGCGCATGGCCCTGGCCAAGGTCGCGTTCCTGCCGTTCGGGCTGATGATCGACCGCTGGCGCTGGGGCGTGTTCGACGGCTCGATCGCCCCGGACCGCTACAACCAGGCCTGGTGGGAACTGAAGGCCAGGTACCAGGGCGTGGCCCCGGCGACCCCGCGCGGCGAGGCGTTCTTCGATCCGGGCGCCAAGTACCACGTGCCGGGCAACACCCCGTACACCCGCTACTTCCTCTCGCACATCCTGCAGTTCCAGTTCTACAAGTCGCTGTGCGAGGCGGCCGGGCAGACCGGGCCGCTGTACGAATGCACCTTCTACGGCAACGCCGAGGCCGGCCGGAAGTTCCAGGCGATGCTGGCCAAGGGCGCCAGCCAGCCGTGGCAGGCCACGCTGAAGGAGCTGACCGGCAGCGAGCAGATCGACGGCGGCGCGGTGCTGGAGTACTTCGCCCCGCTGCAGGAATGGCTCAAGCAGCAGAACGAGGGCAAGTCCTGCGGCTGGCAGGCCGGAGGCACCACGGCGGCGACACCGACGGCGGCGCCGGAAACGCAGGGCTGAGGCTGCGGCTTCCAACCGAACGCACTACGGAAACGGGCGCCCTAGGCGCCCGTTTCTTTTCAGCCACTCGGCAACCGCAGAAGCGTTGGGTTGCGCCGGCTTCAGGCCGGGCCGCCGTGCCTTTGCTTCCCTTGCAGGAGCGCAGGGCGACGGTTGCGCTCAGTGCGCGGTCGGCCCCGGTTCCGCGTCCGCCGCCACTGGCTGCGCGGCGGCCATCTCCTCTTCCAGCTGCTGCTCGTAGTCGGCCAGCGACTTGCCTTGGGTGGCCGCCTCCAGCTCGGCCTCGTCGCGCAGGGCGTCGGAGTAGACCAGCTTGACCGGCACGCCCTGCGCATCGTGCAGGCGCTGGGCGCGGCGCATCAGCATCAGCATCTGCGCGGCGCTGTCGCTGCTGCCGGCGATGCGCCCGTCCATGCCCAGCACCCAGACCCCGCTCTGGCGGACCACCCCGGCCAGCAGGTTGCCGTCGCGGTCGCGCAGCTCGGCGTGCGGCTCGATCGGCGGCTGGCCGGCCCGGGCCTGGTTGCGCTCGCGGTCGGTCTTGCGCTTGCGCGCATCGCGGCGGGCCTTGGACTGGATCGACATGGGGGATCTCCGGGAAGGGGGGAATGCGTCGGGACTCAGAGCTGCTCGCCCGGCTCGATCATGGGCGAGGACGGCGGCGGCGGGAACCGGCGCGCCACCCGCGCCTCCCAGCGCCAGAACAGCCAGCCGCCGGCGACGAACACGGCCATGCCCAAGGCCAGGTGCAGGCCGTGGTGGCTCAGCCAGGGCGAGAGCAGGCCGGCCACCGCGGCGTTGAGCACCAGCTGGAAGAACGCCTGCAGGGACGAGGCCGAGCCGCGCTGGCGTGGGTACATGTCCAGGATCGACAGGGTCAGCACCGGGAACACCAGGGCCACGCCGAACGCAGCCAGGCTCATCGGCAGCACCGCCCAGGGCACCGCGATCGCCGGCGCCAGGGCGTTGTAGGCCACGTTCGCCAGTGCCGCCAGGGCCGAACAGACGAACCCGGCCTCGACCTGGCGCATCGGCGGCCAGCGCCCGGCGATCCGCCCGGACACGAACGCGCCCAGGGTCATGCCGCCTATGGTCGGCAGGAACAGCCAGGCGAAGTCGCGCTCGCCCAGGCCCAGCAGCTCCATCACGAAGTCCGGGGCCGAGGCGATGTACAGGAACAGCCCGGCGAAGTTCAGCGCGCCGGCCGCGGCCAGGCGCTGGAAGCGTGGGTTGGCGCCGATCGCCAGGTAGTCGCGCACCAGCCGCCGCGGCCGCAGGGGCAGGCGCAGCTCCGGCGGGTGGGTTTCCGGCAGCCAGCGGCCGACGCTGGCCAGCAGCAGCACCCCGAACACCGCCAGGAACCAGAAGATCAGCGGCCAGCGGCCGGCGCCCAGCATCCAGCCGCCGATCACCGGGGCGATCGCCGGGGCGATGCCGAAGATCATCGACACCTGGCTCATCAGCCGCTGCGCGTCATGGCCCTGGAGCACGTCGCGGATCACCGCACGGCCGACGATCAGACCCACGCCCGCCGACAGGCCCTGCAGGGCGCGGAACGCCAGCAGGGTGCCCAGGTCCGGCGCCAGCGCGCAGCCGACCGAGGCCAGGGTGAACACCGCCAGCCCGGCCAGGATCACCCGGCGGCGGCCGATCGCGTCCGACAGCGGGCCGTGGACGATGCTCATCAGCGCGTAGGCGGCCAGGTAGACCGCGATGGTCTGTTGCATCGCCACCTTGTCGGCGCCGAACTGCGCGGCCATCTGCGGGAAGGCCGGGAAGATCGTGTCGATCGAGAACGGGCCGAACATCGACAGCCCGGCCAGCAGCAGCGCCAGGCGCCGGGTCGAAGGCCCGGCTGGGGCGGGCGTGGTCATGGGGTATCGGTGTCCTGCATGCTGGCGGGGATCCCGTCGGTTGCGTCCGCCTGTCCGGCCGGTCCTGAATGCGCCGCCATGGTAAGCCATGCCCCGGCCGGCCGGCCGCCACGGCGGGTATAATCGCTGCCACACCGCGTGCGGTGGGAGAAGCGGGGCGACCCGCTGCCGAAGGCGCAAACGCCCGTAATCGCTCAGGCTCCCATACCACCGCCCGTGAACAACACTCTGGAGAGACCGGCCGCCCGCCCGGGCCGCGCCGGCGCCGAAGGGGCACGAAGCCGCGACCTCGTCCGCGCAGCTTCCAAACTCTCAGGCAAAAGGACAGAGGGGCATCCCGCCGCGCGACCGCGCGGCGCCTTCCTGCCCCTGTCCGGACCGCCTCCATGTCCCAGCACGCCCCTGCCCTGCGCGAACTCGAGCAGCATGACGCCTTCGTCGGCCGCCACATCGGCCCCAACGACGCCGAGATCGCCACCATGCTCGCCGCCGTCGGCCAGCCCTCGCTCGAGGCCCTGACCGACGCCATCGTCCCCGGCAGCATCAAGTCGCCCGCGCCGCTGGCGTTGCCCGACAGCCTCACCGAGGAGGAGGCGCTGGCGAAGATCCGCGCCATCGCCGGGAAGAACCAGGTGTTCCGCAGCTTCATCGGCCAGGGCTACTACGGCACCCACACGCCCAAGGTGATCCTGCGCAACATCCTCGAGAACCCGGCCTGGTACACCGCCTACACCCCCTACCAGGCGGAGATCTCGCAGGGCCGGATGGAGGCGCTGGTCAACTTCCAGCAGATGTGCGCCGACCTGACCGGCATGGAGATCGCCAACGCCTCGCTGCTGGACGAGGCCACCGCCGCGGCCGAGGCCATGACCCTGGCCAAGCGCTCGGCCAAGTCCAGGTCCAACGTGTTCCTGATCGCCGGCGACACCCATCCGCAGACCCTGGAAGTATTGGCCACCCGCGCCGAGCCGCTGGGCCTTACCGTCGAGGTCGTGCGTTCGACCGAGGCCTTCCACCAGAAACTGGCCGCCGGCGACTACTTCGGCGTGCTGGTGCAGTACCCGGCCTCCAGCGGCTGGATCGCCGACTGGTCCGCCGATGCCGAGGTGATCCACGGCCACCAGGCGCTGTTCGTGGTCGCCACCGACCTGCTCGCGCTGACCCTGCTCAAGCCGCCGGGCGAGATGGGCGCCGACATCGTGGTCGGCAACAGCCAGCGCTTCGGCGTGCCGTTCGGCTTCGGCGGCCCGCACGCGGCGTTCATGGCCTGCCGCGACGCCTACAAGCGCTCCATGCCCGGGCGCCTGATCGGGGTTTCGGTCGACGCCGCCGGCAACCCCGCCTACCGCCTGACCCTGCAGACCCGCGAGCAGCACATCCGCCGCGAGAAGGCTACCTCCAACATCTGCACCGCGCAGGTGCTGCTGGCGGTGATGGCCTCGATGTACGCGGTCTACCACGGCCCCGAGGGCCTGACCCGGATCGCCTCGCGGGTCGCGCGCCTGACCGCGATCCTGGCCGCCGGCCTGCGCCAGCTCGGCCACGCCGCGGTGCACGCCAGCGCCTTCGACACCCTGTGCGTCGAGCCGGGCGACGCCGGCGCGCGCATCCTCGAGCGCGCCCGCCAGGCGCGGATCAATCTGCGGGTGCGTGGCAACGGATCGATCTGCATCTCACTGGACGAAACCACCACCCGCGCCGACGTGGAAGCGCTGTGGAATGTGTTCTCTGCCGCCGACGGCGCCGCCCTGCCCTCGATCGACGCGCTCGACGCCGAGGCGCCGTCGCTGATCCCCGAGCCGCTGCGCCGCACCAGCGCGTTCCTGACCCACCCGGTGTTCAACACCCACCACAGTGAGCACGAACTGCTGCGCTACATGCGCGCCCTGGCCGACAAGGATCTGGCGATGGACCGCACGATGATCCCGCTGGGCTCGTGCACCATGAAGCTCAATGCCACCGCCGAGATGATCCCGGTGACCTGGCCCGAGTTCGGCGCGATCCACCCGCTGGCCCCGGCCGACCAGGTGCAGGGCTACCGCCAGCTG
This sequence comes from Pseudoxanthomonas jiangsuensis, assembly GCF_010093185.1. Lineage (GTDB taxonomy): Bacteria > Pseudomonadota > Gammaproteobacteria > Xanthomonadales > Xanthomonadaceae > Pseudoxanthomonas > Pseudoxanthomonas jiangsuensis. The sequence goes on along the minus strand of NZ_PDWL01000044.1, from coordinate 1,882 downwards.
ATCGACGAGCTCGAAGCGATGCTGGTGGAATGCACCGGCTACGACGCGGTCAGCCTGCAGCCCAATTCCGGCGCCCAGGGCGAATACGCCGGCCTGCTGGCGATCCGCGCCTACCACGCCTCGCGCGGCGACACCCACCGCGACATCTGCCTGATCCCCGAGTCGGCGCACGGCACCAATCCGGCCTCGGCGCAGATGTGCGGGATGAAGGTCGTGGTCACCAAGTGCGATGCCAACGGCAACGTGGATGTCGAGGACATCCGCCGCGCCGCCGAGAAGCACTCGGCGCAGCTCGCGGCGATCATGATGACCTACCCGTCCACGCACGGCGTGTTCGAGGAGGACGTGGTCGAGATCTGCCGGATCGTCCACGGGCATGGCGGCCAGGTGTATACCGACGGCGCCAACATGAACGCGCTGGTCGGCGTAGCCAAGCCCGGCAAGTGGGGTTCGGACGTCTCGCACCTGAACCTGCACAAGACCTTCTGCATCCCGCATGGCGGCGGCGGCCCGGGCGTGGGCCCGTGCGCGGTGAAGGCGCACCTGGCTCCGTTCCTGCCGAAGACGCTGGACGAGGGCGGGCTGCGCACCGAGGGCACCGGCAACGGCCCGATGGTCAGTGCCGCCAGCTTCGGCTCGGCCTCGATCCTGCCGATCAGCTGGATGTACGTGGCCATGATGGGCAGCGCGGGCCTGCGCAAGGCGACCCAGGTCGCCCTGCTCAACGCCAATTACGTCTCCAAGAAGCTGGCGCCGCACTACAGGACTCTCTACACCGGCCGCAATGGCCTTGTGGCGCACGAGTGCATCCTCGACATCCGTCCGCTGGAGAAGGCCACCGGCATCTCCGCCGAGGACGTGGCCAAGCGCCTGATCGACTTCGGCTTCCACGCCCCGACCCTGAGCTTTCCGGTGCCGGGCACGCTGATGGTCGAGCCGACCGAGAGCGAGTCGCTGCACGAGCTCGACCGCTTCATCGACGCGATGATCCAGATCCGCCAGGAGATCGCCGCGGTCGAGGACGGCCGCCTGGACCGCGAGGACAACCCTCTGCGCAACGCCCCGCACACCGCGTTGCAGGTGTCGGCCAGCGAGTGGACCCACGCCTACCCGCGCGAGCTGGCCGCCTTCCCGCTGCCGGCCCTGAAGCAGCAGAAGTACTGGCCGCCGGTGTGCCGGGTGGACAACGTCTACGGCGACAAGAACGTGTTCTGCGCCTGCATCCCGGTGGACGCGTACAGGGAAGAGACCGCCTGAGCGCTGCGCCGCTGACACCTGCGGGTCAGCCCCGCAGGCGCAGGGTCGGGTTCTGGTCGATGCTGCCGTCCTCCCGCAGCACCACGTAGCGCTCGCCGCTGCGGTCGAACAGCACCGGCACCGGCGCCTGGAACATCGGCCGGCGGACGAAGCGCAGCTGCCACTGGAACTGCTCCATGGTCTTCAGCGTGGCCAGCTGCGCCGGGGTGAGGCCGGCGCGCAGGTCGGCGGTCGCGGCGGTGGTCGGCGGCGTGCGCCGCTCCTTCGGGGGCTTGGACATGGTCGGGCTCCAATGCGGGCGAAGGTGGCCGATGGCGGACTCCGTGCGGAAGCGCCTCGGCGCGATGCGGCTACAGATGCCTGCGCCGGCGTGACACCGGCGTCATGCGTCGGGCCCGATCGGACGGATCCACGGCACGCCGGCTGCCTGGCCCTCCGATGTAGGCCGGCGCACCGGCCATGCCGCAGCGGCACATTCCGAACCGGCGTCACGGTTCCAGCGCCCGTGTGCGCCCCGGTATTCACGCCGCCTTCGCTTTCCCTGCGCACGCGCTGAACGCGCTCCTGCAGACCATGCCGGTTCCCCGCCGCCCGCAGGAGCCAGCCCCATGGCCAGCCGCAAGCC
>NZ_PDWL01000043.1 GCF_010093185.1 Pseudoxanthomonas jiangsuensis | reverse complement strand
GGGCTGGGGCGGGAGGCTTGCGGGTCATGCGGGAATACTATACTACTTGGTTTTCTATTTATACCATACCGGGCGGTTCACTATTTTCCAAATCCGACAACGGAGCGCCGTCCAATGAAGAAGGGAATCCATGCAGGCGGCGCGACCGCCCTGCTGCTGGCTGCAGTGCTCGCCGGCTGCGGCCACCAGGCCGAGGCGCCGCCGGCCGCGCGCCCGGTCTGGGTGGTGCAGCCGCAGGCCGCCGCCGGTGGCGCCGGACCGGCCTTCCCGGGCGAGGTGCACGCGCGCCAGGAAAGCCCGCTGGCGTTCCGGGTCGGCGGCAAGCTGGTGACCCGGCGGGTCGATGCCGGCGCGCGGGTCAAGCAAGGCCAGGTGCTGGCCGAACTGGACCCGGGCGACCAGGCTCTGCAGGCCCGGGCCGCCCAGGCCCAGCTGTCGGCCGCCGAGGCCGAGGCCGCGCGCGCCAGGGGCGACCTGGACCGCTACGCGCGGCTGGTGGACCAGCAACTGGTCAGCCGCTCGGCCTACGATGCGCAGAAGGCCGCCTACGAGGCCGCCGCCGGCCAGGCGCGTGCGGCCCGGGCGCAGTGGGACGTGACCCGCAACCAGGCCGGCTACACCGAACTGCGCGCGCCGCACGACGGCGTGGTGGCCTCGCGCGAGGCCGAGGCCGGGCAGGTGGTGGCCGCCGGCCAGACCGTATTCACCCTGGCCGCCGACGGCGGCCGCGAGGTGGCGATCGTGCTGCCGGAAGACCGCATCGGCGAGTTCAAGGTCGGCGACCCGGCCACGGTCGAGCTGTGGAGCGCGCGCGGCCGCCGGCTGCCGGCGCGGATCCGCGAGATCGCCCCGGCCGCCGATACCCAGACCCGCAGCTACGCCGCGCGGGTGGCGCTGGACGACAGCGTCGCCGGCGAGGTCGCGCTGGGCCAGAGCGCCCGCGTTCACCTGGGCCAGGCCAGCGTGTCCGCGGCCCTGCGGGTGCCGCTGGCGGCGGTGCAGCGCGGCGAGGACGGCCAGGCCGCGGTCTGGGCGGTGCGCCAGGGCAAGGCGGTGCGGGTGCCGGTACAGGCCGGCGGGTTCGGCCAGGAGGACGTGCCGGTGAGCGGCGCCTTGCGGGCGCAGGACTGGGTGGTGGCCGCCGGCGGCCACCTGCTGCGCGAAGGCGAGGCGGTGGCGCCGGTCGACCGCGAGAACCGGCCGGTCGCCGCTGCCGCTCCCGCCCAGCCGAAGGCGGACTGAGCCATGCGCCGCTTCAACGTCTCCGAGTGGGCCCTGCACAACCGCGGCCTGGTGCTGTACGCGATGATCGCGCTGGCGGTGATCGGGACCTGGTCCTACCTGCGCCTGGGCCAGAGCGAAGACCCGCCGTTCACCTTCAAGGCGATGGTGGTGCAGACGATGTGGCCGGGTGCCACCGCCGAGGAGGTCTCGCGCCAGGTCACCGAGCGGATCGAGAAGGCGGTGATGAACACCGGCAAGTACGAGTTCGTGCGCAGCTACTCGCGCCCGGGCGAGTCGCAGGTGATCTTCATGGCCCGCGACTCGATGAAATCGAAGGACGTGCCGGACCTGTGGTACCAGGTGCGCAAGAAGGTCGGCGACATCCGTTCCAGCCTGCCGGACGGGGTGGTCGGGCCATTCTTCAACGACGAGTTCGGCGACACCTTCGGCAACATCTACGCCCTGACCGGGCCCGGCTTCGACTACGCGATCCTCAAGGACTACGCCGACCGCATCCAGCTGGAGCTGCAGAGGGTGCCGGACGTGGGCAAGGTCGAGCTGGTCGGCCTGCAGGACGAGAAGGTCTGGATCGAGATCGACAACACCAAGCTGGCCACCCTGGGCATCCCGCTGCAGGCGGTGCAGCAGGCGCTGGACGGCCAGAACGCGGTGGTCCCGGCCGGTTTCTACGAGACCGCCACCGAGCGGGTGCAGCTGCGGGTGGACGGGCCGTTCCGCAGCGTGGAGGAGATCCGCGCGTTCCCGGTCCGCGCCGGCGGCCGCACCATCCGCCTGGGCGACGTGGCCACGGTCAGCCGCGGCTTCGCCGACCCGGCCGCACCGCGGATGCGGTTCATGGGCCAGGACGCGATCGGCATTTCGGTGGCGATGAAGGACGGCGGCCACATCCTGCGCCTGGGCGATGAGCTGGAGCAGCGGTTCGCGCAACTGCGGAAGCAGCTGCCGGCCGGGATGGAGCTGCGCAAGGTCTCCGACCAACCCGAGGCGGTGCGCGACTCGGTCGGCGAGTTCGTGCGGGTGCTGGCCGAGGCGGTGACGATCGTCCTGCTGGTCAGCTTCTTCTCGCTGGGCTTCCGCACCGGCCTGGTGGTGGCGGTGTCGATTCCGCTGGTGCTGGCGATGACCTTCGCGGTGATGCACTACTTCGGCATCGGCCTGCACAAGATCTCGCTGGGCGCGCTGGTGCTGGCGCTGGGCCTGCTGGTGGACGACGCGATCATCGCGGTGGAGATGATGGCGATCAAGATGGAGCAGGGCTTCGACCGCCTGCGCGCGGCCAGCTTCGCCTGGGAATCGACCGCGTTCCCGATGCTGACCGGCACCCTGATCACCGCGGCCGGGTTCCTGCCCATCGCCACTGCCGCGTCCAGCACCGGCGAGTACACCCGCTCGCTGTTCCAGGTGGTGACCATCGCCCTGCTGGTGTCGTGGGTGGCGGCGGTGCTGTTCATCCCCTACCTGGGCGACAAGATGCTGCCGGACCTGGCCCATCCGCAGCCGCCGAAGCCGGGCAGCCTGGCCGCGCGCCGCCGCGCTTTCCGCGAGCGCCTGGCCGACCGCTGGCCGCAGTTCGCCTCCGTGCTGGCGCCGGCGCCGATCGACGGCCACCACCACGATCCCTACCAGCGGCCGTTCTACGTGCGCTTCCGACGCCTGCTCGACGCCTGCCTGCGCCGGCGCTGGTGGGTGATCGGCGCGACCGCGGGCCTGTTCGTGCTGTCTCTGCTGATGTTCCGCTTCGTGCCGCAGCAGTTCTTCCCGGACTCGACCCGGCCCGAACTCATGGTCGACCTGGAGCTGGCCGAGGGCGTGTCCCTGCGCGCCACCGAGGCCCAGGCGAAGAAGCTCGAGACCCTGCTGCAGCAGCGGCAGGACATCCGCAACTACGTGGCCTACGTCGGTACCGGCTCGCCGCGCTTCTACCTGCCGCTGGACCAGCAGCTGCCGGCGACCAACTTCAGCCAGTTCGTGGTCCTGGCCCGCGACACCGGCGCGCGCGAGGAACTGCGCAACTGGCTGCTGAAGGAGGTCGCGCCGCAGTTCCCCGAGCTGCAGATGCGCGTCACCCGGCTGGAGAACGGGCCGCCGGTCGGCTATCCGGTGCAGTTCCGGGTCTCGGGCGAGCACATCGCGCAGGTACGCGCGATCGCCCGCCAGGTGGCGGAGAAGGTGCGGGCCAACCCGCACACCACCAACGTCAACCTCGACTGGGACGAGCCGAGCAAGGTGGTGCGGCTGGAGATCGACCAGGACCGCGCCCGCGCCCTGGGCGTGAGCAGCGCGCAGCTGGCCCGGTTCCTGGGCGCGCAGCTGTCCGGCTACAGCGCCAGCACCTACCGCGAGGGCAACGAGCTGGTGGGGATCATGCTGCGCGGCGGCGCCGGCGACCGCGGCCAGCTGGAGCTGCTGGGCAGCCTGTCGATCCCGACCGGCGATGGTGGCAGCGTGCCTTTGTCGCAGGTCGCGCGCCTGCACCACGTGTTCGAGGACGGGATCATCTGGCACCGCGACCGGCTGCCCACGGTCACCGTGCGCGCCGACATCGGCGACGAACTGCTGCCGGCGGCGGTGACCGCGCAGATCGACCCGACCCTGGACGCACTGCGCGCGCAGCTGCCGCAGGGCTACCTGCTGCAGGTCGGCGGCTCGGTCGAGGACTCGGCCCGCGGGCAGAACTCGATCGCCGCGGGCATGCCGCTGTTCCTGCTGGTCGTGACCACCCTGCTGATGCTGCAGCTGCGCAGCTTCTCGCGCACGCTGATGGTGCTGGTCACCGCGCCGCTGGGGCTGATCGGGGCGACCTGGTTCCTGCTGATGTTCCGGATGCCGTTCGGCTTCGTGGCATTGCTGGGCACGATCGCGCTGGCGGGCATGGTGATGCGCAACTCGGTGATCCTGGCCGACCAGATCGAGCAGGACATCGCCGCCGGGCACGACCGCTGGCACGCGATCGTGGACGCGACCGTGCGCCGCTTCCGGCCGATCGTGCTGACCGCGCTGACGGCGGTGCTGGCGATGATCCCGCTGTCGCGCAGCGCGTTCTACGGTTCGATGGCGGTGGCGATCATGGGAGGGCTGATCGTGGCCACCGGCCTGACCCTGCTGTTCCTGCCGGCGCTGTACGCGGCGTGGTTCCGGGTGAAGCCGGAGGAAGCGGCGGCCTGACCGGGGTTCGCATGGTGTGGAGCGGGGGCTGCTCCGTTCCACGCCATCATGCGAAGGGCAGGGGAGGGTGCGCTGCGGCGCTGCGGCACGGTGCCTGCCGCCGCTCATGTCCCCCGGCATCGGCCCCGGCTTCCGCCGGGTCCGATGCCTCCTCCTTTACTTCCCGTCGGCAGGCACCGCACCGCAGCGCTTCATGTTGGCCGGCCGCCTCCCGCCGCTACGCCGCCTGCCTTTGTAGGAGCCGGTCTTGCCGGCGACCGCCATGTGCAAGCCGCCTGCCAGCAAGCCGCCAGCCATGGCGGTCGCCGGCAAGACCGGCTCCTACAAGGGAAGATTACGGGGACGAGCGAGGCGCCAGCCAGGTCGAAGGGATTCGTTGCGAGGCCCCCTGACGGGAAGTAAAGGAGGAGGCAGCGGCCGCAGGCCGATGCCGGGGGACATGAGCGGCAGGGGGCCTCGTGACGAATCCCCGTAGCCATCTTCCCGCGGCTTTTCGAGCTGAAGCATCCGCAGTGACCTGCCGCCAATCCCGGGGGAGCGAAGTACCCGGCCGCTTACGCAGCCGGTGAGCCCGCCTGCAGCAACCCGACGAACGCCTGCGCCGCGCGCGAGAGCGTACGGCCGCCGTGCACCACGTAGCCCAGCCGGCGCGCCAGCTGCACGCCCGGCACCGGCAGCACCTGCACCTGGGCGTCGGCCATGATCCGCGGCAGGGCGCTCCAGGCCAGGCCGACGGAAACCATCATCTTGATTGTCTCCAGGTAGTTGGTGGTCATCCGCAACTTCAGCGACAGGCCGCGGCGGGCGAAGGTCTCGGCGACGATGCGGTGGGTGAAGGTGCCTGGGTCGGGCAGCACCGCCGGGTGCGCGGCCAGGTCGGCCAGGCTCACCCTGGCCTGCCGCGCCAGCGGATGGTCGGGCGCGACCATGAAGCACAGCGGATCGTCCCAGACCGTGGAGGCCTGCAGCGGCGGCTCGCTCGGGCCGAGGGTGGTCACCGCCAGCTCGACCTCGCCCTGCAGGACCTGGGCGTAGGCCTGCTCGGAGTCGACGAAGCGGATGTCCAGCGCCACCCGCGGATGGCCGGCGCTGAAGCGGCGCAGGAGCGCAGGCAGCCGGTGCAGGCCGATGTGGTGGCTGGTGGCCAGGCTCAGGCGGCCGCCGATGTCCTGGCCCAGGTCGGCCAGGGCGCGGCGGGCGGCCTCGGCCTCGGCCAGCATCTGCCGGGCGCGCGGCAGCAGCAGGCGCCCGGCCTCGGTGGGCAGGACCTGGCGGCCGAGGCGGTCGAACAGGCGTACGCCCAGGGAGGCCTCCAGCAGGGCGATGCGCTTGCTCACCGCCGGCTGGGTCAGGTGCAGGTGCTCGGCGGCGGCGGAGAAGCCGCCCTGCTCGGCCACGGCCACGAACGCGTTGAGGCTGGCCCAGTCCATCGCCGCTCCATCGATTCCTGAAGGGAATCCAGTGGATGAAAAATATGCATTTGAGTTATCGAAGGCAAGGCGGCAGGATGGCCGTCCAGCCGGCGGGTCGCCCACTGAGGGCGCCCCGCCACCGCCAGACACGATCCGAGGCACACATGGCCGGCAAGACCCTGTACGACAAGCTGTGGGAGATGCACGAGGTGACCCGTCGCGACGACGGTTCCTCACTGATCTACATCGACCGCCACATCCTCCACGAGGTGACCTCGCCGCAGGCGTTCGAGGGCCTGCGCCTGGCCGGGCGCAGGCCGTGGCGGATCGACGCCAACATCGCCACCCCCGACCACAACGTCCCGACCACGAAGACGGAGCGCGCCGGCGGCCTGCAGGCGATCGTGGACGAGGTCTCGCGCCTGCAGGTGCAGACCCTGGACGAGAACTGCGACGACTTCGGCATCCTCGAGTTCAAGATGAACGACGTCCGCCAGGGCATCGTCCACGTGGTCGGTCCGGAGCAGGGCGCGACCCTGCCGGGCATGACCGTGGTCTGCGGCGATTCGCACACCTCCACGCATGGCGCATTCGGCGCGCTGGCCCACGGCATCGGCACCTCCGAGGTCGAGCACGTGCTGGCCACCCAGTGCCTGGTGGCGAAGAAGATGAAGAACATGCAGGTGCGGGTGGAGGGCACGCTGCCGTTCGGCGTCACCGCCAAGGACATCGTGCTGGCGGTCATCGGCCGGATCGGCACCGCCGGCGGCAACGGCCATGCGCTGGAGTTCGCCGGAAGCGCGATCCGCGAGCTGTCGGTCGAGGGCCGGATGACCATCTGCAACATGGCGATCGAGGCCGGCGCGCGCGTGGGCATGGTCGCGGTGGACGGGAAGACCATCGAGTACGTGAAGGGCCGCCCGTTCGCGCCCAAGGGAGCGGACTGGGACGCGGCGGTGAAGGTGTGGGAGACGCTGGTGTCCGACCCGGACGCGCACTTCGACACCATGGTCGAACTGCGCGCCGAGGACATCCGGCCGCAGGTCAGCTGGGGCACATCGCCGGAGATGGTGCTGGCGGTGGACCAGAACGTGCCCGACCCGGAACAGGAACCCGATCCGGTGAGGAAGGATTCTATCCAGCGCGCGCTGAAGTACATGGGCCTTGAGGCCAACCAGCCGATCACCGCGATCCGCCTGGACCGGGTGTTTATTGGCTCCTGCACCAACTCGCGGATCGAGGACCTGCGCGCGGCGGCGGAAGTGGCGCGCGGCCGCAAGGTCGCCGCGACGGTGAAGCAGGCCCTGGTGGTGCCGGGCTCGGGCCTGGTCAAGGCGCAGGCCGAGGCCGAGGGCCTGGACAAGGTGTTCGTCGAGGCTGGCTTCGAGTGGCGCGAGCCGGGCTGCTCGATGTGCCTGGCGATGAACCCGGACAAGCTGGGCCAAGGCGAGCATTGCGCCTCCACCTCCAACCGCAACTTCGAGGGCCGCCAGGGCGCCGGCGGGCGCACCCACCTGGTCAGCCCGGCGATGGCCGCCGCGGCCGCGGTGGCCGGGCACTTCGTCGACGTGCGCGAACTGATGGAAGCCTGAGGAGACCGCCGAGATGAAAGCCTTCACCACCCATGCCGGCCTGGTCTGCCCGCTGGACCGCGCCAATGTCGACACCGACCAGATCATCCCCAAGCAGTTCCTGAAGTCGATCAAGCGCTCGGGCTTCGGCCCGAACCTGTTCGACGAATGGCGCTACCTGGACGTGGGCCAGCCCGGGCAGGACAGCTCCAACCGCCCGCTCAACCACGAGTTCGTGCTGAACTTCCCGCGCTACCGCGGCGCCAGCGTGCTGCTGGCGCGGGAGAACTTCGGCTGCGGCTCCTCGCGCGAGCACGCGCCCTGGGCGCTGGACGAGTACGGCTTCCGCGCGATCATCGCCCCGAGCTTCGCCGATATCTTCTTCAACAACAGCTTCAAGAACGGCCTGCTGCCGATCGTGCTGGAGGACGAGGAGGTCGATGCGCTGTTCGCGCAGTGCGAGGCGAACGAGGGCTATCGCCTGACCGTGGATCTGGCCTCGCAGACCGTGACCCGTCCCGACGGCGTGCAGTACGCGTTCGAGATCGACGCCTTCCGCAAGCACTGCCTGCTCAACGGCCTGGACGACATCGGCCTGACCCTGCAGGAGCGCGACGCGATCGCGGCGTTCGAGTCGCGGCACAAGGCCACGCAGCCCTGGCTGTTCGGCGCACCCTGATCCGCGGAAAGCAGGACGCCGCCCGGAGGCGGCGCCTGTTTCGGGCCTGGCGCGGGAAGGTCGCTCAGTTCACGCCCTGCGCCAGCATCGCGTCGGCGACCTTGACGAAGCCGGCGATGTTGGCGCCGTCCACGTAGTTGACGCTGCCGTCGCGGCGCTTGCCGTGGCGCACGCAGTTGGCGTGGATGTCCTTCATGATCACGTGCAGGCGCTCGTCCACCTCGGCGTGATGCCAGGACAGGCGCAACGCGTTCTGGCTCATCTCCAGGCCGGAGGTGGCCACGCCGCCGGCGTTGGACGCCTTGCCCGGCGCGTACAGGGTGCCGGCTTCCAGGAACACGTCCACCGCCTCCAGCGTGGACGGCATGTTCGCGCCCTCGGCCACGCAGACCACTCCGTTCTTGACCAGGGTGCGCGCGTCCTCGCCGTCCAGTTCGTTCTGGGTGGCGCAGGGCAGGGCGATCTCGGCCGGGACGTGCCACGGACGCTTGCCGGGCAGGTACTCGAAGCGCGCGTCCTCGCCCAGCTCGGCCAGGCGGCCGCGGCGCTCGTTCTTCAGCTCGGCGATCTGGGCGATGGCCTTGGCGTCGAAGCCGTCGCGCGCGTACAGGGTGCCGTCGGAGTCGGAGAAGGTCAGCACCTTGCCGCCCAGTTCGGTGGCCTTGATCGCGGCGAACTGGGCGACGTTGCCCGAGCCGGAGACCAGCACGCGCGCGCCGTGGGTCTGGCGGCGGGCGTGGTGCAGCATCTGCTCGACGAAATAGACCGTGCCGTAGCCGGTGGCTTCCGGGCGCATCAGGCTGCCGCCGTAGGAGATGCCCTTGCCGGTGAACACGCAGCCGGCCTGGTTGGACAGCTTCTTCATCATCCCGGCCATGTAGCCGACCTCGCGCGCGCCCACGCCGATGTCGCCGGCCGGCACGTCGGTGTCCGGGCCCAGGTGGCGGTACAGCTCCAGCATCAGCGCCTGGCAGAAGCGCATCACCTCGCCTTCGCTCTTGCCCTTGGGATCGAAGTCCGAGCCGCCCTTGCCGCCGCCCATCGGCAGGGTGGTCAGGGCGTTCTTGAAGGTCTGCTCGAAGGCCAGGAACTTCAGGATCGACAGGTTCACCGAGGGATGGAAGCGCATGCCGCCCTTGTACGGGCCGATGGCCGAGCTGTGCTGGACGCGGAAGGCGCGGTTGACCTGGACCTGGCCGCGGTCGTCGACCCAGCTGACCCGGAACTGGATCGCGCGCTCCGGTTCGACCAGCCGTTCGAGCAGGCCCATGCGGGCGTACTCCGGATGCCGTTCCAGGAACGGCCACAGGCTCGCCGCGACCTCCTTGACCGCCTGCAGGAACTCCGGCTGGCCGGGATCGCGGCGTTCGACCCGTGCGAGGAAATCTTCCCTGGAACCTGGCATCTCTACTCCCCTATGTGACGTTGCAAATGAATGTCCGGGCCGGCCGTGCTCCCGCGGCCGGTCCGGCGGCTCAGCCCAGGCGCGCGATCACCGCCTGCGCGGCCTGCGCGGTGTTCGCCGCCTGGCCGGGCGCGGCCAGGTCGGCGGTGAACACCTTGGCGTCCAGCGCGGCGGAAACGGCGGCCTCGATCGCGGCGGCCTCGGCCTCCAGCCCCAGCGAGTGGCGCAGCAGCATCGCCGCGCTGAGGATGGTGGCGTAGGGATTGGCGATGCCCTTGCCGGCGATGTCGGGGGCCGAGCCGTGGATGGGTTCATAGATGCCGACCTTGCCCGCGCCCAGCGAGGCCGAGGCCAGCAGGCCCAGCGAGCCGGCCAGCATCGAGGCCTCGTCGGTGAGGATGTCGCCGAACATGTTCTCGGTGACGATCACGTCGTAGGCGCGCGGCTTGGACAGCAGGTGCATGGCCATCGAGTCGACCAGCTGGTGCTCGATCGTCACCTCCGGGAATTCCTCGCGCATCACCCGCGCGGTGACATCGCGCCACAGCCGCGAGGTCTCCAGCACGTTGGCCTTGTCGACCGAGGTGAGGTGGCCGCGGCGCTGGCGCGCCAGGGTGGCGGCGCTGCGCACCACCCGCTCGATCTCGGCCACGCTGTAGCGGCACAGGTCGGTGGCGTCGGTGGCGCTGCGGGTCTTGTCGCCGAAGTAGATGCCGCCGGTCAGCTCGCGCACGACCACGATGTCCACCCCGGCCAGCAGCTCGGACTTGATCGGCGAGGCGCCCAGCGCGGCCGGGTGCGGGCGCACCGGGCGCAGGTTGGCGAACAGGCCCAGGCCCTTGCGGATCGCCAGCAGGCCCTGCTCCGGGCGGACCTTGGCGTTGGGATCGGACCACTTCGGGCCGCCGACCGCGCCCAGCAGCACCGCATCGGCCTTCTGCGCGGCGGCCAGGGTGGCCGCCGGCAGGGGCTCGCCGTGGCGGTCGATCGCGATCCCGCCGATGTCGTGTTCCTGGAAGGCGAAGGTGTGGCCGTACCGGGCGGCGACGGCTTCGAGCACCGGCAGGGTGGCGGAGACGATCTCCGGACCGATGCCGTCACCGGGCAGGACGACGATGTTGGCGTGCATGGGCGTGGGCCTTGTGGAAGAGGGGGGTGGAAGACGGGGAGGCGGATCGGGACGGTCGCCGCAGGAACGCGGCGGCCGCGCGCGCATGGCGCCGCGGCGATCCGCTCAGCCGGAAGGAGGGGAGGAATCGATGCCCGGAGCGGCGGGATCGCCGGCGTCGGCGGCCGGCGATGCCAGGGCGCCGGCCGGGCGGGCGGATGCCGCGTCGGCCTGGGGCGCAAGCCGGCCGTTGTGCGGATACGGCGTATCGGCCAGGCGGCGGGCCAGGGCGCGATGCACGGCCGCATCGAAGGTGAGGGTGGCGGCCTGGGTGCTTTCGGGCAGCGGCATCGTGGACGTTCCTTGCGGCGGGCGTCGCGCTGGCGCGGCGCCCGCGGGAGCAGTGCGTGGAGAGGGGACGGAAGGCGGCGGAGCCTGGCGCGCCGCGCGGGCGCGGCTGCCGCGGCGGCGGCGGGTCCGCCGTCCGCGGTCAGGCCAGGAGCGAGCGCGCCGCGTTCAGGCCGAGGCGGTGGCCAGCGGTTCGCTGGCCGTGGCGAGGCGGCGCTGGCGCAGCAGGCGGTTGGCCACGTCCAGCCAGGCCAGCGCGCTGGCCTCGATGATGTCGCGGCTGGTGCCGGTGCCCTCGTACTCGGTCTCGCCCTGGCGCACGCTCAGGCTGGCCTCGCCGCGGGCATCGGCGCCCAAGCCGACGCTGTGCACCTGGTAGCTCTCCAGGCTCAGCTGCACGCCGGTGGCCGCGGCCAGGGCGGCGAACAGCGCATCGACCGGGCCATCGCCCTCGGCGGTCTCGGCCACCCGGCGGCCGTCCGGATCGGACAGCTCGACGGTGGCGCTGGCGCGCTGGCCGCGGTCGCTGACCGTCATCGAGGCCAGGCGGTAGCCCTCGCCGTCGCCGCCGTCCTGCATCAGGGTCTGCAGGTCGGAATCGGTGACCACGCGCTGCTGTTCGCACAGGGCCTTGAACTGGGCGAACACCAGGTCCAGCTCGCCTTCCTCCAGGTAGTAGCCCAGCGCGCGCAGGCGCTGCTCGACCGCGGCGCGGCCGCTGTGGCGGCCCAGCACCATCTGGGTGTCCGGCCAGCCCACGTCCTGCGGGCGCATGATCTCGTAGGTGCCGCGGTGGCGCAGCATGCCGTGCTGGTGGATGCCCGACTCGTGGGCGAAGGCATTGCTGCCGACCACCGCCTTGTTGCGCTGCACGTGCATGCCGATCAGCCTTTGCAGCAGCTGCGAGGTCGGGACCAGGCGGCGGCTGTCGATGCCGGTGTCGACGTTGAAGAACGCGCCGCGCACCTTCAGCGCCATCACGATCTCCTCCAGCGCGCAGTTGCCGGCGCGCTCGCCGATGCCGTTGATCGTGCACTCGACCTGGCGCGCGCCGCCCTCGATCGCGGCCAGGGTGTTGGCCACGGCCAGGCCCAGGTCGTTGTGGCAGTGGGCGCTGAAGATGACTTCGCCGGCGCCGGGCACGTTGGCGATCAGGCGCTGGAACAGGCCGCGGATCTCCTCCGGGGTGGTGAAGCCGACCGTGTCGGGCACGTTGATGGTGGTGGCGCCGGCGGCAATGGCCGCGGCCACGACCTCGTGCAGGAAGTCCTCCTCGGTGCGGGTGCCGTCCTCGGTGGAGAACTCGATGTCGTCGATGTGGCGCTTGGCGTAGGCCACGCTCTCGACCACCCGGTCCAGCACCTGCTGCCGGGTCAGGCGCAGCTTGTGCTCGCGGTGCAGCGGGCTGGTGGACAGGAACACGTGCAGGCGCGGGCGCGCGGCCGCTTCCAGCGCGCGCAGGGAAATGTCGATGTCGGCCTGCAGGCAGCGCGAGAGCACGGCCAGGGTCGGCTGGCGCAGCTCCTTGCCGATCAGGGCCATGGCCTCGCGGTCGGACTGCGAGCTGGCCGGGAAGCCGGTCTCGATGATGTCCGCGCCCAGGTCGGCGAGGGCGCGGGCCATCACCACCTTCTGCTGCGGGGTCATGCTGCAGCCGGGCGACTGCTCGCCGTCGCGCAGGGTGGTATCGAACACCCGGATGCGGGCCGGGGAGACCTGGGTGG
>NZ_PDWL01000042.1 GCF_010093185.1 Pseudoxanthomonas jiangsuensis | reverse complement strand
CGCATCGGCACGGACAAGATGGGCAAGGCCCAGGTGGCGCTGGATGACTTGCGGCGGACGGACCCCAAGGACCGCGATAACCGGATCTACCCCGGGACATACACCTCGGTGATCGTGTCCGAGGGCGTCCAACGGGTCATCCGCCCGATGCGTTACCAGTGCCGCCCGGCTGGCAAGCCGGCGAGCTATGACCGGCAGTATCCGGGCACCTACAACGCCCGACGGGACAACCTGGAAGGCTTCTGGAAGGGCCAGTTCGGCTACACCCACGGTCTGATGGTGGCCACCCGGTTCTACGAGAACGTCGAGGGGCCGGACGGCAAGAACCAGGTCCTGGAGTTCACCCCGCGCGACGAGGCGCCCATGCTCATTGCCTGCCTGTGGTCGAACTGGACCGACCCGAAGGGCAAGGAACCGGACCTGCTCAGCTTCGCCGCGATCACCGACGAGCCGGAACCCGAAGTCGCTGCTGCCGGCCACGACCGCACCATCATCAACATCAAGCCCGAGCACATTGATGCTTGGCTCAATCCGGACCCGGGCAACCTGGCCGCGCTCTACGGCATCTTCGATGACAAGCGGCACCCCTACTACGAGCACCGGAAGGCCGCATGACCCATTACAAGGACGCCGACCAGATCCTGGGCTTCGCCTTCGGCGAGGTCCTACCGGACCAAGGCTGCATCCTGACCGACATCTTCGTCCGCACGCCTCGCGGCCAAGGCCAACTCGAAGGCAAGCGCAGTGGCCTGATCGTCCATCAGGATGTGCTGCAGGACATCCTTGCCGCCAAGCAGCCGATGCTGGAGGCGATGACCGAGATGGGTGCCGACCGAGACGTGCTGGCGCCTGCCCGCATCGAGCTGCCGGCGTGGGATCAGGGCCCGACCTTGCGCTCGACGGGCGGCGCGGTCTACTTGTGCCAGAGCTTCGGCATCACCGAGGTGGTACCCGAGTTCGGGGCTGTCGCCGCCGTCATCGACGTGACCCTACTAGGGGGACCAAAGGCCGAATCCCACAAGAACGACTACCTGATCCCCCGGCACGTGCTGCTCACGCTCCTCGCCGACATTCCGAAGGTCCTGGCCAAGATCGGCAAAGGCGGCGGCGCCGCGGCGGTGCACTGAGCCGGGTCTCCGCGCAACTTACGCCCTCAGAGACACCATGCCGCCATGAAGAGCCGGGCCGAAGTTGACGCCGAGCTGGCCGGGCTGGAAGCCCTGATCCCGATGCTGGTAGCCGAATACGCGCCGGACGAGCTGCTGGAGGTCTTTGCCGGCGAGGCAGAGGTACTGACTGAGAACGTACCTCCCGAGCATGCGCTGCATGTCCGGGAGAGCATCGACCGTATGCTGGTCGCGGCCGAACTAATCCCGCAGGCGTAGCCGAGCGAATCAAGCTGCGACTGGCTCGAACGTCGAGACCAGGACCGCTTTCTCGCCCAAGCGCTGCGCCACGATGCAGGTAGCAGCCTCCCGAATCTCGACCTAGATCGATGCCACAAGGCGGGCTGTGAAAATTGCTTGGTCGTAGGCCTGGAACAAGAACAAGGGCGACTCGCCTTGGAAGATGCGCCATCCGTCAGCGCACTCACGTAGGAGAATGACGATCGGTTCCATGCCGAGGCTCATGTGGGCTGATTCCCCTTGTAGAGCCAGCGGCCCCGCGTCCATGCGGGGCACGCCCCGGGGGCGCTACCTTGGCTATAAGCCGGTGCGGGGCGTTGCGGGTGCAGTCATGCTGGCTTGAGGCAGCCGCCGAACCCATAGGGAATCGGCGTGGCGAGGGGCAGGGGAAATCCGAGGGTCGGGTAGGGCTATTCCGCTCGAAATAAACGACCGGAACGCCTGCGCCAAGCGCTGACGAAAGGAGACATCCATCCTAGAGCCTGACCGTCTCGTGTCGACCCAAAGCAGACGTTTCTGCCATCCTCGCGAACCGCCGAGGACTGGCCAGTCAACTTAGCTGAATCAGCTAGTGGTGGCGCTGCCTGCCGACAACGAATGGCGCGGCAGGTCGATGGTGAAAACGCAGCCTGTACCGGGCACGTCACGGACGCTGAGGACACCATGGTTCGCCTCGATGCTGCGGCGGGAGATGGACAGGCCAAGCCCCAGGCCGCTGGTGTCGGCACCCATCTGCGCGAAGGAATGGAACATGCGCTCCGCGGCGCCAGGCGGCAGCCCGCCGCAGTGATCCTCGACATCGATCAGGATGCGATCGGCCACGGAATAGGCGTTGAGGGTGACCTCGCTGTGCGCGTGCGAGAACTTGAACGCGTTCTGCAGCAGGTTCCCCGTTGCCGACAGCAGCAAGTCCCGGTCCGCATCGACCGCCAGCGACGGATCGACGCGCGACACCGCCAGAACGCAGCCCCTGACCTGCGCCTCGAGCGTTGCCGACAACTTGATCTCGGCGATGAAGTCGGCCAGCGAGAACAGTCGATGCTGCACCTGCATGGCGGCCGTGGCACGGACATCGGCGAGGGAACGATCGATGAGGTTGCCCAATCCGATCAGGGCGCGATCCAGCACGCCGCCGGTGGCGCCCGATAGGCCGACATGGCCTTCCTTGATCAGCGAAAGCGCGAGCGTCGCGGTGCACAGAAGATTGCGCAACTCATGCGCGAAGAATCCCAGCCGCTCGTTCAATGCGTCGGCCTGCAGGCCCGCCATGACGAAATCGTGCTGGTAGCTGAACTCGGTGGCCGCCGTGGCGATGGCGTTGTCCAGGCACCGGTTGAGCGTCCTGAACTCGTCGATGCCGATGGCAGCGCCGCGTTCGAACGCCAGGTCGGTGATGGCCTGGCAAAGATCGCCATAGTCGTGGACGACTTCCTCTACCGTGAAACCGTGTTGCAGCAATTCCTTGCCGTGCAGGGCCGCCGATTCGCTGATCTCGGACAACGCCGGCTTGCCGCCGCCCGCGCGCTCGGAGATCTTGCGGCTGCGGGACGAGTCCGCAGTGCGCTCCATTGTGAGCGTCTTGATGAGCTGGTCCAGGAAGATCGTGACGCCGTGCTGCAACTCCTCTTCGCACATGCCCGGCGGCGCGCGCTTGGCGACCTTGGCCCTGCATCTTGCGATCAGTTCAGCCCGATTCGCGATGAGGAACTTGTGCATCATCTCGGCACCATACTCCGGTTGTGTTCAGGAGGAAGAACCGTTGGTCAGGAATCTTGGCGTGTCGGATTGAACGCGACACAAAGAAAACGGCGGGGTTGCCCGCCGTTCCCTGACGTTCGGACATGACGTTACTGCTTGGTCGGGATGTTGACCTTGTCGATGCCGTGAAGGACGCCATTGCTGGAGCCGATGTCGGCCGAGGTCACCAATGCGCCATCGATGCTCACCTTGCCATCGGTCATCTTGATCGGGGCCGGCTGCCCATTGACGGTCTTGGCGGTTTCCCACTTGCCGACGTCGGCGACCATCCTGCGGCCGTTGATGACGTGGTAATTCAGCAGCGACACCAGTTCCTTCTTGTTCTCGGGCTTCAGGAGGTTGTCCAGGCGACCGGCCGGTAACTTGTCGAACGCAGCATCGGTCGGGGCGAAGATGGTGAACGGGCCTGCGCCGCGCAGGGTATCGCTCAGTCCGGCGCTTTCGAGCGCCTTGCCGAAGGTCTTGAACGACCCGTTGGCGGCGGCGGTGTCGACGAGGTTCTTGGTGTTGCTGGGAGTATTGCTCATGATGCTCATGGAATGATTGCCTTTTTTTAAGCGATTCGCGGGTATGCGAAATCGGAAACGGTCGAAGCCGTGGTTCCCGCCGAAGGCGGGGACGAGATGCTCAGTGCGGAGAGTGAGAGGACGTGCGGCGCGGCTGAGTGGCCGTTACGACATTGCGTCGTAGTGCAAGGGAGAGCATGCGCTTCCTGTTGTTACTATAGTGTCAGTGCTTGGCCCTTTCGACGCAGCCGTGAGGCCTTTGCGCGTCGGGATGCTGACTTGCCCAAGTCGAATGGTGCGGTCTCCTTGACGCAGCAGGCGTAGGCTTGCGATGACGCTGGTGTACTCGGCTCACGGGAACGCGCATGAATCATGGGCTTGGACATCTTCCGCATGAGCCGGTCCATCGGTTTTCCAAGCCGTTCGTGCGGTTCCTTCGCATCGAGGCCCTTGCGGCAGTTGTGCTGCTGCTGTGCGCCGCCGTCGCGCTGGCCACTTCCAATTCGCCGTGGTCCGTCCCGTACATGGCGTTCTGGGAGACGCCGATTACCATCGGCTTTGGGGACGTCGAGTTCTCGCACTCGATCAAGCGCTGGATCAACGACGGCGCGATGACGCTGTTCTTTTTCGTCGTTGCGCTGGAAATGAAGCGGGAAATGGTGCTCGGCGAACTGCGCAATCTGCGCATCACGTTGTTCTCTATGGCGGCGGCTCTGGGCGGCATGGTGGTGCCAGCCCTGGTATTCCTGTCGATGGAACGAGGCCAATCGGCGGGGAATGGATGGGGCATCGTGATGGCAACCGATACCGCATTCGTGATCGGCAGCCTGGCTGTATTGGGTGCCCGTATTCCGCGAACTCTTCGGTTATTCCTGCTCTCGGTGGCGATCTTCGATGACGTCGGCGCCATCATGGTGATCGCGCTCGGCTACGGCAGTCATGTGGACTGGACGGCGATCGCGTGGGCAGCAGGGGCGCTGGTGGCGATCGTCGCCATGGGCCGCCTCGGGATACGCAATGTCGCGGTGTATTTCGCGTTCGGGGGCATGGCATGGTTCTCGCTTGACGTGTCCGGCATCCACCCGACGCTGGCCGGCGTCGTGCTCGGATTGATGACGCCGGCCCGAAGCTGGGTCAGCGACAACCGGCTCCATGCAATCCTGGACAAGGTCGTCGCTTATCCACGGGGCGAACACTGGAGTGGCGATACCATGGATCGAAAGGATCTGCGGCGCGCCGGCGTCGCCGCACGAGAGGCGCTATCCCCGCTCGAGCGACTCGAGATTACATTGCACCCTTGGGTGGCGTTCGCGGTGTTGCCGTTGTTCGCACTCGCCAATGCCGGGCTGCCCCTGTCGACAACCGCCGTGGATTGGCGCTTGGCAACTGCAGTGACCCTCGGCCTGTTTTGCGGGAAGCCGATCGGCGTGGTGCTTTTCAGCTATCTTGCGACCAGGTTGCGGGTAGGCATCCGTCCGAAGGAACTTTCTTGGTCGCTGCTCGCTGGCGGAGCGCTGCTGACCGGCATTGGCTTCACCATGGCGTTGTTGATCGCCGAACTTGCGCTGGATGCGGAGCATCTCGATTCTGGCAAGATCGGGATCCTTTGCGGCTCGGTGTTGTCGGCAGCTTGCGGCTTGGCGGTTCTGCGTTGGCTGACGTCCCTGCATCAACGACGCAAGACTGCCAATGCGAGCTCCGCTCGAAGCGAATGATATGCTGCTATCGACTCTTCGGTCGAAGCCTTGGCAACAGGCCACCCTTCGTTTTCCGCCACGGCGATCGCCCGGGTCACGGATGATTCATGGGTGTGGTCGAACGGGCCATGTTGGCTGACGCGGCGATGCTGCTTTTCACTTGTCATGTAACGAAATCTCAATCGATGACGTGCATCGAGCCGAGCCAGCGTACGCCAATGTCCCATATGCGGCGTGAACGGTATTGGCCGCAGCCGGCACTGGCCGAGAGATCAGCGGATAGTGCCCCAGCGCATTGAAGCGTCGTGGTGAGGTTGGT
The DNA here is from genome assembly GCF_010093185.1 of Pseudoxanthomonas jiangsuensis. Lineage (GTDB taxonomy): Bacteria > Pseudomonadota > Gammaproteobacteria > Xanthomonadales > Xanthomonadaceae > Pseudoxanthomonas > Pseudoxanthomonas jiangsuensis. Next base: position 8,359 of record NZ_PDWL01000042.1, on the reverse strand, counting down.
GATGCATATGCGGCGTTAGCCTGAAATTCCGGCTCTTAATGCGGCATCGCAGGCACACCGTTTGCGTATGTCAACTTATTGACGAGTACGAAATGAAGAAATTCATACTTTCCCTGGAGGAATACTTCAGGCGCATGTTTTTTGAGCAGCCTATTCAGGTTTTTCTGGCGATCAGCTGCGCGCCATCGCGCTCAGGATGGGCTCCTTTTCCCGTCACTCTTCAGCGCAACGTCGCAGAGCTGAAGCGCGGCCATGGTGATCCGAGGGGTCGTGCTTGGACTTAGACATCCGTCTGCTCAGCAATCTCTAGAGCATCGTCGACCTCGATCCCCAAATAGCGCACAGTGCTTTCCAACTTAGTGTGACCAAGAAGCAGTTGTACGGCTCGCAGGTTCCGCGTCCGCCGGTAGATCAACGAAGCCTTGGTCCGGCGCATTGTGTGGGTGCCGTAGGATCCCGGCTCGAGGCCTGCTTCTTCCACCCAGCGATGGACGATGCGCGCGTACTGCCTCGTCGACAGGTGGGGCGAGTCCGACACCCGGCTGGTGAATAGGAAGTCCGAGGGATTCAGGTCGGCTTTCTGGACCCAAGCGCGGACTGCTTCACGGGTCATTGCTGTGATTTCGAACTGGACGGGCCGTCCGGTCTTCTGCTGCATCACCATGGCTCGAGAGGCCATGAGTCCGCCATGGGACACGTCAGAAACCCGGAGTCTGACCAGATCGCAGGCACGGAGCTTGGAATCGATCGCCAAGTTGAACAGAGCCAGGTCACGGACCTTGTTGCGTAGCTGCAGCCGGACCCGGATCGCCCAGATGTCCTTGAGCTTGAGCGGTGCCTTCTGGCCGACCAGCTTTCCCTTGTTCCAGGGCTGACGGGGCTGTGATGTGTGAAGGCTTGCCATGACCATCTCCTATTGGAAGGGGATGGGATGGTTCTCTCATGGGTGCCAAACGGGCGTGATGCGACCCGAAGCGGACAGCGGTCGGCTCTAGGGTCTCATCGAATGGGTGCTTCACTGGACTCAAGCCGCGTTCTTGAAGTATTCCCCAAGTTATGGCGCTGGGCTACTGCCCTGATGTAATCGGCCCGCCACGCCATAATTCGATCTGTCATTCGCAGGGGAAAGAACGATGATCAAATCTATCGCCATCGAGAACGTAAGGGGTATCGCCAGTTGTACGTTCGCACTCGACATTATTCCAAACAAGCCGTCGCTCCTCGTCGCACCGAATGGGTTCGGCAAAAGCTCGCTCGCCGCCGCCTTTGCCGCGCTTAAAAGCAAGCGAATGGAACTCCCAAAGGAGCAACGCCATCTTGGAGATGAATCGCTCGCCCCCAAACTGACGCTCACGATCAGGCAAAACGGCCAGAGTTCCGCCCTTGTCGCAGACGGCAACAGCAATGCTATTGCGGGAGTCTTTGATGTCTATGTGGTCACCAGCCGGCTACGGGCGAAGGCCACTAAGCACAACATGGGCAATTTCACGACTGCAACGGCATCGCTGGAGATCAGCGAGTTGGTGCTGGTCCAAACTATTCCGCCTAAGGCACACCATGTCTATGACGTGGCGGTCATGCGCGCTCGCTTCGGGTCGTCCGGCAAGGCCTTTCGGAACCTCGGCAAGACACTCGCGAGTCCGGTGTTTGCGGACGGTCTGATTGAGCTCTATGGCCTGATGGATAAGGTGGCAGGCGTCCGCATTCAAAATGAAATCACGGACATGATCGCGTCGCTACAGGCGCAAGCCGGAACCGGAGACGAAATACGCGCATGGGCTGTTGGCACTCTAGCGCCACGTCTCGAATCTATTGAGGCCATCAAGGAGCTAGCGGACCTCCTGACATTCGCTGCCGGCCCCGGGCAGCCCCGCATCGACGCGCTGCTCTCTGGCCTGCAGGTGGCGCTGACCTACCTTGGGGACAAGAAGGCGTTCAAGGACGCGTGCAAGTATCTTTCTTACCTCAACGAAAAGGAGAGCTTTGAGGACATCATCAGGGCGTTTGGTGCTACATGGAAGAAGGTCAAGCCTATCGAGCGCAAGGGAAGTCTCGTCGTCTCGTTTCCACCAGCAATGCATATCTCGAATGGTCAGCGCGACTCGCTGTGCTTTGCGGCAGAGTTGAGAAAGATCGAGCGGTCCATCTCGTCACGCGACACAATTCTCGTCATTGACGAGGTGTTTGATTACCTCGATGACGCGAACCTCGTTGCTGTCCAGTACTACATCACCAAGCTCATCAAGAAAGTCCGTGAGAAACAAAGGAGTGTGTACCCTCTGATTCTTACGCATCTGAACCCATACTACTTCAGGAACTTCACCTTTGCTAGCCAGAAGATTTATTTTCTAAAGAAGTCCAAGCCGGCCATAAACAAGGACTTCCGCGCCCTAATCGCAAAGCGGGATGAGCCATCCATAAGAAATTTCGTCGGCCGCCACTATCTCCACTATGACCCGTCACCGGTTGACGTAAGAGCGCATTTCCAGGCTCTCGGCTTGAGAGAGACTTGGGGAGACTCGATCGCATTCCATCGGCACACAGAAGCGGAGTGGACCAAGTACTTCAACGAATCGGACAACTATGACCCCTTTGCGGTCTGCTGTTTTGTCCGGGTTAGGATCGAGAAGACTATTTACGATGCGATCCAAGATCCGGCTCGAAAGTCTGAGTTCCTCAATACTTCAAAGACAAAAAACAAGCTGGATTTTGCTGTTGCAAATGGTGTCGATGTCGATGACAGCATCTATTTGCTGGGCATCATCTACAACGAGGGCATGCACGTTCACGACAACGTGGATGACAGTAGCCCCATCGTTTCCAAGCTAGAGAATCGGACCATCCGCCACATGATCATTGAGAGCATAGGGGGATAGTCGGCTCTCAAAGTATTCGCGCTAGCGTTGTGTCCGCTAAGTGTCCACTCCTGGCCGGAAGTCGCCACTGACCAGAGCAGGGGATTAGGGCCGGTTATCGGGGGCAGGGGAGGGCCGCCTTCGGCCGAGGCTGTGTAAAAACTCGTATGCGCGGGCTGGCGACGCCGACGTAGCCAGTTCGAGCGGCCGGCGATACAGCAAAAAGCGTGATGATTAGGCCGCGATGGCCCGCACCATGCCATCGGTGCCCATGATCTTGATCATCCGCTTCATGTTGTAGGCCAGAACCGCCAAGCTGATCTCCGTTTTGACCTTTGGAAGTGTCTTGGTCAGCAATGGCGTCGTTCCGAGCCACGATTTGAGCGTGCCGAAGACATGCTCAACCGTCTGTCGCCGTGCTACGGCCGCTTCCGGCTTGGCATCCAGCAGCATCTGCATTCGTTCGAGCACGTGTTCGTGCTCCCAGCGGGTGATTCGTCTATAGCTTGCGGTCGTGCATTGCGCCCGCATCGGGCAGCGGGGGCAGGCCGAGGACCAATACTTACGCAGGGTCAGGCCCTTTTCTTCGGCCGTGAAGCGATGGATCGCTCTTTCGCCTGCTGGGCATTCGTACTCATCCGCGGCTTCGTCATAAACAAAGTCCCGCTTGTCGAACCGGCCTTCGGCCTTGCTGTTCGACGTGAGCGGCTTGGGCACCAACGGAATGACGCCTGCCTCCTCGCACGCCAGGATCTCTGGCGCATTGAAGTAGCCACGATCTGCCAGTGCCGTCATGCGTTCGGTGCCAAGGGCTTCCCTTGCCTTCGTTGCCATGCGCGAGAGCTGCGCGCGGTCGTGACCGTCGTTCGTCACGTCATGAGCGACGATCAGATGACGCTCGGCGTCGACCGCCACCTGAACGTTGTAGCCAACCGTTCCCGTGCCACGACCACTTGAGGTCATTGATCTCGCGTCCGGATCCGTCAGCGATATCTGGTTAACTGGCGCAGCCTCGAGCTGCTTCTCGATAGCGTCGAGCGTCTCCATCTGCGCGCGCAGCTTCGCCAGCTTGTCTTTCAGGTGCGGAACGCGCCCCTCTGGCAACAAGCTTGGATCACGATCCGCGCGGTCCATCTCGGCCAGATAGCGCGCAACGCTCTCCTCCAGTTGCTGCCGGCGCCCCTTGATCTTGCCAACGGTGAAGTTGCGATCCCGGCTGTTCACCGCCTTGAGCTTGCTGCCATCGATCGCGACGATCGCGTGCGAGAAGACCTTCATGTTCCGGCAGAGGCTGACGAACCGGCTGCACACCGCGGTGATCGCGCTGCCGTTGTCCTTGCGGAAGTCGGCGATGGTCTTGAAGTCCGGCGCCAGCCGGCCAGTCAACCAGATCAGCTCCAGGTTCCGTTGTGCCTCCCGCTCCAGACGACGGCTGGACTGGATGCGGTTGAGGTAACCGTAGATATAGATCTTGAGCAGTGCCGCGGGGTGATACGCAGGACGCCCCCCAGCCACGCGATTGGCGGCCTCGAAGCCCAGTCTGCTCAGATCGAGTGCTTCCACGAAGGCATCAACCACCCGCACCGGGTTGTCATCGTGGACGAAGTCTTCCAGCCGATCAGGGAGCAAAAGCCCTTGGGAACGATCAACGCCATCCACGAATCGCTTCATGCAGAGCACCCATCGGCCAGTGCTCAGATCATGCCAGTAGAGGCGGAGTTTTCACACAGCCTCGGCCCAAAGCAGACACTGAATCTTCGGCGGTGGATTACCCTGTTGTATCCTCCATACTAGGTCATTGTGAGGTTTCGCGATGAACTCCGCGCCGGTTTCACTTGTCGGGGAGATCGTGTCCCATGTGAAAGGAGGGGATGGCTTAATCGTTGAGGATCTTGGCGTAGCACCATTCAGTGGCGTGCATCTTTACCGTGTCCGATGGAATGCGCAGGGTCGCCGAGAAGAGACCGCCGGGGATGAACTCCTGTATCGGGGAATGCGCCTGTCGGATGCGGTAGCGGCGATCGAACGTCGCAGAGCCGAGGAAGCTGAGCGACGACGCGCCCAAGGGGAGATCAGGTCACGCATTGAAGACCTGCTCGAGAAGGGAAGCATTGAAGAAGCCGATAGGGAGTTCGACGAACACGCAATAGGATGGTGGGGTTCAATCGACTACCAGGCTGTAAGGATGCGGGCGGTTCGTCGCATTGAGCAGGAAGCCGAAGCGCGACGGAGAGATGCGCAGGATAAGTTAACAGAGAATGTCAGGCAACTGCTGCGACGCGGGCGCTACAGGCAGGCTGATGTCGCCTACGCGGGTTGCGTGGATTTCTGGGCTAAGGATCTGTATGAGCAGGAGCGAGCAAGCTGCCGCTCTGCGCATGGAAATCGGATACGAGAGCGTTGGGCTGCCAGGCGCCGAAGGCGGCAGGAGAGACTTCGCGGTGAGGTCGTTTCACTTCTGAAGAATCTCGATATCGAAGGCGCTGATCGGGTTTATGTGAATTGTCGATCATGGTGGCCGATAGTCGCCTTCGAAGAGTTACGGGCGGAAGCCGTTCGAATCAAGGGCTTCGTGGAGAAGTACCCGGCTGCGTCGCTGGCAGACCTGGATGCGCGCTACGACGATGCACCTGATGGATACCTGTCAGCCGATGACTACGCCCGCTTGAAGCTGCCAAAGCTGAAGCTGCGTCTTGCGCGCCTTGGAATGCCGCTCGACCCGGAACAGTTGCTGGCCTGCGCGCGCCCAGAGCAGCATCGATTGATCCGCGCACGCGCCGGATCAGGTAAGACGAGGACCTTAGCCGCACTGGCGGCGTTGACCATTCACGACGAAGCTCTCGATCCTGACAAAGTGCTGATTCTTGCCTTCAACAAGAAGGCGGCGAACGAAATTGGTGAGCGGGTTCGCGGCGCGGCTGGGATTGACGAGTTTCGCAACGCGAGGACTTTCCACAGCCTCGCATGGCAGCTTGCGGATCATGCCGGGCGCAACCTGATCTTTGATGATGGCAACTTGGCGCCATCCCGCCGGGAACAGAGAGGGTTCGTCGAGCGGCTCATCGAGTCCATCATGAATCCGGCCTTTCGCGAACGACTCTATGAGTTCTTCCGCCTTGAGCTGGAGCAATTGGATCGCCTTGGCTCCAACCTGTCGAAGGAAGAGTATGTGGCCTTCCGGCGATCCATGGCGGACTACACGCTTGGCGGCCAGACGGTCAAATCCAATGGCGAGAAGTTCATCGCCGACTTCCTATTCGAGCACGGTATCGCATATAAGTACGAGAAAGTTTGGCCCTGGGACAAGCAGAACCGATTGAGAGGCGCCGCCTATCGACCCGACTTCTCCATCATTGATGGTGGCCGAGATTTCATCCTCGAACACTGGGCGGTCAACCCGGACGACCCTTCTGCGCAATTGCCGGACTGGTGGGAGACCAAGACCCAAGATTATCTGGACCAGATCAAGGCCAAGCGCGAGTTCTGGGAGAAACGCGGCGTTGCACTGCTGGAAACCCATGCAGGCATGCTTTCTCGTGGCCGCGAGGCATTCGAGAAATCGCTGAGGTCTCTGCTGGAAGGCGCAGGCATCCCTTGTCACAAACTTCCGCATGATGAGTTGGTCCGGCGGGTCGCAGAGGCACCGAGAACCGTTTCGAGAATGGCCGAACTCTTCCTGCAGTTCATTTCGCGGGCCAAGAAGCGGGGCTGGAAGGTCGAGGACATGTCTCGACTCGTGCGGGATGCTCCGGATCCTGAGCCGCGAAATCGTGCTTTCCATGAGCTGGCCATTCACGCCTATGCCGCGTACGAGAGGCAGTTGGTCGCGCAGTCGGCCTTAGATTTTGACGATCTTTTGATCTCAGCGGCCGAGTGCGTTCAGAAAGACGGCGTTGCGGCGCGTCTGCAACTGAACCGGAAAGACTCCATCGCCATTCGTGACCTGCGTTGGATCCTGATCGACGAGTTCCAGGATTTTTCCGAGCTGTACTACCGTGTGATCGGCGCGATTATCGACGCGAACCCTTCGGTTCGCGTGGTTGCGGTGGGAGACGACTGGCAGGCCATCAATGGTTTCGCCGGCGCACAGCCAACCTTCTTCAGAAGGTTTGACGAACATTTTTCCGGAGCAGGGATGGCGACCATCTCAAAGAATCGCCGTTCCGGCAGGGCCGTCGTGGGCGCTGGCAATCAGCTCATGGAAGGGCATGGGGAGCCAGCGCTCGCCCATCATAATTTCGATGGTGACATCGATTTGGTGGCGAGCGACAAGGTCTGGATTGATAACGGGTCGGCTTATGCAGAAACTGCAACAAGTTATCTCAATGATGGCCGCAAAATCGTCAAATGGGAGCTCGCCAGGGCACTGAAGGCATGTGTCGACTACATCGTGGCCTCAGTGTTTACCGACTCTGCACAAGGACTGCGTTGGATGCCTTCGGTGCTGATCCTTGCTCGCACTGGTCATGCTTACGGCGAAAGCTTGGCTGGCTTCGGCGAATGCCTCGAGCTGGCTCTGCACCGACATCCAGACTTGCAGGATCTCGCGAACGATTTTGCCGTGGTTGGTGGGCGGCGCAAGTCAGTAACAGACGGCGCTGTGCCGATCGAGGTCATGACAGCCCACAAGGCCAAAGGAAAGGAAGCCGACACGGTCATCGTGCTGGAGTCGGTGATGCGGCAGTTCCCCAAAGTCCATGCGGACAATCAGCTCTTTGGTCCGTTTGGCGTGGCAGCAGAGGACGTGCTTGCCGAGGAGCGGCGGTTGTTCTATGTCGCAGCTACCCGGGCTGAGAATCGTTTGATGTTTCTCACTGAGACAGGCAAGGAGTCGCCTTATCTTGGAGCCATGATGATGAAGTGTTTGGCTGCCGAACGAGCCGAAGACAAAGACGGACAACTTGGAACCGAAGCGAAGTCGATTAAGGAGCATCTGGACCGGATCGACCGGGGGTCGTTTATCCGGCAGAACATCTCTCAACAGGCCGTATCCATTTGGGACCGTCTGGCTGGGCAGTCACTGGGCCTGCCCGAAGTTGGACATTCTCTCTCCCATGGCCTTCACGCTGAACTTGCTTGGCCAAATATCAAGCCGCCAATCGCGATTCTTACGGGCAAGTACCGAGCTAGTGCTGACGACTGGAGACAACAAGGTTGGGATGTGTACTGAAGCCCAGGGAATGACCGTCAGCTTCTGGTCGCTCCTCGACCATCTAAGGTCGAGGAGCGAGCCTTATGGATTCAGACATCCGTCTGCTCGGCGATCTCAAGGGCGTTATCGACCTCGATGCCCAGGTAGCGAACGGTGCTCTCTAGCTTCGTATGCCCAAGCAATAGCTGGACCGCCCCGAGGTTTTGCGTCCGGCGGTAGATCAACGGGTAATCCCCCCGGCTGTTAGCTGACGCCAGAAGTGGAATTTTCTCGTACCCTTTTCCGAGGAGGTTCCATGAAGAAGTCCCGCTTCACCGACAGCCAGATCATCGCCGTGCTCAAGCAGGCCGAG
>NZ_PDWL01000041.1 GCF_010093185.1 Pseudoxanthomonas jiangsuensis | reverse complement strand
AGATCAATGCCGAGCCGCCAAAGCAGCTTCCAGAGCGGAGGGGCCGCAGTGGACGGCGACACGCCGAGTGTCAGCATGTGCTTCCGCATTCGTTCCAGCTTGTCGGGATCTGTCATGGGCATCTAACGCCAGAATTAAGCCGCGCCGCGAAGCGGCGTCGGCTTGAATGAATTTTTAGGCCGGCGCGTCACCGAAGATGCTTCCAGTTGAGAACGGCCAAGCCAATGACAAGAAGTGGACCAAGCAATCCAAGCCAGAGAGGACCCGCCGCGCCTTGACCGTTGTAAAGGGTGAAGTACAGAAGCCACTGAAGCGCAATTACCGCTAAGTACAGGAACAGGCCCCACTTGCGGAGGAGAACGAACCCGAGTCCCGACGCAAAGAGGCCAGCGTAGCGAACGAGGACCGCTGGTAGAGACTGCAGAGCATCGCGGACCTCGGGCGCCGCCAGTCTGGATAGCGCATAGGCCGACCAGACCATGAGCAGGGCCCCAACTGTGCGTACGACAATCTTTCCAAGCATAGGCCTAACACCGGAATTAAGCCGACCCGCGAAGCGGGTTCGGCTTGAATGAATTGTTAGCCAGTCAGCGCGCACCATCCGCATCATCTATTGCCTTTGCAAGGAGAAGAATTCTATGCATTGAGGGCTCATCGCCCGACACCTCTTCGATGATACTTGCGATCAAGCCGCCCGGCCCAGGACCGCGAGGCATCCATGCAAATGCACAGCTATTCTCACCGATGCCAAAGTAGTAGCCCACTCCGTCGAACCCATACTCCCTGGCCGTCATTGCGTAGCGAATGTGCCGAGCCACTGGAGTTGTAATTGCGAGTTGCTCGGCTGTCGAAAGTGAAATGTCTGAAAGCTTCTTGGGCTCTGGTGAGAACCACCCCGCCAAATGAGAAGGGGCTTCGCTCTCCCAAGGGAAGCGGTAGGCTCGGATGTAGTTCTGGCCGAAGGCCACAACTTTGACATCAGAGAATGTGGGCGCAACTACCGCAACCATTTCTACGTTCGAATCGCCAATAGAAATGAGTCGGCCACGGGCTGCTCTTAGAGTCTCCCACGCATCCCCATCGCAAGGAGAAAGACCGCGACCATTGACAAAGCGATCCTTTGCAAGGTTTTCCAGCTTCTCATAGCTCTGCGCGCCGAACTTGGCCTCACCTTCCGACAAAAAGGAGTGGCCGATAACAGCCAACAAGGCCGCTGCTACAAATGAAATAACCAGGATGCTGGCGGCACGCGGCTTGTTCATGGCTGGCTAACTACCAGTCCGAATCTGGGTGTAGCACCGAGTGTGCTGCGCAGCTTGATGTCCGTCAATCGAGCAAACTCCTTTCATCATCAACCGGTTATGTCGACAGAACGCCCGATGCGGCCGCTGTCGGGATAGTGGATAGGACGGCGACCGGACCTTGATATCTCTTATGCCGGCATGCACACCGGATATTCCCGCCAACCAGTGGCAAAAACCGAGAGCCTGCACGACTAATGCCGTGCATTGGCAAAACAGGCTCCTAGGCCGTGAAGCCGGTCTTATCACCACTCTCGCCGGGATATCCCGATCCCAGCCAACATCCCCCTGGGCGAAAAGTGCGGCGGCTCGCCCCTCACTCCCCCAGATTGATCCACGTCGCCTTGATCTCGGTGTACTTGTCGAACGCATGCAGCGACTTGTCGCGCCCGTTGCCCGACTGCTTGTAGCCGCCGAACGGGGCGGTCATGTCGCCGCCGTCCCAGTAGTTGACCCAGACGCTGCCGGCGCGCAGGCCGCGGGCCACGCGGTGGGCGCGGGCGAGGTTGGCGGTCCACACGCCGGCGGCCAGGCCGTATTCGGTGTCGTTGGCGATGCGCAGGGCCTGGGCTTCGTCGTCGAAGGGGATCACCGCCAGCACCGGGCCGAAGATCTCCTCGCGGGAGATGGCGTGCCCGGGGCGGACGTCGTCGAATACGGTCGGCTCGACGTAGCAGCCGCCCTCCACCGGGGCGACGCGCTGGCCGCCCAGCGCCAGGCGGGCGCCTTCGGCCTGGCCTTTGGCGATGTAGTCGAGCACGCGCCGGGTCTGGCCTTCGTCCACCAGCGCGCCCATCGGCGCGCCGGGCTCCAGCGGGTGGCGCGGCTGCATCTTCCGGCCGGCCTCGACCACGCGGGCGACGAACTCTTCCTGGATGCTGCGCTCCACCAGCAGCCGCGAGGCGGCGGTGCAGACCTCGCCCTGGTTGTAGAAGATGCCCATCGCCGCGGCCTCGGCCGCCTTGGCCAGGTCGGGGGCGTCGGCGAAGACCACGTTCGGGCTCTTGCCGCCGCATTCCATGTAGGCGCGCTTCATGTTGGACAGGCCGGCGCACTGCAAAAGGCGCTTGCCGACCGCGGTCGAACCGGTGAAGACCAGGCCGTCCACGTCCATGTGCAGGGCCAGCGCTTCGCCGGCCTCCTGGCCGAAGCCGGGGACGACGTTGAACACGCCGTCGGGGATGCCGGCCTCGGCCACCAGTTCGGCCAGGCGCAGTACGCTCAGCGGCGATTTCTCCGAGGGCTTGATCACCACCGAGTTGCCGGTGGCCAGCGCCGGCGCCAGCTTCCAGGCGGCCATCAGCAGGGGGAAGTTCCAAGGCACGATGGCGCCGACCACGCCCAGCGGTTCGCGGGTGACCAGGCCGAGCTCGTCCTCGCCGGTAGGCGCGACCTCGCCGTAGACCTTGTCCAGCGCCTCGGCGGTCCAGGCGAAGCAGCGGATCGTGGCGGCGATGTCGACCTGGCGGGCGTCGTCGATCGGCTTGCCCATGTCCAGGCTTTCCAGCAGGGCCAGTTCATCGGCGTGTTGCTCGATCAGCGCGACCAGCTTCTGCAAAGTTTTCTTGCGCTTGACCGGTTTGGCCCGCGACCAGGCGCCGGCCTCGAAGCTGCGCCGTGCCGCGCGCACGGCGCGGTCGATGTCCGCCTGGCCGCCGCGCGCCACCTGGCCCAGCACGCGGCCGTCGATGGGGCTGGTGCAGTCGAAGCTGCGGCCGTCGGCGGCGTCGACGTACTTGCCGTCGATGAAGGCCTGGGTGCGCAGGACCAGGCCATCGGCCATGGCCTGCCAGTCGGCGCGGGTGCGGGGAGCGGTCATGGATAACTCCTGATGGGGATCAGAACGTCGCCGGCGTGTTCGCACTGACGATCACCGCCTCGTCCTCGCCGACGTTGCGGAAGCGGTGCGGGACGCGGCTCTCGAAGTAGTACGCCTCGCCGGGGCCTAGCACGCGCACCTGGTGGCCGACGGTGACCTCGACCCGGCCGCTGATGACCACGCCTCCCTCTTCGCCCTCGTGCTCGATCATCGCCTCGCCGGTGTCGCTGCCCGGCGGCATCACCTCGCGCAGGATGCACATCTGCCTTTGCGGACGGTGCTGGCCGACCAGGTAGTAGTGGATGTCGTTGTTGCCCACGTCGGGCAGTTCGTCGGCGGCGTAGAACGGCTGCTCGGGCGGGCCGGGGTCCAGGTCCAGGGTGAAGAAGTCGGCCAGCGAGATCGGGATGCCGTCCAGCACCTTCTTCAGCGAGCTGACCGAGGGGCTGACCTTGTTCTGCTCGATCAGCGAGATGGTGCTGTTGGTGACGCCCACGCGCCGGGCCAGCTCGCGCTGGCTGAGGTTGCGGGCGGTGCGGACCCGCTGCAGGCGTGCGCCGATGTCCATCCCTCAGGCTCCGGCCGGTGGCGCCCGGCGTGTTGCGGGATACTTTACATGCCACCCCGCCGGGGTCAATTTTTGGCGTAGACTCGGCCCAGGCGTTGAATTTATCGAACGGCGGCCCGCGGCCGCCCCGACCGGGCTCGCGGCCCCGAGCCCTCCGCAGGAGTTCCCGATGAGCCGCGACGACGACGCCACCCGCGCCGCCCTGGCCGAACACTACGCCGCCCAGAACGGGGCGGTGCCGGCGGCGATGGACGCGTTCTGGATGCCGTTCACCGCCAACCGCCAGTTCCGGCAGGCCCCGCGCCTGCTGGCCTCGGCGCAGGGCATGCATTACCGCGACGTGGACGGCCGCGAGATCCTCGACGGCTGCGCCGGCCTGTGGTGCTGCAACGCCGGCCACGCCCGGCCGCGGATCGTGGAGGCGATCGCGCGGCAGGCGGCCACCCTCGACTTCGCCCCGAACTTCCAGATGGGCTCGCCGCTGCCCTTCGTCCTGGCCGAGCGGCTGAAGGCGCTGGCGCCGCGGCCGCTGGACCACGTGTTCTTCACCAACTCCGGCTCCGAGTCGGTGGACACCGCGCTGAAGATCGCCCTGGCCTACCACCGCGCCCGCGGCGAGGGCCAGCGCACCCGCCTGATCGGCCGCGAGAAGGCCTACCACGGGGTCGGCTTCGGCGGTATCTCGGTGGGCGGGTTGCCGAACAACCGCAAGTGGTTCGGCCCCGGCCTGCCGGGCGTGGATCACCTGCGCCACACCCTGGACATCGGCCGCAACGCGTTCTCGCGCGGGCTGCCGGCGCACGGGATCGAACTGGCGGAGGATCTGGAACGGCTGGTGCAGCTGCACGACGCCAGCACGATCGCCGCGGTGATCATCGAGCCGATCTCCGGCTCGGCCGGGGTGATCCTGCCGCCGCCGGGCTACCTGGAGCGCATCCGCCAGATCTGCGACCGGCACGGCATCCTGCTGATCTTCGACGAGGTCATCACCGGCTTCGGCCGGGTCGGCGAGCCGTTCGCGGCGCAGCGCTTCGGCGTGGTCCCGGACATGATGACCACGGCCAAGGGCCTGACCTCCGGCTGCGTGCCGATGGGCGCGGTGTTCGCCGCGGAGAAGATCCACCAGGCCTTCATGCAGGGCCCGGACGCGGCGATCGACCTGTTCCACGGCTACACCTACACCGGCCATCCGCTGGCCTGCGCCGCGGCGCTGGCCGCGCTGGACACCTACGAAGAGGAAGGCCTGCTCACCCGTGCCCGCGAGCTGGAGCAGTACTGGGAGGACGGCCTGCACGCCCTGCGCGGCAAGCCGAACGTGATCGACATCCGCAACTTCGGCCTGATCGGCGCGATCGAGCTGGCGCCGCTGGACGGCGCCCCGGGCGCGCGCGGCTACCGGATCCTGGAGCTGGCGTTCCGCAAGGGCCTGCTGGTGCGGGTGACCGGCGACACCGTGGCTTTGTCGCCGCCGCTGATCGTGGAACGACGGCACATCGACGCGATCCTCGCCATCCTCGGGGACGTGCTCGACGAGGTCTGAAAGGAGACAACCATGCTGGTCGGCGTCCCGAGGGAGATCAAGAACCACGAATACCGCGTCGGCCTGACCCCGGCCGGCGCGCGCGAGCTGTCCTCGCGCGGCCACCAGGTGCTGGTCGAGCGCGGCGCGGGCGCCGGCATCGGCCTGGCCGACGAGGCCTACGATGCGGCCGGCGCGCAGATCGTCGAAAGCGCGGCCGAGGTCTACGGCCGCGCCGAAATGATCATCAAGGTCAAGGAGCCGCAGCCGTCGGAAACGGCGCTGCTGCGCCCCGGCCAGCTGCTGTACGCCTACCTGCACCTGGCCCCGGACCCGGAGCAGACCCGCGCCCTGCTCGCCTCCGGTTGCACCGCCATCGCCTACGAGACCGTCACCGACGACCGCGGCGGCCTGCCTTTGCTGGCGCCGATGAGCGAGGTCGCCGGACGGATGTCGATCCAGGCCGGCGCGCACGCGCTGGAGAAGGCCCAGGGCGGCTCGGGCATCCTGCTAGGCGGGGTGCCGGGGGTGAAGCCGGCCGAGGTGATGGTCATCGGCGCCGGCACCGTCGGCCTCAACGCCGCGCGCATGGCCATGGGCCTGGGCGCGCACGTGACGATCCTGGACCGCTCGCTGGACCGGCTGAAGTACGTCGACGAGCTGTACGGCGACCGCCTGACCACCATCTACTCCACCCGCGACGCGATCGAGGACCGCCTGCCCTACACCGACCTGGTGGTCGGCGCGGTGCTGATCCCCGGCGCGGCCGCGCCCAAGCTGGTCTCGCGCGCGCAGCTGAAGCTGATGCGGCCCGGCTCGGTGCTGGTGGACGTGGCCATCGACCAGGGCGGCTGCTTCGAGACCAGCCACCCCACCACCCACCAGGAGCCGACCTACGAGGTCGACGGCATCATCCACTACTGCGTGGCCAACATGCCCGGCGGCGTGGCCCGCACCTCCACCTTCGCCCTGACCAACGCCACCCTGCCGCACGCGCTGGCGCTGGCCGACAAGGGCGTGGCCCAGGCGCTGGCCGACGACGTGCACCTGCGCAACGGCCTGAACGTGCACGCCGGCAAGCTGACCTACCGCGCGGTGGCCGATGCGCTGGGGCTGGCGTATACCCCCGCGGCCGAGGCACTGGCTGCCCCCGTGTAGGAGCCGGTCTTGCCGGCGACCGTGGAGGCGGACGGATCATTGGCGACCGGTTGCACGCAGACGTATCCGCCACGGCGGTCGCCGGCAAGACCGGCTCCTACAAGGACCGTCGCCAGGCCAGGCGACATTGACACCCCGGAAATCCCTCCATGACCCGACAGCTGCACCACCACATCGCCGGCCGCGAACGGCCCGGCGGCGGCGGCCACCACGGCGAGGTATTCGACCCGGCCACTGGCCAAGTCGCCGCGCACGTGCCGCTGGCCGACGCCGACGACGTGCGCATGGCGGTGGACGCCGCCCATGCCGCCTTCCCCGCCTGGGCCGCGACGCCGCCTTTGCAGCGGGCGCGGGTGATGTTCCGCCTGCGCGCCCTGATCGAGCGCGACGCCGACGCGCTCGCGCGCACGATCACCGCCGAGCACGGCAAGACGATCTCCGACGCCCGCGGCGAGGTCACCCGCGGGATGGAGGTGGTCGAGTTCGCCGCCGGCATCCCGCACCTGCTCAAGGGCGAGTTCTCGGCCGAGGTCGGGCGCGGGGTGGACAGCTGGAGCGAACGCGCGCCGCTGGGCGTGGTCGCCGGGATCACGCCCTTCAACTTCCCGGTGATGGTCCCTTTGTGGATGGCGCCGGTGGCGCTGGCCTGCGGCAACGCCTTCGTGCTCAAGCCCTCGGAGAAGGTGCCTTCGGCCGCCCTGCACCTGGCCGCGCTGATGCGCGAGGCCGGCCTGCCCGACGGCGTGTTCAACGTGGTCCACGGCGGCCGCGAGGCGGTGGAGGCGCTGGTCGCCGATCCGCGGGTGCAGGCGCTGAGCTTCGTCGGCTCCACGCCGGTGGCGCAGGCGCTGTACCGCGCCGGCAGCGAGGCCGGCAAGCGCGTGCAGGCCCTGGGCGGGGCCAAGAACCACGCGGTGGTGCTGGCCGATGCCGACATCGAGGCGGCCGCCGATGCGCTGCTCGGCGCCGGCTATGGCTCGGCCGGCGAGCGCTGCATGGCGATCTCGGTGGCGGTGTGCGTGGGCGATGCCACCGCCGACGCGCTGGTCGCCGCGCTGAAGGCCAGGGTCGAGGCGCTGCGGATCGGCCAGGGCCTGGACGACCCGGACATGGGCCCGCTGGTGGATGCCGCGCACCGCGAACGGGTCCGCGGCTATATCGACCTGGGCGTGGCCGAAGGCGCGCAGCTGGTGGTCGACGGCCGCGCGCATGCCTGCGCGCAGGGCCCGGGCTTCTTCCTCGGCGGCAGCCTGTTCGACCGGGTCACGCCGGACATGCGGATCTACCGCGAGGAGATCTTCGGCCCGGTGCTGTGCGTGCTGCGGGTGGCGGACTTCGAGGCGGCGCTGGCACTGGTGGACGGCCACGGATACGGCAACGGCACCGCGGTGTTCACCCGCAGTGGCGGCGCGGCGCGCGAGTACGCGCGGCGGGTGCAGGCGGGCATGGTCGGGATCAACGTGCCGATCCCGGTGCCGATGGCCTTCCACTGCTTCGGCGGCTGGAAGCGCTCGATCTTCGGCCCTTTGCACATGCACGGCCCGGATGGGGTGCGCTTCTTCACCCGGCTGAAGACGGTGACAGCCCGCTGGCCCGAAGGCGCGGCGGTCGCCGAGTTCGTGATGCCGACGATGGGCTGAGGACGCTGCACGCGATACGGCCTGCACACGGTAGCGGCTAGACTGCGGCCAGCCCCGCCGCCAGACCCGCATGACCGACGATCCACGCCCGGCCCAGCTGCGCCGCATGAAGGCCATCGCCCTGGCGATGCTGCTGGCGATGGTGGCCGGCTTCGTCCTCAGCCACGCGATGGGCAACCGCGGCGCCTGGGCCTGGGTCGCCGCGTTCTGCGAGGCGGCCACGGTCGGCGCGCTGGCCGACTGGTTCGCGGTGGTGGCGCTGTTCCGCCGCCCGCTCGGCCTGCCGATCCCGCACACCGCGATCATCCCGCGCAACAAGGCGCGGATCGCCGACAGCCTGGCCGCGTTCGTGCGCGACCACTTCCTGGAACCGCAGACCCTGCTGGCGCGGCTGGAGGTGTTCGACCCGGCGACGAAGCTGGGCGAATGGCTGTCGCGTCCCGAGCAGTCGCAGAAGCTGGCGCAGATGGCCCGCGGCTGGATGCTGCAGGCGCTGGACCTGCTCGACGAGCGCGCGGTGCGCGAGAGCATCCAGCGCTTCGTGATCGCCCGCCTGCGCAGCTGGGACGCGGCCGCCACCGCCGGCGAAGTGATGGGCCTGCTGACCGCCGACGGCCGTCACCAGGCCCTGCTGGACGAGGCCCTGACCCGGCTGGCGCGCTACCTGGACGGCGAGGCGGTCAAGCGCCGCGCCTCGGCGCTGATGGTCAAGCATGCGCGCCGCGAATGGCCCAAGCTGGTCGGCACGGTCAACTGGATCAAGCCGGTGGAGGGCATCGCCGACAACCTGGCCGAGCGCATCGCCCATGCCATGCTCGACGAGCTCAACGAGATCCTGTCGCAGCCCAGGCATCCGATCCGCCGCGACTACGAGCGCTGGCTGCGCGACTACGTCGAGCGCCTGCGCGGCGACCCGGCCCTGGCCGCGCAGGTCGAGCGGATCAAGCAGAACCTGATCGACCACCCCAGCGTGCAGGACTACGTGCGCGGGCTGTGGGACCAGATCCACGCGGCCCTGCGCGCCGACCTGGAGAATGCCGACGGCACCCTGGCCGGGCACCTGCAGCGCTCGCTGGCCGGACTGGGCCAGGCGCTGGGACGCGACCCGGCCCTGCGCGAGGCGATCAACCAGCACGTGCTCGGCGGTGCGGAGAAGCTGGCCCTGCGCCTGCGCGGCGGCGTCACCGACTACATCGCCCAGACCGTGAAGGGCTGGGACGAGCGCCACCTGGTGCGCCAGCTGGAACTGAGCGTGGGCCGCGACCTGCAGTACATCCGCTTCAACGGCACCCTGGTCGGGGGCCTGATCGGCCTGGCCCTGCACGCGCTGATCGTGTTCCTGGACAGCGCGTAGGCGCGCCGGGCCCCGAAACCGTGACCCAGTTCGCCTTGTGCGAGCGGGCATTGGACCACGATGCAACGCACCTGATGCCCGCATGCCCCGCGATGCCGCCGCTATCGCACTGCAGCATCGATCGCGCTAAAGCCGGCGACGCAACCGCCGCTAAGCCGCATAGGGTCTTCCTGCGACCCGCCATATCGAACAGGGGAAAACCAGATGACCGCACGACCGAGCGTGCTGCTTTGCGACGATTCACGCGCCCTGCGCATGCTGGCCGCCGGCCAGCTCGAGGAGGCCGGTTTCCAGGTGGTCGGCGAGGCCGGCAACGGCAACGAGGCCGTCGGCCAGTACCTGGCGCTCAAGCCCGACCTGGTGCTGCTGGATCTGGTGATGCCCGAGTGCGATGGTCGCCAGGCGCTGGCCAAGATCCTCGCGGTCGATCCGCAGGCCCGGGTGGTGATCCTCAGCTCGCTCGGCGCCCAGAGCGACATCGAGGAATGCCTGAAGCTGGGCGCGCGCTCCTACCTGCAGAAGCCGATCGACCCGGAT
This sequence comes from Pseudoxanthomonas jiangsuensis, assembly GCF_010093185.1. Lineage (GTDB taxonomy): Bacteria > Pseudomonadota > Gammaproteobacteria > Xanthomonadales > Xanthomonadaceae > Pseudoxanthomonas > Pseudoxanthomonas jiangsuensis. The sequence goes on along the minus strand of NZ_PDWL01000041.1, from coordinate 5,114 downwards.
GCCATGCAGCGCGTGCTGCGCGAAGTGCTCGCCTAATCCCGCCGGAGTAAATCAAGATGGCAGTCAAGTTCCTGGGCCAGTTCCTGCTCGAGCGCGGCGTGATCACCCCGCCGCAGCTGCTGGCCGCGATCGAGGCGCAGCGCGCCTCCAACCCGCTGCTCGGCGAACTGGCCGTGCGCCAGGGCCTGCTCACCGAGGCGCAGGCGCGCCGGATCAACGACCGCCAGCGCGTGGAGGACCGCCGCTTCGGCGACATCGCGCTGGACCTGGGCCTGCTGGATCAGGCCCAGGTGGAAACCCTGCTGGCCGCGCAGAAGGCCGGGCGCCGGCTGTTCGGGCAGATCCTGCTCGACCAGGGCGTGGTCGACGCGGCGACCCTGGACGCGGAGCTGGCCGCGCACCGCGCCGACCAGGACGCGGCCCACCACGCGCTGGCGGTGGGCGTGGCCGACCATGCCCTGGCCGAGCTGGCCAACGGCGCCATCGGCCTGTGCGGGCGGCTGTTCCCGCGCATGCTCGACAGCCAGTGCCAGGCCGCCGGCCTGCTGGCCACCGACGAGCTGTCCGCCTACCCGCACGTGGCCTACGTGCGGATCGAGGGCGAGCAGCCGCTGTTCATCGGCATGGCCACCGACCACGACACCATGCACCGGCTGACGCGCGCCTTCCTCAAGATCGGCCCGGAGCGCTGCGACGACGTCCTTGCGATCGACGGCCTGGGCGAGATCGTCAACGTGCTGATGGGCTACGTGGTCCGCAACGTGCTGCCCGACGACGTGCAGTACCAGGCCTTCCCGCCCGACACCACGGTCCCGGCCGCGCAGCTGGCCGCCGACCGCGGCCGCAGCCTGGCCCTGCTGATGAACTCGCAGCAGGGGCCGTTCGTACTGCTGATCGGCAACTGAGGCCGGCGATCACCCGCCGGTCAGGCGCCACGCGCGGTGGATGCGCGCGTTGCGCTCGAAGTCCGCGGGGATGGTCGAGGCGCTGATCTCCTCGCAGTGGGCGAACTGCGCCACCGCGTCCTCGTCCAGGCGGAAGCGGCGGAAGTTGTTGGAGAAGTACAAAGCCCCGCCCTGCGCCAGCCGCGCCACCGCCGCGCGCAGCAGGCGCACGTGCTCGCGCTGGACGTCGAAGTCGTCGGCCCGCGCCGAGTTGGAGAAGGTCGGCGGGTCGCAGAAGATCACGTCGTACTTCGCACGCTCGGCCTCCAGCCAGGCCAGCGCGTCGGCCTGCACCAGCCGGTGCGCGGCCCCGCCCAGGCCGTTGAGCGCGAGGTTGTCGGCGCACCACTGCAGGTAGGTGGCCGACAGGTCGACGCTGGTGGTCTGCGCCGCGCCAGCCACCGCCGCCTGCACGCTGGCCACGCCGGTATAGCAGAACAGGTTGAGGAAGCGCCGGCCCTTGGCCTCCTTGGCCATCCGCCGCCGCAACGGGCGATGGTCGAGGAACAGGCCGGTGTCCAGGTAGTCGAACAGGTTCACCCACAGCCGCGCGCCGTGCTCGCGCACGGCGAAGCGCTCGCCCTGCTGCTGCAACCTGCCGTACTTGCTGCCGCCCTTGCCGCGCTCGCGGGTCTTCAGCGCCAGCCGCTCCGGCGGCACGCCGAAGCTGGCGCGCGCGGCGGCCAGCAGCTCCTGGCGGCGGCGGCGCACGTCGGCGTCGGGGATCTCGGCCGGCGGCGCGTATTCCTGCACGTGCAGGAAGCTGCGCTGCTCGCCGCCGTCCTCGGCGTAGAGGTCGATCGCCGCGGCGTACTCGGGGATGTCGGCGTCGTAGGTGCGGAAGCAGGTGACGCCTTCGCCCTGGCGCCAGTTCTTCAGCCGGCGCAGGTTGCGCTGGATGCGGTTGGCGACCATCTGTGCGCCCTCGGACAGCTCGCGCGGGGCGGCCTCCTCCCTTTGCGGCGGGCGGACCGGGTCGCAGACGATCAGCGCGCACTCCAGCGCGCCGTTGAACAGCTGGTACTTCTTCGCCGCGCGCAGGCCGGTGGCGTGGGCCAGCTCGGCGTCGCCGCACAGCAGGCTGGCGCGCCAGTCCGGCACCGCCTTCTGCAGGGCCTGGCCCAGGCGCCGGTAGAGCGCGCCGTCGGCGACCAGGCGGCGGTCGTAGGGCGGGTTGCAGACCACCAGGCCACGCGCCGCCCCCGGCGCGGACAAGGCGTCGATGTCGGCAACGGCGAACTCGATCGCCGCGGCCACGCCGGCGGCCTGCGCGTTCTGGCGCGCAGCGGTGATCGCGGCGCGGTCGAGGTCGCGTCCGTGGAAGACCGGGCGCAGCGCGGCCAGGCCCGCCGCGGCGCGGGCGCGCGCCTCGGCGACCGAAGCGTTCCAGCCGGCGGCGTCGAAGCCGGTCCAGCGGGTCGGCAATGGCGCAGGCGCATCGGTTCCATCCACCGCCACGGCCTGCATCCGCCCCAGTCCCGGCGCCACGTCGGCGGCCATCAGCGCGCCCTCGATCAGCAGGGTGCCGCTGCCGCACATCGGATCCAGCAACGCGCCGCCCTCCGCTGCGTACATCAGTGGCCAGCCGCCGCGCAGCAGCACCGCCGCGGCCAGGTTCTCCTTCAGCGGCGCCTCGCGCTGCTCGGCGCGCCAGCCGCGCCGGTGCAGGGAGCCGCCGCCCAGGTCCACCGACAGGGTCGCCCGGCCCTTGCGCAGCGACAGGTTCAGGCGCAGCCCGGGCGCCTCCACGTCCACCGATGGCCGCTCCAGCCCCTGCGCGCGGAACGCGTCGACCACCGCGTCCTTGACCCGCAGCGCGGCGAAGCGCGCATGGGTGATCGCCTCGCCGGACACGTGCGCGTCCACCGCCAGGGTGTCGCCCTCGCGCAGGTGCTCGTGCCAGGGCAACGCGGCGGCGCCGGCGTACAGCGCCTGCTCGTCCGGGCAGTCGAAGCCGGCCAGCGGCCACAGCACCCGGCTGGCCAGGCGCGACCACAGCACCGCGCGCTGCGCATCGGCCAGCGTGCCCTCGGCATTGACGCCGGCAATGGTGGCGGTGGCCTTCGCCGCGCCCAGCGCCACCAGCTCGTCGGCGAGCAGGTATTCCAGGCCCTTGGCGCAGGAGACGAAGAACTTCATGGACATGGGCAGGCGGCCTCGAGACGGTTGCGAACCCGGCCGGCGGCCCCGGGTCGAGCGAAAGTGGGATGGTCGGACATCGGCGCGGGCCGCGCCAGCCCGGACCGGCGCCGCAGGCTGGAGGCGCACCGCGCGCTTCAGTCCGGCAGCGAACCGAGCAGTTCGGCGAAGGCGCGCGCGGTGGCGTCCACGTGCGCGGACAGGCGGTGGCCGTCGTCGAGCAGCAGCAGCCGGGCCGAACGCGCACGCGCCCATTCGATCACCTCGGCCGCCGGGATCAGTTCGTCGTGCCAGGCGTGGACCACGCTGGTCGGCACCGGCGCGGCGTCCAGCGCCGGCATCGGCCCCATCCGCAAAGGCGGCACCATCAGGAACAGCGCGCGGGTGGGCACCTGCAGCGAGGCGACCGCCGAGATGTAGGCGCCCAGGCTGGACCCGGCCAGCACCACCGGGCCGCCGCGCGCGACGGCGTCGCCGGCCAGGTCGAGCAGGCGCTGCAGCCGCGCCGGCACGTCGCCGACCCGGCTGACCCCGGCGCGCGCGTCCAGGTCGGTGTAGTCCGGGCGCTGGGTGCTCCAGCCCAGCGCTTCGGCCGCCTGCGCCAGGGCGGTGACCTTGGTCGCGTCCGGGCCGCTCTCGAAGCCGTGCGAAAGGATGCAGTGGCCGCGGCTCACAGCGCTTCCACCGCATCGCCGAGCCGCAGCGTGCCGCCCTCGACGATCCGCGCGCACAGCCCGCCATGGCCGCGCATCGCGTTGAAGCCGCCGGGACCGAGCGCGGCCTCCATGCGCGAGCACGGGTCGCAGGAAGCGGTGCCTTCCAGCACCAGTTCGCCGACCCGGAAGCGGCGGCCCTTCAGCGCGACCAGCGGAATGCCGGACACCACCAGGTTGCGGCGCAGGATCGCCGGCGCGACCTGCGCACGGCCGGCCAGCACGGCGATCGCCGGCAGGTGCTCGGCCTGGATCAGGGTGATGCCGCGCTTGCCGTTGCCGCCCTTGTAGCGGTCGCCGGCCAGGCCGCCGCCAGTGGCGGCCTGCACCTGCGCGACCTCGACCATCGCCGCCTCGCGGGCCGGACGCAGGCCGATCCATTCGACCCGGCCGGCGCGTGGCAGGGTCGCCATCAGCCGGCCCAGGGGACTGTCGGGCGCGGGCACGGAAGCACGGGAATTCATGGCGCGATGCTAGCATTCCGGCCCATGCCGCCCCTTGCCGTCGTGCCCGTGATCGAGCAGCCGCTGCCCTATGCCGGGCGCCTGGAGCTGCGCGCCACGGACGCCATCGACCTGGCCGTGATCCACTGCACCGAGCTGCCCGACCTGGCCACCGCGCGCGAGTACGGCGAGCGCGTGCTGTACCCCAGCGGCACCGGCAACAGCGGCCACTACTACATCGACCGCGACGGCACGGTGCTGCGCTACGTGCCGGAGGCGCGCGTCGCCCACCACGTGCGCGGCCACAACCCGCGCGCGATCGGGATCGAACTGGTCAACCGCGGCCGCTGGCCGAACTGGCTGGACTCGCGCCGGCAGGCGATGGACGAGGCGTATCCGGACGTGCAGGTCGAGGCCCTGGCCGCGCTGCTGCGGCAACTGGCCGCGGCGTTGCCCGCGCTGCGCTTCGTCGCCGGGCACGAGGACCTGGACCGGGAGACGGTCGCGGCCAGCGACGACCCGTCGAAACAGGTCCAGCGCAAGCTCGACCCCGGCCCGCGCTTCCCCTGGCAACGCCTGCTCGCCGCCATCCCGCTGCAGCGCCTGCCGGTGTAGGAGCCGGGAGACCGGACATTCGTCCGTGGAAGAGCGCCGGCGACCGTGGAGGCGGACGGATCACTGGCGTCCGGTTTCACGCAGACGCATCCGCCATGGCGGTCGCCGGCAAGACCGGCTCCTACAAAGGGCCCGGTATAATCGCCGCCCGCTTCCCGCCTGGCCCGCCCGTGTCCCCCGTCTCCTTTACACATCTCCCAGCCCCACACGCGGACTCCTATATCGTATGCCCGTCTATCCTTGGACAACAAAAAAACAAG
>NZ_PDWL01000040.1 GCF_010093185.1 Pseudoxanthomonas jiangsuensis | reverse complement strand
CTACATCGAGATGTTCTACAACCCGATCCGCCGGCATGGTTCCGCTGGCGGGGTGTCACCGGTAGAGTTCGAACGGCGCTACGCGCAACGCGGCAACTGAGTGTCTACGGAACTCTGGCCGGTCCAGAATCGAGCTCCAGCCCGCTGGCGAGAACAGATGCAAGGATTTCCACGCATGCTGCCACGCCCCACCAGGTGACGTTTCAGCATCAAGAATCACATAGGACAGCCCGCTGCGACGCAGGAAGTAGCCGGCCGAAAGACCCGCCTGGCCACCTCCGATCACCACCACATCGACGTTGTCCATCTGGACTTCCTCCCACCGCTGCACTCAGGCGGCGTTCTTGTGCTGCTGTTGATCGGAGATCTTGAGTGCATCCAGATAGCGCTCCGTGTCCAGTGCGGCCATGCAGCCGAAGCCGGCCGAGGTGATCGCCTGGCGATAGTGCTGGTCGGCCACGTCGCCGGCGGCGAACACGCCTTCCACCGAGGTCTGGGTGGCGTTGCCGCCCAGGCCCGAACGGATTTCCAGGTAGCCGTTGTTCATCGCCAGCTGGCCGTCGAACAGCTGGGTGTTCGGGTGGTGGCCGATGGCCACGAAGAAGCCGTGGGCATCGATGTCGCGGGTGCTGCCGTCCAGGGTCGACTTCACGCGCACGCCGGTCACGCCGGCCTCGTTGCCCAGCACTTCCTCCACCTGGTGGTGCCAGACGGTTTCGATCTTGCCGGCTTCCACCTTGGCGAACAGCTTGTCCTGCATGATCTTTTCCGCCTTGAGGGTGTCGCGGCGGTGGACCAGGTAGACCTTGCGGGCGATGTTGGACAGGTACAGCGCTTCTTCCACGGCAGTGTTGCCGCCGCCGACCACGACCACGTCCTGGTCACGGTAGAAGAAGCCGTCGCAGGTGGCGCAGGCGGAGACGCCGCGGCCCTTGAATTCGTCTTCGGTGGGAATGCCCAGGTATTTGGCGGTGGCGCCGGTGGCGATGATCAGCGCGTCGCAGGTGTATTCGGCGCTGTCGCCGATCAGCTTGAACGGACGCTGCTGCAGGTCGGCGGCATGGATGTGGTCGAAGATGACTTCCGTCTCGAAGCGCTCGGCGTGCGCCTGCATGCGCGCCATCAGGTCCGGGCCCATCAAGCCATGGGCGTCGCCCGGCCAGTTGTCCACTTCGGTGGTGGTCATCAGCTGGCCACCCTGCTGCAGGCCGGTGATGACGACCGGCTTCAGGTTGGCGCGGGCTGCGTAGACGGCAGCGGTCCAACCGGCCGGGCCGGAACCGAGGATCAGCAATGGAATGTGTCGGGTGGTGCTCATGGCTCAGCGGCTCCGTGCATCGGCAGGAAAGTAGCGCTTGCCCAGCCGCAGGGCGACATGGACCAGCAGGATCAGTACTGGCACTTCCACCAGCGGGCCGATGACGGCGGCGAACGCGACCGGCGAGGCCAGGCCGAAGGCCGCGATGGCTACCGCAATGGCCAGTTCGAAGTTGTTGCCGGCCGCGGTGAACGCGATCGCAGTAGTGCGTGGATAGTCCTTGGCGATCAGCTTGCCCATGAAGAAGCTGATGACGAACTGGATGATGAAGTACAGCGTCAGCGGGATCGCGATGCGTACCGCGTCCATCGGAATGCGCAGCACGTCACCGCCTTTCAGGCTGAACATCGCCACGATGGTGAACAGCAGTGCGGCGAGCGTTATCGGGCTGATAGCAGGCAGGAACTTCTCTTCATACCACTGCACGCCCTTGCGCGTCTTCAGCCATCGACTGGTGAGGAAGCCGGCCAAGAATGGGATGCCCAGGTAGATCAGAACCGCCTCGGCGATGGTCCAGACGCTGACATCGATGACGCTGCCCTGTAGCCCGAACACCGGCGGCAACCAGGAAAGGAAGAACCACGCGTAGACGCTGAACAGCGCGATCTGGAAGATCGAGTTGAATGCCACCAGGCCGGCCACGTACTGGCCGTCGCCGCGGGCGAGCTGGTTCCACACCAGCACCATGGCGATGCAGCGCGCCAGGCCGATCAGGATCAGGCCGGTCATGTACTCGGGGTAGTCGCGCAGGAACAGCACCGCCAGGCCGAACATCAGTAACGGGCCCACGATCCAGTTCTGCAGCAGCGAGAGCATCAGCACGCGCTTGTCGGCAAAGACGGTGGGCAGTTCCTCGTACTTCACCCTGGCCAGCGGCGGGTACATCATCAGGATCAGGCCAATGGCGATCGGGATGTTGGTCGACCCTACGGAAAGGCTGTTCAACGCGCTGGGCACGCCTTCGAACATCGCGCCCAGGCCGACGCCGAGCGCCATGGCGGCGAAGATCCACAGCGTCAGGTACCGGTCCAGAAACGACAGGCGGGAGGTGTCAGTGGTCATGGGGTTTTCCGGGAAGACGGTCAGTGGATCTGCGCAATCGGATCAAGCTGGGCCTTGAGAGACTCACGGTCATCCCATGCCCCGTCAGGAATCTCCAGGAAGGCCTTCAGGCGGGCCTTGATGATCTGATGCGCCCGGTCGAACGCTTCAGCCTTCTGTGCATCCGAGCCTTCCACACCGGCCGGGTCGAAAAGGCCCCAGTGCACGCGCACGAAATCGCCAAACACAACCGGGCACGCCTCGGCGGCCGCGCTGTCGCACACGGTGACGATCAGATCCATGGCAGCCGCATCCGCTTCGGCAAACTCGTCCCAGGACTTGCTGCGCAGGCCCTCCACCGGGAAGCCCTCGCGCTGCAATTGGGCAACGGCGAACGGATTGACCCGACCGGCTGGCTGGCTGCCTGCACTGAAGGACTGATAGCGGCCTTCGCCCCACTTTTTCAGGGTCGATTCGGCCAACACGCTGCGCGCGGAATTGCCGGTACAAAGGAACAGAACACGACGGGTCATTTTGGCGATCTCTGGGTAAGGGGTCAGCAGCCTGCGGGGCGTTCACAGGCCTGTTCGTCGGCACAGCAGTTTTCGGTGAGGTAGGCCACCAGCGCGTTCATCGCCACGAACTCGGCCCGGTAGCAGATGGTCCGGCCACGTTGCTCGGCGCTGATCAGTCCCGCAGCCAGTAGTTCCTTCAGGTGGAAGGAGAGCGTGGCGCCAGGCAAAGAGAGGGCCTGGGCAATGTCGCCGGCCAGCTTGCCGGCGCCGCCCGCCTGGACCAGAAGACGGAAGATCGACAGGCGGGTGGCATGACCCAGGGCTGCCAAGGCGTGGGTTGCGTTCTTATGTTCCATGATTCTAGAATAATCGAAGTAAATTGACAGGACAACCCCCGTGCAGCAGATCCCCAACGTGGTCCCGGGTGCCATGGACATTCCCACGGCCGCCAAGCTCAACGATCCGGCCGCGCAGCCACACCGGCCACGCATCCTGATCCTGTACGGGTCGCTGCGGCCGCAGTCGTTCAGTCGCAAGCTGGCGCTGGAGGCGCAGCGGCTGCTGGAGCAGCTTGGGGCGGAAACCCGCCTGTTCGATCCACATGAGCTGCCGATGCTTGACTCGGCGCCGGCCACCCACCCCAAGGTGCAGGAGCTGCGCCAGGCCTCGCTGTGGTCGGAAGGACACGTTTGGGTCAGCCCGGAACGCCACGGCACCCTTACGGCGGTATTCAAGAACCAGATCGACTGGCTGCCGCTCGAAGAGGGCAGCGTGCGACCCACCCAGGGCCGTACGCTGGCAGTGATGCAGGTCTGCGGCGGTTCCCAGTCGTTCAACGTGGTCAACGCGCTGCGCGTGCTCGGCCGGTGGATGCGGATGGTCACAATTCCGAACCAATCCTCGGTGGCCAAGGCCTGGCAGGAGTTCGATGACGACGGTCGAATGAAGCCTTCGGCGTACTACGATCGCGTGGTGGACGTGATGGAGGAACTGGTCAAGTTCACCCTGCTGGTGCGCGGGCGTAGTGACTACCTGGTGGACCGCTACAGCGAGCGCAAGGGGGCCGTCGAGGCGGCAGCGCTGGCCGCTGCCGCAGGCGTGGTGGAGACCGTTTTGAACCAAGAGGAAAGTGCGTGAACGCTGTCATCTATCACAACCCAAAGTGCGGCACCTCCCGCAATACCTTGGCGCTGATCCGCTTTGCCGGGATCGAGCCGGAAGTGATCGACTACCTGGCCAACCCACCCGGCCGCGCTCGTCTTGTCGAACTCATTACGGCGGCGGGGTTGAGCGTGCGCGATGCCATCCGGCAGAAGGGAACGCCGTATGACGAACTCGGGCTAGGCGACGCAGCGCTGAGCGACGACGCGCTGCTTGATGCGATGCTGGCGCAGCCGATACTCATCAATCGTCCTCTCGTACAAACCGATAGGGGTGCTCGTCTGTGCCGGCCTTCGGAAGTGGTGCTGGAGATCCTGCCGCCGCTGCCCGGACCATTCCGAAAGGAAGATGGAGAGTTGGTGACCGGGCACGCCGGAAGCTCGACGCCATGATCCCAGTGCGGGGCTGGGCTTGCCGTCGTTGAGAACCACAGGAGGTCATGCCCCATGTCGGCGCTCGATCCCACAACAAGCGACAGCGCGTGGCGCGTCTTCCTGGTGTTCGTGCGACTGGGACTGACTTCGTTCGGCGGCCCGATTGCCCACCTGAGCTATTTCCGCCACGAGTTCGTCGAACGCCGCCGTTGGCTGACGGACTGCAGCTACTCCGATCTGGTGGCCCTGTGCCAGTTACTGCCAGGCCCGGCCAGCAGCCAGGTAGGCATGGCGTTGGGCTTGCGCCGCGCTGGCTGGCCTGGCCTGTTGGCCGCTTGGGCTGGCTTTACGCTGCCTTCGGCCGTGCTGATGATCCTGTTCGCTTTGGGCGTTGCCAAATACCAGGGCATCGTTGAATCCGGCTGGCTGCATGGCCTGAAGATCGTGGCAGTTGCTGTGGTGGCCCACGCAGTATGGGGAATGGCCCGATCCCTGTGCCCGGACCGTCTACGGGCAGCAATGGCGTTCTTTGCGGCTGTGTTGACCTTGTCCATGCCCTCGGTCGCCGGCCAGATCGTGGTGATCATCGCCAGCGGACTGCTCGGTCGCTGGATGCTGAATATCGAACCGGCTTCCGGCCAATCAGACCGCGGCTATTCCGTCTCGCGAAGGACTGGCTCGGTGGCACTAGTGCTACTGGTGCTGCCGCTTGTTCTGCTGCCTTTGTGGGCCGTGGCTAGCGGCTGCCCCTTGGCCGTGCTGTTGGATGGGGTGTACCGCGCTGGCGCCTTGGTCTTCGGCGGCGGCCATGTCGTGCTGCCGTTGATGCAGACCGCGGTCGTCCAGAGCGGCACCGTGAGCACGGCGGATCTCCTCGCCGGGTACGGTGCGACGCAGGCGGTGCCGGGCCCTCTCTTCTCCTTTGCAGCATACCTGGGGGCTATGGCCGAGGGGCCGCTGGGTGGCTGGGCAGGCGGCCTTGCGCTGTTGGTGGTCATTTTCCTGCCAGCCCTTCTTGTGCTCGTGGGGGTGCTGCCGTTCTGGGAGTCCCTGCGCCCCCGCAGGGATCTCCAAGCTTCGATTGCAGGCGTCAATGCCGGGGTGGTCGGCATCCTGTTGGCGGCGTTGTATGACCCGGTGTGGACGAGCGCGATCCATGACCGATGGGATGTCGCGATGGCGTTGGTTGCGTTTGGGCTACTGGTCGTTGCGCGTGCTCCGCCGGTCCTAGTCGTGTTGCTGGCTGCCGTGGCGGGTTGGGCGATGACGGGATAGCGCCGCCAGGACGGTCAGGAGCGTCTCGGCAGCGCAACCTGATGTCCGCTTCTGGCCGGAAGTCGCCAGTGACCGGGGCAGCGGATTAGAAAGATTTATCGGGGGCAGGCCGGCCAGGCTGCGCCCCCACTCGCGACCGGCGGCGGGCTAACCCCCGGCTTCCAATGGCGTCTCACGTCCTGAACCTAGCGCGGCGTACCGTGCCGGCATGGAACTGCGCTGGCATCCGATTACTGGCCCCGCCGGCCCCGGCGAACCGGACGCCCTGTACGTGGCCGGGCGCGAGGCCGCGCGCATAGTCGAGCGTCTGGACGGCACCTGGTTTGCGCTGCTGCGCTACCCCGGCCGAAAGCCGGTAATGCGCAGCTGCACCGACTACCCCACGGGCCGGGCCGGGATCGAAGCTTGGGCGCGTCGACACCAACGCTCGCTGGAAGTGGACGCGCAACGGCGCGACCTGGAGTGGCTGGCCACGCAGACATGGCGCGGCGAGGCGGCCGTGCGGGCACGGGCAGCGCTGGCAGCCCTGCGATAGGCTTGTCGCCATGTTCTACTCCGCCATGGTCCTGGCCGACCTCATGAAGCTGGAACGCTTGTATGGCGCCCGGGTTGATGAGGCGTTCTATGAGCAGACCGTCAAGGTCCGCTGGTTGGAGGAGTTGGGGAAGCTACCCAAGGCCTGACCTGCCCCCACTGAGCCGTACAGCTGAAGCTGTGAAGTCCGTCAAATGGGGCGAGCCCGTTGGAAGGTGGAGACTTTCCGGGCTGACCCCAATAGAGCATGTGAGCCATCTATGCGCGTTTATCTGGACGACGAAAGGCCGACACCCGAGGGCTGGGTCGGTGTGCACTGGCCAGAGGAGGCCGTTTCGCTCCTGGAGGGAGGGCAGGTCACCGAGATCAGCCTTGATCATGACCTTGGGGACGACCGGCGTGGTACCGGATACGACGTGATTGCCTGGATCGAGGAGGCGGTGGTCCTGCGCGGCTTCAGTCCACCGGGGATTCGCGTGCACTCTGCCAACCCGTCCGCGCGTGACCGAATGGAGGCGGGGATAGCGGCCATTGCCCGGCTTTCCGGCATGCAGGTGGGTGGCTAGGATCTCACCCTCGCAACGTCTTTCAGGAGGGCGAGCGTGGCGCTCGCATTCGTTGCGATTGGCGTTGCAGGACGCACCAAGAACGCACCACTGCGCCGAAATTCCTGTTAGGTCCTGGCAGTTCCCACGAGGTGTGGTAAGGTGCAATTGTGCCTTATAGGGCAGGGGCTTAGGCAGTTCCGCCGGCCTTGAATTGTGTGTTGATTCAATGGGTTGGAAGCGGTTTGGCCGGGTTGATCATGTCCAGCGTGAGCTGGCCCGACCGGATGCCTTCGCGGTAGCGCTCGACCCTGTCGGCCTTCATGGCCGTATAGCGGTCGCTGTCGTCTTCACCAGTTCCTTTGCGGTCCGGTGGCGTGATCATGGAGACTCTTCCGGGTGCAGAATCTTGTGAAGGATTAGCGTGCGCGCCCAACTGGGAGTGCCGATGCGACCGGTGACAGCTAGCCAAGCCTGGCGCAGTGCCTCGGCGTCCACCATGGCGTGATGCCGACGTGCGGCAGCGTCCGGATGGCCGACGAAATAGTCCTCCACCAACATGACCAGCATTCCCTCCTTGAGCATGCGCGTCATCACCGGTTGCGGTAGTGGCCCGCAGGCCTGGGCCTGTTCGTCGGGCAGGTCGAAGCCGGCCAAGGCGTAAGTCAGGAGGGAGAAGTCGTTGGGGTAATCGGCCAGCACCATCGGCTCCTGCGCAGCGGCCAAGAAAGCGCGGAGCCCGCAGGTAAAAGCTTGGTCGCAGATTGCCGTATTGCCGCGCTCCAGCAGCGGATAGACCACGTTCTTGACGAAATCGGTTGGATGCTCGGGAAGTGGGTTACGCTCGGCATAGAAGCGATGGAGGCCGTCTGCGCTGATCAGCGCCAGGCTGACAAGCTCCGAGCCGATCACGTCGGCCCATTCGGTGTCCAGGAAGAAGTACATCAGCCAACCCCCTCATTGACGTAGCACCAAGCCCAGCGCAAGGCCTCCGCGTCGACCGCGGCGTGGTGCCGGAAGCGCCTGGCCTCCGGCCGCTGCTCGAAGTAGGTCTCCACTTGGCCACGCACATCGGACTGGTCCATGAAAATGGGCACCCAATCGGCGGGCGGGGAAGCGCTCGACAGGATCCGACCTAAGAGAGCGTGATCATTGGGGTGATCAGCGATCACCGCCGGCGATTGGAAGCTCGCCAGGAAGGCCCGCACGCGCTCGACCAGCTCTGCGTCGCGCAGGGTGCTCGGACCGCGCTCCAGCAGCGGATAGACGACGTGCTCGACGAACTCCGAGCCCGGCGGGGGTAGCGGATCGCGCTCGACGTAGAGCCTGCGCTGGCCGTCCTGGCTGACCAGCGCCAGGCTCACCAGCTTGGTTCCGTCGAGGTCAGCCCACTCGGTATCAAGGAAGACGTTGACCGCCGGCATCGTCAGACCTCCACGACCAGGTTGGGGTCGAAGCTCGGGTTCCCATTCCTGCTCCGCTGGAAGCTTCCTGGATAGCCGAGGGGGTTGCAGATCACCCGACCGCGGCCAATCCGGTAGTCATGCGAGTGATGGGTGTGCCCGTGGACCCACAGATCGACGTTATCCACCAGGTGATCGAGGTGGCTGGCGTAGGCAGAAGACAGCGGGTCGGCCTGGAAGCCGGATGAGATCGAGAGTGCCGAGGGCGCCATGTGGGTGACCACCACGGTGGGCCCCTCGAACGGCTCGGCGATGCGCTCCTTCAGCCAGGCTGCGTGCTCGATGTGCCAGCGCTGGGTGTCGTTGGGCTGCAGGGACCGATCCCCCCGCCCGACCTTGATCCGCTGGTAGTCGTTGATCATGCGGGTCGCCACCGTCTTCCGGTGCGCGGCTTGGTCCTTGCCATGCAGCCGGAAGTCGGCCCAGAGCGTGGCACCCAGGAAGCGGACGCCGTCGATGACCATCTCACGGCCTTCCAGGTAGTGGATGTGCCCGGAAGCCGCACAGGTCGCGGCGAGGTCTCGCCTGACCCCGTCCAGGTTGTGGCCGTAACCTTCATGGTTGCCCGAAACGTAAACAACTGGCAGCCCGGGGAAGGTGGCCTCGATCCAGGTCACGGCCCGCGTTCCTTCATCGATATCACCAGCCAGAATCACGACGTCAGGCCGGGAGACGGCGGGATCGATCTTCGGAAAGGGATCAGACCAGTAGGCCTCGCGGACTTTGCCTGGCGGGTACCAGAGCTCGCGGTGAAGGTCGGACAGGATCAGCATCCGCATGATCAGATCTCAACCACCAGGTTGGGATCGAAGGCGACATTCTCCGGCGGACCATCACGACCCCTGGGGTAGCCCAGCGGATTGCAGACCACCCGGCCCCGGCCAATGCGGTAGTCAAATGAAGTGTGCGTGTGGCCATGGATCCACAGGTCGGCTTGCTCCACCAGATGGTCCAGGTGGGACGCGAAGGCCGCCGAGATGATGTCGCCCTTGTACTCTTCCGGGACCGATTTCTCGGAAGGGGCCATGTGGGTGATCACCACGGTGGGGCCATCGAAGGGCTCGGACAGCCGCTCAGTCAGCCATGTGCGATCGGCGAAGTGCCACTGTTTGGTATCCGAGGGCCTCAGCTTTCGATAGCCCTGGCTGGCAAGCCTGATGCGCCGATAGTCATTCATCTTGGTGCCGACATCGCAGATCACCGCTGGGTACAGCTCACGGCCATAGAGCATGAAGTCCGTCCACAGCGTGGCCCCCAGGAATCTCACTCCTTCGATCCAGACCTCACGCCGGTTCAAGTAGTGGATGTGGCCCGTGGCTCGGCAGAGCACGTCGAGCTTGCGCTGCACGTCATCCAGGTTCTCGCCGTAGCCCTCATGGTTGCCGCTGACATAGAGCACCGGCAGCCCGGGGAAGGTCTCATCTGCCCACGTCACTGCGGCAATGCCGACATCAATGTCGCCCGCCAGCACCACCAAGTCCGGGCGCGAGACGGATAGGTCGATCACGGGGAACTGGTCAACCCAGCCCTCCCAGTAGGTCTGGCCGGGCGGATACCAGACTTCGCGGTGCAGGTCGGACAGGATCAGCAGGCGCACAGGATCATTTCCTGTGGTCCGACAGCATGATGATCTCGGCCGAGGTGGGAATATCGGTCAGGAGGGCAGTGGCGGCAGCCAATGCAGCGGGACAGACGCCCGGTGGCGGGTCTCCTTCAATGTAGAGCCCGATACCCATTTCTAGTGCTTCTTCCCATGTGAGGAAATCAGGGGGCGGCGGTGCAGGGAAGGCGATGATCTTTGTCATGGCTACTCGCGCGCATGCGGAAGGATGAAGGAGGCGGCCTGCTGTGCCGGTTTGGTGCCCCTGGCCGGACTCGAACCGGCACAAGCCGCTTATCTGGCGCTGACGGGATATAAATCCGCTGCTCTACCCATTGAGCTACAGGGGCCTGATCGTTGCGATCACGCCGCTATTCGCGTGGGAGTGTGGAAGTCGCCAAACATGGACGTGGGCTGATTCGCTGAGTGTTCTGCGTTGATACGCCCCATCCTAAGCCTCATTTCCAGAAAAAGGCAACCATCAAATGCAAGTCATTAGCCTGGTGTGGCGGCCGCATAAGTGTTTGTTAATTCTATTAATATGCGGTATTCTGTAACCGCCTCGGTCGTTCCAAGGCATTAAAATGCAAGTCGATAAGGTGGCGAATGGCCAAGCACCGTGGCATGGAAGAGAAGATCCGGATCGTGGCCGAGGCCATGGCTGGCGACCGCGAGGTCAAGGAGGTCGCCAGGCGATACGGAATCAACGAAGCAACCCTGCATCGCTGGAAGGTGAGATTCCCTCGGGCACCGGAAGCATGTGCGTTGCGCAATGCGGGCCGGCATACGGCGTACATGGAGCTGCTAGCCGAGATGGAGGTTGCAGCGGGCGGCAAGGCCTCAGTCGATAGCGTTTTTGATCCTGAGCTAGACCACAACCCGCCAGATCTGGATGCGGACTATTTGCAATGGGAGCAGCGGAAGAACGAGCAGGCTGAAGCCGAGCTGCAGGAGCGCACTCGCGCTTCCGATGTCCCGCCCATAGCCTGGATGTCCGCAGTGAGGTGGTCGCCTGGCCTGGTTGTGCGGGTTCACGGAAATCTGCCCAGGGAGGACGACGTGCTCCTGCAGATCGCGCTTCCGAAGGGCTTGCACGATCGCCTGAGCCGACAGAAGGAAGGGAGCTTGAACCGTGTGATCACTGGCCTGATTGGCTATGCGCTGGATCAGCTCGACGAGGAGGGGGCCACCCTGCACGTGTACGACCGGCGCAAGCAAGCGCCGGTTCTCAAGGAGCCCAGGGTCAAGGCCATCGGAGGACTGCAGGCCAAGCAGCGCTTTCTTGCAAGGAGGGGTAACGATTGACCGAGTGGTCCCCAAGGACTAGTTTCCGGGTCAATGGCATAGGACAGGGGCTCCCCATGACTTCTCTCTACGGCGGTACTTACAGCGACGGCATGCTGATGGAGCGTGCCGCCCAGGCGCAGACCAATCTGCGGCATAGCCGGGACATGGCCGATGCCGACAGTGCGATTGCCTCGTGGAAGCGGCACTGCGCGAAGCTGGAGGCGCGGATCAATGGGCTGCAGGCGGAGCTCACGGGCATGAATATCGCACATGCCGTCAATCTGGAGGCGTTGAAGACTGTGCAGGACGAGCTCGCGAAGGCCGACCCGAAGAACCCCTTAGGTGACTTCGAGAAGGTGCGAGGGGCACGCGTAGGCGAGATCAGGAAGCGTACGCATGCGGAAGGCCTCTACTTCGATGAGGTCGAGAAGCGCGTCAAGAGGCGATAGTTCTTCGGCTACTTTGTGAAACAGAAAAGGCCCGCTTCGGCGGGCCTTTTCTGTTTGAATCGTGTGACTCTACTGTTCTTGTCCGCCGCTCTGCGCATGCGCGCCTTGCCCTGAATCCCCTCCGCCCCCACTGCTCTTCTTGCCGCCGCCTTCCGACGGCGCATGCTCGCTTCCCTTCCTTCCGCCGCCCTCGCCGCCAGGCGTCACCACATTCATGGCGTGGCTGCCAGCGTGGATGAACGCCTGCTGGGACTCGCGGCCTTCGCTGTCAGCGATGCCATTCATGCCCACGGCCGAGCCCATCTAGCGAAAGGTGGTGTCGGGGATGTAGTTGATGAGCGAGAACACCGAATGCAGCAGCATTTGCAGACATTCTCGCTACTACGCAGTGGTGGGCCCGGTGCGCTTGTTGCCCTGCAGGGAGGAGCTATACGTCGTGGCAGTTGCCCGCACGCGTGCCACCAGGGCCGGATCGGGGCTGAGCCGGGTAGATCCCCGCCCCGTGCTCTTGCGGGCGTAGTGGGTGGTCGCCGTACGGCTGGAGCCGTGCCCCATCGCGGCGGCGATCTGCTCGGGATTGCGACCCACGGACTTCATGTCGGCAATGGCCTGATGGCGGAACGTATAGAAAGAAGGATAGGAGGGCCGGGCACCAAGCGCAGTCTCGGCTGCCCGGCGAAGACAGGCCTTCAGGTTCCTGAGGAACTTCGCCTCGTCCTGGCCGGCAGTGCTTGCCAAGTACACCGGCCAAGACAGGATCAGTGCCTTCTCGTTGTCGGTCAGGCCAACCGCGCGGACCTTCCGGAACTCGCCCAGTCCCCGGCCATTCGTGATCTTGGAACAGCGAATGTTCAGCTCGATGCTGCCGTCGGGCAAGGAAGCGGTCCGGAGGCCGATAAGCTCGCTCGGACGCATGCCGAAAATATTCAGCAGCGTGATAGCGGCGAGCGTGGCTCCGGCGATCCTGGAGTGGGACGCCAGACGGAGCAGGCGGGCCTCGATTTTCCTGAGATCGCCTTTCGATATCGTGCGCGACTTCTTCGAGCTCGTGTTGCTGCCCCGCTTTCTGCACCCGGCCGAAGAGGTGGCTCCAAGCCGCTCCATGGCTTCATGGAATCCTGGTCCACGGTACCTGTCTGGGGAACTGCTTATCAGAAGGTGCAGGCAGTGCACGACTGCTGCTTTGCGGAGCCTGAAGGTAGCTGCGCTCATGTTGCCTCTGCCGTCGACCAGTGCATCCATCATCTCGACCATCGTCTGGTGGCGTCTAACGAGATTGGTGAATATGCCAAGGTAGGTCCTCTTCGTGGTGTCGCTGCAGGATTGTGGTGGCGGAAACGTCATCTTGTTCTCCCTATTTACATCGATAACTTCAGTTCTTGATGCGGCTGGCCGAATGGGTGTTTCGATTGCGCAGGCCGACTTGTCAGCCTCATCCGTATTTGTGTTTCATGGGCGTCGCCTCCTTTCAATTCCCCACGTTACTTGCATGGCCGCGGAACACTGTTCCTGCCGAACAAGTAACGCGCTGTGCAATGTGGAAACCAGATCCGACTCGCTAGCTTGCACGCACATATCACTTGCGGAGCGGGCGCTATCGGGTTTCTTCCTCAGGCTGGCCTCGATTCTGCTGGCTCCGACGCTTACGATTCGGTGGCGACTGCCAGGATGTTGCGATCTGGCGTAAATCCCGTAGCGCGCATCACGCCCCGGAACACGAATGTCGTGGGAGATTTGGTGCCACGCTTCCCATCATCAACTGAATCAGGCTGTCGTCGGCCTTCACCTAGGCGGATCGCTATGGAGCCCTTGGAGGTGTCGTGGCGACCCTAGGGGATCAGTCGATGGGATTGGGCGCTGCATCGGGATGCGACAAATTTTCCAACCTATACAGAGGTTGGAAAGTTAGACGCGACGATGCTACTTCGAAGTCCGAGCCATTACTCGATATCGGTCAATGTCACGTCACGTCACGTCACGTCACGTCATGGAATGTCACGTGACGTGAAATTTACTCTGTGGCCATGGGCTGCGGAATCTGCTTGACGTGGTCGCTTTGTTGCGCACACGATTGATGTCGAATGGCCTGGCGGATCGTTCCAAGCATCCATCGTTGGCGTTGGCAGCTTGGGATCGGCCTCGGCAGCCAGGATACGCGGTGATGGCGGATGGTTACAGGTGACATTCCAATCAGGGCGGCAACCTCGACTGCTCCGACAAGGGTGTCATCCTTGAGCTCCTGGAGTTTCAGGAGTAGGTCGTAGTCGCGCGTGGATCTTGTGGTCATTTCTGCATCAGTCGTGTGCGGATGCCAGATGCTGCGGTAGTCGCGATGCGAAGTAAGCGGGGTGTTTATGATTTCGACGTGAATGCGATGCGTCCCTGGAGGGCATAGATGCGCATCAACCTGCGTCGTTAAGGGGATACGGTAATGATCTTGAAGGAAGAGCTGAGAGAACATCAGACGTTTGCCGAGTTCCTGTGCTGGGCATTGGCTGTGCACCTGTTCAGGGGGAAGGGCCGCAACAATCTTGTCCTTCCTCCTTCGCTTCAGGATGACTTCTTCGCACGTTTGGAAAGGATCCATGGGCGGCGGAAGGAAATTCTGGATAAGTGCTTTCCCGGCATGGACACCGGAACGTTTGACGACTATCGGAAGGGTCGTCTGCTCATGGATATTCCTACCTGGAATAACCATGTTCTACGCTTAGGAAATGGCGGTGAACTTGGGCCTTGTGATGTAGCGGATCTTCGAAGAAATGTGCGCAACCTGGAGAGCGCACATGCAGCGTTGGTGCAGTGTCGAAGCGTGTTCAGTAAGAAGACGTGGGGCCGTCTGGTCGATCACAAGGGGCGCATGCTCTTTTCATGGCCTGTTCCGGGTGAGAGGTTCGTCCAACAGGAACTCGGACAGCGCCAGCCGAAGCCATGGTCGGTCACGGAAGACTTTCTTGAGCGTGGGCCAAAGTCGATCCCGGCCCTTGAAGCGAAGGTGGTGAAGTGGTGGCCGGATCGCTGTCCCCTTGTATGGAGAATCGCGATCACCCCTTATCCAATGCGCTTCGACAAGAAGCCGCGTGCAACCGGACAATGGGCTGTTCGGCTAGTCATGGATCCGTTCGAGGCGGTGTACGCCAAGATGAAGGAGACCGAGAGGTACAGGCGCTTGCCGCCTGAGTGGGGAAGCTGCCACTACGAGGAAACTCTCGAGATGATGCGGGCACAGAGTCCGATGTTCGCCCGTCCCTAGTCGGCGTTGCGGCGCTGGCGACGTCTGCGAGGCGTTCGCCGGTCCAAGGGTGCAGTTGTGAATCAGCACCAAGACTTCTTGCTCCCATCCCAGCGATGGGCAAGCCCCTCCCGGATCAGGCGATCTCCAATCGACTCTCCATCCCGGACTACCAGGCGCAGCTTGCGTCCGTACCTGGGTAATCCCCCCGGCTGTTAGCTGACGCCAGAAGTGGAATTTTCTCGTACCCTTTTCCGAGGAGGTTCCATGAAGAAGTCCCGCTTCACCGACAGCCAGATCATCGCCGTGCTCAAGCAGGCCGAG
>NZ_PDWL01000003.1 GCF_010093185.1 Pseudoxanthomonas jiangsuensis | reverse complement strand
AGATGTGTATAACAGCCCGCCCCCCGCGCCGGCTCCTGCAGGACCTGCGCCAGGTGCGTCCCGGGCCGCCGCGGCGCTGGACCTTCGCCCTCCGCGCGGCGCTGGCGATGGGCATCCCGATCCTGGCCGGCTGGCTTGCCGGCGAGGTGTCCGCCGGGCTGATGGCGACCATCGGCGCGTTCACCGCGCTCTACTGCAGCACCCGTCCATACGCGGCCCGGGCCATCGCCCTGGCGGTGGTCGCCGGCGCGTTCGCCGCCGCGGTGATGTTCGGCCTGTGGCTGGAGCACTGGCCGGCGCTGGTGGTGCCGGTGCTGGCCGCAGTAGCGATGCTGGCCACCTGGCTGTGCAACGCGGTGCGGCTCGGGCCGCCGGGCGCCTACCTGTTCGTGCTGGCGTGCGCGGCCGGGACCGCGATGCCGGCCGCGCACCTGTCCCCCTGGCACGCCGGCGGCCTGGTCCTGGCCGGTGGCGCGGTGGCCTGGCTGCTGCACACAGCCGGCGCCTTGCGGCAGCCGCGCGGGCCGGAACGCCGTGCGGTGGCCGCGGCGGCGCAGGCGGTGGCCGCCGCGGTCGCCGCCGGCGCCGAAGCGCCCGGACCGCGCCGGCACGCCGCCCAGGCCCTGCACGACAGCTGGCAGATGCTGGTCGGCTTCCAGCCGATCCCGGCGCGCCGCCACGGCGAACTGGAGCGGCTGCGCGCGCTCAACCGCGAACTGCACCTGCTGTTCGCTTCCGGCCTGGACGAGCGCCTGGCCGCCGACGGCCGCCAGGCCCTGCACGAACGCGCCCTGGCCCTGGCCGGCGAGGTCATGCGGCCGGCGATCCGGCGCCCGTCCGCCCTGCCGGCGCACGCCATCCCGCAGGGCTACCCGCGCTCGTGGACCCTGCTGCGCGAAGGCCTGGCGCCGGGCTCCAACGCCCTGCGCGTGGTCCTGCGGGTCGGCCTGGGCACCCTGCTGGCCGGCCTGCTCGCCGGCGCCCTGGACGTGCAGCGCGCGTACTGGGCGATGGCCGCCGCGCTGCTGATGCTGCACCAGGGCTTCGACTGGCCGCGCACCCTGCTGCGCAGCGTCGAGCGCACCCTCGGCACCTGGGCCGGCCTGCTGCTGGCCGGCGCGATCCTGTGGTGGCATCCGTCCGGGCCGTGGCTGGCGCTGGTGGTGATGGCCCTGCAGTTCGTGATCGAGATCGCGGTGGTACGCAACTACGCGGTGGCCGCGGTGTTCATCACCGGCGTGGCCCTGACCATCGCCGCCGGCGGCCATGCGGTCGGGGACCTCGGCGGCCTGCTGCTGGCGCGCGGCCTGGACACCCTGCTCGGCTGCCTGTGCGCGCTGGCCGCGTTCCGGCTGCTGCCGCCCAAGGCCGACGCCCGCACCCTGGCCGAAGGCGTCGGCCGCTGCCTGGAGGCGATCGCCGCCACCTGCCGGGCGCTGGCCGCCGGCGAGGCGACCTCGCCGGCCGCGCGCACCGCCCGGCGCGACCTGCAGCACCGCAGCTTCCTGCTGGAGCAGCGGGTGGACGACGCGGTCGCCGGCGCCCGGGCCGAGCGCGAGGATGCGGCGCGCTGGTGGCCGGGCGTATCGATCTGCCAGCGCCTGGCCTACCGGGTGCTGGCCGCGTGCTGGGACGCCGAGCGCGACCTGCAGGCACAGGCCTCACCGCCCGCCTCTGCTCCGGGCATTGCCGCCCTGCAACCGCAGGACGCGGCCACCGTCGAGGCGGCGCTGCAGGCGCAGGCGCGCGCCTGGCAAAGCCTGTCGCCGCCGCCACCGCTGCCGGACCTGCCGCCCCTGCTGCAGGCCGACCTGGAGGACCTGCGCGGCTTCCTCGCCGGCCGGCTGCGCTGAGCCCGGCTCAACCGTCGGCGCGGGCCTGCGCCTCCAGCGCCGCCACCCAGTCCATCGCCGCCTGCGCCTGGTCCTCGTCGAAGCTGCGCAGCTCCACCCCGGGAAAGAAACGCGCGGCCAGCCCGGTGACCGCCGCCAGCCAGTGCCTGCCGGTGACCACCGCGCCGCGGGCGAAGCGCTCGAACTGGCCGAACTTGCCCAGCGCGTAGCGCAGGTCGTGGCCCAGCGCCGCCGGTGTCATCCCGGTGAAGCCGCGCAGGTCGCAGTACAGGCCGATGCGCTCGAACCGTGCCAGGCGCGCCTCGACGTCGGCGATGCAGCGGTCGTAGTCCTCGGCGGTGAGGGTGCCGGTGAAGCGGTAGGCGCCGATGTGCGGTGGCGAGGGCAGGATCTCGAGCATGGCGGTGGACCGGGGCGGGGAAGCCGGAGCACAGCCTAGCCCGGCGCGGCGGATGCCGCGTGCAGGCCGGCCGACGGACCGGCCGCCGGGTGCCCGCACCGGAGCGCGGCGCTACAGTGGCGGCCCCTTCGCACCCACGGGAGACCCGCGATGACCCGGACCGGCGGCTGCCGCTGCGGCGCGCTGCGCTACACCCTTGATGCCGAACCGCTGGCCACCCGCCTGTGCTGGTGCCGCGACTGCCAGTACTGGGCGTTGGGCAACGCCGCGGTGAACATCGTGGTCCCGCGCGCGGCGGTGAGCGTGGACGGCACGCCGCGCAGCTGGGACAGCACGGCCGACAGCGGCAACCGCATGCGCCGCTCGTTCTGCGGCGAGTGCGGCACCCAGCTGTTCAGCGAATCCGAAGGCAACCCGCAGAACATGGTGATCCGGGTCGGCAGCCTGGACGATGCAGCCGGGATCGCGCCGACGATGGTGATCTGGACCGCCTCGGCGCCGGCCTGGGCGCACATCGACCCGGCCTTGCAGGCCTTTCCCGGGCAGCCGCAGTGACGCCGGCGTGCATGCCCCGCCGCGCGCATGCCGTCGCCGTCCTGCTGGTACTGCTGCTGTCGGCCTGCGCCAGCCGCCCGCCGGCGCCGGTGCGGCCGCCGGCCGATACCCGCGCCGAGATCGTGCGGCGGATGCCGGCCAGCGTTCCCGACCGCGCCGGCTGGGCCGCCGACATCGAGGCCGCGCTGGCGGCGCAGCGGATCGAACCCAGCCCTGAGAACCTGTGCGCGGTACTGGCGGTGACCGAGCAGGAATCGGGCTACGTCGCCGATCCGCCGGTGGCCGGGCTGGCGCGCATCGCCCGGGCCGAACTGGACCGCCGCGCCGCCGCCGCGCACGTGCCCGGCTTCCTGGTCCACGCCGCCCTGGCCCTGCCCTCCTCCGACGGCCGCAGCTACGCCACCCGCCTGGACGCGGTGCGCACCGAGGGCGAACTCAGCGCCCTGTACGAGGACCTGGTCGAGCGGGTGCCGCTGGGCCGGCGCCTGCTCGCCGAGCGCAACCCGGTGCAGACCGGCGGGCCGATGCAGGTCTCGATCGCCTTCGCCGAAGCGCGGGCCGACGGCTACCCGTGGCCGCTGGCCGGCAGCGTGCGCCGGGAAGTGTTCACCCGCCGCGGCGGCATGTACTTCGGCATCGCCCACCTGCTCGGCTACGCCACCCCGTACACGCGCAAGGTGCACCGCTTCGCCGACTACAACGCCGGCTGGTACGCCAGCCGCAACGCCGCCTTCCAGAACGCGGTGGCGGTGGCCAGCGGGCAGGCCCTGGCGCTGGACGGCGACCTGCTCGCCCCCGGCGCGCCGCTGGACCGGCCGGGCCAGACCGAGCGCGCGGTGCGCAGCCTGGCGCCGCAGCTGGAGATGGACGCGCGCGCGATCCGCCGTGCGCTCGAGCGCGGCGACCGCCTGGACTTCAACGACAGTCCGCTGTTCGCGCGGGTCTTCGCCCTGGCCGAGGCCCGCGCCGGCAAGCCCTTGCCGCGGGAGACGCTGCCCGGGATCCGCCTGGAAAGCCCGAAGATCCGCCGCGAGCTGACCACCGCCTGGTTCGCCACCCGGGTCGAGGAGCGCTACCGGCGCTGCCTGCAGCGCTGAGCGGCCGCGCCGGACTCAGCCGGCGCGGTACTCCTTCTCCTCGATGAACAGCGAGCCGGCCAGGCGGTTGATCGCGTTCTTCAGCCCGACCCGCTCGCCGTTGGTGCGGCCGACCGCGCGCGCCAGCGCGATGAACTCGGCGCCGAAGTCCTGCGCCGCCTCCTTGGCCCGCAAGGCGTCCTGCACGTCCCACATCGCCTCGTTGACGGTGCGCAGGCGCGCGCGCAGTTCGGCCACTTCCGGATGGCGGGCCTCGATTTCGTTCCAGATCGCCAGCAGTCCTTGCAGCTCGATGCGCACGTTGCCGCGCTTGGCCGCGTCGGCGATGCGCTCGGCCTTGATTTCCAGGATGGTGATCTTGTCGACCAGTTCGCCGATCGAGACCGGCACCTGCACGGTGTTCATGCGCGATCCTCCTGTGACTGCAGCATCGGCAGCTGCAGGCCCTGCTCCTGCGCGCACTGCCTGGCGATCTCGTAACCGGCATCGGCGTGGCGCATCACCCCGGTGCCGGGGTCGTTCCACAAAACCCGGGCGATGCGGCGGTCGGCCGCCTCGCTGCCGTCGCAGACGATGACCACGCCGCTGTGCTGGCTGTAGCCCATGCCCACCCCGCCGCCGTGGTGCAGCGACACCCAGGTCGCGCCGCCGGCGACGTTGAGCATGGCGTTGAGCAGGGGCCAGTCGGAGACCGCGTCGCTGCCATCTTTCATCGCCTCGGTCTCGCGGTTGGGCGAGGCAACGCTGCCGCTGTCCAGATGGTCGCGGCCAATGACCACTGGCGCCTTCAGCTCGCCTTGGCGCACCATCTCGTTGAAGGCCAGGCCGAGCTTGTGGCGCAGGCCCAGGCCGACCCAGCAGATCCGCGCCGGCAGGCCCTGGAAGTCGATCCGTTCGCGGGCCATGTCCAGCCAGCGGTGCAGGTGCGGATCGTCGGGGATCAGCTCCTTGACCTTGGCGTCGGTGCGGTAGATGTCCTCCGGGTCGCCCGACAGCGCCACCCAGCGGAACGGGCCGATGCCGCGACAGAACAGCGGGCGCACGTAGGCCGGGACGAAGCCGGGGAAGTCGAAGGCGTTGGCGCAGCCCTGGTCGAAGGCCATCTGCCGGATGTTGTTGCCGTAGTCCACGGTCGGGATGCCGCGGGTGTGGAACGCGAGCATCGCCTCGACGTGGGTGCGCATCGAGGCCTTGGCCGCGTCGCGCACGCCTTCCGGATCGGCCTTCTGCGCGGCCAGCCAGCGCTCCACGCTCCAGCCGGCCGGCAGGTAGCCGTGCACCGGGTCGTGGGCGCTGGTCTGGTCGGTGACGCAGTCCGGGCGCACGCCGCGGCGGACCAGTTCCGGCAGGACCTCGGCGGCGTTGCCGAGCAGCGCGATGGACCTGGCCTCGCCCGCCGCCGTGTACTTCGCGATCCGCGCCAGGGCGTCGTCCAGGTCGGCGGCCTGCTCGTCGACGTAGCGGGTGCGCAGGCGGAAGTCGATCCGGCTCTGCTGGCACTCGATGGTCAGCGAACTGGCGCCGGCCAGCGAGGCGGCCAGCGGCTGCGCCCCGCCCATGCCGCCGAGGCCGGCGGTGAGGATCCAGCGGCCCCTGAGATCGCCGCCGTAGTGCTGGCGGCCCATCTCCACGAAGGTCTCGTAGGTGCCCTGCACGATCCCCTGCGAGCCGATGTAGATCCACGAGCCGGCCGTCATCTGCCCGTACATCATCAGGCCCTTGCGGTCGAGCTCGTTGAAGTGCTCCCAGGTGGCCCAGTGCGGAACCAGGTTGGAATTGGCGATCAGCACCCGCGGCGCGTCCGGGTGGGTCGGGAACACGCCCACCGGCTTGCCCGACTGCACCAGCAGGGTCTGGTCGTCGCCCAGGTCCTTCAGCGTGGCCAGGATCGCGTCGAAACTGGCCCAGTCGCGCGCGGCGCGGCCGATGCCGCCGTACACGACCAGATCCTGCGGACGTTCGGCCACGTCCGGGTCCAGGTTGTTCTGGAGCATGCGGAACGGGGCTTCGGTCAGCCAGCTGCGGCAGCTGAGCCGGTCGCCGCGCGGGGCGCGGACAACGCGGGAGGGGTCGTGGCGCGGATCGGACATGCCGGGAATCTCGACGAAAGGCGTGCCGGCATTATCGCAGGCCCTCGTGCCGCGGCTCAGTCCTGCGTTTCGGCCTGCGCGCGTTGCCGTTCCAGCGCCTCGCGTTCGCGCTCGTAGCCCTGGCGGCGGGCCTCGAACGCCTGGCGCAGGCGTTCGGACTCCGCCGCGTCGACACCCACGCGCTGGCGTTCGGTCCGGGCCCGGTCGGCTTCCAGCCGCTGGCGGTTGGCGTCGATCGCCAGCGCGACCCGGTCGCGCTCGGCGCGGCGCACCGTCTGTGCCTGGCGCTCGCGCGCCTGTTCCTCGGTGTGGCGCTGGCGCTCGTAGTTGGCGCGCGCATCGGTGCCTGTGGTGGCCGGCGGCGGCTGGCTGTAGCGGTTGGGCTTGACCGACTGGGCCGACACCGCGGGGACCAGCAGGACGGCCGCCAACGCCGCCGCGGACAGCCGCAGGCCCGGACGATGGATGATGCGGTGGCGTGGCTGCATGCGCGTACTCCTGGCGGGACTGTGGCCATGGTTATAGTTCCTGCGGCCACAACGCACGGTCAATGTCCGGACCGGACGTTCAGCCGGGGGCAGCCCGGGTACCGTGGCCGGGCCGGAACGCGGTGTCATGCAGCCGCAGCCGCCGTCTGCGAAGCTGTGCGCTGCATCCGCTCCGCCTCGTCACCGCCGAATGCCCGTGCGCCCGTACCGCTTCGCCCTGCTGTGCCTGCTGCTGTGCCTGTCGGCCTGCGCCGGCCTTCCCGCCCGCCAGGACGGCATTGCCCCCTCATCCGCGCCCCTGCTGCTGGTCTCCATCGACGGCCTGCGCGCCGATGCCCTCGGTCGCGGCGACACCCCGGTGCTGGACCGGCTGGCCGCGCAGGGCGTGCGCGCGCAATGGATGCGGCCCTCCTACCCGGTGCTGACCTTCCCCAACCACTACACCCTGGTCACCGGACTGCGCCCGGACCACCACGGCGTCGTCCACAACTCGATGAACGACGCGCAGCTGGGCCGTTTCGTGGTCGCCGACAAGGCCGCCGGGCAGATGCCCGGCTGGTGGCAGGGCGAGCCGGTGTGGACCGGCGCCGAGCGCGCCGGCATCGTCACCGGCGTGTGGGCCTGGCCGGGCGCCGCTGCCCCGCGCGATGGCGTGCTGCCGCATTACCACCATTCGTTCGATCCGGACGTGCCGCTGCCGGCGCGCATGGCCGAGGTGGTCGCCTGGCTGTCCGGGCGCGACGGCCCGCCGGCGCGGTTCGCTGCGCTCTACCTCGAGACCGTCGACGGCGCCGGCCACGACCACGGCCCCGACGCGCCGGCCACCCGCGCCGCGGTGCGCGCGGTGGACGCGGCGATCGGCCAGTTGCTGGATGCCCTGGACGCCGCCGGCCTCGGCGGGCGCGTCAATGTGGTGGTGGTGTCCGACCACGGCATGGCCGAGGTGCCGCAGGGCCACTACCTGGCGGTGGAGGACATCGCGGCGATGGAGGAGGCCGAAGTGGTCAGCATCGGCCAGGTGATCGGCCTGGTGCCGCGCCCTGGCCACGCCGCCGCGCTGGAGGCGCGCCTGGTCGGGCGCCACGACCATTACCAGTGCTGGCGCAAGAGCGAAATCCCGCCGCGCCTGCATTACGGCAGCCACCCGCGGATCCCGCCGATCGTGTGCCAGATGGACGAGGGCTGGAACGCGCTGGGGCGGGCGACTGTGCTCAAGCGCGACGCCGACGGCAGCCACGACCGCGGCGCGCACGGCTACGATCCGGACCTGCCGTCGATGCGCGCGGTGTTCCTGGCCCAGGGCCCGGCGTTCGCCGCCGGCCGGGTGCTGCCGCCGTTCGACAACACCGACGTCTACCCGCTGCTGGCGCGCCTGCTCGGCATCGCTCCGCAGCCGAACGACGGCGATGCCGGCACCCTGGTGCCGGCTTTGCGCGAACGCTGAGGCGCCGCAGGAACCGGCTTGGCATCCATGTCCGAAAACGGCCAGTCCCGCACCGCCTCCGGTGCTAGCCTGCGCGCATGTCTTCCGCCACCGCCCCCACCGCCCTGCCCGACCCGCAGGTATGCGAACGCGCCCGGCTCAGTCGCGACCCGCGCTTCGACGGCCTGTTCTTCACCGCCGTGCGCAGCACCGGGATCTACTGCCGGCCGGTCTGCCCAGTGCCGGCGCCGAAACCGCAGAACGTGGACTACTACCCCAGCGCGGCCGCGGCCGAAGCCGCCGGCTTCCGGCCCTGCCTGCGCTGCCGGCCGGAGCTGTCGCCCGATGCCGGCGCCTGGCGCCGCGGCGACGAGACCGTGGCCCGCGCGCTCAAGCTGATCGACCAGGGCTTCCTCGCCGAACGACCGCTAGCCGACCTGGCCGCGCGCGTGCATCTGGGCGAACGCCAGCTGCGCCGGCTGTTCGTCGAACGCCTGGGCGCGGCGCCGGTCGGCGTGCACGGTACTCGCCGCCTGCTGTTCGCCAAGCAGCTGCTGACCGAGACCGCCTTGCCGGTCACCGAGGTGGCGCTGGCCGCCGGCTTCGGCAGCCTGCGCCGCTTCAACGCCGCCTTCCTGGAGGCCTACCGCATGGCCCCGCGCGACCTGCGCCGGCACGCCCCGGACGCGGACGAAGCCGGTACCGGGCGCGGCCAGCCGCTGGTGCTCAGGCTCGGCTACCGCCCGCCCTACGACCTGGCCGCAATGCTCGATTTCCTCCGCGGCCGCGCCCTGCCCGGAGTGGAGGTCGTCGACGACCGGCACTATGCGCGCGTGGTCGGCAGTCCGGACGCGCCAGGCTGGCTGCGGGTCAGCGCCTGGCCGGCTGGCCGCGAGGGCCCAGTACACGCGCTGAAGCTGGAACTGCATGGGGTGCCGCCGGCGCGGCTGGCCGACACCGTGCGAAGGGTGCGGCGGATGTTCGACCTGGACGCCGACCCGCAGGCGATCGGCGCCGCGCTGTCGGCGGACCCGCGCCTGCGCCCCTTGCTGCACAAGCGCCCGGGCCTGCGCCTGCCCAGCGGCTGGGACGGCTTCGAGATCGCGGTGCGCGCGGTGATCGGCCAGCAGGTCAGCGTCGCCGCGGCCCGCACCCTGACCGCACGGCTGGCGACGCGGCATGGCCATGCCGTCGCGCTGTCCGGCCCGGAGGGACTCACCCAGCTGTTCCCCACGGTCCAGGCCCTGGCCGAAGGCGACCTCGACGGCCTCGGCCTCACCGCCGCACGCGCGACGACGGTGCGGGCGATCGCCACGGCCCTGCTCGAAGGCCGGGTCGACTTCCGGCCCGACCGCATCCTGGACGACTTCGCCGCGGCCTGGACCGCCCTGCCCGGGATCGGCCCGTGGACCGCGCAATACCTGGCGATGCGCGCGCTCGGCCATCCCGACGCGTTCCCGGCGCAGGACCTAGTCCTGCAGAAGGCGGTGCCGAGCGATGGCAGCCGCCTCACCGCACGCCAGCTTTCGGCCCGCGCCGAGGCCTGGCGTCCCTGGCGCGCCTACGCGGTGATCCACCTCTGGCGCGAATCCATGGCGCCCACCGATTCCAAGGAGAACAAGCCATGAACCGCATCCACTACCGCAGGATCGACAGCCCCGTCGGCACGCTCACCGTGGCCGCCAGCGATGCTGGCCTGCATGCGATCGAGTTCCCCGGCGACAGCTGGATGCTGCCGCGGGATGGCTGGCACGAGGGCGACCACCCCTTACTGCGCGCCGCACAGGCGCAGCTCGACGCCTATTTCGAAGGGCGGCGGCGCGATTTCGACCTGCCGCTGGCACCGCAGGGCACCGCGTTCCAGCGCCAGGTCTGGTTCGCGCTGGCCACCATTCCCTATGGCCAGACCCGCAGCTACGCGCAGATCGCCGCGCAGCTGCAGCGCCCCACCGCGACCCGCGCGGTCGGCGCGGCCAACGGCCGCAACCCGCTGCCGATCGTGCTGCCCTGCCACCGGGTGATCGGTGCCGACGGCTCCCTGACCGGCTTCAGCGGCGGCCTGCCGACCAAGCGCTTCCTGCTGGAACTGGAAGGCGCGCTGCCGCGCGAGGCGGGCTCCGATCTGTTTTCTTCCGCGGATCAGCGGAGCCCGGGGATCGGGTGAACGGCGGCACCCGCGTGGATGCGTCCTACGCTGCGTCGATCGCCTTGCGCAAAGGCGCCAGGAACGCCCTCGCCCGCGCCGCGGCCTCGTCCGCATCGCCGGCCTCGGCCAGCGCCGCCACCAGCGCGCTGCCGACCACCACCCCGTCCGCGTCGGCGGCCATCGCCGCCGCGCTGGCCGGGTCCTTGATCCCGAAGCCCGCCACCACCGGCACCTTCGCCGCGGCGCGCAGTTCCTGCAGCCGGCGCCCGGCCGCGCCGGTGTCCAGGCGGTCGGCACCGGTCACGCCGGCATAGCTGACGTAGTAGAGATAGCCCTGCGCATGCGCGCTGAGCATCGCCGCCCGCTCCGGCGAGGTGGTCGGCGAGGCCAGCATCACCAGCGCCAGGCCGGCGACGTTGAACGCGTGCTGGAAGGCTTCGGCCTCCTCCGGCGGCAGGTCCACCAGCAGCACGCCGTCCACCCCGGCAGCCACCGCCTCCTCGGCGAAGCGCTGCGCGCCGCGGATCTCGACCGGGTTGAGGTAGCCCATCAGCACTACCGGCGTGTGCGCATCGCGCTGGCGGAACGCGCGCACGCAGTCGAGCACGTAGGCGGTGCCCGCGCCGCGCGCCAGCGCGCGCTCGGAACTGCGCTGGATCACCGGGCCGTCGGCCATCGGGTCGGAGAAGGCCACGCCCAGCTCGATCGCGTCGGCACCGGCCTCGACCAGGGCATGCATTACCGGCACCGTGGCTTCCAGCGAAGGATCTCCGGCGGTGACGAAGGGGATCAGAGCCTTGCGGCCGGCGGTGCGCAGTTGCGCGAATTTGGTCTCGAAACGGCTCACAGCGAAATCCCCTCGCGCGCGGCGATGGTATGCACGTCCTTGTCCCCGCGCCCGGACAGGTTGCACAGCACCAGCGCGTCCTTCGGCAGTTCGCGCGCCAGCTTGATCGCCTGAGCGACCGCGTGGCTGGACTCCAGCGCCGGCAGGATGCCCTCGGTGCGGGTGAGCGTGTGGAACGCCGCCAGCGCCTCCTCGTCGGTGACGCCCACGTACTCGGCACGGCCGGTGTCCTTGAGGAAGGCGTGCTCCGGGCCCACGCCCGGGTAGTCCAGGCCAGCGGAGATCGAGTGGGTCTCGATGATCTGGCCGTCGTCGTCGCAGATTACGTAGGTGCGGTTGCCGTGCAGCACGCCGACCCGGCCGGCGGCCAGCGAAGAGGCGTGGCGGCCGGTGTCGATGCCGTCGCCGGCGGCCTCGGCGCCGACGATGCGCACGCCGGCGTCGTTGAGGAAGGCGTGGAACAGGCCGATGGCATTGCTGCCGCCGCCCACGCAGGCGGTGATCGCGTCCGGCAGGCGGCCGTAGTCGGCCAGCATCTGCGCCCGCGCCTCGCGCCCGACCACCGCGTTGAAGTCGCGGACCATGCGCGGATACGGATCGGGCCCCGCGACCGTCCCGATGATGTAGAACGTGTCGGTCACGTTGGTCACCCAGTCGCGCATCGCTTCGTTGAGCGCGTCCTTGAGCGTGGCCGAGCCGCTGGTCACCGGGACCACGGTCGCGCCGAGCAGCTTCATCCGGTAGACGTTGATCTTCTGCCGCTCGATGTCGGTGGCGCCCATGTAGACCACGCATTCCAGGCCCAGGCGGGTGGCCACGGTGGCGCTGGCCACGCCATGCTGGCCGGCGCCGGTCTCGGCGATGATCCGCTTCTTGCCCATCCGCGCGGCCAACAGCGCTTGGCCGATGGTGTTGTTGATCTTGTGCGCGCCGGTGTGGTTCAGGTCCTCGCGCTTGAGCAGGATCTGGGCACCGCCGGTTTCCCGACTCAGGCGCTCGGCGTGGTAGATCGGGCTGGGCCGGCCGACGTAGTGCTTGAGGTCCTTGTCGAAGGCGGCGACGAAGGCCGGATCGACCCGCGCCGCGTCGTAGGCGGCGGCCAGTTCCTGCAGGGGCCCGATCAGGGTCTCGGCGACGAAGCGGCCGCCGTGGCGGTCGAAGTGGCCGCCGGCATCGGGGAAGGCGTGGAAGTCCGCGGGGGCGGGAATGGCGCTCATGGCAACAACTCGGAGGACAGCGGCGAAGGCGTCAGCCTAGCGCACAGGTCCTCCCTTCCGAAATCGAGAATAGCTGGGATACATGTGATTAAATCTCACACATGTCCCGACCGCTGCCGCCGCTCAACGCCCTGCGCGCCTTCGAGGCCGCCGCCCGCCTGGGCAGCCTCAGCCGCGCCGCCGCCGAGTTGCACGTGACCCACGGCGCCGTCAGCCGCCATGTCCGTACCCTGGAAGAATCATTGGGCCAGCCGCTGTTCGCCCGCGAGGGCCGCGGCCTGGCCCTGACCGCCGCCGGCCTGCGCCTGCGCGACGCCGCCGGCGATGCCTTCGCCGGGTTGCAGAGCATCTGGGCCGGATTGCGCGAGCGCGGGCCGGCGGCGTTGGTGCTCGGCTGCCCGGGCAGCCTGCTGGCGCGCTGGGTGATCCCGCGCCTGGAGCGGCTGGCGAGCGACCTGCCGGACCTGAAGCTGCACCTGTCGGCGCAGGAAAGCGGCTTCGACGAAGCGCTCACCGGCCTGGACGCCGCCCTGCTGCTGGGCGAGGCACCGTGGTCGGCGGGCTGGCAGGTGCACGCGCTCGCGCCGGAACGGATCGGCCCGGTGCTCAGCCCGCGGCATGCGCGTTTCGACGCATTGCGGGCCGCACCGGCGGTGGCGCTGCTGGACAAACCCCTGCTGCATACCGCCTCGCGTCCGCAGGCCTGGCCGCGCTGGCTCGCCACGCAGGGGCTGGATCCGTCCACCCTGCGCCCGGGCACCGGCTTCGACCATCTCACCTACCTGCTGGAAGCCGCCGCCGCCGGCCTGGGCGTGGCGATCGCGCCGCAGGAACTGGTCCAGGCCGACCTGGACAGCGGCCGCCTGGTCGCCCCGTGGGGCTTCGTCGCCAGCGGCGGCGAGTGGGCACTGTGCACGCGGCGCGGCGATGCCGATCCGCGGGTGGCGGCGCTGGCGGACTGGCTGCGGCGGGAACTGCGCGGGTGATGCCGCCGTACCGCGTCTCCCTTGTAGGAGCCGGTCTTGCCGGCGACCGCCATGGTGTAGACACCTGCGCGAAACCGGGTGCCAGTAATCCGTCCGCCTCTACGGTCGCCGGCAAGACCGGCTCCTACAGGGGGGTGATCTCCTGCCCGACAACATCGATCGCCGCAGTGCCACACGGGCGCTGCCGCAGTTCCCGCACCACCCGCCCCTGCTCCATCACCAGTACCCGGTCGGCACTGGCGATGGTCTCGGGCCGGTGGGCGACGATCACCTTGGTCAGCGACAGGCCGCGCACGGCCTCGTTCACCAGGCGCTCGTTGGCCACGTCCAGGTGGCTGGTCGCCTCGTCCAGGAACAGCAGCTTCGGCTCGCGGTACAGGGCCCGGGCCAGGATGATCCGCTGCTTCTGCCCGCCCGACAGCGAACTGCCCATGTCGCCGATCAGGCTGTGGTAGCCCATGGGCATGGCCGCGATCTCGTCGTGGACCGCGGCCAGGCGCGCCGCCGCCTCGATCCGGGCCGGGTCGTGGCGGGTGTCGAAGAAACCGATGTTGTCGGCGATGCTGCCGGCGAACAGCTGGTCGTCCTGCATCACCGCGCCGACGATGGCACGCACGTTGCGTGGGCCGACCTTGTGCAGGTCGTAGCCGCCGATGCAGATCCGTCCTTCGCTCGGCTTCAGCAGGCCAAGCAGGAGCTTGACCAGGGTGGTCTTGCCGCAGCCCGAGGCGCCGACGATGGCCACCGACTCGCCCGGGGCGATGCTGAAGCTGCAGTCCTTCAGCACCCAGGGCTCGCCCTCGCCGTAGCGGAACGACAGGCCCTCGACCTCGATCCGGGTATCCGGCGGCGGCGGCAGTTCCGGTGGTGCCGCGTCGTCCTCCGGCGGAGTCAGCACGATGTCGGCCAGGCGCTCGCCATGCAGGCGCAGCATCCGGAACTCCACCCACTTGTCGATCAGCCCGGCCATCCTCGCCGCGAACTGGTCCTTGTAGGCCATGTAGGCGATCAGCATGCCCACCGAGAACACGTTCTGCAGGGCCAGCACCGCGCCGATCCAGATCACCGCGATCCGCTCCACGCCGAACACCAGCTGGCTGGCGCCGTTGAAGCCCAGGCCCATCCGCGCCAGCCGCACCTCCTGGTTGACGGTGTCGACCATCAGGTTCTCGTAGGTGGCGCGGCGCTGCGGTTCCTCGCCGGCGACCTTCAGGCTCTGCATGCCGCGCAACGATTCCAGCAGGTGGCTCTGCTGCTTCGCGCCGGCCACCAGCTGCTGCTCAGTGCGGTCGCGCACCGGCCGGTAGGCCAACGCACGGATGCCCAGGTACAGCGCGACCGCCAACAGGGTGACCAGCGCCAGCTTCCAGCTGTAGACCAGCATCAGCCCCAGGGTCACCACCGCCATCAGGCCGTCGATGATCGCCTCGACGAAGCTGGTGGTCAGGGTGCGCTGGATCGCCTGCACCGAGGCCATGCGCGAGGTGATGTCGCCCAGGTGGCGCTTCTCGAAGAAGTCCAGCGGCAGCCGCAAGGCATGGGCGAAGACATTGCCCATCCATTGCAGCCCCAGCCGCGAGGAGAGGTACACCACCGACCAGCCGCGCAGCAGGCCGATGCCGACCTGCAGCAGCAGGGCCAGGCCGAAGCCCAGGCCGAGCACGGTGAGCAGGTCGCGATCGGCCGAGACCAGCACCTGGTCGACCACCCATTGCATGAAGAACGGGGCCAGGATCACGAAGACCTGCAGCGTGACCGAGAGCAGCAGGATCTGCGCCAGGGCCGGCCACAGGCCAC
Source organism: Pseudoxanthomonas jiangsuensis (assembly GCF_010093185.1). Lineage (GTDB taxonomy): Bacteria > Pseudomonadota > Gammaproteobacteria > Xanthomonadales > Xanthomonadaceae > Pseudoxanthomonas > Pseudoxanthomonas jiangsuensis. The sequence goes on along the minus strand of NZ_PDWL01000003.1, from coordinate 210,788 downwards.
GGACCGGGCCGGTCAGCTGGCGCGCCGAGACCGTCGGCGTCGCCTTCCGTGGCTTGAACTGCGCCGTGGGTGTCAGTTCCAGGGCCACGCCGGTGAAGTGGTTGGACACTTCCGACAGCGGCAGCCGACGCTCGCCGACGGCCGGATCCAGGACCGTGACCTTGGACTTGCCGACCTTGGCCAGCACCACGAAGTGGTTCAGGTCCCAATGCAGGATGCAGGGAAGCCTGAGTTGACCCAATTCCTCCAGGTCCAGCCGCAGCGGCCTGGTGGAAAAGCCCAGCCGCTGGGCGATATGGATCAGCTGATCGAGCCTCGCCCCCTTGAGCGACAGCGGGAAGCGCTGGCGCAGCTCGGCCAGGCCGATGCGCATGCCGTGCGCATTCGCCGCCATCACCAGGGAAGCGAGGCCGCACTCAGCGGCCTCCGACGCAACGACAGCGGTCGTCGAGCGCGACCCCAGCATCGCCGCAAACGCGAGGGAGAGCTTGCGCATGCCGCGGCCTATCCGCCGGATCGGGCGCAATGGGACTGGCCGACGACCGGGGCCATCGGCGCGCCATCGACGAGGAAATCGACCGGCAGGGTGTGGTAGCCGGCCCTATTCAATCCGCCGACGTGGAAGTGCAGGTGCGGATTCTGCGAGAAGCCGGAGTTGCCGACGCTGGCCAACCGCTTGCCGGCCGGAACCCGGTCGCCTTCGAGGACCAGGACCGAACCCTGCATCAGGTGCGCGTACACGGCTTCGGTGCCGTCGTCGTGCAGGATCACGACGCGGTTGTCCAACCGCTCCTTGCCCGCTTGGTATCCACCGGCATCGGAGTAGCGATCCTCCACGAACACCACCTGCCCAGGCAGCGCGGCCACCACCGGCGTGCCCTTGCCCGCCTTCAGGTCCACGGCATGGATCATCCCCTCGGCAGCGGCATGGGTAGGCCGGCTCCCGGCTTCGACCTGGCCGTCGGCCTGCACCACCTCGCCGCACCCCCCCAGCGGGAACTGCAGCGCATGCCGGCCGTCAGGATGACGCTCCTCCGCCAACCGGGCATACGAGGACACGGTGGCCGTGCTGATGCCTACCACCTCATCGAACACCGCCGACGCGAACATCTTGTCGTCGCTTGAGGAGATGATCATCGGCGGCGACAGGCCCTCGAAGGCGGGCGACAGCCGCTTGACCAGCAGGAACGACTCGAACTGGCCCGGCTCGACAGCCAGTATCCACCGCCCCCCCTCTCCCCGCGACTCCCAGGTGAACTGGAACGGGTTGCGGTCGGCGTGCTTCTCATCGCCTCCGCTCCGCAACCATCCCTCGCGTCCGGCGAAAAACGCCGTCACGAAGATACCCACGATGGCCAGCAGGAAAATGGCTATCCGCATCTGTTTATTCGACCCAACCAAGCGCGCCCGGGAATCCCACCCTCGGCCGAGTCGGCCGGGGTGGGACAACGTACCAGTTACTCGACCTTCACACAGGTCGCCTCAGTGGCACTGACCTTCGGTGCGGTGCCGTCGGGGCAGTTCACACTCGCTCCGTTCGCCGCGGAGCCCGAGTTCGAGGAGCTGCTGCCTGCCAGGTAGCCACCGATCGCCGAACCGGCGGCGACGATGGCCGCACCGACGAGGTAGACGAGGGGACCCGGGCCACCAGCGACCTCTTCGAACTCTTGGGCAGTCAGTTCACGCATGTCATAACTTACCGATGAACGGATCATCAACCCTCCGCAGACACATCAACCTCACTCCGAGAATATGTCGACGGCCTTTATATCGACCAAAATGCTCGGATTCAGGACCGGTTCGCACCCGTTGACGACGGCAATCATGTTGATCGGCGCCTCCCCGCCCATGTAGTCCTTCTGCCAGGACTCACGTCCCCGCGTGGCTTCCACTTGATCCAGCGCAGCAACGCCCAATTCGTAGAGTGGATTGCCCCGCCCCTCACTCCAGGCCTTACGACGTGCCAAGTATTCCTCCCAACTAAGCCCCGCGAGCACCGAGTGGCGCATGTAGTGTTCGGCTGGCCATTCCCAGTAGCTCCTGTACAGGAAGTAGTCGCGCACCATCTCCGGCAAAGACCTGATCTGTTGCAAGGCTGAGCAAACCGCCGGCTGGTTCCCACTCCTGATGGCATGCATGAGAACCCTTGACCTAGCCTCGATAAGATCCAGATATCTTCCTTCGGGATATCCAGGAAAACCCACCAAGTCTAGACGCGGCCTCAGAAGCGCGTACTGCACAGCGGAGTGGAACGCCTCATGGGCCGCCACTGCACTCCGGTCAAGGCGTCCATCCGGCGTGGAAATATCCCGCACGATGACGATCCTTCTATCACAAGCGGTCCCGAAAACAGCATCCTCATTCGACTCGAGGGCCAGCACTGCCTGTGCCGACAGATTCTTTCCGCACACATCCATTCCGCGGCGATAACCAAAAATAATCAATGCGCCATTCGGATCCGCAACTTGGGTCCAAACGGATTTATCGATGTGATGGTCAATATGATCCATTGCCGCCCCCCTCGCTTGGATGCTAGAGAGCAAAACCATGACAATCATGGAGACCCCGCCAATCCGGCGGGGCCTTGGAACCTTATGGAAATGCATCAATTGGTCTTCTTAGCCTGTTCAGCTCGAAAGTCCCCACAGTTTACCTCCACCTCCTTCGTAATGGTGACATCACGCCCTCCGCCTATACCTCCGATCCCGGCGTTGGCACTAACGGAAATGGATACAGTCACCACGGCAGAGTCGGGCTGCCCTTCACATGCCGAAGCCACCTTGCTATTGAGCTGATCATTTCCACCGCATACGAGAACAACCTCCCCACCATTCATAGCGCGCATTTCAGGCTCTCCTTATAGTTAGTTCGAATTCTTTTTAGCTTGCTCCTCGCGGAACTCACCACAATTAACGGTGATGCTCATGCTGTCGGAAGCTTCTGCACCACCAAGGACTTTGCCGAATGCCCCACCGATGTTGCCGGATGAAGACACAGTCACGGTTACATTCGCCGAATCGGGTTGACCCTTGCATGCATCAGCTACCTGTTCGCGCAGCCCCTCACCGCCACCGGACACCATGCACACATCTGCTTCTTCCAGAACCTTCATGCCTTTCTCCTTAATCTGATGTTTCAAATATTCGCAAGCTCCCCTGCGCGACAAGTTCGCAGCCAAGAGCAGTGCGATTGCATTTCACTTCAGCACATCTTGATCAGGCACATCAGGATTGTATGGTTGGGCGCCCCCTATTAATCTCAATATCGATCACTGGCACCGATAGACCCCAACTACTTTTGCAGATCCGACGATTCCTTTGAAGGACTTTGCTGACCCGGAAAACTCGGAATCAAGTTTTGAAACGGATCAGGAGTGCACGTCTCATTGTTCTCGCCAGGATGAACTCCCCCAAATACCTCTTTGATATAGCGATCTTCAATAACTAGCATTGTGGATTTCTCCTGCTTTTGATATGGCGCGCATCCCGCGCCCTGGAGCCAGGACACCCCGGCAATCTTCGCCCTCCAGTGAAAGTCAGCCATTACCGACCTTCCCCTTGATCGAATACAACGGCTCGAAGATCCATTCGACCAGCCGCCGCCGCTCCCCCAGGATGTCCGCATCCAGCAGCATCCCCGGCTTGAGCGGCTCGGGCCTGCCGTAGGCGACCACCGCCTGCTCGGCCAGCGCCACCGTCACCCGGTAGAACGGCTCGCCCTGCTGGACACTGCCGATCAGCGCGCCCAGTTCGCCGCTGCTCAGCGCGCTGCGGCTGATCCGCTCCACCGTGCCGCGCTGGTGGCCGAACTTCTGGTACGGATAGGCCTGGTAGCGCAGCAGCACGCTGTCGCCCGGCTCGATGAAACCGATCGCGCGACTGGGCACCAGGAGTTCGGCTTCCAGCCTGCCGTCGCCCGGCAGCAGGCTCAGCAGGGGCTGGCCGGCCTGCACCGCCTGCCCAGGCTTGACCAACTGGGTGGCCACCACACCACCCACCGGAGCGCTCACCGCCAGCGCGCCCTGGGCCTGGGTCTGCACCCGCTCCTGTTCCAGCGAGGCCAGGTCGCGCTGCAGGGTGGCGGCCACGGCCTGCTGTTGGCCGGGCAGTTCGCGCAGGGCCTGCTCCAACTGGGCGATGGCGCGGCGCGCCGCCGTCGTTTGGCGTTGCAGGGCCTGCGCTTGCCCTGCGTACTCGAGCGCGGCCGACTCCTGCTGCTTGATCTGCAGCAGGCTCACGTACCTGTTGTCCTGCAGCTGGCGCAGGCGGTCGAGTGTTTCCCGGGCGATGCGCGCCTGTTCCTGGCGGGTAAAGACCTCGGCCTCGGCCTGGGCCAGTTCACGCCGGGCCGAGGCCAGTTGCGCGCCCAGGCCTTCGGCCTGGGCCTGCAATTGTTGCTGCTGGGCGTCCTGCATCGATTGCAGGCCGGCCTGGCGCTGGGCCAGGCGCGATTCCAGCGCGGCCTGGGTGTCGCCGGCGGCCGGAGTGGCGCGCGGCACCGTCACCACCGCCAGGGCCTGGCCGGCGTCGACGCGCTCGCCTTCGCTGGCATCAAGCCGGCCGACGACACCTGTGGCGGGCGCGAGGACCGTCGCCAGGCCCTGGGTGGGCACGAGTTGGCCAGTGACTGTGGAGCGGCGGGTGTAGGTGCCCAGGACCAGAAACGTACCGATGGCCAGCGCCGCCAGCACGGCGAGCAGGGTGAGCAGCCACAACCGCAGCGGCTGGGCCAGCGATATCGCGCCGAGCCAGCCCGTGCGCCGTGCTTCAATCACTTCCCTGCGGAACAGTGTTTCGGTCATGCCTTCCTGCGCTTGGCCAATGCCGTGTCCGATTCCGCAGCTGAAGCCGCGGCAGGCCGATATTCACTACGGGAACGGCAGCCATCAAGATTGGTACCGCGTCATCAGCCGCCAATACCGCTTGCATGCCCTGCGCCGCATCCCATGCGGCAAGGCCGGTTTACCGCCTGCAAGCGCAACTGTACGAATCACCGTCAATATCGCTTGCATTCGTGGCGAAGTTGCACGTCCGCGGGCGCGAGGGCTACGCTCACTCGACTGCACAGGACAGGCAGAGGGGAAGTTGAAATGCAACTTTCGGTAAGGATCCGGATCGCCCGCCAGCGCGCCCGGCTCTCGCAGGAAGCGCTGGCCCGGCAGCTCGGCATCAGCCGCGGCGCGGTCGCCAACTGGGAATGCTCGGTGGGCGCCCTGCCCGCCACCTCGCGGCTGGAGCAGCTGGCGCGGATCACCGCGGTGCGCTTCGAATGGCTGGCCACCGGGCGCGGCGGGATCGGCTACGAAGCTGCGGACGAAGACGTGCCGGCCGCGGAGGCCGAGTTCGTCCATGACCCGGCCGAGCGCCGGCTGCTGGCGGCGTTCCGCGCCTGCGACGCGCAGACCAGGAGGATGCTGCTGCGGTTGGCGGAGGCGCCGTTGCCGGAGGGCAGGCGCAGCGCCTGAATCGGGTTCTGCGCGCGTCGGCCGGGATGATGGCGCCGGCGAGACCGGCTCCTACACGGAGCGGGAGGGTCGCGCCATGGCGTCAACCGGCGCTAGTCGATCTCGGCGCAGTCGGCCTTGCGTACTTCAGCGACGAGGCGGCGCATCTTCTCGCCGTCCTTGATCCCGGGCGAGGCCTCGATCCCGCTGGCCACGTCCACCGCCCACGGCAGGGTCGACAGGATCGCGTCGTGGACGTTGTCGGCGGTGATCCCGCCGGCCAGCACGAACGGCCGGTGCAGGCCGGTGGGAATCCGGCTCCAGTCGAAGGCGTGGCCGGTGCCGCCGGCGCCGCCCTTGCCGTGGCTGTCGAACAGGAAGCCGGCCGCGTTCGGCCAGTTCTGCTGCAGGGTGCGGGCGTCCCACTGGGCGTCGCCGCCCATCGGCACCGCCTTCATGTACGGCACTCGGAAGGTGCGGCAGAACGCGTCGTCCTCGTCGCCGTGGAACTGCAGCAGGGCCGGGCGCACTTGGCGCACCACCTCGCGCACCTCCTCGACCGGGTTGTCGCGGAACAGGGCCACGGCGCTGACCATCGGCGCCATCGCCAGGCGCAGCTGGCGCGCCTCGGCCGCGGTCACCCGGCGCGGGCTGCCGGCGGCGAACACGAAGCCCACCGCGTCCACCCCCAGTTCGCCGGCCAGGCGCACGTCGCCCGGGCGGGTCATGCCGCAGAACTTGATCCGGGTGCGGTACAGGGTGCGGGTCACAGGTTCACCTCCGGCGGGAGGCCCCATTCTGGGGGATACAGCGGGCGCAGGAACACCAGCCCCTGCGGCGGCGCGGTCGGCCCGGCCAGGGTGCGGTCGCGGCCGGCCAGCAGGCGCGCGATCCAGCCCTCGTCCCGGGCGCCGGCGCCCACTTCCAGCAGGGAGCCGACGATGTTGCGGACCATGTGGTGGAGGAAGGCGTTGGCCTGGACCTCGATCTCGACCGTCTCGCCGACCCGGCGGACCAGGATCTCGTGCAGGTTGCGGCGCGCATGCGGGGCCTGGCAGTGCACGGTGCGGAAGGCGCCGAAGTCGTTCTCGCCGACCAGGACCTGGGCGGCGCGGTGCATGGCCTCGGCATCCAGCGGCCGGCGCTCCCAGGCCATCAGGTTGCGGTACAGCGCCGGGCGCACCTGGCGGTTGACCAGGCGGTAGCGGTAGCGACGCGCGCGTGCGGAGAAGCGGGCATGGAAGTCGTCGGCCACCGGCACGCACCAGCGCACGCACACCGTCGGCGGCAGCCGCCCGCTCACGCCCAGGGTCCAGGCGCGCGGGTCGCGGGCGGCGGTGCTGTCGAAATGCACCACCTGGCATTCGGCATGCACGCCGGCGTCGGTGCGGCCGGCGCAGCTGACGGTGATGGCCTGGTCGGCGACCGAGGTCAGCGCCCGTTCGAGCGCGGCCTGCACGGTCGGCGGACCGGAGGGCCCCAGGCCCTGCCAGCCCTGGAAGCCGCCGCCGTCGTATTCGACGCCGAGCGCGTAGCGCATGCCTGCCGCCCTGCCCGTCCTGCCGCTCAGCCGATCTCGCGCAGCAGCTGCGCCGCCTCGTCGCGCGCGGCGGGGTCGTGGCCGACCGCGACCTCGTGCAGCAGGGTGCGCGCGGTCTCCACGTCGCCCAGGTCCAGGTAGGCGATCGCCAGTTCCAGGCGCTCGCGGCCGGCGGGGGCCGGATTCAGCGGGCCCAGGCCCGGCGCCGGGGCGGCGTCGGTATGCCAGGCGGGCACGCCGGTGGCCGGAGCGACCTCGTCCACCGGTTCGGCATAGGCGTGGTGTGCGTCCTCGAGACCGTCGGCCGCAACCGCCGGATCGGCCGGCACCGCGACGGCCGGTACCGCGGCCGCCAGCGAGGCCGCGTCCCAGCCGCCGGAACGCGCGGTCGGGATCGGCAGGGGCTTGGGCCGCCGCGCCCACCACCAGACCACGGCGGCGGCCAGCAACAGGCCCAACCCGGCCCACAGCCACGAAGGCGCGCCGGCCCCGGCCGCTTCGGCGGGGCCGGACTGCTGGACCTGGGCCAGACGCTGCTGCGCGGTGGCCAGCTCGCTGTCCTTCATCTCGATCAGCTTGAGCTGCTGCTGCTGCAGCTTCTCCAGTTCCTCGACCCGGCTGCGCAGTTCCTGCAGTTCCGAGTCGCGCGCGGCCAGGTCTTCCTGGGCCTGCCGCAGGGATTCGTTCGCCAGCATGTCGCCCTCACCACCGGTGCCGAGCCCGGATTCCGTTGCCTGGGTACCGGCCGCCGCGGCCGCCGGTGCGATCTCCAGCCGCGCCCCGGAGGCCACCGCCGCGGTGGGTGTCGCGGCGGCGGTGGCGGTCGGCGCCGCTGTCGCCGCTGCGGTTCCTGCATCGGCCGGCTGCTGCACCGGACGCGAGGCCTGGCGCCACTGCGCGGTCTGCTCGCGGACCAGGGCCGCGGCGGTGGCGGCATCGGCCTGCGAGAAGTCCGCCGTCGCCGGCATCCGCAGCACGGCGCCGCTGCGCACGCGGTGGATGTTGCCGCCGATGAAGGCCTCGGGATTGGCATTGAGCAGGGCCAGCATCGCCTGGTCCAGGCTGTGGCCCTGGCGGTCCATGCCCGCCGCGATCCCGGACAAGGTCTGTCCGCGCCGGACCGTGGCCAGCACTTCGCCCGCCGCGGCGCTGGCCTGCGGCGGCGGCGTGGGGGCGACTGGAGGCGCGGGCGGTGCCGGCGGCACAGGCCTGGCGGACGCGGTGGAATCCGCGGGTTCCGGCGGCACCGGTGCTTCGGCCACCGCCGGCGCCGGCTCGCGCACGATCGCGTCGGAAGGTGCGGCCTGCGGGGTCTGGATCGCCGGGGCCTCGATCGCCGCGGCCGTCTGCGGCGCGGCCACCAGCGCCGAGTACTCGCGCACCAGCCGGCCCTGGCCCCAGTCGACCTCGATCAGGAAGGCGACCGCCGGCACGTCCACTGGCGCTTCGCTGGTGACCCGGACCACGGCCCGGCCCTGGGCGTCGGCGGCGATCTCGAACTGCAGGTCGCGGACCAGGCCGGCCGGCGGCTGCAGGCCCACGCGGGCGAAGGTCTCCGGCGAAGCCAGCCGGGCGCGCGCGTTCTCCAGTTCGCCCGGCTCGTTGGAGATGATCGGGATCTCGGCGAGCAGCGGCTGGCCTGGCGCCGACAGCACCCGGATCTGGCCCAGGCCGAGCGCCATCGCGCCGCTGCTGAGCAGCGACAGCACGACCGCCAGCAACCATTGCCACGGGCGCAAGGCGCCCCGTCCCCTCTTCGTCATGCGGCGCACTATAGCGGGTTCGCCGGGGCCTACACGAGGGCGGCAAACGCAGACGGCGCGCGGGCAGAACCCGCGCGCCGTCCGCAACTGCCTGCGACCCCGCCGGCCGGATCAGCCACCGTTGACCACCAGCTCGGCCAGCTGGACCGCGTTCAGCGCGGCGCCCTTGCGGATATTGTCCGACACGATCCACAGGTTCAGGCCGCGCGGGTGCGAGATGTCCTCGCGGATCCGGCCCACGTACACCGCGTCGTTTCCGGAGGCGTGTGTCACCGGGGTCGGATAGCCGCCGGCCTTGCGCTCGTCCACCACCTCGATGCCCGGCGAGCGCTCAAGCAGTTCGCGCGCCGCCTCCGGGGTCACCTTCTTCTTCGTCTCGATCGCGACGGCCTCCGAATGGCCGTAGAACACCGGCACCCGCACCGCGGTCGGGTTCACCTGGATGCTGTCGTCGCCCAGGATCTTGCGGGTCTCCCACACCAGCTTCATCTCCTCCTTGGTGAAGCCGTTTTCCTGGAAGTCGTCGATGTGCGGGATCAGGTTGAAGGCGATCTGCAAAGGGAAGCGCTGCGGGTCGGCGTCCTGGAAGTTGAGGATGTTGGCGGTCTGCCGGCCCAGCTCCTCCAGCGCCGAACGGCCCGCGCCGGACACCGACTGGTAGGTGGCCACGTTGATCCGCTCGATCCCGTACTCGCGGTGCAGCGGCGCCAGCGCCACCAGCATCTGCATGGTCGAGCAGTTCGGGTTGGCGATGATCCCGCGCGGGCGGTTCTTCGCCGCCTCGGGGTTGACCTCGCTCACCACCAGCGGCACGTCGTCGTCGTAGCGGAAGGCCGAGGAGTTGTCGATCACCACCGCGCCTGCCGCGGCGAACTTCGGCCCGTACTCCTTGGACACGCCGCCGCCGGCCGAGAACAGGGCGATGTCCACGCCGGTCGGATCGAACGTGGCCAGGTCCTGGACCTTGACCTTGCGGCCGGCGAACTCGACCTCGCCGCCGGCCGAGCGCTCGGAGGCCAGCGCCACGATCTGCCCGACCGGGAACTGGCGCTCGGCCAGGATGTTCAGCATGGTCTCGCCGACCGCGCCGGTGGCGCCGACGACGGCGACGGTGAAACGACGTTCTGCATTGCTCATGGTGTGGCTCTCTCGGGTACTGGAATGTCGGAGGAATCGCGGGGAATTCATGCGCGGCGGCGGCGCGCGTGGACCGGGTTCGGGGAACCTCCCTCCTGGGTGCCGTGGCCCGGCGGGCTCAGGCGGAGGTTCCCGGTCGTTTGCCGGTCGCGGCTTTGCCCGCGCCGGCAATCGCACCGGTGGTGGTAATGGCGGTGGTCTGCTTCGCGGTCACCGGGTTCGACGGCCGACCGGCCTGCGGGCCGAAGCCGAGCGCGGCGGCGAGGTTGTCCACCGCCAGCTGGACCATCGCCCGCCGGGTGGCCTGCGAGGCGCTGCCGATGTGCGGGGTCAGCACGACGTTGCGCAAGGCCAGCAGTTCCGGGCGCACGTCCGGCTCGCCTTCGTACACGTCCAGGCCGGCGGCGGCCAGGCGGCCGTTGGCCAGCGCATCGGCCAGGGCGAGCTCGTCGACCAGGCCGCCGCGGGCGATGTTCACCAGGGTGGCGCCGGGCTTCATCTTCGCCAAAGCGGCGGCGCCGATGATGTGGTGCGAGGCCGGCGAATACGGCAGCACCAGCAGCAGGTGGTCGGCCTGCGCCAGCAGGGCGTCGAAGTCCACGTAGCGCGCGCCGACCTCGCGCTCGACCGCCTCCGGCAGGCGCGAACGGTTGTGGTACAGCACCTTCATGCCGAAGCCGTGGTGGCCGCGGCGGGCGATGGCCTGGCCGATCCGGCCCATGCCGAGGATGCCCAGGGTGCTGCCGTGGACGTCGGCGCCGAGCATGGTCGAGAACGACCACTGCCGCCAATGTCCCTCGCGCAGCCAGCGCTCGGATTCACCGATCCGGCGCGCGGCCGCCATCAGCAGGGCGAAGCCGAGGTCGGCGGTGGTCTCGGTGAGCACGTCGGGGGTGTTGGTCGCCACCACCCCGGCCGCGTCCAGCGCGGCGATGTCCAGGTTGTTGTAGCCGACCCCGACGTTGGCGATCGCGCGCAGCCGCGGCGCGGCGGCCAGCTCGGTCGCGCCGATGCGCTCATTGAGGGTGACCAGGGCGCCGTCGGCGTCGCGCAAGGCCGCGGCGATCGCCGCGGCATCGTACTGCACGACCTGCGCCGCGGCGTCCACGTCGCAATGCGCCGCCAGCTGGTCGACGATGTCGTCGAACAGCGGCTGCGACACCCAGACGCGGGGACGCGCGGCGGCCATGGTCGCTAGCCCTGCCCCCCGCCGAGCGCGCCGGCGCCGGCCGGGATCCGCGGGTCGACCGTGCCGACGTCGCCACACTGGGCGCGGTGGCGCAGGGCCTGGTCCATCAGCACCAGCGCGACCATCGCCTCGGCGATCGGAGTGGCGCGGATGCCGACGCAGGGATCGTGGCGGCCGGTGGTGACCACCTCGACCGGCGCGCCGTGCACGTCCACGGTCGGCCCGGGCAGGCGCAGGCTGGAGGTCGGCTTGAGCGCGATCGAGGCCACCACCTGCTGGCCGGTGGAGATGCCGCCGAGGATGCCGCCGGCGTGGTTGCTGGCGAAGCCCTCGGGCGCGATCAGGTCGCGGTGCTGGGTGCCCTTCTGCGCGACGGACGCGAAGCCGTCGCCGATCTCCACGCCCTTGACCGCGTTGATGCTCATCAGCGCCGCGGCGAGCTCGCCGTCGAGCTTGCCGTAGATCGGCTCGCCCCAGCCCGGCGGCACGCCGTCGGCGACCACGGTCACCCGCGCGCCGACCGAATCGCCGGACTTGCGCAGGGCGTCCATGTAGTTCTCGAGTTCGGCCACCTGCGGCGCGTGCGGCCAGAAGAACGGGTTGTCCTCCACCGCCTGCCAGTCGAAACCGGCCGGGGTGACGTCGCCGATCTGGGCCATGAAGCCGCGCACGGTCACACCGTAGCGCTGCCGCAGCCACTTCTTGGCGATCACCGCCGCGGCCACCCGCATGGTGGTCTCGCGGGCCGAGCTGCGACCGCCGCCGCGCGGGTCGCGGATGCCGTACTTCTGCCAGTAGCTGTAGTCGGCGTGGCCCGGGCGGAACTGCGCGGCGATGTTCGCGTAGTCCTTGCTGCGCTGGTCGGTGTTGCGGACCAGCAGGGCGATCGGGGTGCCGGTGGTGCGGCCCTCGTATACGCCGGACAGTATCTCGACCTCGTCGGCCTCGCGCCGGGCCGAGGTGTGGCGCGACTTGCCGGTGGCGCGGCGCTGCAGGTCGTGGGCGAACTCCTCCGGCGCGATCTCCAGCCCCGGCGGGCAGCCGTCGATCACGCAGCCGATGGCCGGGCCGTGCGATTCGCCGAAGGTGGTGACCGACAGGAGCTTGCCGAAGGTGTTGCTGCTCAAGACGCGCCCCGCGCAGGGAATCCGGATGGGAGACGCGCAAGGATCGCATATCGGCGGGGTGTGCTGCAGCGCGTCAGGGTGCGCGGAAATGTTGCCCGGGTAACGGTCGCGCTGGCATGGGCCTGGGGAAAAGCAAAGGCATGGGCTTGGGGCGGGCTGCCGCTGATTGAAGCGCTGGCTTCGGAGGGGGCCGCCGTGCCTTGGGTATCCGGCGCACCGCTCGGGCGGGCATCCTGCCCGCAACTCGCGGCCGTGGCACGTCCCTGTGCCACTTGCCCCGGATACCCAAGGCACGACGGCCTCGGCGAGCGTGAAGTTCCCCGCTTCTGGCGCTCCCGCTCATCAGGCTTCTGCAGCGCTCTTCCCCACTGCCGTCGTCCCGGCGAACGCCGGGACCCAGCGCCTTTGCAGGAGCCGGTCTTGCAGGAAAGACCGGTTCCCTGCAGGGATCAGGCGCGCGCCGCCGCCAGTTCCGCGATCCGCGCGTTATGCACGATCAGCTCGCGGCACTCGACCGCGAAGATGCCCATCTGCCCGACCTTGAACTCGATCCAGGCCAGGTCCAACTCCGGCAGCAGCTTGACCAGGTGCCGCTCGGACTCCCCCACCTCGCAGATCAGTAGCCCGTCGCGGGACAGGTGCAGCGGCGCATCGCGCAGGATCTTCAGCACCAGGTCCAGGCCGTCCGGCCCCGCGCGCAGGCCCAGCTCCGGCTCGTAGGAGTATTCCCGCGGCAAGGCGTCGGTCTCGTCGTCGGTGACGTACGGCGGATTGGTGACGATCAGGTCGTAGTGGCGCCCGGTCAGGCCGGCGAACAGGTCCGACTTGACCAGCTCGACGTTGTCCGCGTGCAGCCGCGCCTTGTTCTCCGCGGCCAAGGCCAGGGCGTCGTCGCTGATGTCCACCCCGTCCACGTCCCACTCCGGGTTGTAGTGGCCCATGGCGATGGCGATACAGCCCGAGCCGGTGCACAGGTCCAACGCGCGGCGCACCTCGCGCCCGGCCAGCCACGGCTCGAAGCCGTTCTCGATCAGCTCGGCGATCGGCGAGCGCGGCACCAGCGCACGCGAATCGGACTTGAAGCTCAGCCCGGCGAACCAGGCCTCGCCGGTCAGGTAGGCCGCCGGTACCCGCTCGTCGATCCGGCGCTGGAACAGCGCCAGGATCGCCCGCTTCTCCTCGCCGGTCAGGCGCGACTGGCCGTACACCGGGCTCAGGTCGTGCGGCAGGTGCAGGGCATGCAGCACCAGTTGGGTCGCCTCGTCCATCGCGTTGTCGTAGCTGTGGCCGAAGGTCAGCCCGGCCGCGTTGAAGCGGCTGCCGCCGTAGCGGATCAGGTCGACGATGGTGTGCAGCTCGGTGGCCGGGTCGGCGTGGGTCATGGCGCGCGGCGCCACCGGGGCGCAAGGTCTGGAAACGGCCGCCAATTATAGGCCATCGCCCCGGCGCCGATGACGGCGGCGCCCGCGGCCTGCGGCTATCATGGCCGGCCCCGAACGCCGACCGGACCGTTCCTCCATGTTCAACCGCACCTCCGGCTACATCCTCGCCGCCGCGCTCGCCGCCGGCCTGGGGCTGCTGGCCGCGCACCACTACCTCGGCGGCGGCGACGCGCCCGCCGCCCCACCCTTGCAGACCGCCACCCTGCTGCCGCAGCCGCGCGAGCTGCCGGCCTTCAACCTGCGCCAGTCCGACGGCACCCCGCTGGTGCCGGGCGAGTTGGCCGGGCACTGGACCCTGGTGTTCCTCGGCTTCACCTTCTGTCCGGACGTGTGCCCGACCACCCTGGCCGAACTGGCCCAGGCACAGAAGCAATGGCAGGCCCTGCCCGAGGCCACCCGCCCGCGGGTGCTGTTCGTCTCGGTCGATCCGGAGCGCGACACCCCGCGCAAGGCCGGCGAGTACGCCCACGCCTTCCATGCCGACACCCTGGCCGCCACCGCCGACGTGCCGGCGCTGGAGAAGTTCGCCACCTCGCTGGGCTTCGTGTTCATGAAGGTGCCCGGCAAGGGCTTCGAGCAGAACCCCAACGACTACAGCGTCGACCACTCGGCCAACATCGCCCTGCTCGATCCGCAGGGCCGCCTGGCCGGGCTGATCCGGCCGCCGTTCAAGCCCGCGGCCATCGCCGACGACCTGGCCCGGCTGAGCGCCGCGGAGCGCGCGCCGTGAGCCTGCTGACCGCCCTGACCTGGGCCCTGCCGCACCGGCTGCTGTCCTCGCTGGCGCGCGGCGTGGCCTATTCGGAAAGCCCGTGGGTGAAACGGCGCTTCATCGACACCGTGGTGCGCCGCTTCGGCGTGGACCTGGACGAGGCCGCCGATCCGGATCCGGCCTCGTACGCCAGCTTCAACGCCTTCTTCACCCGGTCGCTGAAGCCCGGCGCGCGCGTCGCCGATCCGGACCCGCGCGCCCTGCTGATGCCGGCCGACGGCCGGATCAGCCAGCTCGGCCCGATCGAGAGCGACGGCCGCATCTTCCAGGCCAAGGGCCAGTCGTTCACCGCCGCCGAACTGCTGGGCGACGCCCAGGCCGCGCGGGTGTTCTGTGGCGGCAGCTTCGCCACCGTCTACCTGTCGCCGCGCGACTACCACCGGGTGCACATGCCCTGGACCGGCGTCCTGCGCGAGACCGTGCACGTTCCGGGACGGCTGTTCAGCGTCGGCCCGGCGGCGGTGCGGCACGTGCCGCGGCTGTTCGCGCGCAACGAGCGGCTGGTCTGCCACTTCGACACCGATTTCGGGCCGATGGCCTGCGTGATGGTCGGGGCGATGCTGGTCTCGGGCGTGGAGACGGTCTGGAGCGGGATCGAGATCCCGGTCTACGGCGACGCGATCACCCGCAAGGACTGGCGCGGCAAGGGGATCGTGCTGGAGCGGTTCGCCGAGATGGCGCGCTTCAACTACGGCTCCACCGTGATCGTGCTGCTGCCGCCGGGCGCGGCGGCGCTGGCGCCCGGGCTGGAAGCGGAATCGCCGGTGCGGCTGGGGCAGGCGCTGGCCTACCGCCCCGGCTGAGCCCTCCCTTCCTGCAGGAGGAAGGGAACCGCCGCTACTTCCTGCAGCCTTCCAGCTTCAGCTGCTGGCCCTGGCGCAGGCTATAGGCCGGCGCCTTCAGGCCGTTGGCGCGGGCCAGCGCCTTCAGCTCGCAGTCGTGGCGGTCGGCGATCCGGCCCAGGGTGTCGCCGCGCGCGACCCGGTAGCTGCGCGCCTGCTGCGCCTTCGGCCGGGCCGGCTGCGGCGCGCCGGTAGCTACCGTCGTCGCCACCCCGGCCACCGGGGTCAGGTCGCCCACCGCCACGTTGCCCATCGGCGCGTCGCGCACGATCGCCGCGTTCACGTCCGCGGTCACCAGCGCATGCGCCAGGTCGGCGCGCGCGCCGCTGGCGCAATGGCGGTGGTACAGGCCCGCGATCTTCGTGGTCGCCGCCAGGGTCGTGCCGGCCGGGATCCAGGTCTCGGCCTCGTAGCGCGGGTTGAGGTTGCGCAGGGCGCGCATGTAGCCGTCGCGGTTGCCACTGTTGCCCAGGCAGATCGTCAGCTCGTAGATGCTGGCCGGGCGCGACAGCCGCAGGGATGCCGGCTGCGCGTCCACCTTCGGGAAGCTCACCCCGTACTGCCGCGGGTGTAGGAAGATCCAGGCCGCCGCGATCACCATCGGCACGTAGTCGCGGGTCTCGGCCGGGAACTGGTCGTAGACCGAGGCGTTCCAGAAGCCGGTGCCGCCGCTGGCCCGGTGCACTCGCAGAGCCCGGCCCTCGCCGCCGTTGTAGCCGGCCAGCGACAGCTCCACGTCGTTGTTGAGCTGGCGCAGGCGCTCGTTGAGGTAGGAGGCGCTGGCCTCGGCCGCGCTGCGCGGATCGTAGCGGGTGTCGAAGCCGCTGCCGTCCGGGCCCAGGCCGAAGCGGCGTCCGGTGGCCGGCATGAACTGCATCGGCCCGGAGGCGCCGGCGCGCGAGGTCGCATGCACCCGGCCGTTGGACTCCTTGGCCAGGATCCCGAACAGCAAGGCCTCCGGCAGGTTGCGGCGCTCGAACTCCGGCCACATCAGGTGGCGCATGGTCTGGTAGTTCTCGTAGCTGGTCATCAGCTGCGGGCGCATGTCGGTCAACCAGCGGCGGATGCCGGCCTGGATCGCCGGGTTGAAGGTGACCATGCGGTCGAAGCCGTGGCGGCTGTCGTCGCCGATCAGGCGCGCGGCGCGTACCGCCTCCGGCACGTCGGCCGCCAGCGCCGGATCGGCGTCGAGCAGGTCCTCGCCCGGGTCTTCCTCGACCTGCGCGGCGCTGTCGACCTCGGCCTTGAGCAGCCGCTTGAACGTGGCCAGCAGGTCCGACACCGGGCAGCCGCGCTGCTTGACGCAGGCATCGACCACGTCCTCCATGTCCTCCAGCGCCGCGTTGCTCTCGCTGGTGCCCTTGGGGTCGCCGTTGGCGGCCAGCACCAGGGCGTCGCGGTAACGCTGCTCGGCCGCGCTCATGCGCTGGACCAGGACCTCCGACGCGGCCTTGTCGCGGGCCGAGACCCGTTGCGCCATGGCCGGCGGGACAAAGCACAGCAAAAGGACCGCGGCCAGCGGCCGGAATTTCGGGAAGCGCAGGAGCATCAGCGACATCGGCGAAGGAGCGACCGGCAGGGTAGCCGCCGCCGGCGTCGCGCGGCAAGCCGGGCAAGCGCACTAGAATCGGGGCCGGCAACGGCAATCGCCGCACCCCACTCCTCCGAGGCAACGAATGGATCCGATCCTGCTGGGCAAGGGCCTCACCGACGACGTCCCGGTCGTCCTGCTGCCGAAGTACGGCAATCGCCATGGCCTGGTCGCCGGCGCTACCGGCACCGGCAAGACCGTGACCCTGATGACCCTGGCCGAAGGCTTCTCCCGGCTCGGCGTGCCGGTGTTCATGGCCGACGTGAAGGGCGACGTGGCCGGGCTGGCCGTGGCCGGCGACGGCAGCGGGAAGGTACTGCATCGCGCCGCCGAGATCGGCGTGGCCGACTACGCGCCCGGCGCCAGCCCGGTGGTGTTCTGGGACCTGTACGGCAGGCTCGGCCACCCCGTGCGCACCACCGTCAGCGAGATGGGCCCGACCCTGCTCGGCCGCATCCTGGAACTGAACGACACCCAGTCCGGCGTGCTCGACATCGTGTTCAAGCTCGCCGACGACCGCGGCCTTCTGCTGCTCGACCTGGACGACCTGCGCGCCCTGCTCGCCCTGGTCGCCGAAGAGCGCAAGGCGGTCTCGGCCGAGTACGGCCTGGTCAGCGCGCAGTCGGTGGCGGCGATCCAGCGCGCCCTCTTGCGGCTGTCGCAGGACGGCGGCGAAGGCTTCTTCGGCGAGCCGGCGCTGGAGCTGGCCGACCTCATGCGGGTCAACCACGACGGCCGCGGCGTGATCGGCATCCTCGCCGCCGACCAGCTGATCCTCAAGCCGCGGTTGTACGCCACCTTCCTGCTGTGGCTGCTGTCGGAACTGTTCGAGACCCTGCCGGAAGTGGGCGACCTGGAGAAGCCCAAGCTGGCCTTCGTGTTCGACGAAGCCCACCTGCTGTTCGACGACGCCCCGGCGGCGCTGAGGCAGCGGATCGAACAGGTGGTGCGCCTGATCCGCTCCAAGGGCGTGGGCGTGTACTTCTGCTCGCAATTCCCCGACGACGTGCCGGACAACGTCCTCGGCCAGCTCGGCAACCGGGTGCAGCACGCCCTGCGCGCCTACACCCCGCGCGACCAGAAGGCGGTCAAGACCGCGGCCCAGACCTTCGTGCCGAACCCGAAGCTGGACGTGGCCGCGGCGATCTCGCAGCTGGGCACCGGCGAGGCGCTGGTGTCCACCCTCCAGGACAACGGCGTGCCCTCCCCCGTGCAGCAGACCAGGGTCGCCCCGCCGCGCTGCCGGATGGGCGCGATCACCGAGGCCGAGCGCGCCCAGGTGCGCGCTGGCAGCCCGGTGGGCATGCGCTACGACACTGCGGTCAACCGCGAATCGGCCGCCGAGTTGCTGGCTGCGCGGGTCCAGCCCGGCATCCAGGACGCCCCGCCGGCGCAGCAGGAAGGCGAAGGCGGCATCGGCCAGAAGATCAACGAATTCCTGTTCGGCACCAAGCGCCGCCAGGGCGTGGTCGAATCGGTGGCCAAGCAGACCGCACGCAACGTGGGCGGCTCGATCGGCCGCAGCGTCGGTAGCTCGATCGGCAAGTCGGTCGGAGGCAAGACCGGCGGCAAGTACGGCGGCCAGATCGGCAACCAGATCGTGCGCGGGATCCTCGGCGGGATCTTCGGCCGGCGCTGACTCCAATCCGATCCCCATGTCCCGCTGGCGTCCGCCCCCCGAGAAAAGCACCGCCCTGATCACCCGTGCCGGCCACGAGCGGCTCAAGGCCGAGCTGGACGAGCTGTGGCGCGTGCGCCGGCCGGAAGTGGTCAAGGCCCTGGCCGCGGCCGCGGCCGAGGGCGACCGCTCGGAGAACGCCGAGTACACCTACCGCAAGAAGCAGCTGGGCGAGATCGACCGGCGGGTGCGCTACCTGTCCAAGCGCATTCCCGCGCTGAAGGTGGTCGAGGGCCGGCCCGCCGATCCGGAGTCGGTGTTCTTCGGCGCGCGGGTGCAACTGGAGCGGGTGGACGATGGCCAGCCTTTGCACTACCGCATCGTCGGCCCGGACGAGACCGATGCCGGGCTGGGCCACATCAGCATCGATTCGCCGCTGGCGCGGGCCCTGCTGAAGCGGCGGATCGACGACGAGGTCGCGGTCGAACTGCCCGCGGGCCCGGCGCACTTCGCCATCGTCGACATCCGCTACGACGCCTGAGGCGCGGCACACGCTGTTCCCGTGCCGTGCGCCCGCCAGCCGCGATGCCGTTCGCGCATCCGACGCATACGCAGGCGCACGGAACGTGCAGCGTCATCTTCGTGAAATCAAACGCGTAACCGCGCTGTGCCGCACCCGTACTCCCGCGTATTTGACCTATGGCCGGGCCGCGTGTTCTCGTCCCGACCTGTCATGTATTCAGGGGAGGAAAACATGTCAGCCGTCGAACTGAGCGTGGTCCCGCCCGCTCCCGAGGAAGGTTCCAACGTCCGCCGCCTGGTCCGCACCGGCATCGTCATCGACGCGTCCTGCGACGTCTCGGCCGAATTCCTGGCCGACCCGGACGTGGCGGTGATCCCGATCCCGATCCGGATCGGTGCGTCCACCTACGTGGACCAGCACGATCCCGAGGCCAGCGCCCGCTACATGCGCGAGAACGGCAACGGCGAAGGCGCGGCCGGCCAATCGGTGCCGCTCGATGCAGAGCAGATGCGCAGCTTCTTCATCGAGCGCTTCGGCCTGGACTACGACTCGGTCTACTGCCTGACCATCACCGCCAGCCGCAGCCCGATCCACGACGCGTCCAGCCAGGGCAGCGCGATGGCCCTGGCCAGCATCCGCGACATGCGCCAGGCCGCGGACATCAAGCGCCCGTTCCAGTTCCGGGTGATCGACACCAAGAACATGTTCGCCGGCTCCGGCATCCCGGCCATGGCGGTGCGCGACATGCTCGGCCGGCACATGCAGCCCAAGGACATCCGCGACGACCTGTTCCGGATCATCGATTCGACCTACACCTACTACGTGCCCGACGACCTGGGCTACGCCCGCACCCGCTCGCGCGTGCGTGGGGACCGCAGCATCAACCTGCTCAGCGTGATGCTCGGCGGCGCGCTGGACATCAAGCCGATCATCCGCGGCTACCACGGCGACACCCACCCGGTGAGCAAGTATCGCGGCCGCGCCGAGTCCTGGGGCCGGCTGTTCGGCTTCGCCGCTGCGCGCGTGGCCGCGGGCCTGTATGCGCCGCACCTGATCGTGTCCTACGCCGGCCCGCTGGAGGACCTGCATGCCACGCCCGAGCTGGCCACGCTGCGCGCGGCCTGCGAAAACGCCGGGGTCGCCCTGCACGTGCTGCAGATGAGCATCACCGGGATGATGAACATCGGGCCCGGCGGCCTGACCCTGGCGTTCTCGGGGCCGACGCACAGCGAAGTACCCTGACCGGCCGCGGATGCGGCCAGGTGCTGTTGCCGCGACCGCGGCAGCGGGCCTGCGCGGCTCAGAGCAGGCGCAGGCCCAGCGGTGCGGCGTCGGCGGTTTCGGCGTACTCCACCTCGCCGTACAGGTCGTGCTCGTCGCTGCCCATGATCCGCACGTCGACGAACTCGCCCGGCTGCAGGCCGGCGTCGCGGCCGTCCTGGATCTGGACCACGCCGTCGATCTCCGGCGCATCGGCCATCGAGCGGGCGATCGCCAGTTCGCCGTCAAGCAGGTCGACCAGGCAGCGCTGGACCGTGCCGACCTTGGCCTCCAGGCGCGCGGCCGAGATCCCGCCCTGGCGCTCCATGAACCGGGCCAGGCGTTCCTGCTTGACCTCTTCCGGCACCGGGCCGGGCAGCGCATTGGCCGCCGCGCCGTCCACCGGCGAATAGGCGAAGGCGCCGACCCGGTCCAGCTGGGCCTGGTCGAGGAAATCGAGCAGTTCCTCGAACTCTTCCTCGGTCTCACCCGGAAAGCCGACGATGAAGGTCGAGCGCAGGGTCAGCTGCGGGCACATCGCGCGCCAGCGCTGCACGCGTTCCAGGGTCTTGTCGACCGCGCCGGGGCGCTTCATCAGCCTGAGGATGCGCGGGCTGGCGTGCTGGAACGGGATGTCCAGGTACGGCAGCACCTTGCCCTGCGCCATCAGCGGGATCACGTCGTCCACGTGCGGATACGGGTAGACGTAGTGCAGGCGGGTCCAGGCGTCGAGTTCGGACAGGCCTTCGCACAGCGCCTTCATCCGGGTCTGGTACTGGCGCCCGCGCCAGCTGCGCTCGGCGTACTTCAGGTCCACGCCGTAGGCCGAGGTGTCCTGCGAGACCACCAGCAGCTCGCGCACGCCGCCCTTGACCAGGCGCTCGGCCTCGCGCAGCACCTCGTCCACCGGGCGCGAGACCAGGTCGCCGCGCATCGAGGGGATGATGCAGAAGCTGCAGCGGTGGTTGCAGCCTTCGGAAATCTTCAGGTACGCATAGTGGTGCGGGGTGAGCTTGAGTCCATAGTCCGGGACCAGGTCCAGGAACGGGTCGTGCTTCGGCGGCAGCGCCGCGTGCACCGCCTCCATCACGCTGCCGTAGTCTTGCGGGCCGGAGACCGAGAGCACGTCCGGGTACTGCTCGCGGATCAGCTCCGAGCGCTTGCCCAGGCAGCCGGTGACGATCACCTTGCCGTTCTCGTTCATCGCCTCGCCGATGGCGTCCAGCGATTCGGCCACGGCCGAGTCGATGAAGCCGCAGGTGTTGACCACCACCACGTCGGCGGCGTCGTAGCTGGGGACGATGTCGTAGCCCTCGACCCGCAGCTGGGTGAGGATGCGCTCGGAATCGACCAGCGCCTTCGGGCAGCCGAGGCTGACGAAGCCGACCTTGGGGTTGTGCAGGGACATGGAAGGACTCGGGAGGAGCGGGCTGCCGGAACGGTGGCGGACCCGGCGCGGCCGGGGCGCGGGATTATACGCGGGCGGTCCGCGACGTTCAGGACCCCAGCTCCGTCGTCCCGGCGCACGCCGTGACGACGGGGGACAGGCCTACACTGGCGTCCCCTCCCGCAGGAGTCCTCCCATGGGCCAGTGGATCCAGCTCGACACCCCGCACGGCGCGGTCGCCGCCTGGCAGGCCGACCCGCCTGCCGCACCGAAGGCCGGCCTGGTGGTGATCCAGGAGATCTTCGGGGCCAATCCGCACATCCGCGCGGTGGCCGACGGCTATGCCGCCGAAGGCTACGCGGTGCTGGCCCCGGCTTTCTTCGACCCGGTCGAGCGCGGGGTGGAACTGGACTACGGCGAAGCCGGCTTCGCCCGCGGTCGCGAACTGGTGAACCGGCTCGGGCTGGAGGCGGCGCTGGACATCGTCGCCGCGGCGGCCGCGCAGCTGCGCGCGCGCCTGGCGCCGTCCGATGCGTCCCCGGCGCCGGAGGCGGTCGGCACGGTCGGCTACTGCTGGGGCGGCACGGTGGCGATGCTGTCGGCGCTGAAGCTGGGCCTGCCGTCGGTGGCCTACTACGGCGCCCGCGACCTGCCCTTCCTCGAGGATCCGGCCCTGACCGCCGCGCCGAAGGCGCCGGTGATGTTCCATTTCGGCGAGCTGGACACCTCGATCCCGCCCGAGGCGGTGGAGGCGCACCGCCGCGCCCTGCCTTCGATGGACGTGTTCACCTATCCGGCCGGCCACGCCTTCAACCGCGACGTCGATCCCAAGGCCTACGACAAGCCCAGCGCGCGGCTGGCCCTGGCGCGCAGCCTGGCGTTCATGGCGGAGCACCTGCGGTGAGCGGCTTCGAGCTGGACCCGCGGCTGGCCGCCGACAGCGCCTTCGTCGCCGACGGGCCGCTGTCGCAGGTGCGGCTGATGGACGACACCCGCTTCCCCTGGCTGCTGCTGGTGCCGCGGGTGGCGGGCATGGCCGAGTGGATCGACCTGGACGGCGGCCAGCAGCGCCTGCTGCTGGCCGAGGTCAACCAGCTCTCGCAGCTGCTGCGCGGCGAGCCGGGAGTGGAGAAGCTCAACATCGGCGCGCTCGGCAACATCGTGTGCCAGTTGCACGTACACCTGGTCGGCCGGCATGCCGGCGATGCCGCCTGGCCGGGACCGGTATGGGGCCAGGGCGCGGCCGTGCGCCATGCGCCCGAGGCGCTGGCGGCCGCTGCCGCGCGCTGGCGTTCGCGGCTAGGATAGGCCCCCGTCCCCTCCCCGCCACGGTTTCCCCGCCATGGGCTCCAACCTGTTCGCCGCGCTCGTCCTGATCGTCCTGGGCCTGTTCTTCCTGGCCCGCAACCTGGGCTGGATCGACAGCGGCCTGGGCAGCCTGCTGGCGACCTGGTGGCCGGCGCTGCTGGTGGTGGTGGGCGTGGGGATGCTGCTGCGGCGCAAGTAGGCGCTACGACACCGCCGGGCCGGTGCCGCTGACGCTGGCCACCGCGTCGTGCGGATGCAGGCTCTCGAAGTGGGAGACGGTCGCTTCCCAGCGCTCGACCCGGGCGTCGGCCGACAGCACCGAGGCTACCCGGCGGGCGGCGTCCTCGCAGAACATCAGATTGGCGGCGTTGAGCTCGGCGAAGGCCTGCTCGTCCTCGCGCTTGACCGCCGTCTGCACCGGGGTGCCCAGCGCGGCCTCCAGCGCGTCGATCAGCGCCAGCAGCGGCAGCTCGTCGAACTGCGGGCGCAGTTCGACCCTGACCTTGGCCTCGCTGCGCTGCGCGTGCGGGGTGGCGGCCATGCCGCGGTCGGAAGCCAGCCAGTCGCGCACCGCCTCGACCGGGACCGGCGCGGCGCCGGCGAAATCGGCGGAGAAGCGCGCGGCGTTGGCCTGGCGCGAGAGCGCGGCCGAGCACGGGCAGGTGCTGGAGTATTCCAGGCCGAAGCCGAGCACCAGCTTCAGGTGGCCGTCGGCCAGCGAGGCCTCGATCTCCACCGGGTAGCGCTTCCAGCCGGCGTTGTCGCTGCGCAGGGCGCCGCGCAGCAGCAGCGCCTCGTAGCGCAGGCGCAGGCGCGCACGGTCGGCCAGGCCGGACTGGGAATCGACGCTGGCCTGGAGGATGTGGCGCAGGCCGGCCGGGGTGACCTCGTGCCGGGCCAGTTCCTGCTGCAGGCGCAGGTACAGCCGCGACATGTGGATGCCGCGCTCGCCGGCGCGGGCCAGGTTCACCGACAGGTCGGCCTGGGCAGCGACCTGGACGTGTCCGCCGGCGCCGTCGGACACGCGCACGGGGATGGCGATGCCTTCCATGCCGACCCAGTCCAGCGGCCGCGCGAGCGCGGGGGCCTGGAGGGCGACATCGGGCAAGGAAGCGGGAACGGCAGCGACAGCAGGAACGGAGGACATGGCAGCGGCTTGGTTCGGGGGAGAGGCAGGCCGGTGGCGGCGTCCTGCGGGTCGGGCCGGATCGGGGAGTGGTGAATCAGGACCGATCCGGGACCCATTCGCGGGCAATTGTAGCCGCAGCGGCCGGCGCGGCCCTTGCGGCGGGCTGAAACGCAGTGTCGCGTCGTGCCGTCAGCCGCCGGCGGCGGCACGCCAGGCCCGCCACAGGATCCGCAGCGGCTGCCGCCCGGGCTGCGGCAGGCGGCCGGCGGCGAACGGCTGCAGCCTTCGCCGCGCCAGCGCCGACCAGACCCGGCGCGGCAAGGGACCGCCCGGGCGCGCCGGCCAGGCGTCGAGCAGTTCGCCGGCCCAGGCGCGCTGGGCGTTCTCGCGGCCGGCGGTATCGTCGGCGCGCGGCTGCGAAGACTGCGGCACCGCGTCCACGCCGGCCTCGGCCAGGCGGGTGGCCAGCACCTGCGCGGCCAGCGCGCGCGGCGCGGTGGCCCGGCCTTCCAGCACCGCCGCCTCGACCTCGGCCACGGCCTGCGCATAGGCGGCCAGCGCGGCGAAGGCGCCGGCGCCGTCGGCCGGCCGGGCGCGCGCGGCCACCAGGTCCGGCAGCGCGTCGGCCAGCGCGGCCCAGGGCGCGGGCACCGGTTCGAGCAGGCGGCCGAGCGGGTGGCGCGAACGCTGCCCCGCCCAGTCGCGCAGTTCGGTGCCCCACCAGCCGAGCTTGGCGTCGGCCGGCAACGGGTCGCCGGCGATGTTGAGGATGTCGTCGAACTCCTGCAGCAGGGCGAACCAGGCCACCGCCCGCTCGCGCTGCGACGCCGGCACGAACACTTCGGCCACCGCCCATTCCGGCCAGCGGCTGCGCCATTTGTCGAGGAAGCTGTCGAGGGCGGTCGGGCCGGCCATGCAATCAGGGCGACAGCGGCGCCGGCCAGGCGGCCGGGTCGAGCAGCTCGCGCGGCTGCGCGGCCATGGCGTCGGCCTGCCAGGTCTCGGGGTCCTCGCCGTCCAGGCGGTAGCCCCAGGTCACCGCAATCGAGGCCATGCCCGCGGCGCGGGCGGCGACCACGTCGCGTTCGTCGTCGCCGACGTAAACGCACTGGCCCGGCGCCACGCCCAGGGTCCGCGCCGCTTCCAGCAAAGGCAGCGGATGCGGCTTCTTCTCCGCGTAGGTGTCGCCACCGACCAGCACCGCGCAGCGCTGCTGCCAGTCCAGCCCGGCGAGCACGTCGCGGGCCAGGTACTCGGCCTTGTTGGTGATGATGCCCCAGCGCGCGCCGTCGTCCTCCAGCGCCTGCAGCATCGCGGCGATGTCGTCGAACAGCGCGCTGTGGCGGCCCAGTTCCTCGCGGTAGACCCGCAGGAACTCGGGCACCAGCGCATCGCGGCCGGCCTCGTCCAGGTCCGGGAACATCGCCGCGACCATCGCCCGCGCGCCCTTGGACACGTGCTTGCGCAGCATGTCCGGGTCCACCGGCGGCAGACCGCGCGCGGCGAACATGCGGTTGGCGGTGGCGACCATGTCCGGGGCGCTGTCGAGCAGGGTACCGTCGAGGTCGAACAGGGCCACCCGCGGGAAGCGCTTGGCGGATGCCGCGGCCGAATCCACGCTCACGCCTCCGCCTTGAGCGCGCAGGCCAGGTAGTTCACCTCGGTCCGGCGGGACAGGCTGGCCTTGTGCCGCACCGGGTCGTAGAACAGGCCGCTGACGTCCTCCAGCTGCAGCCCTGTCTGGCGCAGCCAGCCGGCCAGCTCGGAGGGACGGATGAAGTCGGCGTAGCGGTGGGTGCCCTTGGGCAGCAGCCGGGCCACGTACTCCGCACCGACGATCGCCAGCGCGAACGCGGCCGGAGTGCGGTTGAGGGTCGACAGGAACAGGCGTCCGCCGGGGCGCAGCAGCCGCGCGCAGGCGGCGATGATCGCGGCCGGGTCCGGCACGTGCTCGAGCATCTCCATGCAGGTCACCGCGTCGAAACCGCCCGGCCGTTCCTCGGCCAGCGCCTCGACCGCCTTGACCTGGTAGTCGACCTGCACGCCCGATTCCAGCCCGTGCAGGCGGGCGACCTTGACCAGCTCGGGCGCCAGGTCGATCGCGGTGGCCTGCGCGCCGGCCTTGGCCAGGGCCTCGCTGAGCAGGCCGCCGCCGCAGCCGACGTCGAGGACGCGGGCGCCGGCCAGCGGCGTGCGCTGGCGCACGTACTCCAGGCGCACCGGGTTGAGCACGTGCAGGGCCTTCTGCGGGCCGTCCGGGTCCCACCAGCGGTTGGCCAGGGCGGCGAACTTGTCCAGTTCGGCCTGGTGGTAGTTGTCGTGGGCGGCGGTGGTCATGGCGTCGTGCTGAAGCATCACTGGGTCCGGATCGTAGCAATGCGCTGCCGCCACTGGCGTGCATTGGCCACCAGCGCGTCCGTGTCGATGTCCACCAGCATCCGCGAATCCAGCTTGCGCCGGCCGGCGATCCACACGTCGCTCACCTGCTGCCGGCCGGTGGCGTAGACCAGCTGCGAGAGCACATGGTGCAGGGGCTGGGTCTCCAGCGCCGACAGGTCCACGCAGACCAGGTCGGCCTCCTTGCCCGGCTCGATCGAGCCGATCCGCTCGCCGAAGCCCAAAGCGCGGGCGCCGCCCAGGGTGGCCGCGCGCAAGGCGGTTGCCGCATCCAGGGCGGTGGCGTCGCCGGCCACGGCCTTGGCCAGCAGCGCGGCGGTGCGCAGCTCGCCGAACATGTCCAGGTCGTTGTTGCTGGCGCAGCCGTCGGTGCCGATCGCCAGGTTCACCCCGGCCCGCTGCAGGGCGCAGGCCGGGCAGAAGCCCGAGGCCAGCTTGAGGTTGGACTCGGCGCAGTGGGCCACGTGCACCCCGCGCTCGGCGCACAGGTGGATCTCGGCCTCGGTCAGCTGGGTCATGTGCACCGCGATCAGGCGGTCGTTGACCAGGCCCAGCCGGTCCAGCCGCGCCAGCGGGCGCTGGCCGTACTCCTTGAGCGAGTCGGCGATCTCCTGCGCGGTCTCGTGGGTGTGCAGGTGGACCTGGACGTCGAGCTGGTCGGCCAGCATCCGCACCCGCTCGAAGTTGGCGTCGCTGACCGTGTACGGCGCGTGCGGGGCGAAGGCGGTGGCCACCAGCAGGTCGTCGCGCCAGTCATCGTGTACCTGCCCGGCCTTGTCGAAGTACTCGTCGTCGCCGGCCGCCCAGGCGGTGGGGAAGTTGATCACCGGCAGCCCGACCAGGGCGCGGAAGCCGTGGCGCTTGTAGACCGCGGCCTGGACGTCGGGGAAGAAGTAGTTCTCGTTGGCGCAGGTGGTGCCGCCGCGCAGCATCTCGGCGATCGCCAGGGCCATGCCGTCGGCGACGAATTCCGGCCCGATCACCGCCGCCTCGACCGGCCAGATGTGCTGCTGCAGCCAGGTCATCAGCGGCAGGTCGTCGGCCACCCCGCGCAGCAGGGTCATCGGGTTGTGGGTGTGGGCGTTGACCAAGCCGGGGATCAGCACCGCGTCGGGGCGCCGCACGGTCTGGGCCGGGGCGAAGCGGGCTCGCGCCTGGGCGCTGGGCAGCAGCGCGACGATCCTGCCGGCCGTCACCGCCACCGCATGGTCCTCGAGGACCACGCCGTGCGGCTCGACCGGGACCACCCAGCCGGCTTCGATCAACAGGTCGCAGGGCTGGGGGGCGGTGTCGGTCATGCTCAGGTCACTTCACCCGGCTGACGTACTCGCCGCTGCGGGTGTCGACCTTGATCACCTCGTCCTGGGCGACGAACAGCGGCACGCGCACCACCGCGCCGGTCTCCAGGGTGGCCGGCTTGCCGCCGGTACCGGCGGTGTCGCCCTTCACCCCGGGATCGGTCTCCACGATCTTCAGTTCGACGAAGTTCGGCGGGGTGACCTGGATCGGGTTGCCGTTGAACAGGGTCACCACGCATTCCTCCTCGCCCTTGAGCCACTTGGCCGCGTCGCCGACGCCGTTCTTGTCGGCCTGGACCTGCTCGAAGGTCTCCTGCTGCATGAAGTGCCAGTACTCGCCGTCCGTGTACAGGTACTGCATGTCGGTGTCTACCACGTCGGCGGCCTCGACCGAGTCGGTCGACTTCATGGTGATTTCCTGCACCCGGCCGGTGCGGATCTGGCGGTACTTCACCCGGGTGAAGGCCTGGCCCTTGCCCGGCTTGACGTACTCGGTGTCGGTGATGATCGAGGGTTCGTTGTTGACCAGGATCTTCATCCCGTTCTTGACGTCGTTCATGCCGTAAGAGGCCATGGGAACTCCTTGGGGTATGGCAGGGCCGCCGGGGACGGCGGCCGGGCAGTGGTGAAGAGGGCGGTTACAATGCCCGGCCCGCCGGATCCGGCCGGGCCTGCATTCCAGACCGCACATGATACCCGCAGCCTCCCTCGCCCTGCAGCCGGCCGCGGCCTCCGGCCCCGACCCGGCACCCGCCGCCCTCCCCGCGCCCGCGCGCTGGCAGAGGCTGTGGCGCGAGGCGGTGCGCGATCCGCGCGAGCTGCTGGCCCTGCTCGGCCTGGACGCCGCCGCGGCCGGCCTGTCCGAGGCCGCGGCCGCGCAGTTCCCTTTGCGGGTGCCGCGCGGCTTCGTCGCCCGCATGCGCCACGGCGACCTGCACGATCCGCTGCTGCGCCAGGTGCTGCCGGTCGACGCCGAGGAGCGGATCGTGCCCGGCTTCAGCCTGGACGCGGTCGGCGACGGCGCAGCCAGGAAGGCCGAGGGCGTGATCCAGAAATACCGCGGCCGGGCCCTGCTGGTAGCCACCGGCAGCTGCGCGGTGAACTGCCGCTACTGCTTCCGCCGCCACTTCCCCTATGGCGAGGAGACCGCCGCCCGCGACGGCTGGGCCGGCGCGGTGGCGGCGATCGCCGCCGATCCGGGCATCGACGAGGTGATCCTGTCCGGCGGCGACCCTTTGTCGCTGGCCACGCCCAAGCTGGCCGAGCTGACCGCCCGGCTGGCCGCGATCCCGCACATCCGGCGCCTGCGCATCCACAGCCGCCTGCCCATCGTCCTGCCGGAACGGGTGGACGAGCCCCTGCTGCAGTGGCTGGCCGCCCTGCCCTGGCCTCTGGCCTTCGTGGTCCACGCCAACCACGCCAACGAATTCGACCCCGCGGTGGACGCGGCCCTGGCCCGCCTGCGCGGCGCCGGGGTGCAGCTGCTCAACCAGGCGGTTCTGCTGCGCGGGGTCAACGACAGCGTCGAGGCCCTGGCCGACCTGTCCGAGCGCAGCTTCGCCGCGGGTGTGCTGCCCTACTACCTGCACCAGCTGGACCGGGTGCAGGGCGTGGCCCACTTCGAGGTCTCCGACGAACGGGCCCGCGCCCTGCACGCCGCCCTCGCCGCGCGCCTGTCCGGCTACCTGGTGCCCAGGCTGGTGCGCGAGGTGCAGGGCGATACGGGGAAGCGGCCGCTGTAGGGCGCCAGGCAACCGCACAAAGCAGAACGCCACGGCCGGAGCCGTGGCGTTCGCATCATCCCGGCCTGGCGGCGGATCGCGCCGCCCCGGCTCAGAACTTGAACAGCACCTTCACCGTGCCGTCCACCGACGCATCGTCGATGTAGCCGATCGCGCCCGGGGTCGAGGCGACCTTGGCCTTCACCGCCGCATCGCTGGACAGCTCCTCCGGCGCCTTGGCCTTGCCGGTGAAGATCAGCTTGGACCAGTAGCCGGCCAGGTCCGCGCCCGAACGGCCCAGGACCTTGCCCTCGAACGCCTGCTTGGCCGCACCGCCCTTCTGGTACACCACCACGGTCGGCTTGCCGCCGACCGAAGCCTCGCGCCCCAGGAACACACGCTTGACCGCCTCGGCGTCCATCGCGGCGGCCGGCGAATCGGCGCCGACCACGACCGAACCGGCCAGGCAGGGGAAACTCAGGGCCGACAGCACCAGGCCCATCACGAACTTGCGATTCATTCCTCGTCTCCCGGTCAGAACGTGAAGACCACGCCGGCGGCGACCAGGTCCGCATCGGCCCCGGCGGCGACGTCGCTCTTGTAGCGGGTGTAGTCGACCTTCACCGCCACGTTGGCGTTGACGTCGTAGCGCACGCCGGCGCTGGCGTACTTCTCCACCGCTTCCTGGCTGGCCAGCAGGCCGACCGCGTACGGGTAGTACGGGTGGGCCGGGGTCAGCAGCGACAGCGCGGTCGCGTCCGGCTGCACCCGGTTGCGCGACCAGCTCAGGTACGGGGTCCAGTCGCCGGCGCGGTAGGCCGCGTTCACCGCCACGCTCTTCTGCCGGCCGACGAAGTTGTCGCCGTAGTCGATGTCGGTGTACTCCACCCCGACGGTGGCGCCGGCGTGGTTGAACTCGGCGCTCAGGCCGAGGAAGGAGGCATCGTCGCGCTCGAACGCCAGCGCCGCGCCGGCCTGCGGGGCCACGGCCGAGATCGCCGCGATCAGCGCCTGCGCGCTGTCCACGTGCACGGTGGCCTCGCCGACCACGTAGCTGGCGCGCAGCGACAGCCACTCGTCGTAGTTCGCCTCGAAGGTGGCGCCGGCCTGGTCGCGCACTTCCACGTCCAGGGTGTCGTTGTCCTCGTCCACGGTGCCGTAGATGAACTGCGCGCGCAGGCTCCACTTGTCGAAGCTGCGGTCGCCGACCAGGTTCACGCCGTTGTAGTTGCTGTACGGCAGGTTGTAGACGCCCAGCGGCACGCGCATGAACGGATAGGCCGCGCCCACTTCCAGGTAGTCCGAATAGCGGAAGTACGGGGTGCGCTGGCGACCGGCGGTGACCGACCAGGTCGGGCTGAAGCGGTAGCGCACGTAGGCCCAGGCGAACTCGGGCTCGAAGTCGTCGCGGCCGCGGGCCACGACCTGGGCGACCGCGTCGGCGTTGTCGCCCAGCGAGGCGGTGGCCTGAAGCGCGAACAGCGATTCGGGATCGAAGCTGACGCTGTCGTCGTAGTCGGTGCCGGCGACGCGGCTGCCCTGGTCGAGGGTGCTGCCGGCGACCACTTGGCCGAAGCCGTTGAAGGTGACTTCGGCGTGCGCGGCCGGAACGGCGGCCAGCGCGAGCAGCGCCATCGCTCCGGTGGAGAAATGCTTGGTCTTCACTTCGTTGCGTCCTGGACTGGAAAGGGGTCGGGCCCGCTCGGGGCACATCGCGGTATCGGCGCCCCGGGCCGCCGGCTTTAACCGTTTCCTAACGGAATCCTGAACCCGGGCCTCAAGCCAGCCGCCCTGCGGGCCGATAGCCGCTACGAACCGGACGGCCTTCCCGCCGCCCGTGTGCATGCCCCGGAGTCGCCCATGTCGTCGTCCAGCGGAAGCCCGATGCGGCTTCCCCGCCCCTCCCTCCGCCTCGCCCCGCTGGTCGCCGCCGGTGCCCGCCGCCTGCGCCACCTGTCGATCCGCAGCAAGATCCTGCTGCTGCCGGCGATCGCCCTGGCCGGGCTGCTGGGCTACTTCGTCTACTCGGCGGTGGTGCTGCGCGCCAACACCGACACCCTGGACGGCTTCGCCGAACGCACCCTGCCGGTGATGACCCTGGCGGCGCAGGCCAACCAGGGCCTGGTCGAGACCCAGGGCCTGTTCACCCAGGCGCTGGGCGACCGCGACGAGTTCCTGATCGAGGACGCCAACAAGCAGGCCGCCGCCACCCGCGAGCGCCTGCTGGCGATCAAGGCCACCGACCCGGCCTACGCCGCGCGCATGGACACCCTGGCCGCGCTATGGGACCGCTACGTCGAGCGCAGCGGCACCGCGGTGTCGGGGATGATCGCCGGCGACGGCGACATGGAGACCTTCCAGGCGCTGGCCGCCGAGAAGCAGGCCGCGTTCGAGGAAGTGCGCAACGAGCTGGCGCAGCTGGCCAAGGACAGCGAGAGCTCCTCGCAGGCCGCGATCGCCGGCGCCACCGCGCGCTCGCGCGGCGCGCTCAAGGTCGGCATCGGCATCGTCCTGGTGCTGGGGCTGCTGGCGGTGGTCACCGTGCTGCTGGTCGACGCCGCCATCCGCCATCCGATCGAGCGCCTGGACCAGGCCATCGCCGAGGTCGCCCGCGGCAACTTCGGCGTGCGCGTGGAGGCAGAGGGCCGCGACGCGATCAGCGCCATGTGCCATTCCTTCAACGCCCTGCTGGCCGCGCTGAACGCGGCCATCGCCGAGTCCAACGACGTCCTGGCCGCGGTCGGCCGCGGCGACTTCGGCCACCGCGTGGCCGCCGACCTGCCCGGCGACCTGGCCCGGCTCAAGACCGGCGTCAACGCCAGCGCCGACAGCGTGCAGAAGACCATGGAGGCGCTGGACGCGGTGATGGACGCGATGGCCCGCGGCGACTTCTCCGCGCGCATGAGCGCCGAGGTCGAGGGCGAGTCCCGGGCCAAGGTCGACCGCGCCATGGGCCTGCTGCAGCAGTCGCTGGCCGCGCTGGAGCACGCCCTCAGCGGCGCCGCCGACGGCGACTTCTCGCAGCGCATCGAAGCCCAGCTGCCGGGCGACCTGGACCGGCTCAAGCGCGCGCTCAACCGCTCGATGGCCTCGCTGGAGGAGGCGTTCGAGGAGATCGGCGCCACCACCCAGGCGCTGGCCGAGGGCGACCTCACCCGGCGCATCCACAACGACTACGCCGGCACCCTCAAGACCCTGACCGAAGCCCTGAACCGCTCGCTGGACAGCGTCTCCCAGACCATCCGCGAGAGCATGTTCAACGCCGAGGAAGTCGGCATCGGGATCGAGGAGATCGCCCGCGGCAACGCCGACCTGTCCGGCCGCACCGAGCGCCAGGCCAACGCCCTGCAGGACAGCGCCGCCAGCATCGAGCAGCTGCTGGCCGCCGCCCGCAGCGCGGCCGAGAACAGCCGCCAGACCAGCAGCCTGACCCACGGCGCGCTGGACGGCTCGCGCCAGGGCGTGAGCGTGGCCGAGCAGGCCAGCGCCTCGATGGTCTCGATCACCGACGCCAGCCGCCGGATCGGCGAGATCATCGCCCTGATCGACGCGATCGCCTTCCAGACCAACATCCTGGCCCTGAACGCGGCGGTCGAGGCCGCGCGCGCCGGCGAGCACGGCCGCGGCTTCGCGGTGGTCGCCACCGAGGTCCGCAGCCTGGCCCACCGCAGCGCGACCTCGGCCAAGGAGATCCGCGACCTGATCAGCGACGCGATCACCCGGGTCGGCGAAGGCAGCGGTCTGGTGGATGAGTCGCGCCAGCAGCTGGAATCGATCGCCCGCTCCAACGAGACCATCGCCAGCCTGGCCCAGCAGGCGGCCGACTCGGCCCAGGAGCAGTCGCAGGGCCTGCAGCAGCTGAGCCGCTCGGTCGGCGACCTGGAGTCGGTGAACCAGCAGAACAGCGCGCTGGTCGAGGAAGTGGCCGCCGCCAGCGCCTCCCTGCGCGAACGCGCCCAGGCCCTGCGCACGGCGATGGGCCGCTTCCGGCTGCAGGCCGAGGGCGACGACGTGGCGCGCGCGGCCTGAGGCCGCAGGCAGGAAGCGGCAGCCTCGAACGGGGTCGCCGCGAAGCGGCAGGCCCGCCGCTCAGCGCCGGAACAGCGCGATGCTCTCCACGTGCGCGGTGTGCGGGAACATGTCCATCACCCCGGCCGACACCAGGCTGTAGCCGCGCTCGTGGACCAGGAAGCCCGCGTCGCGCGCCAGCGAACCCGGGTGGCAGCTCACGTACACGATCGTGCCGATGTCCTGCAAAGGCAGCTGCTTGAGCACCTCGTCGGCGCCCGAGCGCGGCGGATCCAGCAGAAGCCGGTCGAAGCCCTGGCGCATCCACGGCGTCCCGCGCTGGTCCTGGGTCAGGTCGGCGGCGAAGAACTGCGCATTGCCCAGCCCGTTGCGCTGCGCATTGGCCCGCGCCCGCGCCACCAACCCTGCGTCGCCCTCCACCCCCACCACCTCGCGCACCTGCCGCGCCAGCGGCAGGGTGAAGTTGCCCAGTCCACAGAACAGGTCCAGCACCCGGTGCTCCGGGCGCAGGTCCAGCAGCTCCAGCGTGCGCGCGATCATCGATGCGTTGAGGCGGCCGTTGACCTGGATGAAGTCCAGCGGCTCGAACGCCAACTCCACGTCCCACTGCGGCAGCCGGAACGACAACGCCGGCGCCTCGCCTTCCAGCGGATGCACGCTGTCGATGCCCTTGGGCTGCAGGAAGATGGCGAAGCCCTGTTCGCGGCCGAACGCGGCCAGCGCCGCGCGGTCGGCTTCGCCCAGCGGCATCAGGTGGCGCACCGTCAGCGCGATCGCATCGTCGCCGGCGATGAACTCGATCTGCGGGATGTGCTCGCGCGCCTGCAGCCCGTCCACCAGCTCGGCCAGCGCCTGGATCTTCATCCCGATCTCCGGGATCACCGTGTGGCACTCGCGCAGCTCGGCGACGAAGCGCGGATCCTGCTCGCGGAAGCCGACCAGGGTCTTGTCCTTCTTGTTCACCCGGCGCACCGAGAACCGGCCCTTGCGCCGGTAGCCCCAGCTGGCGGCGGTCAGCGGCGGCAGCACCTGGTCCGGCGCGACCTTGCCGATCCGCTCCAGGTTCTCCAGCAGGACCTGCTGCTTGGCCAGGATCTGTTTGTCCTCGGCTAGGTGCTGGAGCACGCAGCCGCCGCAGGTGCCGAAGTGCGGGCAGCGCGGCGCCACCCGGTCTGGCGCGGCCTCCAGCACCTCCAGGGTGCGCGCTTCGTCGAAGCGGCGGCTGCGCGCGGTCGGCTCGGCCAGCACGGTCTCGCCCGGCAGGGCGCCGGCGACGAACACCGCCTTGCCGTCAGGCAGGCGGGCCACGCCGCGGCCGTCGTGGCTGAGGTCGAGGATCTGGATCTGGAACGGGGTACGGTCGAGTCGGGCCACGTGGCGGGGGCTGCGGGGCGAAAAGGCCGGCCATTATCCCGGATCGGGAAGCCGGGTGCCCCGGCCATGACGACTAGCGCGCCGCGCCGCCCGGCTGCGCTAGGATGGTTCCAGCCGACAAGGAGTCAGCCAATGGGTTCGCGCGTTCCTACACCGCCCGCCAATGCCCCCCGGATCCTGCTGGTCGAGGACGACACGATCAGCCAGGCCTACTTCCGCGCCGTGCTCGAGGCCTTGCCGGCCGAAGTCGATGCGGTCGCCACCCTCGCCTGCGCCCTGGCCCGCGGCCAAGCCGTCCGCCACGACCTGTGGCTGATCGACCTGAGCCTGCCCGACGGCGCCGGCACCGAGCTGCTGCAACGCCTGCACGAACGCTGGCCGCAGCCGCCGCCGGCGCTTGCCCATACCGCCGATGCCGACCCCGGCTCGCGCGCCGGCGCATTGCGCGCCGGCTTCCGCGAGGTCCTGGTCAAGCCGCTGGCCAGCGCCGAACTGGCCGCGGCGGTACGCGCCGCCCTGGCCGAATCCGGCGGCCTGCCCGACTGGGACAACGCCGCCGCCGCGGCCGCGCTGAACCACGATCCGGCCAACGTCCAGGCCCTGCGCCGGCTGTTCCTGGACGAGCTGCCGGGCGCCCGCGCCGAGGTCGTGGACAGCGCCCGCCGCGGCGACGACGCCTCGCTGCGCGCCCGCCTGCATCGCCTGCAGGCCAGCTGCGGCCTGGTCGGCGCCCGGCGCCTGGCGGCGGCGGTGGAGTCGCTGCGGCGCACTCCCGATTCGCCGGCCGCGCTGGAACGCTTCGACCACGCTGCGCGCGACCTGATCCGCTAGCTCCGCGTGCGTACACGACGCGGCCGCCTCCCGAACGCGGCGGCCCGCAGCACGTCGATCCCGCGCCGCACCCCCCGGGAGGGCGCGAGGATCGGGAAGTGCGGCGCCCTCCCTGGCGCCGAACCTCGCCTGCGCCCGCTCAGCCCAGCTGCGCCGCCCGCTCGTACCAGTCGATCCGGCGGGTGACCCACATGATCCCGGCCAGCACTCCGAACAGCAGCAGGGAGCCCATCAGCAGCGCGTTGTCCTCCGACACCAGCAGGCTGTAGAGCGCGCCGTACAAAGCGGTCAGGGCGACCGCGAACGCACCGGCCCGCCACCAGCTCTTGAGCACCCCCGACAGGTACACGAACTGCAGCCCGATGCAGGCCGCGGCCGAGACCGCGTACGCGCGCCAGAACGCCACGTGCTCGGACAGGCCCAGCAGCAGCAGGAAGAAGATCGCCAGCGCCAGGCCCACCAGGAGGTACTGCAGGGGATGGATGCGCAGCCGCTTGACCAGTTCGAACAGGGCGAAGCCGACGAAGGTCAGGACCACGAACAGGATCCCGTACTTGCTGGCGCGGTCGGCCTGGGTATACACGTCCACCGGATCGACCAGGCTCAGCTGCACGCTGTCGATCCCGGCCACGTCGCCGTCGTATCCGGAGCCGCCGCCGGCCGGCCGCGCCAGGCGGAGGTCGCCGGCCTGCAGCTGGGTCTGCGCTGCGCTGGCCAGCGAGGAGATGTTCCAGGCCGCGCGGAAGCCGCCGGCGTCGATGCTGCGCTCGTTCGGCAGGAAGCGCCCGCCGAACAGCGGATGCGGCCAGCTGGACTGCAGCGCGATGTGGTTGCTGTCGGCCACCGGCACGATGTCCAGCGACTGGGTCCCGGCCAGTGTCATCTTCAGGGCGATGCGGCTCGCCTCCAGCGCCCGTGCCGGCGCCTCCGCGCCGTCGCCCGAAGGCAGCCGCGCGTGGACCCCGTGCATCTTGCCTTCCAGCGCCATCGCCCCCGGCTGCAGCTCCAGGGCCCTGCCGTCGGCCTGCAGCGAGGGCGTGCCGACCAGCCCGCGCACGTCACCCAGGCCCAGCACCAGGTACGGCTCGCCGTACTCGCGTCCGTCCACGCGCGGCAGTTCCATCGGCCCGAACTGCGCGTCCACCTGCCCCTGCCACTGGAACACGCGCACGTCGTACAGCCCGATCCGGCGCACGTCCGGCACGATCGCGCCGCCCGCGTCCAGCCGCGAGGGCGCCTGCAGCAGGTAACCCTCCACCAGTTCCTGGCGCGCTTCGATCCGGCCGTCCTCGCCGGCCACATTGACCCGGCGACTGCCCTTCCAGGGCACCACCCGCAAAGGGCCGACCAGCTGCTGCGGTCCGGCCATGCTCTGCGCCACCCGCTCCACGGCCTGGGCGCGGTACTGCTCGCGGTCGTGGATCAGGCCGCGGATCATCAGCAGGGGAATCAGCAGCAACAGCACCAGGCCGCCGACGGTGAGGAAGCGCAACAGCAATCGCAGGGATTTCATGGTCTCGATCCGGTTGGGAACCGGAGCGCATGCTGCGACCGCCGCGTGGGGCGGGTGCGGATCGAATTTGAAGCGGGGGTGAAGTGGCCCCTACAGGGGCAGCGAGATGCCGGCTTCGGCGCCGCCGCCGGCGCGGTTGCCCAGCCAGGCCTCGCCGCCGTGCAGCCGCGCCACCTCGCGCACGAACGGCAGGCCCAGGCCCGAACTGCGCGGCGCCGCCGGCCGCGGCAAAGAATAGAAGCGCTCGAACACCCGCTCCGCCGCGTACTCCGGCACACCCGGCCCGGCGTCGCGCACCAGCACCCTCGCGCCGGCCTCGTCGCGCTCCAGCGCCAGCACGATCTCCCCGCCCGCCGGCGAGAACCCGATCGCGTTGTCCAGCAGGTTCGCCAGCGCCTGGCGCAACAGGAACGCGTCGCCCTGTACCTGCAAGGGCGCCTGCGTCCCCTCGACCCGTAGGCTCAAGCCCGTACCTGCCAGCCGCGGTTCCACCGCCGCCGCGGCCTCGCCCAGCAGCGCCGCCAGGTCCACCGGCTCGCGCCTCTGCAGCCAGCCGTGCTGCTCCACCTCGGCCAGCGCCAGCAGCTTGTCGATGGTCTCGGTCAGCCTTTGCTGCTGCTCGCGGATGCTGCCGGCGAAACGCTGGCGATCGGCCTCCGGCAAGGGCTCCTGCAACAGCTCGGCGGCGCCGCGGATCGCCGCCAGCGGGCTCTTCATCTCGTGGGTCAGCGACTGCACGTACTGCTCCACGTAGGCCTTGCCCTCCAGCTTGCGGCGCATGTCCTCCAGCGCCTGGCCCAGCTCGCCGAGCTCGTCGCGCCGGCGCGGCGGCGGCGGCACCGGATCGCCGGCGGCCACTGCCTGGGCATATCGGTTCAGGCGGCCGATCCGGCGCGCCAGCCACGCCGTCATCCCGATGCCGACCAGCGCCGACAGGCCGATCAGCCAGGCGCCCTGGCGCAGGATCTCGCGCTGGCTGGCCTGGATGAACGGCTCGATGCTGCGGTTGGGCCGGGCCACCGTCAGCACCCCGATCAGCCGCCGCGGATCGTCCGGGGCCAACACCGGCGCGGCCACGTGCATCACCGTGCGGGTGCCGTCGCCCGGCGTCTCCGGGCTGGAGCGCGCGCCGTACTCGCCGCGCAGGGTGCGGTAGACGTCGTTCCAGCGCGAGTTGTCGCGGCCCAGGTCGCGGCCCTCCGAATCGAACACCACGATCCCGCGGGCATCGGTGACGGTCACCCGGAACTCGATGCTGCGCTGGGGGAAGCGCCAGATCGTCGCGCCGGGATCGCGCTGGCGCAGCGAGGCCAGGGCCGCGGCGAAGCGGCCGTCGCCGATCCGGCCCGCCGCCAGGTCCGGCGCGGCCAGCACCGCCAGCGCGTTGGCGGTGTCGACCAGGGTCGATTCCATCGCCTGGCGCACGCCCGGCTTGACCTCGTCGACGAACACCCGCATCACGAAGAACGCGGCCAGGCCGACGATCAGGAAGAAGCCCAGGAACAGGCGCAGGCCCAGGCGCATTCAGGCCTCGATCGCGTAGCCGAGGCCGCGGTGGGTGCGGATCGGGTCCGGTTCGGCGCCGGCCGCGCGCAGCTTGGCCCGCAGCGTCTTGACGTGGGTGTCGACGGTGCGGTCGCCGCTGTCGGCTGCGCTGTCCCAACCGCGGTCCATCAGCTGGGCGCGGCTGAGGATCGCACCGGGACGCTGCAAAAGGGCTTCCAGCACCGCGTACTCGTAGCGGGTCAGCTCGAGCAGGCGGCCGCGGTAGCGGATCCGGTGGCCTTCATGGTCCACCGCGAATTCGCCGCGCACCCGCCAGTCCTGCCCGTCCGCGGCGTCCACCGGCGCCGGCGCGGCCGCGGGCTGCGCCCGCCGCAGCCGCGCCCGCACCCGGGCCACCATCTCCCGCGGCGAGAACGGTTTGGCCACGTAGTCGTCCGCGCCCAGCTCCAGGCCGAGCACGCGGTCGATCTCCTCGTTGCGCGCGGTCAGGAAGATCACCGGCAGCGGGCTGAAGGCGCGCAGCCGCCGGCACACCTCGAAGCCGTTGAGGTCGGGCAGGCCCACGTCCAGCACCAGCACGTCCACCCCGCCGGCGCGCACCCGCGCCAGCGCCTCGGCGCCGAGCAGGCAATGCTCGGCCGCCAGGCCGTCGCTGCGCAGCGCGTACAGCAGGGTGTCGGCGATGGCCGGCTCGTCTTCGACGACCAGGATCAGTGGTGGCGGCGTGGCGGTCACCGCGCAAGCATAGTCGGGCCCCCGCGGCGGCGGCTATGCTGCCGCCATGAACTACCGCCACGCCTTCCACGCCGGCAACCATGCCGACGTGCTCAAGCACATCGTCCTGCTGGCGGTGATCGACGCGCTGCAACGCAAGGACAGCCCGTTCTTCGTCCTGGACACCCATGCCGGCCGCGGCCGCTACCTGCTGCAGGGTGAGGCGGCCGGGCGCACCGGCGAGGCCACCAGCGGAATCCTGCCGCTGGCCGGGCTGGCGAACGTGCCGGACGTGGTGGCGCGCTACCTGCGGGCGGTGGCGGCCGCCAACCCGGTCGGGGCCCTGCTGGCCTACCCCGGTTCGCCCCTGCTGACCGCGCAGGCGATGCGCCCGCAGGACCGGCTGGCCGCCTGCGAGCTGCAGCCGGAGGAGGCGGCGGCGCTGAAGGCGCTCTTCGCCCACGATGCGCGGGTGGCGGTGCATGCGCGCGACGGCTACGCGGCGGTGCGGGCCCTGCTGCCGCCGAAGGTGGACGGGGTGCGCTATGCGCGCGGCCTGGTCCTCATCGATCCGCCGTACGAGGCGCAGGAGGCGGAGTATCCGGTAGTGGCGCAGGCGGTGCGCGAGGCGCTGGAGCGCTGGCCGCAGGCGACCTGCGCGATCTGGTATCCGGTCAAGCAGAGGCGCAGCCTGCAACCGTTCTTCCGCAAGCTCGAAGGCCTGCCGGTGCGTTCGTCCCTGCTGGCCGAGCTGCTGGTCCGGCCGGACGACTCGTCCCTGCGCCTCAACGGCAGCGGCATGGCCATCCTCAATCCGCCCTGGAAGCTGGACGAGGCGATCGCGCCGGCGTTGCCGTTCCTGCAAAAGACCCTGGGCGAGGCCGGCGCCTCGACCCGGCTGGAGTGGTTGCAGCGCGAAGGCGGTTAGCCGGGATGGCGGGGCCATGTGATGACGTGGCCGCCGCGACGGCAGAGGGCAAATGCGAAAAGCGTCGGCTTCGGATGGGGCCGCCGTTCCCTGGGCATGTGGCGCCCCCCTCGGGACGGCATCCTGCCTTTACTCGGGGCCGTGGCACATCCATGTTCCACTGGCGCCACATGCCCAGGGAACCACGGCCTCTGCGGCGGTGGGGTTTCCGCTTCTGCAGGCCCGCGCGAAAAGCCGGAGCGTGTGTGCGTGGCGCTGGAGCACGACAGCGCAAAGAGCAAAGGCGCTGGGTCCCGGCGTTCGCCGGGACGACGGGTCGATAGAAGTCTTGGACTCACTGCGCGCGGAAGACGCGGCGAATCGGTTGTGTTGGGGCAGCGGCCAAGGATGGCCGCGGTAGCGAGTGCGCACACGGACGTGCGCCCGAGCGGCCACGACACGGCCGGTTCGCCACGGCTCAGCCCGAGGACAGCCAAAGCCGATGCTTTTGCCGTTGCCTTGGCTTGTGCCCGTTGCAGTCGCTGGAAATGCCCCCGCCAACCGCCTCAGACCGGCGCCGGCTCCGCACCCTCCGGTTCGAAGAAGCTCCAGCGCACCACCGGGAACTGCGCCTTCAGCGCCCGCTCCACCTGGTCGATCTCGCGCAGCATCGCCTCGCCGTCGCGGACCTGGTGCATCCGGGCGTGGATCGACACCAGCACCTCGTTGCCCTGCTGCAGGGTGATCAGGTGCAGCAGCTCGGCGATTTCCGGGCGCTCCACCAGGAACTGGCGGATCTGCGCCTGCAGCAGCGGATCCACGCTCTGCCCGATCAGCATCGCCTTGACCTCGATCGCCACCAGCACCGCGATCACGATCAGCAACACGCCGATGCCGATGGTGCCCAGCGCGTCCCACATCGGATTGCCGGTGGCCACCGCCAGCAGGATCGCCGCCAGCGCGAACACCAGGCCCAGCAGGGCCGCCAGGTCCTCGCCGAAGATCACCACCAGCTCGGCCTGGCGGCTCTCGCGGAACCACTGCCACAGGCTGCGCGAGCCGCGCGCCTTGTTCACTTCCTGCAGGCAGGCGCGCATCGACACCGCCTCGGCCACGATCGCGAACACCAGCACCCCGACCGCCCACCACCACTGCTGCAGGGGCTCGGGATGCTGCAGCTTGTGCACGCCCTCGTAGACCGAGAACATGCCGCCCACGCTGAACAGCATCACCGCCACCAGGAACGACCAGAAATAGATCGCCCGGCCGTAGCCCAGCGGATACTCCGCCGACACCGGGCGCCGCGCCTGGCGCAGG
Organism: Pseudoxanthomonas jiangsuensis; assembly: GCF_010093185.1. GTDB lineage: Bacteria > Pseudomonadota > Gammaproteobacteria > Xanthomonadales > Xanthomonadaceae > Pseudoxanthomonas > Pseudoxanthomonas jiangsuensis. The sequence goes on along the minus strand of NZ_PDWL01000003.1, from coordinate 169,110 downwards.
CCCAGCAAAAGGAGCAATTGGTTGCCGCAGTCGGCCAGCGAGTGCACGGTCTCGGCCAGCATCGCCCCCGAGCCGGTGACGAAGGCGGCCACGCCCTTGGCCACCGCGATCGCGAAATTGGCGCCGAGCGCGAAGAAGATCGCCCGGGTCGAATCGCCGCTGCCTGCCATCGCCGCACTCCCTGCCTGTGGACGCGCCGGAGTCTAGCAAGCCTGCCCGATCCGCAGCATGCACGCCGGCGGCACGTACACCGGCACCGCGCGATGTGGGAATATCGCTCCCATGCCACGCAACCGGCTTCCCCCCTGGCACGAGGAATTCGTGCTGCCCAACCGCCGCGCCATCCTGATCCGGCCGATCCGTCCGGAGGATGCGGCGCCGCTGCAGGGCGTGTTCGGCCTGCTCGGCCCGGACGAGATCCGCGGCGCCTTCGCCGGCGCCGACGGCGTGCTCGGCGACGGCGAGGCCGCGCGCCTGGCCCGGCCCGACCCCAAGACCGAACTGGTCCTGGTCGGCGCCGAGCCGGAGCCGCCGGGCGAGGCGATGATCGCCGGCCTGGCCCGCGCCCGGATCGTCCCCGGCACCCGCCAGGCCGAGTACGCGATCCTGCTCGGCAGCTACGTCGCCGGCCTGGGCCTGGGCCGGCACCTGATGCAGAAGCTGGTGAAGTGGTCGCGCGGCCGCTACCTGGACCGGCTGTACGGCGACACGCCCGAGAGCAACGCGCCGATGCTGGACCTGGCCGCCTCGATGGGCTTCCGTCCCAGCCTGGAACCGGGCGTGCCGCCGGGCCTGATCCGCCTGGTCCTGGACCTGACGCCGTTGTAGGTCGCGCGTGACCGGCCGCCCCGCGCCGCGGGGCTACAATGCCCGGTTCATGCCGTCCGCCCCCGCTTCCGTGCCTTCCACGCCCCCGCTGCCCCGCCGCGGCCAGGCCCGCGCCTGGTGGCGCGCGCCGGCCTCGCCTTCCGCCCTGGCCTGGCCCCTGGTCCAGGCCGCCCGTGCCCACCCCGGCCCCGTGCTGTTCGTGGCCCGCGACAACCAGTCCGCGCACCTGGTCGAATCCGACCTGGCGACCCTGCTCGGCGCCGACGGCACGCTGCCGGTGGTGCCGTTCCCGGACTGGGAGACCCTGCCCTACGACCGCTTCAGCCCGCACCCGGACATCGTCAGCCAGCGCCTGTCCGCCCTGCAGCGGCTGCCGCAGCTGCAACGCGGGATCGTGGTGGTGCCGGTGCAGACCCTGCTGCAAAGGCTGCCGCCCCTGCGCTACATCAGCGGCGGCAGCTTCGACCTGAAGACCGGCCAGCACCTGGACCTGGACGCCGAGAAGCGCCGGCTGGAGGCCGCCGGCTACCGCAACGTGCCGCAGGTGCTGGACCCGGGCGATTTCGCCGTGCGCGGCGGCCTGCTCGACGTGTACCCGATGGGCGCGGACGCGCCGCTGCGGATCGAACTGCTGGATGACGAGATCGACTCCATCCGCAGCTTCGACCCCGAGAGCCAGCGTTCGCTGGAACGGGTGGACGCGGTCCACCTGCTGCCTGGCCGCGAGCTGCCGATGGACGAGGCCAGCATCGCCCGTGTGCTCGACGCCCTGCGCGAGCGCTTCGACGTCGATACCCGGCGCAGCGCCCTGTACCAGGACCTGAAGGCCGGGCTGGCGCCGGCCGGCATCGAGTACTACCTGCCGCTGTTCTTCGACACACCTCATAGGAGCGCGGCCCGCGACGGCAGCGCAAGCACCGCGACCCTGTTCGACTACCTGCCGGTCAGCGTGCTGCCGGTGCTGGCCGACGGCGCCAATGCCGCCGCCACCGCCTTCTGGGCGCAGGCGCGCAACCGCTACGAACAGCGCCGGCACGACGTCGAGCACCCGGTGTTGCCGCCGGAAGAGCTGTACCTGCCACCCGATGGCTTGCGCGAGCGGCTCAACCTGGGCATCCGGATCGAGGTCTGCGGTGCCGACCACACCCATGCGGCCGACGCCATGCCGCTGGGCGACCAGCCGGCGCCTGCGCTGCCGGTGGCCGGACCGGACCACCATCGTGCCGGCGAGGCACTGCGGTCGTTCCTGGCCAGCTACCCGGGCCGGGTGCTGGTGGCCGCCGATTCGCCCGGCCGGCGCGAAGCCCTGCTGGAAGTGCTGCAGGCGGCGGAGCTGCGGCCGGAGGTGGTGGCGGATTTCCCGGCGTTCATCGGCCGTCGTCCCGGCGAAGGACCCGGACGCGACAAAGCGGGATTCGCGCTGGCCGTCGCGCCCCTGGAAGACGGCTTCGCCATCGACGACCCGCGGTTCGTCGTCCTCACCGAGCGCCAGCTGTTTCCCGAGCGCGCCACCCAGCCGCGCCGCGCGCGCCGCGCCGGACGCGAGCCGGAAGCGATCATCCGCGACCTGGGCGAGCTGACCGAAGGCGCGCCGATCGTCCACGAGGACCACGGCGTCGGCCGTTACCGCGGCCTGGTGGCGATGGACATCGGCGGCATGCCCGGCGAGTTCCTCGACATCGAGTACGCCAAGGGCGACCGCCTGTACGTGCCGGTGGCCCAGCTGCACCTGGTCAGCCGCTACTCCGGCGCTTCGCCGGAGACCGCGCCTTTGCACTCGCTCGGCGGCGAGCAGTGGACCAAGGCCAAGCGCAAGGCCCAGGAGAAGGTCCGCGACGTGGCCGCCGAGCTGCTGGAGATCCAGGCCCGCCGCCAGGCCCGCGCCGGCCTGGCGCTGGATATCGACCGGGCCATGTACGAGGGCTTCGCCGCCGGCTTCCCGTTCGAGGAGACCCCGGACCAGCACGCCGCGATCGAGGCGGTCCTGCGCGACCTGCAGTCCAGCCAGCCGATGGACCGGGTGGTCTGCGGCGACGTCGGCTTCGGCAAGACCGAGGTGGCGGTGCGCGCCGCGTTCGCCGCGGCCAGCGGCGGCCGCCAGGTCGCGGTGCTGGTGCCGACCACCCTGCTGGCCGAGCAGCACTACCGCAACTTCCGCGACCGCTTCGCCGACTGGCCGTTGAAGGTCGAGGTGCTGTCGCGCTTCAAGACCAAGAAGGAGATCGAGGCCGAGCTGCAGAAGGTGACCGAGGGCGGGATCGACGTGATCGTCGGCACCCACCGCCTGCTGCAGCCGGACGTGAAGTTCAAGGACTTGGGCCTGGTGATCGTCGACGAGGAGCAGCGCTTCGGCGTGCGCCAGAAGGAGGCGCTGAAGGCGTTGCGCGCGAACGTCCACCTGCTGACCCTCACCGCGACCCCGATCCCGCGCACCCTGAACATGGCCATGGCCGGGCTGCGCGACCTGTCGATCATCGCGACACCGCCGCCGAACCGGCTGGCGGTGCAGACCTTCGTCGTGCCCTGGGACGATGCCCAGCTGCGCGAGGCGTTCCAGCGCGAGCTGGCGCGGGGCGGCCAGCTGTACTTCCTGCACAACGACGTGGAGAGCATCGGCCGGATGCAGAAGCAGCTGGCCGAGCTGGTACCGGAGGCCCGCATCGGTATTGCTCATGGGCAGATGCCGGAGCGCGAGCTGGAACGGGTGATGCTCGACTTCCAGAAGCAGCGCTTCAACGTGCTGCTGTCGACCACGATCATCGAGTCGGGCATCGACATCCCCAACGCCAACACCATCGTCATCAACCGCGCCGACCGCTTCGGCCTGGCCCAGCTGCACCAGCTGCGCGGCCGGGTCGGCCGCTCGCACCACCGCGCCTACGCCTACCTGCTGGTGCCGCCGGACCGGCGCTCGATGACCCCGGACGCGGAGAAGCGGCTGGAGGCGATCGCCTCGATGGACGAACTCGGCGCCGGCTTCACCCTGGCCACCCACGACCTGGAGATCCGCGGCGCCGGCGAGCTGCTGGGCGAGGACCAGAGCGGGCAGATGGCCGAGGTCGGCTTCAGCCTGTACACCGAACTGCTCGAGCGCGCGGTACGCAGCATCCGCCAGGGCAAGCTGCCGGACCTGGATGCGGGCGAGGAAGCGCGCGGTGCCGAGGTCGTGCTCAACGTGCCGGCGCTGATCCCGGAGGATTACCTGCCGGACGTGCACACCCGCCTGACCCTGTACAAGCGCATCTCCAGCGCCCGCGACCCGGAGGCCCTGCGCGAGCTGCAGGTGGAGATGATCGATCGCTTCGGCCTGCTGCCGGACCCGGTCAAGCACATGTTCGCGATCGCCGAGCTGAAGCTGCAGGCCGACGCCCTGGGCATCCGCAAGCTGGAGCTGGGCGAGAGCGGCGGGCGGATCGTGTTCGAGGCCAAGCCACGCGTCGACCCGATGTCGGTGATCCGGATGATCCAGCAGCAGCCCAAGCTGTACGCGATGGAAGGCCCGGACAAGCTGCGCATCCGGGTGCCGTTGCCGGAAGGCCCGGACCGCTTCAACGCCGCCCGCGCGCTGATGGCGACGCTGGCGCCGGGCTGACCGCCGGCGCCTACAACTGCGATTCCACCGGCAGCCAGCCGACCGCGCGCGCGGCGCCGCGGCGCCATAGGCTGGCTTCCGGCTCGCGCTCCCAGGTCTTCGGCGGCTGCGCCGCGTCGTCGTGCCAGCGCAGGGCGCCGTCGGCCAGCTCCAGGCGGTAGGCCAGCGCCGGCCCGGTCTTGGCCGCGTACAGCGCCTCCAGTTCGGCGGCCGCGTCGGCGCAGGTGAACAGCAGGCCCATCTCGGTGTTGAGGTTCATCGAGCGCGGGTCGAGGTTGAACGAACCGATGAAACCGCTGCGGCCGTCGACCAGGAAGGCCTTGGTGTGCAGGCTGGCGCCGCTGGAGCCGAACAGGCTGCCGTCGACCTTGCCGAACGGCTTGAGCTCGTACAGCGTCACCCCCTGCTCCAGCAAAGGGATCCGGTAAGGCGCGTAACCGCCGTGCACCGCCATCACGTCGTTGGCGGCCAGCGAGTTGGTGAGGATGCCGACCTGCACCCCGCGCCGGCGCTGGGCCGCGAACCAGTCCACGCCGGCGGTGCCGGGCACGAAGTACGGCGAGATGATCCTCAGCTCGCGCTGTGCGCCCTCGGCCTTGGCCAGCAGCAGCGGCGTCATCCAGTCCGGGCCGGGGCTGGCGCCCTGGGCCTTCTCCGGCGGATCGGACACCACCGCCGCGTCCGCGGTCCAGTGCAGGCGGGCGCCACCTTCCATCAGCGCGCGCACCCGCTCGGACTCGCGCAGGCGCTGCAGGTAGGGGGCGGCACGGACCGAGGCCTCGCCGGCGTCGATGCTCCGGCGCAGCCGCGGCAGGGCCTCCGGCCCGGCCCGGACCAGCGCCTCCAAAGGGATCGCCGCCTCGCTGTTCCAGTAGGCGTCGAAGATCGCCTCGGCCTGCTTTACCGCCGGGCCGACCACCGCCGCGTCGGTGTCCATGAAGTTGATGTCCGCCGCGGCGTCGAAGTATTCGTCGCCGATGTTGCGGCCGCCGACGATCGCCACCCGGCCGTCGGCGATCCAGCTCTTGTTGTGCATGCGCCGGTTGAGGCTGAAGAAGCGCAGCACAAGCTCCACGCCGCGGGCGATCGTGCCCTCGCGGGCACGGGTGGGGTTGAAGAGCCGCACCTCGATGCCCGGATGGCTGTCCAGCGCGGCCAGGACCGTGTTGCTGCCGTGGGCGTTCATGTCGTCCAGGAGCAGGCGCACGCGCACCCCGCGGTCGGCCGCCTGCAGCAGCTCGTTGTGGATCAGGTTGCCGGTGAAGTCGGCGTGCCAGATGTAGTACTGCAGGTCCAGGCTGCGGCCGGCGGCGCGCGCACTGGCGGCGCGCACGGCGAAGGCGTCGAGGTTGTCGGAGACGATGACGATCCCGGTCTCGTCCGGGCGGGCCGAGGTCAGCGGCGAGATCGCGCGGTCCAGCGCGGTCGCGGCCGGCTGTACGTCGAGGGCATGGGCGGCCGGGCCGCGCGCGTTCTCGGCGAAGCGGCCGTAGGCGTAGAGGGACAGCAAAGAGGCGGCCACGAACACGGCCAGGACGATACCGATCCACTTGAATGCCTTCTTCGCCATCGCGGCCCTGCCCTGTCCCCGTCCGGTTCGCCGGATTGTAGGCGAGCGGCGCGCGGTCGCCGCGTGCAGGGATTTTCTGACTTCCGGCAGGTCACGCCGGCGGTCGCGCTGACTACAGTCGCGGCAGCTTCCAGGACGGACCGACATGACGGGCACCCGAATCTCCGCTTTCGGCTCCAGGCGCAAAACCCTGAAGCGCGCGCTGCTGGCGCTCGCCGCGCTGGTCCTGATCGTGGCCGGGCCCACCCTGGCCTTCCTGGCGCTCTGGTCCTGGCCCCTGCACCGGCTGCCCGGGGTGGGCGCCGGCCAGGAAAGCCAGTCCCGCACGCCCGGCATGCCGGAGGCCGATGCCGCGCAGCTGATGGCGGTGCTCCGCCAGGCGCGTACCGACGCCGGCGTACCCTCGCTTTCGGCCGCGATCGCACACGTCGACGGCAGGCGCTGGGCCGGCGCCAGCGGCTGGGCGGAGGTCGAAAGCCGGCAGCCCGCCACCCCGGCTTCCCGCTACCGCACCGGCAGCGTGGCCAAGCCGATCACCGCCGTGGCCCTGATGCGGCTGGCCGCCGAAGGCCGCATCGACCTGGATGCGCCGGCGGAGCGCCATGTCGCCGGCCTGCCCCCGGCGCTGGCTGACCTGAGCGCGCGCCAGCTGGCCTCGCATACCGCCGGCATCCGCCACTACGCGCAGACACCGCAGTGGTGGCCGGGCTGGCACGAGGCGCTTGCCATGCACGATTGCCCCGACGTCGCCGCCGGCCTGGACCTCTTCAAGGACGATCCCCTGCAGTTCGCCGCGGGCGCCGGCTTCGGCTATTCCACGTTCGGCTACATCCTGCTGTCGCGGGTGATGGAGGGCGCGGCCGACCGCCCGTTCCCGGACCTGCTGCGGCAGGAAGTGCTGGACCCGGCAGGCATGATCGCCACCGGCGTGGACCGCGACGGTGCGATGCCCGGCCGGGCCGCGTTCTACGAAGGCCGGCAGGGGCGCTACACCCGGGCCCATCCGCTGGATTCGAGCTGCCGGATCGCCGGCGGCGGCCTGGTGAGCACGCCGACCGACCTGGCCCGGCTGGGCGCCACGCTGCTCGGTGGCAAGCTGTTGGACGAGGCCGCGCTGCGCATCCTGTGGACGCCGCAGCCGCTGGCCGACGGCAGCCCCAATCCGCAGCACTACGCCCTGGGCTGGCGGGTGGAGGACGATCCGCGGCTGGCGGCCGGCGGCAGGCCCTTGCGGGTCGTGCATCACGGCGGCAGCCAGACCGGTGCGGCGGCGTTCCTGCTGCTGGTGCCCGATCGCGGGCTGGCGGTGGCGGTCATGGCCAATTCCGGCAGTGCCCGCGGCGACGTGGAGGCGGCCGCCTTCGCCCTGGCGAGGGCTTCCCTCTAGCGTTTCGGTGCCCGCACCCACGGCGCCAGCATCCCCAGCCAGCGCGCGCGCCAGGCCAGGACGAAGGCCACGCCCGCGGCCGCGCCGGCCAGGGCCATCACCCACACCAGGGCCGCCATCGAGGGATGGTCTGCGGCCAGGCACAGGGTCAGGGCGACGGCCAGGCCCAGCCAGCCCAGGATCCGCAGGACGCGCGCGCCGGCCGGGGCCAGCGCCCGGCCCCAGACCTGGCGGGCATGCACGTCCATGGCCAGCGCCAGCCAGCCCATGCCGGCCACGCTGGCGGCCAGCGCGGCGGCCAGCAGCCAGGCCGCATCCGAGGGCTCATGCATGGGCGGCCTCCCGCTTGCGCGGTGCCTCCGCGGCCGGCGCCTCGGCGCGGCGGCCGAGTCGGCGCGCGCTGGCGAAGGCGATCGCGGCGGCGGCCAGCAGGGCCAGGTCGAACCCGGCCACCGGCCAGTAGCCGGCGCCCAGGGTCCGCAGCAGGTGGTCGCCGGTGGTGATCCAGTTCAGCAGCACCGCGGCCAAGGCCAGCGCGACGATCGCCCAGGCCTGCTCGCGCCAGGCCGGGTTGGACAGGCCGCGCGCCACCGGTGCGCTGCGCCAGGCCGCGTGCAGCAGGGCCAGCAGCCAGCTGCCCCAGAACGCGTAGCGCTCCCAGTCCCCGCGCGCCGGCAGGCCTTCGGGCAGCAGCCGGTTGGCGACCAGGATGCCCAGCGCGGCCACCACCATGCCGGTGACCGAGGCCACCGCCAGCGCATCGACCACGCGTGCGCCCTGGCGTCCCTCGGCGGCATGCTGGCGTTTGCGCTTCTGCACGAAGAACAGGAAGCCGGTGGCGATGCACACCGCGCCGAGCAGCCCGCCGAGCACGTACATCCAGCGCAGCAGCCAGTGGCGGAAGTGCTGCAGGTGCAGGCCGGTCAGGAACTCGTTGACGCCGCCGGCCGCGGTGGCCGGGGGATCCTCGCGCAGCAGCGCGCCGTCGGCGGCCTTGAAGTGGATGCCCTGCCCCACCAGCGCGATCCGGTCGGTGCCGGCGCGGTAGACGCTGACGTAGCCGTTCGCGTCGCCGACATGGGTCAGGACCAGGAAGCCGACATCGCCGGCCATGCCGCGCGCCTCCCAGCGGCGACGGGCTTCGGCCACCATCGCGTCGACGTCGGCCAGCCCGGCCGCCACTCCGGCGCGCCCGTGCGGCAGGCCCATCGACTCGACCTCCTGCCTTTCGTGCAGCTCGTGCAGGTCATGCAGCTGGGTGTGGCCGACCGGGAAGTAATAGGCGCTGGCGAAGATCAGCAGGCCGGTGAAGGCGAAGAAGAAGTGGAACGGCAGTGCGACCACCCCGGTGAGGTTGTGCAGGTCCAGCAGGCTTCGCAGCCGGGCCTTGCCCGGGCGGAAGGTGAACAGCTCGCGGAAGATCCTGCGGTGCATGACCACGCCGCTGACCAGCGCGGCCAGCATCACCAGCGCCGAGAAGCCCACGATCCAGTAGCCCAGGCCCTTCCAGTCCAGGGTCAGGCTGTAGTGCAGCGGGTAGAAGAAGCCGCTGCCGATCTTGAGCCGGTCGTCCGGCAGCGGGGTGCCGTCGCGCGGGTCGATGGTGTTGTAGGCCCAGATGCCCTCGTCGGGGTCCTTGGCGTTGGGCACCTCGTAACCGGCGTACACCGCCAGCACCGGGTCGCGGTGGGTGGTGTAGGCGCTCCAGTAGTTGACGGTATCGAAGCGCTCGGGCATCGGCCCGTTCACCCGCGGCCGCATCGCGTCGATGTCGGCCTGCGAAGGCCGCATGCGCTCGAACGCCGGCCGCAGCACCTGCTCGAACGAGGGCATCGGCTGCGGCTCGAAGCGCGTGGACGGGATCGCCCAGCGGTCGATCTCGCGGTCGAACACCGACAGCGCACCGAAGAAGAACGCGGCCATCAGCACGAAGCCGAGCACCAGCCCGAACCACGTATGCAACCAGGCCATGGCCTGGCGGAAGCTCTGGAACACGGCAGTCTCTCCGCTGGACATGGGGATCAGACCAGGGTCGCCTGGACCAGCGAGCCGACGGCCGCCAGGACCGCCCCGCCGCCGGCCAGCACCAGCCAGGCCACCGCCAGCCGGCCGCGGCCGCCGATGGTCCACAGGAACGCGACCAGGTACAGCAGCAGCCCCAGTGCGCTGGCCAGGAACTCGGCGTCGTGGAACTCCATCCCCGCCTTGAACAGCAGCGCCATGGCCGCGGCGATGAAGCCCCAGGTGAAGGCGTAGCCGCCGAGCACGGCGGCGGCGACCCGCGCCGCCAGTTGCAGGCGCGGGGACCGGGGGGAAGCGGCGATGGCAGGGGTGCTGGACATGGCGGCGGCGGGGTGTCTGCGGGGCGGCGCGGCGATCAGAACCGCCAGCTCAGGCTCAGCGAATAGTTGCGCGGCGCGCCGTAGTAGCCACTGTAGCGCAGGGTGTTGATGTACTTCTCGTCGCCGAGGTTGTTGACGTTGACCTGGAGCGTGGCATTGGGCAGGAAGTCCCAGGCGGCGAACGCGTTGCCCACCAGGTAGCTGCCCTGGCGCACGCGGAAGCCGCTGGCTTCGACGTTGAAGATGTCGCTCTGCCAGCGCCCGCCGACGCCCCAGGAGATCGCTTCGTAGCCGGGCAGGCGGCCGCTGAGCAGCAGGTTGGCGGTACGCCGCGGCACCCAGGAATAGGTGTCGTCGCCGTTCAGGCCGTCCAGCTTCAGCGCGGTGTAGCCGAACACCAGGTCGAGGTGGTCGTTGAGCCTGCCGACCGCCTCCAGCTCCACGCCCTTGGAGCGCACGTCCACCGGGGCGTAGATGGTCGAGCCGAACTCGTTGTACTCGCCGGTGGGCGTGGCCAGGCCCTGCTGGTCGGCCTTGAACACGGCCAGGGTGGTCAGCAGCCGCTGGTCCAGCCACTGCGCCTTGATCCCGGCCTCGTAGTTCACGCCCTTGCTGGCGTCGAGGTAGCGGTCGTTGGCGTCGACCTGGTCCTGCGGCTGGTAGATGTCCGAATAGCTGACATAGCCCAGGACCTGGTCGCTGAAGTCGAAGGTCAGGCCGCCGTAGGGGCTGGTGTGGCGGGTGGTCTGGTCGAAGGCCAGCGCATACGAATTGCCGTTGCGGCGGTACTCGGCGTAGTTGACGCCGACGATGGCCTTGAGCCGCTCGCTCAGTGCGATCCGGGTTGCGCCGAACGCGCGCTTCAGGCGCTGGTTCAGCACCGAATAGAGCGACAGCTCGCTCCAGGCCGGCTCGGGAATGGCGTTGGCGGCGTACGGGAACGGCGGCAGCGCGCCCCAGGCCGGCGAGGAGAAGTCCGCGCTGCGTTCCCAGCTGTCCGATTCGCTGCGGGCCACGCTCAGGCCCAGCATCGCCTCCTGGTCGCGGCCGAACAGCTCGAAGTGGCCGTTGAGGGTGACCGCGCCCAGGTGCATGGTCGCCTCGTCCTTGCCACCCCACGGATAGCCGTACAGGCCCAGGCCGGTGGCCGGATCCAGGGCCTCGGCGGTGCCGTCCTCGTCCGTGTCGCGCAGGAAGGCGTAGAACATGTTCTCGTCGCCGGTGGCGCGGCGGTAGTTGTACGACACCTTCAGCTGCCAGTCCTGGCCGAGCTGGTGGGCGTATTCGGCGAAGGCGGTCTGGTTGGTGGTGTCCCAGTAGGTCCAGTCCTGGGTGGTCGAGGCGCTGGTCGGCCACGCGTTCTGGGTGCCGTCGCTGTCCATGAAGGTCAGCGCGCCCCACATGATGCCGTCGGACTTGGCCCGCTGGTACGAGTAACCCAGGGTCAGGGTGCCGTTCTCGCCGATCTGGCCGTCGACCACGCCGTAGAGGTAGTGGCGGCTGTTCTCGTTGGCGCGCAGCCAGCTTTCGCCGTCCTCGTGCGCGGCGACCACGCGTCCGGCCCAGCGGCCGTCGTCGGTGAACGGGGTCGAGTAGTCGACTTCGGCGCGCACCGTGCCCCACGAGCCATAGCTCAGGCCAAGCGAGCCCTGGGCCTCGTTGGTCGGGCGCTTGCGCACGTAGTTGATGGTGCCGGCGGCGTTGCCGACGCCGGTCAGCAGGCCGTTGGCGCCGCGGATCACCTCCACCTTCTCGTAGCCGAAGGTGTCGAACGCGCCGGTGGACACGCCCCAGCGTTGGGCAGACCGACGCCGTCGAGCTGGGTGTTGAGGATGTCGAAGCCACGCGCGCTGTAGGTGGTGCGGTTGGTCTCCCATTCGTCGACCTGCACGCCGGTGGCCAGGCGCAGCGCATCGTTGACGCTGGTGGCGCCGAACTGGCGCATCTGCTCGGCACTGACCACGCTGATCGACTGCGGGGTGTCCTTGATCGCCAGGTCGAGGTTGGTGGCGCCGTTGCTGACGCGCTCGGCGCGCTGGGCAACCACCAGCACCGCGTCCAGGTCGGTCGCGGTGGCGGTGGCTGCACCGGCGGCATCCTGGGGTGCGGCCAGCGCCGCACCGGAGGTACAGGCCAGGGCGAGCGCGATCGCGAGCGGCAGGCGGCCGCCGGCCAGGGCGCGGGAGGCCGGGCGGCGGTTGGAAAGGCGGGTCGGGAACATCATGGGGGAGTTACCTTGTCTTGAATGCGGTGCGGAATTCGGAAGAAGGAGAGCGGCCGGTCACCAGTCGATGCGCAGGCTCAGCGAGCCGTTGCGGGCCTCGCCCAGCGCACCCAGCTGCCAGTACTTGCGGTCGAACAGGTTGTTGACGTTGCCGGTCAGCAGGGCCGGGCGGCCGGCCAGGATGGTGCGGTACTGGAAGCCGACCCCGGCCAGGGCGTAGGACGGACTGGAGACGCGGTTGTCGTCGGCGTACCAGGCATCGCCGAAGTAGCGCACGTTGCCGTGCAGGCTCAGGCCCTGCACCCCCGGCACACGGTATTCGGCGTTGGCCAGCGCCTGCAGGCGCGAGGCGCCGGCCGGGCGGTTGCCGCGGTAGTCGGCGTACTCGGGCGAGACGTCCTCGATGCGCGGTGCGCGCCGACGGCTTGTAGATCACCGCCGCGGTGGGGGTGGTCGCGCGGACGTCGTAGCCGGAGTCGTAGCCTGGGTCGCCGTCCAGGTCGAGCATCTCGAAATCCGTGCTGCGCAGGCCGAGCACCGCCTGCCAATGCCGGCCCAGGTGCAGGGTGTCGCTGGCGAACAGCGCCTTCTGCCGGGTGTCGGCGCTGACCGGCTCCAGGCTGAAGTCGAAGTCGCGGGTGACCAGGAACGTCTGCGGCCGGTACAGGTTGCCGTCGAAGTCGTTGCTCCAGTACCACTCCCTGCCCCACTGGTCGGTGGCGCGCTGGTAGTCGGCGCCCAGGGCCAGCTCGTGGCCGATCGCGCCGGTCTGCAGCCGACCCTGCACCAGCAGGCGGGAGAAGGTATTGCGCAGGACGCCGGCGAAGTTGTACGCGCTGCCCGAGTAATCGCCCTCGGCGTTGAGCAGGTCGGCGAACATCTTGTTGGAGTAGTGCTCGCGGCGGCTGTGGCCGAGGCTGAAGTCCACGCTCCAGGCCTCGTTGATGCGCCACTCCAGGCCGGTGGTCGCGTGCGCGGTCTGGGTCTTGTAGAACGCGTTGCGCACCGACACGTCGCGGTAGTCGTAGGTCGGCGCGGGCGGGCGCCGGCCTTGGTACAGGTCCCAGTAGAACAGGATCGGCTCGCCACCCAGGCGGCTGTCCTCGTGGAAGCCGTCGAACCGCCAGGTCAGGCGCTCGCCGAGGGGCTGGACCAGGGCCAGCGAGACCAGCTCGCGGTCGACCTGCGCGCCGTTGTAGGCCTCTCCATGCTCGGCCGCGGCATTGATCCGGTAGCCGGGCGAACCGGCGCCGGCCACCCGGCCGCCGGCGTCCACGTGCGCCGAGAACACGCCGTCGCTGCGGTAGCCGAAGGTGGTGGCCAGCAAGGGCGCGTCGGTGGGCTTCTTCAGCTGGTAGCTGATGATCCCGCCCGGCGAGCCGAAGCCGTACATGAAGCCACCCAGGCCCTTGAGCGCCTGCACCGATTCCACCGCCTCGACCGGGAACTCGCCGCCCCACTCCATCAGCATCGGCACGCCGTCGACGTAGTAGCTGCGCACGCCCAGGCCGCGGATCTTCAGGCCCCACCAGTTGGTGGTGCCGCCGGCATCGGCGGTGGTCACGGACGGGTCGTTGATGAAGATCTGGCCGAGGGTGACCGCCTGGCGCCGGGCGATGTCCTCCTGATCGACCACGGTCACCGAGAACGGGGTGTCGATCAGCGCCCTGGCGCCGAGGGCGCCCTGGCCGGCCACCGTGTCCAGGCCCAGGCCCTGCCGCTCGCCGTGCACGGCCACCGCATCCAGCTCGGTCACCGGGTCGCGCGCGTCGCCGCGGCCGGCCTCGTCGCGCGCCTCCTGCGGTGCCGCGTGGGCGGCGGCGGCCATGGCGACGAAGACCACGGCGATCGCCGCGCGCAGGCCAGGCTGCGCCGACGCCGGTGCGGAAGAGCGGGGAGCCAGGGGACACGGCAGGCAGGACGGAAGCATGGGATGCGGATCGACGGAGAGACTTGGCGGACCGGGGGAAAGCGGGCAGACACGGGCCGGCGTACCGGTGGCCAAGGCTTCCCGCCGCGTGCAGTCCACTGCCAGTTGCCGGGTTCCGGACCACGGCGCGCCCTGGCGGGCCAGGCGCCTGTCCCGTCCAGGGGACAGAAACTGCGCGCATATTAAATGCGAATCACTCTCATTGCACAAGAGCCGGGCGCCGAAACGAAAACACCCGGCCGGAGCCGGGTGTCGTTCGAAGCCGGGAACGGGAGTGCGAGCGCTACTTCGCCTTGCCCTGGTTGGCCACCGCCTCGGCGGCCCGCTTCGCCGCTTCCGGGTCGCCCAGGTAACGGTGGGAGACCACCTTCAGCTCGTCGTCCAGCTCGAACAGCAGCGGGATGCCGGTCGGGATGTTGAGCTCCAGGATCTCCTCCTGCGACACCTCGTTGAGGTACTTGTACAGCGCGCGCAGGGAGTTGCCGTGGGCGGCGACCAGCACGGTCTTGCCGGCCTTCAGCTGCGGGGCGATGGCGTCGTGCCAGTACGGCAGCACCCGCTCCAGGGTGGTGGCCAGCGACTCGGTCGAGGGCAGCGCCTGGCGGTCGAGGCCGGCGTAGCGCGGATCGTTGGCCGGGTGGCCGGGGTCGTCCAGCGCCATCGGCGGCGGCGGGATGTCGTAGGAGCGGCGCCAGATCTTGACCTGCTCCTCGCCGTGCTTGGCGGCGGTCTCGGCCTTGTCCAGGCCCTGCAGGGCGCCGTAGTGGCGCTCGTTGAGGCGCCAGCTCTTGTGCACCGGCAGCCAGTCCTGGTCCAGCTCGCCCAGCGCCAGGTTCAGGGTGCGGATGGCGCGCTTGAGGGTGGAGGTGAACGCCACGTCGAAGCGCAGGCCTTCCTCGCGCATCAGCGCGCCGCCGGCGGCGGCCTCGGTGCGGCCCTGCTCGGTCAGGTCGACGTCGACCCAGCCGGTGAAGCGGTTCTCGAGGTTCCACTGGCTCTGGCCGTGGCGCAGCAGGACGAGCTTGCGGGTCACTGGGGGATCTCCGGTACGGGAAAAAGCGGGAGGCCGATTGTAGCGGCGGGGCGCGAGGATCGCCGGGGTCGTTGCAGCTGTCACGGATGGTGTCGTTCGACGACACGCCATCGCCTGCGCTTCACCGGCCACGGCCATAATCGAGCCATGACCGCATCCGCCTCCGCGTCCGATCCCTTCCCCGGCTGGGACGGCAGCATCGCCGGCGCCCGCGCGCTGCAGGCCGGACTCGCGGAGCGGGTATCCCTCGCCGACGGCTTCGTGCAGCCGCTGCGCACGGTGGCCGGCTTCGACGTCGGTTTCGAGGACCAAGGCGCGACCACCCGCGCGGCCGTGGTCCTGCTCGACGCGCAGTCGCTGCAGCCGCTCGAATCGCACGTGGCGCGGGTGCCGACCTCGATGCCCTACGTGCCGGGCCTGCTCAGCTTCCGCGAGCTGCCGGCCCTGCTGCAAGCGCTGGGCATGCTGGCGGCCGCGCCCGACCTGGTCATGGTCGATGGCCAGGGCATCGCCCATCCGCGCCGGCTGGGGATCGCCGCGCACTTCGGCGTGGCCACCGGCTTGCCCAGCCTGGGCGTGGGCAAGAGCCTGCTCTGCGGCCACTTCGATCCGCCCGGGCCGCAGCCCGGCGAACGCAGTCCGATCGTGCACCGCGGCGAGACGGTCGGCTTCGCCCTGCGCAGCAAGCCGCGCTGCAATCCGCTGATCGTCTCGCCCGGGCACCGGGTCTCGCTCGAGGGCGCGGTGGAGCTGGTGATGCGCTTCCTCGCCGGCTACCGCCTGCCCGAGCCCACCCGCTTGGCCGACCGCCTGGCCTCGCGCCGCGACCGCCAGCCGGCGTAGGAGCCGGTCTTGCCGGCGACCGCCATGGCGGATACGTCTGCGTGAAACCGGTTGCCAGCGATCCGTCCGCCTCCATGGTCGCCGGCAAGACCGGCTCCTACAGGGGTGTGCATGCCAGGCACACGCACGCAACGATGCGTCCCTCCGCCGGCGCGGCGGCGGCCGCGCGATCCGTGCCATCCTCCCGGCCTGCCAGCCCACGGAGCCCGCCATGACCACGATCATCGAACCGCGCGTGCATGACCTCGGCGACGGCTTCGTGGTCCGCCGCGCAGTGCCCACGATCCAGGCGCGCAGCGTCGGCCCGTTCGTGTTCGTCGACCACATGGGACCGGTGGTGTTCGAGCACGGCCGCGGCCTGGACGTGCGCCCGCACCCGCACATCGGCCTGGCCACCGTCACCTTCCTCTGGTCGGGCGCGATCAACCACCGCGACACCTTGGGTTCGGAGCAGGTCATCCGCCCCGGCGACGTGAACTGGATGACCGCCGGCCGCGGCATCGCCCATTCCGAACGCACCCCGGCGCCCGAGCGCGCCGCCGGCAGCCTGGCCCACGGCATGCAGACCTGGGTGGCCCTGCCGAAGGCGCACGAGGAGACCGCGCCGGCGTTCTACCACCACGCCGCCGCCACCCTGCCGCAGCAGCGCCGCGACGGCGCCTGGCTGCGGGTGATCGCCGGCCGCGCCTATGGCGAGGAGTCGCCGGTGAAGGTGTTCGCCGACACCCTCAACGTGGCCATCGACCTGGAACCGGACGCCGAGCTGGCGCTCGACCACGGCCACGTCGAGCGCGCGCTCTACATCCTCGAGGGCGAGGCCCAGCTGGACGGCGTCGACATCCCGGCGCGGCACCTGGTCCTGCCCGATCCCCGCACCCGGCCGAAGCTGCGGGCCAAGACCCCGCTGAAGGCGATGCTGCTCGGCGGCGAGCCGCTGGACGGCCACCGCCACCTGTGGTGGAACTTCGTCTCCAGTTCCAAGGAGCGGATCGAGCAGGCCAAGCAGGACTGGCTGGACGGCCGCTTCGGCAGGATCGAGGGCGACGACGAGTTCATCCCGCTGCCGCAGCGCTGAGCCGCCGCGGCTCCGTTTAACCGGAGCGCAACGCCGGCCGGCGCGCGGAGGCGTACCCTCGGCTCGCCCGTTGCGGGCTATCCATGGGGACGATCGATCATGACTCTGAGCAAGCGATGCGCGGCCGAGTTCCTCGGCACGCTGTGGCTGGTGCTGGGCGGATGCGGCAGTGCGGTGCTGGCGGCGAAGTTCGGCGGCGACGGCAACCCGCTCGGGATCGGCTTCGTCGGCGTGGCCCTGGCCTTCGGCCTGACCGTGCTGACCGGCGCCTACACCTTCGGCCAGATCTCCGGCGGCCATTTCAATCCCGCGGTCAGCGTCGGCCTGTGGGTCGGCGGCCGCTTCCCGGCGCGCGACCTGGCGCCGTACATCGTCGCCCAGGTGCTGGGCGCGATCGCCGCCGGCTTCATCCTGCTGCAGATCGCCAAGGGCGGCGGCGGCTTCGCGATCGATCCCAGCGCGCCGGGCGCGTTCGCCAGCAACGGCTACGGCGTGCTCTCGCCGGGCGGCTACACCGTCGGCGCCGCGTTCCTGTGCGAGGTGGTGCTGACCGCGTTCTTCCTGGTGGTGATCATGGGCGCCACCCACGGCCGGGCGCCGGTCGGGTTCGCCCCGATCGCCATCGGCCTGGCCCTGACCCTGATCCACCTGATCAGCATTCCGGTGACCAACACCTCGGTGAACCCGGCCCGCTCCACCGGCGTAGCGGTGTTCGCCGGTTCCGGCGCGCTGGGCCAGCTGTGGCTGTTCTGGGTCGCGCCGCTGGTCGGCGGCGCCCTCGGCGGAGTGCTGTACGCCTGGCTGCGCCGCGGCGACGAATAGCCGGACGGCCGGCGGCGCCGCACGGTGCCGCCGGTTCGCGCGGCCGGGATGCCACGATCTCACCACGATTTGCGACACTCGCACCGCCCCGGGCCGATCCGGGTTAGGATGGTGCAATGCAACAACCCCAGCGCAAGCGTGGCATTTCCATGCTCTACCAACTGCACGAACTCAACCGCGCGATGATGGCCCCCTGGGTGCACCTGGCCGAGGCCAACGCCCGCATCTTCTCCGACCCGTCCAGCTGGGCCTCCTCGCTGCCGGGCGCCGAGCGGGTGGCCGCCGGCAACGAGCTGGTGCACCGGCTCGGCAAGGACTACGAGAAGCCGCCGTGGAACATCCACGAGGTCGAGGTCGAAGGCCACAAGGTGCCGGTGCTGGAGCAGGAGGTGGTGCGCAAGCCGTTCTGCCGGCTGGTGCGCTTCAAGCGCTACAGCGACGACGCGGCCACCATCGCCGCGCTCAAGGACGACCCGGTGGTGCTGGTGGTCGCGCCCCTGTCCGGCCACCACGCCACCCTGCTGCGCGACACCGTGCGCACCCTGCTGCGCGACCACAAGGTCTACGTCACCGACTGGGTCGACGCGCGCATGGTCCCGGCCGAGGACGGCGCGTTCGGCCTGGACGACTACGTCGCCTACGTCGAGGACTTCATCCGCCACATCGGTGCGGCCGACCTGCACGTGATCAGCGTGTGCCAGCCCACCGTGCCGGTGCTGGCCGCGGTCTCGCTGATGGCCGCGCGCGGCGAGCCGGTGCCGCGCTCGCTGGTGATGATGGGCGGGCCGATCGACGCCCGCCGCAGCCCGACCGCGGTCAACAACCTGGCCACGCGCAATCCGCTGTCGTGGTTCGAGAACAACGTCATCCACACGGTGCCACCGCCGTACCCGGGCCAGGGCCGCGAGGTCTACCCGGGCTTCCTGCAGCACGCCGGCTTCATCGCCATGAACCCCAGCCGCCACTTCATGTCGCACTGGGACTTCTATTCGGACCTGGTCAAGGGCGACCTGCAGGACGCCGACTCGCACCGCCGCTTCTACGACGAGTACAACGCGGTGCTGGACATGCCGGCCGAATACTACCTGGACACCATCCGCACGGTGTTCCAGGAATTCCTGCTGCCGCGCGGCAAGTGGAAGGTCGGCGGCGAGCTGGTAAAGCCGGCGGCGATCAAGGGCACCGCGCTGATGAGCATCGAGGGCGAGCTGGACGACATCTCCGGGGTCGGCCAGACCGCGGCGGCGCACGACCTGTGCACCGGCATCCCCAAGGCCAAGCAGCAGCACCTGACCGTGGAGGGCGCCGGCCACTACGGCATCTTCAGCGGCCGCCGCTGGCGCGAGAAGGTCTATCCGCAGGTGCGCGACTTCATCGCCCGGCACGACGGCTGAGGCCGGCTGCGCCAGCGCGATCAGCGAGAAGCCCCGCCTTGCGCGGGGCTTTCCGTTTGCATTCACACCACCGGGTTGCGCACCAGCAGGTGCTTGGCCAGCCAGCCGTGGAAGCGGCCGACGCCGCGGGCCAGGTGCAGGGTGGCGAACAGCAGCAGCACCCCGGCCAGCGCGAGCAGCGGCAGCACCCACCAGGCGTTGCCCTGCAGCAGGTCCACGCCGTCGATGTGCAGCACGTAGCCCTCGACTCCGAACAGCGGGGCGAACGGCGCGGCCACCAGGCCCAGCGCCACGCTCAACAAGGTGACCACGATGCTGAAGTAGGCGGTGCCCAGCGGCAGCATCAGCAGCATGTAGGCCATCGCGCTCCAGGTGCGCGCGTCGGTGAACATCTCGCCGATCCGCTTCAGCCAGGGCTTGTCGCGCTGGGTGTACAGCGGCCGCCGCGGCATGCGCTCGCCGAGCAGGACCTCGACCACCCGTCCCTCCACCAGCGACAGCAGCCGCACCGACATCAGGAACAGCAGCAGCAGGGGGATGCCGACGATCAGCACCAGCAGGCCGGCCGACAGGCTGACGCCGGTGACCACCCAGGTGAAGTAGAAGATGCCGGTGGCCAGCGCCAGCAGCATGTAGAACAGGCTGCCGTAGGTGTAGGGGTCGGCGGCCACGCCGAAGAAGCGTCCGGCCAGCGAGCGCCGCCTCGGCGCCTGCGGCGGGCGCAGGGCGCGGTTCACGGTGACCTCGGTCTGGCGGTAGATGTCGGCCACCTCCTCCGGCGCGCCGTAGCTGCCGGCGACCGCGGCGATGACCTCGGCCTCGTCCTTGCCGGACTGCTCGGCCAGTTCCGAGCGCAGGTATTCCTCGGCGTCGTACAGCGCGTCCTGGACCAGCGCCGGATCGGCACCGCGCAGGGCCTGGCGCAGCTGCTCCAGGTACCCGGGGATGGTGGTCGGCAGCGGCCGGGCATGGGCGTGTTCGGTGTTCATCTCAGGTCCCCTCAAGCACGGAATCGACGGAGTCGCGGGTGGCGCGCCAGGCGGCGGCCCATTGCGCCAGGACCTCGCGGCCCGCGGCGGTGATGCGGTAGTAGCGTCGCGGCGGCCCGGACACGGAGGGCTCGACGTGGCTGTCGAGCAGGCCGGCGCCCTCCAGGTTGCGCAGCACCGGGTACAGCGCGCTCTGCTTGCCGCTGAGCACGCCCTCGCCCACCTGCTCCAGGCGCTTGGCGATCAGGTAGCCGTACAGGGGCTCGCCGGCACGGGCCAGCACCGCCAGCAGCGCCAGGGACACGGTCCCGGCGCTGAGCTCCTTCTGGAACTTCTTAAGCTGGGTCTCGACCCCGTTCATCGCGGCCTCCGGGCCTGTACCGCTAGGTTGGAGGGCAATCTAGTATCAAGTCCGGTATAGCGGATGTGCCGGTAGTCATGACGCCTGACGACCGGTCCTGCGCCGCGGCTGGCAGGCGCGGCCGCCGGCGGCCAGAATCGGGACCTTCCCGCCGATCGGTCCGCCCATGCGCCTGCGCCCGCTGCTGTCCGCCTGCCTGCTCGCCACCCTCGTCGCGGCGCTGCCGCAGCCCGGCGCCGCCGCGCCCTACCGCGGCATGCAGGAAATCCTCGACGCCTCGCCGGCCGCCGACTGGCGCTCGCCGGACCCGGAGAACACCCTCTACCTGGAGCTGGACGCGGGCCGGGTGGTGATCGAGCTGGCGCCCGGCTTCGCCCCGGCGCACGTGGCCAACATCCGCACCCTGGCACGCGAGGGCTTCTGGGACGGCACCAGCATCTACCGGGTCCAGGACAACTTCGTGGCCCAGTTCGGCGACGCCGACGCGGACGATGCGGCCAGGGCCAAGCCGCTGGGCACGGCGAAGCGGAAACTGCCGGCCGAGTTCGAGCGCGACGCCGCGGGCCTGGCCTTCGAGCCGCTGCCCGATGCCGACGGCTGGGCGCCGCAGGCCGGCTTCGTCGACGGTTTCGCCGCCGGCCGTGATCCGGATGCCGGCAAGGCCTGGCTGGCGCACTGCTACGGCGCGGTCGGCGCCGGCCGCAACCTGGAGGCCGACAGCAGCCTGGGCGCCGAGCTGTACGTGGTGATCGGGCAGTCGCCGCGGCAGCTGGACCGCAACATCACCCTGGTGGGCCGGGTGATCCAGGGCATCGAGCGGCTCAGCGCACTGCCGCGCGGCCCCGAGCCGATGGGCTTCCACGAAGAGGCCGCCCGGCGCACGCCGATCCGCGCGGTGCGCCTGGCCAGCGAGCTGCCGCCGGCCCAACGCAGCACCCTGCAGCTGCTGCGCACCGACAGCGCGACCTTCCGCGAGCTGGTCGAATCCCGCCGCAATCGCCGCGACGACTTCTACAAGCGTCCGGCCGGGCACATCGACCTGTGCAACGTGCCGCTACCGGTGCGTGCGGCGCCGGCCGGCTGACGCCCGGCCCGCGGAAGGCCATCCGCGACGAACCCGCTTGACGGCAGCGCGGCGCCGGTGTATTTAGCAATTACGTTAATTATCTAAGCATCGATCCATGGCAGTCGACCGCATCTTCGACGCGCTGGCGTCCCGGCCCCGGCGCGAGATCCTGGCCTACCTCTCGGCCCAGGAACTGACCGCCGGCGAGATCGGCGCGCGCTTCGCCATGAGCGCGCCGGCGATCTCCCGGCACCTGTCGGTGCTGGAAGCGGCCGGGCTGGTGGCCAGCGAGAAGCGCGGCCAGTACGTGTTCTACCGGCTGGTGCCCGACAACCTGGTCAACACCCTGGCCGGCTTCGCCTTCGAGGTCTGCCCCACCGCCGGCCCGCTCAAGCGCGAGTCGCAGGCACGGGCCCGCCAGGCCACCGCCCCGCCCTCGCCCAAGCCACGCACGCCCAAGCCACGCTGACTTCAGGAACCGCGCCATGAGCCGCCATCCCGACGTAGTCGCAGGATTCCCCACCGCCCGCATCCGTTCCTACAGCGGCGGCCTTCCGGTCGAAGTGGTGCTGCTGGCGCAGCTCGGCCACGGTGCGGGCGATCGCCTGCACCGCGACGCCGGTGCGCGCCAGCGCGGGCACGACGGCTTCGTCGACGCCCTCGACGAACCCTCGGTGCGGGTGGCCGCGCCGGACTTCGACGCCGGCGAGCGCAGCGCGCTGTTCACCTTCGCGGTCGGCGCCGGCGGCCATCCCTTCCACCGCCATGCCGGGCACCGGGTGTTCACCGCGGTCAGCGGCAGCGCCGGCGCGCGGCTGCGCTTCTCCACCGCCTCCGACGCGCAGCTGGCGCAGGACCCGGCGCATTTCGCCGCGGCCCTGCACCACATCGAAGTGCCGCCGGATTGCCTGTTCACGGTGCGCTTCGGCGGCGGCACCTGGCACCAGTTCGCGCCTTTGCAGGCCGGTTCGCCGCATCCGGTGCTGTTCGCCCTGTCCTGCCATACCGACGAGCTGGGCGGACTGGACGCCGCCGGCGCGCTGCAGGACCAGGTCCTGGCCGGCGACGCCACCATCGCCAGCCTGACCGAGACCCTGCCGGCGCCGGTACAGGCCTGGCTGGCGGCGCATCCGCCGGAACGGCGCGAGGTGCCGACGGTGCGGCTGTCGCTGCATGCGCCGCCGGGCAGCTGGCGGCGGGGCCTGTGCGCAGCGGTGCGCGCGCCGGCCGGGCGCCTGCGCGCCTGGCTGCCGGCCGGCGACGGCTTCGTCGAAGGGCGCGTGCCGCGGGCACGGCCGCTGCCGGCGCCGCCGCAGGGCTCGCTGCTGCTGGAGCAGCTGCCCGGCTTCCATCAGCAGGACACGTTCGTCCTGCGCCTGCACGGCCAGGTCGCCGCGGGCCACAACGCGGCCAGCCTGCTGGCCGAGCTGCTGGATGGCTTCCTGCAGTACCGTCCGACCGGCGTGACCCGGTTGATGCGCCTGCGCAACCTGCTGGTGCGGCCGCTACGCCTGCGCACCTCGCCGCTGGGCTGCCCGGTGTCCTCTTTGCTGTCGGAAGACCGCAGCCGGCTGTTCGCCGGACGCCACCCGGTGCTGGCGCAGCAGATCGACGAAGATGGCCGGCGCGCGCAGGTGGTGCTGGGCGCGGACGACCGCCACCTGGCGTTCCGCTCCTGCGTGGGCGTGCAGATCGGCGATGCCGGGGTCGAGATCAGCCTCGGCACCCGGGTGCGTTGCCGCAATGCCTTCGGCCACCTCTACCTGGCCCTGATCGCCGGCGTGCACCACGCCTACATCGCCCCGGCGATGCTGCGCCTGGCCGCCGAGGCGCTGCCGCGCCGGCACGCGCAGCTGTCGCCGGCGCAGGGGCTGTTCGCCTGAGCGGCAGCGACGCCGCTCAGCGCGCGCGCTGGCTGGCGGCGACGCTGCCCAGGATCAGCAGCCCGGCCAGCAGCATCCTCACCGTCACCGGCTCGCCCAGGAACAGCCAGGCCAGCAAGGCGCCGAACACCGGGATCAGGTAGGCCACCACCGCGGCGCGCGGCGCGCCGATGCGCTGGATCAGCCGGTAGTAGGGAATGAACGCCAGGCCGGTGCCCAGCACCCCCAGCGCCACCGCGCTGGACCAGGCGGCCGCCGAGACCGGCTGCACCGGCCACGCGGCCAGCGCCAACGGCAGCACCAGGACTGCGGCGACCGACAGGGTGGCTCCAGCGGCGGCCGCCGGCGGCAGGTCGCCGAGCCGGCGCTTCACCAGGTTCATGCCGATCCCGTAGCAGAACGCCGCGGCCGTGCCGGCCAGCACCGCCGGTCCCAGCGCCAGGCCCGAGACCTTGGCGGTGGCCAGTACCACCACGCCGGCGAATCCGGCCAGCAGGGCCAATGCCCGGCGCAGGCCGATCCGCTCGCCGAACGCGGCGAACGCCACCAGTGCGGTGAACAGCACCGCCATCGCGTTGCAGATCGCCCCGACCGCCGCCGGCGCGCGCTGCGCCGCCCAGGCGAACAGCAGGAAGGGCACAGCCGCGTTGATCGCCCCGATCAGCGCCACCACAGGCCAGCGTTGCCAGGGCAGCTGCCGACGCGCCTGCCACACGAACGGCAGCAGCACCAGCGAGCCGCAGACCAGGCGCACCCCGACCAGCGGCCCGGCGCCCATTTCCGGCGCCGCCACCCGCATGAAAAGGAACGAGCTGCCGAACACCGCGCCGACCAGCAGCAGCTGCAGGGGCGTGTGCCAGTCGCGTGCCGGCTCCCCTGCCACGCGCGCCGCCTCGGCCGGGCCGCTCACGCCGCCGCTCCCGCGGCGCGCTTGTGCGCCTCCTGGATGATGCGCACGTTCTCCACCCGCACTTGGCCCACCATCAGCAGGCGCAGGTCCTCGACCACGTGCCGGGCCAGCGCATCTTCATCAATGTAGGCACCGGGGATGTCCAGGCGGAAATCCCAGCCGCGCAGCCCGCCGCCATTGGAGAAGGTGATCTCGAAATCGAACAGCACCCGGTGTTGCACGTTCTTTCCTTGGGTCGTCGCGGCAGGACGACAGGATCGGTCCGCGCGGCCACCGCCGACAAGCGCGTAGTATCGCGGCAAGCCACAAATCTGGTTCAGGTCTGACCATGAAGCTGCGCCCCGCCCTGCTGCCGGCCCTCGGCGTGTTCGTCGCCGCCGCCCGGCACCAGAACTTCGCCCATGCCGCCGACGAGCTGCACCTGACCGCCAGCGCGGTCAGCCACCACATCCGCAAGCTGGAGGCACTGCTCGGCGCGACCCTGTTCCATCGCCATGCGCGCGGAGTCAGGCTGACGGTCGAGGGCCGGCAGCTGGCCGACGCGGCCGGCGCGGCCCTGGACGACATCGCCGCGGTGGCCGGCAACCTGCATCCGGACCCGGACGCGGCGCCCTTGCGGGTCACCACGCTGCGCTCGCTCTCGTACTGCTGGCTGCTGCCGCGCCTGCCCCGGTTCTGCCAGGCCCATCCGCACGTGCGCCTGGACATCCAGACCGACAGCGCGTTCTCGCGCTTCGAGGAAGGCGGGCCCGACCTGGGCGTGCGCTATGGCGAAGGCCATTGGCCCGGGCTGCATGCCCACCACCTGATGGACGACGAACTGTTCCCGGTCGCCTCGCCCGCCCTGGTCCAGCGCGCGCGCATCGCCGCACCCCGCGACATCGCCGGCCTGCCCCTGCTGAGCGACCTGTCGCCGCAGAGCTGGCGCGACTGGTTCCGCGCCGCCGGCGCCCGCGTGCAGCTGCCGCCGATGCACACCTTCAACGACAGCACCGACGTGATGCGCGCGGCGGTCTACGGGATCGGCGCGGCGCTGGCGCGCAAGCACATCGCCGAACCCTACCTGCAGCAGTACGAACTGGTACGGCTGCCCGGCCCGGCGCTGAAGGCCCGCTACGCCTACTACATCGTCTACCCCGCCCATCGCCCGCCGAGTCCCGCCGCCACCCTGTTCATCGACTGGCTCAAGCGCGAGGCCGTGGACGAGCGCACGCCGCCGCCTTCGCCCGGCGGACGCGCGCGCCCGCGCACGCGGACCTGACAGGCACGCAGGCGCAGGCGCCGTCCTCACCCGGCGTTTATGGCGGCGGCGGCAGGCTGGAACCGACCCCACACGGAATCCCGACCATGCCCCAGCTCCGCATCCGCATCACCGGCAGCGACGACGACCTGCGCGCGGTGGCCGACCTGCTGCAGAGCGTGGAAGGCATCGAGCACGTGGAGGAAGTGGCCGACCTGATGCCGCACATGGACGACGACGACTCCAGTTCGGCCGGCCTGTCGGACGACATCGGCCCGGGCACCCACGAACTGGAAGTGGACGCGCCCAACGACTACACCGCCGGCCGCGTGCGCGAAGCGGTCGAGGAACTGGCCCTGCGCCTGGGCCTGGTGGTCGAGTTCGAGCACGACGGGGAATAACCGCCCCTTGCATCCGGCGCCGCATCCACGCATGCACGGCGCCCTTGCCACAGACTGAACCGATCCGCACCTCGACTCCCTGAATCACTCAGGAAGCGGCGCCTACGGCCGCTAACAGGATCGCCGAATGCCTGCGTTGTCGCCGCATGGCGACATGCGAGCTCCGGTGTCTGGCAGTCAGGTGCGGCCCCGATGCTTTCCTCTCGAAAACTCTCACGTCTCCGCAGGCACGCGGGCCTCGCGCTCCTGGCGCTGTGGAGCGGCTGGATGGTCGCCGCGTTCGCCGCGATCGCACCTCATCCCGAGGCCACCGCCGCCGTGCCGCAGCGGGTGCTGGATGGCCTGCGCGCGCAGTTGCCGGCCACCGCCCTCGGCCGTCCGCTGGCGCTGCGCCTCTCCGGCGCCGCCTGTTCCTGCCCCGTCGATGACGCCGGCTGGGAGCGGCTGGCCCAGGCCATCACCGACCGCAACGGCACCGCCCACACCATCGATGCCGCCGCTCCCGGTCTGGCCGGGCACGAAGTGCTGATCCTTGGTGCCGATGGCGACCTGCGCTATGCCGGTGCCCTGCGGCCGGACCCGACGCTGTGCGGCGCCGGAAGCGCCGATACCCGCCTCGCCCGCTGGCTGCCCGCCCTGCTGGCCTCCAGCCGCAGCGTCCAGCTGCCCGCAGCCGCGTCCTGCGCCTGCTGATCTCTTCCCTTCCGTTTCGCTTCCGCAGAGGCCCCCGTGTCCACCGTCATCAAACCCTCGCCGGATTCCGGCCTCAACGACTTCGTCTATGCCCGCGGCCTGTCGGCCAAGGCCGACCGCCTGTTCCTGGTACTGGCCGGTCTTCAGGCGCTGGCCTCGCTGGCGCTGGCCGCCTGGAACGGCCAGTGGCTGCCGTTCCTCGCCGTGGTCCTCCCGGGCCTGGCGGTGATGGGGCTGCAGGTCCGCCTGCACGCCGGCACCCGGATCAGCAGCGCGACCGCGGCCCTGGTGCTGATGGCGATGGTGGCGGCGGTGATCCAGCAGTCGCACGGGCTGGTGGAGACCCACTTCGGCGTGTTCGTGGTGATCGCCCTGCTGCTGTACTACCGCGACTGGCTGCCGGTGGTGGTGGCCGCCGCGGCGATCGCGGTGCACCACGTGGCGTTCTTCTGGCTGCAGTCGCGCGGGCTGCCGATCCGGGCGTTCGAGCCGGGCAGCGGCTTCGGGATCGTGGTCCTGCATGCGCTGTACGTAGTGGTGGAGACCGCGTTCGTCTGCATCATGGCCCGGCAGCTGCGCCAGCAACTGGAGGCTCTGGGTCACGGTCCGCGCCGGCTGGCCGGCCTGGCCGAGGGCGTGGCCCGCGGCGAGCCGGTGCCCGAGGCGATGGCGAACATGCGCTTCCCGGCCGGCTCGCTGGCCGCCGCGCTGGTGCGGATGAGCGCGCAGATCCGCCAGCGCGAGCAGGCCGAGCGCGAGGCCAACGAGAACAACGCGCGGACCCGGGTCGCCCTGGACGTGTCGCGCACCGGGATGATGATCGCCGACGAGGACCACGTCATCCGCTACGCCAACCGCTCGGTGGTCGAGCTGCTGCGCCATCAGGAATCCGAACTGCGCAAGCGCTTCCCGGACTTCGACGCCGACGGCCTGCTCGGCACCAGCATCCACCGCTTCCACGCCGACCCGGCGCGGATCCGCGACCTGCTCGACCGACTCGACGGCACCCACCAGGGCAACATCCGGGTCGGCCAGGTCCACTTCAGCCAGGTGATCACGCCGGTGCTGGACGCGGCGGGCCAGCGCATCGGCTTCGTGGTCGAGTGGCGCGACCGCACCGCCGAGCTGGCGCTGGAATCGGACATCGCCCGGATCATCGACGCCGCCGCACGCGGCGACCTGGGCCAGCGGCTGGACGCCGCGCGCAGCCAGGGCTTCTTCGCCACCCTGGGCGAGGGCATCAACCGCTTCCTGGATACCACCCAGGACAGCGTGCGCGAGGTGCGCGGCCTGCTTTCGGCGCTGTCCGAGGGCCGCCTGGACCGGCGCATCGAGCGCGACCTCGGCGGCGACTTCGGCCAGATGAAGGCCGATGCCAACGCCACCTGCGACCGCCTGGCCGCGATCATCGGCCAGCTGCAGCAGGCCGCCACCCGGATCGACACCGCCGCCGGCGAGATCGCCGCGGGCAACCAGGACCTGTCCCGGCGCACCGAGCAGCAGGCCGCCAGCCTGGAGGAGACCGCCGCCTCGATGGAGGAGATGACCTCCACCGTGCGCCAGAACGCCGACCACGCGCGCCAGGCCGACCGGCTGGCGCAGGGTGCGGCCGAGGTGGCCGCGCGCGGCGAGGAGGTGGTGCTGAAGGCGGTGGCGACCATGGGCGAGGTCGAGGGCGCCTCGCGCCGGATCGCCGAGATCATCGGCCTGATCGACGGCATCGCCTTCCAGACCAACATCCTGGCGCTCAACGCCGCGGTCGAGGCCGCGCGCGCCGGCGAGCAGGGCCGCGGCTTCGCCGTGGTCGCCAGCGAGGTGCGCGCGCTGGCGCAGCGCTCGGCGGGCGCGGCGCAGGAGATCAAGGCGCTGATTGAGGACTCGGTGGGCAAGGTCGGCGCCGGCTCGGCGCTGGTGCGCGAGGCCGGCGACACCATGTCGGCGATCCTGGACTCGGTGCGCCAGGTCAACGGGATCATGGCCGGGATCGCCACCGCCTCGCGCGAGCAGGCCGCCGGGATCGAGCAGGTCGGGCACGGCATCGTGCAGATGGACCAGGCCACCCAGCAGAACGCGGCCCTGGTCGAGGAAGCCACCGCCGCCGCGCGCACCCTGGAAGCCGAGGCCGAGGCCCTGGCCCGGACCACGGCGATGTTCCACCTCGGGACGCCGACCGCGGCCGCCACCGGCGACCTGCGGTTAGTGCGGAACGCCTGAGCGGCGTTCCGCTGCGGGGCGCACTTCGTTTACCGGCGACGCCCCCCACGCGCGCCGCCGCGATCAGCCGCGGCGCCGCTTCCGCCAGCGCCACACCGCCACCAGCACGGCCACCACCACCGCCAGCGGGATCAGGAACGCGACCGCGCGGATGGTCCAGGCGGTGCCGGTGGCCAGGATCGAGACGAAGTCGCGCACCGCCTGGCCGATCTCGCCACTGCCGCTCTGCAGGTCCGGCGGCTGGAATTCCAGGGTCAGCTTCTGGGTCTGGATCCGGCGCTGCTGCTGGGCCGCCTCCTGCGCCGCCGCCTGCAGCTGCGCCTCCACCTGGGCCAGCTGCTGCGACAGCGCGATCATGTCGGCCACCGCCAGGTCGCGGCGCGATTGGAACTCCTCCAGCCGTGCCTGCTCGCGCCGCAGCCGGTCCTGGGCCTGGGCGTTGTCGGCCACCGCCTGGGCCAGGTCCTCGGCATGGGTGCTGCGGCTGCCGCCCCGGCCGCCCTGGCTGGCCGCGCCCACCATCGGCCCCACCCCCGCCGGCACGTTCCGCACCACCAGCCGGGCCGAGGGATGGTCGCCGCCGTGCTGGGCCACTTCCAGTACCTCGCACTCGCCGAACCTGGCCGTCTGGCAAGCCGACTGCACCTCGGCCAGGCGGCCGGCCAGCGCCTCGACATCCAGCGCCACGGTGACCTGGTGCTCATAGGCCAGGAACCGTCCCTGCGGCGCCCCGGCGGCCGCGTCGGCCGCCGCGAAGCCCATGCTCTCCTTGTTCGCGCAACCGGCCAGGAACGCGGCCGCGACCAGCGCCAGCATCCGGGAACCCGCTCCCGGCCTCACAGCCGCGCCCCATCGAAGGGCGCGACCTGCAGCGCATCCAGCTCCACCTCCGGCAGGCAGCGCACGTTGACCGCGACCATGGTGCTGCCATCCGGCGCCTGGCCCTCGCCGAACGGGGCGATGCCGCAGGTCGGGCAGAAGTGGTGCTGGATGTGGCGCCGGTTGAACAGGTAGGTCGCCAGACGCTCGCGCGGCGTGCGCAGGGCGAACGCCGAGGCGGGCACGAACCACAGCAGGCCGCCGCGTCGCCGGCACATCGAGCAGTTGCAGTCCACGACCTGGCCGATCTCGCCCTCGACGGTGAACGCGATGCCGCCGCAATGGCAGCTTCCCTGGTATTCCATGGTCCTGCTCCGTGTCCTCGGGATGCCCAGCGTACGAGGTCGGGGCCGCTGCGGGTAAGCCAATGGCAGGTGCGGCCGCCGGGGCCGCCGCCTATGCTGGCGGCCTCCTTCCGGATGCCCGACCGCCATGCGCCGTTCCCTGCTCGCCCTCGCCCTGCCCGCCGCGCTGCCCGCCTGCCAGCAGGCGCAGACGCCCGCCCCCAACGCTGCCGAGGCCACGACCGCCGGCGACCAGGCCCGCGCCGACGCCGCCTTCGCCGACCTGTCGCGGCGCGCGCTCGAGGGCTGGCTACGGCTCTCGCCGGTGGGCGCCACCCAGATCGGCGAGCACCGCTACGACGGCGAACTGGACGACCTGTCCGCCGAGGGCCGGCGGAAGGGCCTGGAATTCGGCCGCGGCATCCTCGCCGAACTCGATGCCATGGACCTGTCCGCGCTGTCGCGCGAGAACCAGGTCGACGCGGCGATCCTGCGCAACCAGCTGCAGTACGACCTGTGGAGCAGCGAAACCCTGCAGGCCTGGGCCTGGGACCCGCAGGTCTACAGCGGCCTGGCCGGCGGCGCGATCTACGGACTGATGGCGCGCGAGTTCGCGCCCCTGCCGGCGAGGCTGAAGTCGGCCACCGCGCGCATGCTGAAGGTCCCGGCCCTGCTGGCCCAGGCCCGCGCCAACCTCGACCCGGCGAGGGTGCCGAAAATCCACGCCGAGACCGTGGCCCGGCAGAACGCCGGCATCCTCAGCATCGTCGACACCTTCATCGTCCCCAACCTGGGCCAGCTGGAGGCAGCCGACCGCAGCCAGGCCGAGGCGGCGATCGCCGGCCTGAGGCAGGCCGTGGCCGAGCACCAGCAATGGCTGGACCAGACCCTGGTGCCCAATGCCAAGGGCGAGTTCCGGATCGGCGCGCAGCTGTACGACCAGAAGCTGCAGTTCGCGCTGGTGTCCTCGCTGTCGCGCGCGGAGATCAAGCAGAGGGCCGAGGGCGAACTGGCGCGCGTGCGCGGGGAGATGTACGCCATCGCCCGCGACGTGCTCAAGGACAAGGCCGGCGCGCCGGCCCTGCCAGAGACGCCGGACGCCGGCCAGCAGCAGGCCGCGATCGAGGCGGCGCTGGAGCTGGCCTATGCGCAGCGTCCGGCCCGCGACAAGGTGGTGGCCGAGGCCGAGGCCGCGCTGAAGCAGGCCACCGACTTCGTCCGCGCCAAGGACCTGGTGACCCTGCCCGACGCGCCGGTGGAGATCATCGAGATGCCGGAATTCCAGCGCGGGGTGGCGGTGGCCTACTGCGACTCGCCCGGCCCGCTGGACAAGCACCTGAAGACCTTCTACGCGGTCTCGCCGATCCCGGAGGACTGGACCGGCGAGCAGGTCGACTCGTTCCTGCGCGAATACAACTCGCGGATGATCCACCTGCTGAGCATCCACGAGGGCACCCCGGGCCACTACCTGGAAGGCTGGCACTCGGCCAAGTTCCCCTCGACCCTGCGCGCGGTGTTGCGCTCGGGCATGTTCGCCGAGGGCTGGGCGGTGTACACCGAGAAGATGATGGCCGACGCCGGCTACCTGGACGGCGACCCGCTGTTCCGCCTGGTCCAGCTGAAGTTCTACCTGCGCACGATCGCCAACGCGATCCTCGACCAGGGCGTGCACGTGGACGGCTGGAGCCGCGAGCAGGCGATGGACCTGATGGTCCGCCAGACCTTCCAGCAGGAGCGCGAGGCGGCCGGCAAGTGGGTGCGCGCGCAGCTGACCTCGGCCCAGCTGCCGACCTACTTCGTCGGCGTGCAGGAACACTTCGACATGCGCAAGGCGGTGGAGGCCTCGCGCGGCGCGGACTTCAAGCTGAAGGCCTACCACGACCAGGTGCTGTCCTACGGCGCGCCGCCGGTACGCTTCGTGCGCCAGCTGATCCTGGACGAGCCGATCCAGTAGGCCGCACCGTCGCCACACCCGACATCGGAGCCCGTCTGCCTTGCAGGCGGGCTTTTTCGTTGGGCAATGGGTCCCTGGTGACGGAATGCATGCCTTCTGCCCGCTGGAAAGCCTGGAAAGGCAGGAGACCCGGCTGAAGCGGTGGGGCGCGACGCCTGCCGCCGCTCATGTCCCCCGGCTTCGGCCCATGGCCGAAACCTCCTCCTTTACTTCCCGTCGGCAGGCATCGCGCTCCACCGCCCCACGATCATCCTCGTCTGTACGAAGGGCAAAGGCATATCGATGCGGTACCGGTGCGCAGTGCGCGCTTTCCGTTGGCAGCCAGCCAGGCCTGGTGCGCCCTGGCGTGTGGCCTGCTGACGGGAAGTAAAAGAGGAGGTCCCGGCCCGACGGGACGGGACCGGGGGACATGAGCGGCAGCAGGCCACACGCCAGAGCGCCACAGCCCGCCACCGGATTCCCG
Organism: Pseudoxanthomonas jiangsuensis; assembly: GCF_010093185.1. Classification (GTDB taxonomy): domain Bacteria; phylum Pseudomonadota; class Gammaproteobacteria; order Xanthomonadales; family Xanthomonadaceae; genus Pseudoxanthomonas; species Pseudoxanthomonas jiangsuensis. The sequence continues at coordinate 136,733 of NZ_PDWL01000003.1, read as the reverse complement.
CTTTCGTTGGCAACCGCGCGGCCGCCCTACTCCACCGGCAGCAGGCGCAGGTCCTGGAAGTCGAAGCTGAAGTCGGTCAGGTCCGAGGCTGCCTCCATCCGTGCCTCGCGGATCTTCCCGTCCGCATCCAGCGCGAACGTCACGAACGCATCGCCGTTGAGCGTGCGGTCATCCCACTTCGCCAGGAAGGTGTCGTGCTGCCAGTGCTGCAGCGTGCCGCGCAGCAGCGGGCTGCGGCCGAAGGCGATGCGCAGCGCGCCGCCTTCCTGGCGGACCTCCACGTCGCCGTACCACGCATCGCGGTACGTGCCGGCGTAGCGGGCCAGCGGCAGGGACGGCTTTGAACGCAGGTCGCGCGCGGCGACCCGCGCCTTCCATGCGGCATCGGCCTTGGCCCGGGAGGCATCGGCCGTCTGTGCATAGGCCTCGATCCAGCCGGTGCGCTGCGCCGGCCGCAGCCAGGCATCGAGTACCTGCAGGGTCACCGCGTTGAAGGCCGCGCCGGATTCCTGGTTGGTCAGCACCACCACGCCCAGGTTGCGCCCCGGCACCAGGGTGACGCGCGAGACCATGCCGGGCCAGCCACCGGTGTGCCAGACCAGTTTCTCGCCGCGGTAGGACGAGGTGATCCAGCCTTCGCCGTAGCCGATGAAGTCGGGCACCGCCGGCGCCAGTGCCGGCACCGACGGCGCGCCGACCGGCATGGGCGAATGCAGCGACCACATCGCCTTCTGACGCGCCGGGCTGAACAGCTGCTGCGTGTTGCCCTGCGCATCGGTGTAGCGGCCACCGGCCAGTTGCGCGTTCATCCAGCGGGACATGTCGTGCACGCTGGAGTAGAGGCCACCGGCGCCGGCGGCGTTGTGCCAGGTCAACGGGAAAGTCGGCTGCAACCGGCTGAAATCGGCCTTGGCGTGGCCGGTGGCGGCCGCATCGCCCGGGCGCAGGGCATCGGCATTGAAGCGCGTGCCCGACATCCCCAGCGGATCGAAGAAGCGCTGCTGCAGGAAATCCGCATAGGACTGGCCGGAGACCTGCTCGATCACCAGGGTCGCCGTGGCGTAGAGGATGTTGTCGTAGGCGTAGCGCTCGCGGAAGCCGGTCTTCAGCGGCACGTCCTTCAGCCGCTGCACCACCTCGGTGGTGGAGTAGTCACTGCCCGGCCAGAACAGCAGGTCGCCCGCTCCCAGGCCCAGGCCACTGCGGTGGGTGAGCAGGTCGCGGACGCGCATTTCGCGCGTCACGTACGGGTCGGCCATGCGGAACCACGGCAGGTGGTCGACGACCCGGTCCTCCAGCGAGAGCTTGCCCTCGTCGGCCAGCATCGACAGCGAGGCGGCAGTGAAGGCCTTGGTGTTGGAGGCGATGGCGAACAGGGTATGCGCGTCCACCGCACCGGGCTTGCCCAGCTCGCGCACGCCCCAGCCACGCTCCAGCACCACCTTGCCATCCTCGACGATGGCCACCGCGATCCCCGGCACCTCGAAGCGCGCGCGCACCTGCTCGACGTAGGCGTCGAAGGCGGCCGGGTCGAAGGCGGCATCGGCAACCGGCGTGCCGGCAGGTGCCGGCCTGGCGCCTTCGGCGGCATGGGCCACTGGCGGGGCCGCCAGCATGGCCAGGCTGCACAGCAGTGCAGCGCGCAACAGCTTCGATACGGGACGGGGGCGCATGCGGCTCTCCGGAAGGAAAGCCCCGATTCTAGGCCTCTACTGCAGGAGCCGGCTTGCCGGCGACCGCCCCCGGACATCGCACCCTCAGCCTGCCCCCGGTCGCTTCCGGACCGCCTCGCCAAAGCGACTCCGCCGGGCGGACCCCCGGCCTCCGCCCCCACGGAATCGGACGCATCGCCGGCAAGCCGGCTCCTACGGGAGCGGGTGCGCGGCAGCCCGCGTCAGGTCGGCATCAGGTCCGCGGCAGGGTCACGCCGGTCTGGCCCTGGTACTTGCCGCCGCGGTCCTTGTACGAGGTCTCGCACACGTCGTCGGCGGCCGACTGGAAGAACAGCATCTGGGCCACGCCCTCGTTGGCGTAGATGCGCGCCGGCAGCGGCGTGGTGTTGCTGAATTCCAGGGTCACGTGCCCTTCCCATTCGGGCTCGAGCGGGGTGACGTTGACGATGATCCCGCAGCGCGCGTAGGTGCTCTTGCCCAGGCACACCACCAGGGTGTCGCGCGGAATGCGGAAGTACTCCACGGTACGCGCCAGGGCGAAGGAATTCGGCGGGATGATGCACTCGTCGGCCTCGATGTCCACGAAGCTCTTCGGGTCGAAGTGCTTGGGGTCGACGATGGTGGAGTTGATGTTGGTGAACACCTTGAACTCGCGCGAGCAGCGCACGTCGTAGCCGTAGCTGGAGGTGCCGTAGCTGACGATGCGCTGGCCGTCGGCGGCCAGCTTGACCTGGCCCGGCTCGAACGGCTCGATCATCCCACCCGGCTGTTCGGACATGCGGCGGATCCAGCGGTCGCTCTTGATGCTCATGCGGTGTCCCTTGTGGCCGCTCGGGCCGTAACCCTTGGATTCTAACCGGCCCGCTTCCCTTGTAGGAGCCCAGCTTGCTGGCGACACGGACGTCGGAGCCACGAGGTCGCCTGTGCCGACGGTGTCGCGTCGCCAGCAAGCTGGGCTCCTACAAAAGCAGCGGCCGCCCGCACCCTCCCTGTCCTGGCAGGCTCAGCCCAGGGTGGAGGCGATCGGGATCGAGGCCCGCGGGCGGGTGGCCAGTTGCGCGGCCATCGCCTGTGCCGCGGCCAGGTACGCCTGCGCCGGCGCCGAGTCCGCTGCCGCGGCCACCACCGGGGTGCCCACGTCGCCCTGCTCGCGGATGCGCAGGTCCAGCGGCAGCGAGCCCAGCAGCGGCACCCCGTACTGCGCGGCCATGGCCTGCCCGCCGCCCTGCCCGAACAGGTGCTCGGCGTGGCCGCAGTTGCCGCACACGTGCACGGCCATGTTCTCGACGATGCCCAGCACCGGCACGTTGACCTTCTCGAACATCTTCAGCGCCTTGCGTGCATCCAGGGTGGCGATCTCCTGCGGCGTGGTCACGATCACCGCCCCGGCCACCGGGATCTTCTGGGCCAGGGTCAGCTGGATGTCGCCGGTGCCCGGCGGCAGGTCGATCAGCAGGTAGTCCAGGTCACCCCAGCGGGTGTCGTTGAACAGCTGGGTCAGGGCCGAGGTGGCCATCGGCCCGCGCCAGATCATAGGCGTGTCCTGGTCGACCAGCAGGCCGATGGACATGGCCTCGATGCCGAACGCGCGCATCGGTTCGATCGACTTGTCATCCGGGCTCTCCGGCCGCCCCGACAGGCCCAGCATCGCCGGCACGCTGGGCCCATACACGTCGGCATCGAGCACGCCCACCTTCGCCCCGAGCCGCTGCAGGGCCAGGGCCAGGTTGACCGCCGTGGTGGACTTGCCCACCCCGCCCTTGCCGGAACCCACGGCGATGACATTGCGGATGCGCGGGTGGGGGAACAGGCCGGGCTGCACGGCATGGGAGGCGATCTTGTTCATCATGTCCTGGATCCGGAGTGCTGCCCCGTGCGCGCTTGGCCCACACGGGGCGGGTGGCTTATGGCGTGTACAGGCCGGCGGCCTGGAGCCTGTCGACCAGCGGCGCCAAGCCCTTCAGGTGCCTGCGGGAGCTGCCGACCGAACGTGTATGCACCGGCTCGCGCACCTGCGCCGCGCTGGCCGTGGCGAAGGCCCTGCGCCTGTCCGGAACTTCCAGAACGGCCGGATTCCACTCCAGGCCGCACCAGTCGTAGATGCGCCGTGACTGCCCTTCCGGGTCGGCCACCAGCGCCTCGTAGCGCACGTCGAGTATCGCCCCGGGCATCACTTCGTGCCAATGCCGCATCATCCGGCGGTAGGCGATGTAGTACTCCGCCAGTTCGTCGAGATCGTAGGAGAATTCGTAGGCGTTGAAGAACAGCGTCTTGAAGATCGCATAGCAGCTGTCCAGCGGGTCGCGCTCGACATGGATGATCCGGGCATTGGGCATGGCCCGGTGCAGCAGGCCGCAGTACATGTAGTTGGCCGGCATTTTGTCGATGAAGCGCGCACTGCCGCCTGCCATCTGCCGGGCACCACGCATGTAGTCACGCCCAAGCGCGGCGAAGTCCAGCTGTTGCGTGGCTGCGGCCACGCCCAGCGAGGGATCGGCGACCTGCAGGCGGCTGATCGCCGCACCCAGCAGGAAGCCGAAATCGGTCAGTTCACCGGCGTTCTCCACGCAACCGGACTGCAGGAGCATGCGCTCGGCGAGCGTGGTACCCGTGCGTGGCATGCCCAGGATGAAGATCGCGCCCTCGTCCTCGCACCCGTTCGCGGGTGCCGACATCGCCGGCGCATCCATGACCCCACGGACCTCTTCCAGGGTGGCGTAGAAGGCCGAAGCGTCGTAGTTGAGCGTGGCCCTGCGCTTCTTCGCACCGGCCGTGAAGGCAGCGAAGGAACGCTCGTGCTCGCCGAGGTCCTCCAGCTCCTTGCCCAGCGCATACAGTGCGCAGGCCTCGTCCTCGTCCTGCGAGAAGCCCGCCTGCAGCCTGGCCTCGATATCGGCGACGTGATTGCTTTGCGGCCCTTGCCTGACGAGGGTCGAACGCAGGTAGATCACGGGACCGGCCTGCGGCGTCACCGCCAAGATGCTCTCCAGGTCGCCCTCGGCCGCCGCCGCGTCACCGGCGTAAAAGCGGGCGACCGCCAGGTCGTAGCGCCAGGCCGGCCGGTCGCCGGCCACGGCCAGTGCCCTGACGTAGTGGACGATGGCCTCTTGCAGCATGTTGTGGTGGAAGTAGAGCTTGCCGATCTGCCAGAGCAGCACGGCATTGTCGCCGGCCTCGGCGGAAATCCCGGCCACCAGGGCCGGCACCTCGTCGCGGCGGTACGAGCGCGACAGCAGCCAGGCCTTCTTGACCTTGTGCTGCGCGGCACCACCGAGCGCGATGGCCTGGTCTATCGCGACCAGCGCGCCGGGCAGGTCGTCCGCCAGGCGCAGGGCCTCGGCCAGGAAGGCGAAGACCTGCGCCTGGTCCGGGCAGGCCTCGGCGGCACGGCGCCCGAGCTCCACCGCCTCGGTGAACCGTCGCTGGCGCAGCAGGTCATTGCCCAGTCCGACCAGGGCGGCCGGACTGTCGATCCGGGAGTTTTTCTGGCTATTCATGTCCGGAAGTCTACGGCAGCCGTCAGGAATGCCCGAACGGGCCGGAGCGGCCCTCTACGCGGGCAATGTGTTGATGTCGTTAAAAAGGCGTTGCATTTTACGGAAAGCCGTGAGTAGTATCATTCAGCAACGATTGCAACAGCAACGTTACTGCGACCCAACTAGTTGTTTCCACAGGAGAATTCAATGGCCGCCCGCCGCAACGCTTCCGGCTCACGCTTCAACAAGAACCCGCTCACCCTCGCGCTGGCGACCGCCCTGATGTTCCCGCTCGGCGTCGTCCACGCTCAGGACGCCACCGAAGAGGACTCCCAGGAGTCCACCGAAGAGGCCGCCCCCACCAATACCTCGACCCTGGATGCCGTCACCGTCACCGGTTCGCGTATTGCCAAGAGCACCTTCAACTCGGTCTCGCCCATCCAGGTGATCCCCCGCGAGGAGTCGACCGTTGCCGGCTTCAACTCCACCGCCGGCCTGCTCCAGAGCAATGCCGTCACCGGCGGCTCGGACCAGATCAACAACGCTTACGGCGGCTACGTCGTCAACGGCGGCCCGGGCGTCAACACCCTGTCGCTGCGCGGCCTGGGCCCGACCCGCTCGCTGCTGCTGGTCAACGGCCGCCGCCTTTCGCCGTCCGGCTCGCGCGGCGCCGTGGGCTCGGTCGACCTCAATACGCTGCCGAACATCATGGTCGAGCACGTTGAGGTCCTGAAGGATGGCGCTTCGGCCATCTACGGTTCCGACGCGGTCGCCGGCGTGGTCAACGTGGTGACCAAGAGCAAGTTCGACGGCGTGGCCGTCGAGTTCCAGACCAACGCCACCCAGAACGGTGGCGGCCTGGAAACCCGCTGGGGCACCCTGTTCGGCACCAGCGGCGACAAGTGGCGCGTCTCCGGCTCGCTGGAGATCTACGACCGCCAGGAAGTCACCATGGGTGACCGCGACTGGGCCAGCGATTGCCCGCGCCCGCTGCTGGGCCGCGACGACGCCACCGGCCGCTACGGCGCCGACGACTACATCGATCCGACCACCGGCGAGCCCAAGTGCTGGGGCCTGGACGCCGGCGGCGTGACCATCAACACCCTTGGCACCCAGTACCTGCTGGGTCGCCCCGGCCTGGGCAGCCTGGGCTATTACGGCACCTACGATCCGGACAACATGCCGCCGGGTGGCTTCGACTATTTCAACCGCTGGCGCCCGAATGCCTCCGTCACCGATGGCGACCTGCCCGGCTACGAGGGCGTGGATCTGGAAGGGCGTACCACGTACGACCCGACGATGAAGCGCGAGTCGCTGATCTCGCCGACCACCAACGTCACCGGCTTCCTCCAGGGCAGCATGGACCTGGGCGTGATGGGTGATGCCGAGGCCTACTTCGAGGCCCTGATCACCCGCCGCGAGTCCGAGCAGACCGGCTACCTGCAGCACACCGTCGACTACGCCGTCGGCAGCCCGCTGCTGGGCGACCTGTCGTGGCTGCCGCGGATGTCCGCCGCTCCCGCCGACGGCTCGACCAATGGCCTGCCGATCGCTGCCCGCGCCTTCATCGGCTGGGGCCTGTACGGCAACCGCCAGACCATCGACTTCGGCCGCTACACCGCCGGCCTGCGCGGCGACCTGGGCAGCTCCTGGAGCTACGACGGCTACCTCAGCTACGGCCGTTCGGACGCGGACTACTACACCGACAACCGCCTGACCGACCGCATCGCCAAGAGCTATGACGTGGTTTCCGATGGCAACGGCGGTTTTGTCTGCCGCGACACCTCCGACGGCTGCGTCGCCGCCCCGGTGTTGAGCGCCGACGTCGTCGCGGGCAACCTCTCGCAGGCGTACCGCAACTACATCATGCAGGAGACCCACGGCAGCACCATCTACGAGGAAGAGACCGCGGCCTTTGGCGTCAGCGGCCCGCTGTTCGACATTCCGTTCGGCGGCACCGTGGCCGCAGCGTTCGGCGTCGAGTACCGCGGCATGGAGATCGACGACACCCCGGACATCAACTCGATCAACAGCAACCTCTACGGCTTCACCTCCTCCACGCCGACCCGCGGCGAGGACTCGGTGAAGGAAGCCTATGCCGAGTTCGAGATCCCGCTGCTGTCCGGCCTGCCGGGCGCACAGGAGCTGACCTTCAACCTGTCCGGCCGCTACACCGACTACGACTCCTACGGCAGCGATGACACCTGGAAGCTGGGCATGCTTTGGACGCCGGTCGACTGGCTGTCGCTGCGCGCCTCGCGTGGCACCTCGTTCCGCGCCCCGGCACTGTTCGAGCAGTTCCTCGGCGCCAGCAGCGGCTTCGCCAACCAGAGCGGCGACCCCTGCAACGACTGGGGCAATGCCACCGACACCAACAGCAACACCTACCTGAACTGCTCCTCGCTGGGCCTGCCGCCGAACTTCAACGCCACCAACAGCATCACGGTCTACACCCAGGGTGGCGCGGAAACCGGCCTGTCGGCCGAGACCTCCGAGGCGGTGACCGCAGGCCTGGTGTTCCAGCCGGAATTCGGTGACGGCTTCGGCGACCTGTCCTTCGCGGCGGACTACTTCTCGATCGAGGTGAAGAACGGTGTTGCCCGCCTGAGCGGCGCCCAGGTCCTGGCACTGTGCTACGGCCAGTCGCAGGCCGAGTTCACCGCCGGCTCCGGCTACTGCTCGCTGGTGCAGCGCGCCGCCAACAACTCGCTGACCGTGACCACCGGTTACATCAATGTGGCCCGTGACAAGGTGCGCGGCTGGGACTTCACCACCCGCTATGCGCGTGACATCGGCCAGGGCCGCTTCGTTGCCAACCTGGCGGTCACCAGCTTCCTGGAGCAGGGCGGCCAGACCCTGCCGAGCGTCGAGTACAAGGACTACAGCGGCACCATCGGCGCACCGGAACTGACCGGCCAGCTGGACCTCAACTACACCATCCGCAACTGGCGCGTGCGCTACGGCCTGGACTGGGTGGGCTCGGTTGAGAGCTACTCGTACTACGAGAAGTACGACGGCGTTGACTACCGCCCGACCTACCAGATGGCGATCGACGACTACTTCCTGCACAACCTGTCGCTGAAGTACACCGGCGACGACTGGTCGGTGACCGGCGGGATCCGCAACGTGGCCGACAAGGACCCGCCGGTCGTGTCGACCGGTGCCTACACCACCATCGGCAACGCACCGCTGTACAGCGGCTACGACTACTTCGGCCGGACGTTCTTCCTGAATTTCTCCAAGGAATTCTGATCCGTGCTCCTGATGTAGTGGTTTGACAGGCCGCCGCCCGCAAGGGCGGCGGCCTTTTGTTTGCCCTGCTAGTATCGAACCGCATCCACCCGTCGACGGAGCGACCGATGAAAATCAAACACGCACTCCCCCTGGCCATCCTGGCCAGCCTCGCCACCGGCCAGGCGCTGGCCGCGCCCCCGGTTGCACCCACCATCGAACAGATGGCCGCCTACCCGGCGTTCTCGGGGTTCAGCCTCTCTCCCGATGGCAAGCACATCGCCGCCCTGCGGGGTGATGGAGAGGAGCGGGTCATCGCGGTCTGGAATACCGCAGACCTGGCCAAGGCACCGACCCTGATCGGCGCCTCCAGCATGAAGATCACCGGCGTCCAGTTCATCAAGAACGACCGCCTGGCCGTGTCGCTGATGCAGCCCCTGGACCTGCGCCTGGGCGACGTGACCAAGAACTTCCTGTCCAAGCTGATGATCACCGACCTGCAAGGCAAGGACTGGAACGAGCCCCTGCCCCAGAAGCGCGCCAACACCCGCGCCGAGCAGCTAGTGCAGGCGATCACCAACCCGACCATCCTCGACTCCCTGCCCAACGACCCCAGCCACATCCTGGTGGTCAACAATGTCGGCGCCGATGCCGGCGACGTCTACCGGGTCGACCTGCGCAACTTCAAGTCCGAGCGCATCCAGATGTCCGAGTCCCAGGTCGCCGGCTACGTGACCGACCTGGATGGCAACCTGCGCGCCCGCCTGAAGCAGGACGTCGGCGGCAGCGGCGCCTACATTTCCGCCGAGTTCCGCAACACCGAAGGCAAGTGGGAGGAGCACTTCCGCTCCTACGTCAAGGACCGCGACCAGACCGAGATCATCGGCTTCAGCCGCGACCCCAATATCGCCTTCGTGCTCAGCAACGCCGGCGAAGACAAGGCGCTGGTCTACGAGTACGACATTGCCGCACGCCAGCGCAAGGAAGTGCTGTTCCAGCACCGTTTCTTCAACGCCAACCGCGTACTGGTCAATCGCTCGCGCGACGCCGGCTCCGACTTCGGCGAGATCCGCGGCCTGGGCTACGAGGGCCCGCGTGGCGACGACATCGAGTGGACCGACCCCGACATGCGCGCGCTGGACGCCGGCCTGCGCCAGGCGCTGGGCATCACCAGCCAGAAGCTGAGGATCGTCGACCCGGCCACCGGCCAGTCGGCGACCATCGACTACCCGGTGGAGAGGAACATCACCATCAACGGGTCCACGCCGGACCTGTCCACCGTGGTGTTGACCGTGGATGGCGCCTCGGTGCCGCCGGAACACTACCTGTTCCGCAACGGCCAGCTCTCGCTGCTGGCCAAGAGCTACCCGGCCATCGACCCGCGCTCGCTCGGCAGCACCGAACTGGTCTACTACAAGGCCCGCGACGGCCTGGACATCCCGGCCTTCCTGACCCGTCCCAACACCGAGATGTGCGGCGCAGGCCCGTGGAAGGCCGTGGTCCATCCGCACGGCGGCCCATGGGCACGCGACACCATGGACTTCGACGGTTCAATGTGGGTGCCGCTGATGGCGTCACGCTGCATGGCGGTCCTGCGTCCGCAGTTCCGTGGCTCCGATGGCTGGGGCCGCAGGCTGTGGATGGCCGGCGACGCCGAATGGGGCCAGAAGATGCAGGACGACAAGGACGATGGTGCCAAGTGGATGATCGAACAGAAGATCGCCCAGCCCGGCCACATCGCCATGTTCGGCTTCTCCTACGGCGGCTACTCGGCCTTCGCCGCCTCCGTGCGTCCCAACGGCCTGTACAAGTGCGCCATCGCCGGCGCAGGCGTTTCGGACCACAAGCGCATCTGGTCGCGCTACTACACCAATCCATTCTTCCGCCAGGCCCAGGCGCCGACGGTGGATGGCCTGAATCCGATCGACAAGGCCGACCAGATGCAGATCCCGCTGATGGTCTACCACGGCGACCGCGACCAGATCGTGCCGCTGGAGCAGTCGGTGTGGTTCGTCGACAAGGCCAAGCGCGCCGGCAAGCCGGTGGTCTACCACGAGATCAAGGACTACGCCCACGGCCCGGCCTGGACGCGCGAGATCATGGGTGACCAGCTCCGCCTCATCGATGACTACCTGACCAAGGACTGTGGCGGCGGCGGCCTCTGAGCCGCCCCCCGGCGCAAGCCTGAAGACCCGGCTGCTGCCGGGTCTTTTTTTGCGCTGAGCGCTTCCATACGCAAGCGAATGCGGTGTAAGTTGGGCGCACGGGAGGCCCCGGGCCGCCGATCCATCCACATCCCTGGGAGGGGACCATGCGCAAGACCCTGCTGGCCGCACTGGCGGCGACCCCGCTTATGCTCGCCTCGCTCGCCGCCATCGCCGCCGACCCGGTGGTCGGCCGCTGGAAGACCATCGACGGCGACACCGGCCGGCCCAAGTCCTATGTCGAGATCAGCCAGGCCGCCAATGGCGTCCTCACCGGCCGCATCGTCGAGCTGATCAACCCCAGCCGGCCGAACCCGACCTGCGACAAGTGCGGCGACGACCGCAAGAACAAGCCCATCACCGGCATGGAGATCATCCGCGGGATGCGCGCCGAGGGCGGCGGCGAGTACGCCGGCGGCACCATCCTCAAGCCCGACGAGGGCAAGGTGTACAAGTCCAAAATGGAACTGATCGAAGGCGGCAGCAAGCTGGAGGTGTCCGGCTGCATCGCCTTCATCTGCAAGTCGCAGGTGTGGGAGCGGCAATAGGCCGCCCGACGCGATAGCGGCACGCCACCCGCGACCCGGCCCAGGCCGGGTCGCTGCTTTCCGGGACCGCGTCCGCCCCCATGCGATAATCGCCGCCCCCTCGCCGCACGCCACCCCATGTCCCGCTCCGCGCTCGTCACCAACGCCCTGCCCTACGCCAACGGCCCGCTGCACCTGGGCCACCTGGTCGGCTACATCCAGGCCGACATCTGGGTCCGGGCCCGGCGCATGCGCGGCGACACCGTGCACTACGTCTGCGCCGACGACACCCACGGCACCCCGATCATGCTCGCCGCGGAGAAGGCCGGGGTCACGCCGGAGGCCTTCATCGCCGGCATGCAGGCCAGCCACGAGCGCGACTTCGCCGCCTTCGGGGTGGACTTCGACCACTACGACTCGACCAACTCGGCCGCCAACCGCGAGCTGACCGGGCTGTTCTACGCGCGCCTGGAGGCCGGCGGCCACATCGCCCGCCGCAACGTGGCCCAGTTCTACGACCCGGCCAAGGGCATGTTCCTGCCCGACCGCTACATCAAGGGCATCTGCCCCAACTGCGGCGCGGCCGACCAGTACGGCGACAACTGCGAGGTCTGCGGCGCCACCTACGCGCCGACCGACCTGAAGGAGCCGAAGTCGGTGCTGTCGGGCGCGACGCCCGAGATGCGCGACTCCGAGCACTTCTTCTTCGAGGTCGGCCGCTTCGAGGCCTTCCTGCGCGACTGGCTGGCCGGCGACGTCGCCCTGCCGGGGGTCAAGGCCAAGCTGATGGAATGGCTGGACGCCGAGGGCGGCCTGCGCGCCTGGGACATCTCCCGCGACGCGCCCTACTTCGGCTTCCAGATCCCCGGCCAGCCGGGCAAGTACTTCTACGTCTGGCTGGACGCGCCGATCGGCTACCTGTCCAGCTTCCGCAACCTGTGCGCGGGCAACGGCGCCGACTTCGACGCCTTCCTGGCGCCGGACAGCGACGCCGAGCTGCACCACTTCATCGGCAAGGACATCGTCAACTTCCACGGCCTGTTCTGGCCGGCGGTGCTGCACGGCGCCGGCCTGCGCGCGCCGACCCGGCTGCACGTCAACGGCTACCTGACCGTGGACGGCGCCAAGATGTCCAAGTCGCGCGGCACCTTCATCATGGCCCGCACCTACCTGGACGCGGGCCTGGAGCCGGAGGCCCTGCGCTACTACTACGCGGCCAAGTCCTCCGGCGGCGTGGACGACCTGGACCTGAACCTGGCCGACTTCACCGCGCGGGTGAACGCCGACCTGGTCGGCAAGTTCGTCAACCTGGCCAGCCGCTGCGCCGGCTTCATCGAAAAGCGCTTCGGCGGCCGCCTGGCCGATGCGCTGCCCGACCCGGCCCAGTACGCCCGCTTCGTCGCCGTCCTCGACGGCGTGCGCGAGGCCTACGAGCGCAACGACCCGGCCGCGGCGATCCGCCAGCTGATGGCGCTGGCCGACGAGGCCAACAAGTACATCGACGAGCAGAAGCCATGGGTGATCGCCAAGGAGGCCGGTGCCGACGCCCGGCTGCAGGCGGTGTGCACCCAGGGCCTGAACCTGTTCCGGGTGCTGGCCGCCGCGCTGGCGCCGGTGCTGCCGCGCACCTCCGCCCAGGCCGCCGAATTCCTGGCCGCGCCGGTGCGCGCCTGGGCGGACTTGGACGCGCCCTTGCTGGCCCACGCCATCAACGCCTACGCCCCGCTGTTCACCCGGATCGACCCCAAGCTCATCGACGCCATGACCGACGCCTCGAAGGACACCCTCGCCGCCGCGCCCGTCGCCAAGCCTGCCGAGGCGAAGAAGGCCGAAGCCGCCAAGCCGGCCGAAAGCAAGGCCGCCGCACCCTCGCCGGCAGGCGACGCGCCGCAGTACGTCGGCATCGAGGATTTCGCCAAACTCGACCTGCGCATCGGCAAGGTGCTCGAGTGCGGCTTCGTCGACGGCTCGGACAAGCTGCTGCGCTTCCTGCTCGACGCCGGCGACCTCGGCCAGCGCCAGATCTTCTCCGGCATCCGCGCCAGCTACGGCGAGCCGGAGAAGCTCGTCGGCCGCAGCGTGGTGTTCATCGCCAACCTGGCCCCGCGCAAGATGCGCTTCGGCGTCAGCGAGGGGATGATCCTCTCGGCCGGTTTCGACGGCGGCGCCCTGGCCTTGCTGGACGCCGATGCCGGCGCCGAGCCGGGCATGCCGGTGCGGTGAACTTGCCCGCTGCGCGGCCGCCCCCTTGACTCAAGGGGGCAATCGCCCGAGGTTGGAGCGATGGACCTGGCGCTGATCGACTTCGACCACACGGTCACCACCTGCGACTCCTACGCCCGCTTCCTGCGCCGCGTCGCCAGCCCCCAACAGCTGGCCGCGGCGAAGTGGAGCGTCGGCCCCTGGCTGGCGGGCTACCGCCTGGGCCTGGTGTCGGCTGCGGCGCTGCGCATCCGCGTCACCCGGCTGACCTTCGCCGGCCGCGAAGCGCAGGAGATGGAGGCCGCCGGCCACTGCTACGCCGAAGAAGTCCTGCCCGGCCTGCTGCGCCCGCGGATGATGGAACGCATCGCCTGGCACCGCGCTCGCGGCGACACCCTGGTGCTGGTCTCGGGATCGCTAGATGCCTACCTGCGCCCCTGGTGCGCGCGCCACGGTCTGGACCTGATCTGCAACCGCCTGGAGCCCACCGCCGACGGCCTGCTCAGCGGCCGCTACCTGGATGGCGACCGCGGCCGGCACAAGGCCGCCGACATCCGCGCCCGCTACGACCTGTCGACCTACGGCCGCGTGTTCGCCTACGGCGACAGCCGCGAGGACCGGCCGATGCTCGCCCTGGCCCATGAGCGCTGGTACCGCGGCCGCCGCATCGCCTGATGCCCGCCGTCCATGCCGGCACGATCCCGTGCCTGGGCGATAATGCCCGGCCACCGGCGCCACGCCGGGCGCGCAGCCTCCGCCACGCATGTCCGCAGACCCTTCCGCCGCCGACCTGGTCGAACGCCTCGACCGCCTGCTGCCGCAGACCCAGTGCGGCCAGTGCGGCTACGCCGGCTGCCGCCCCTATGCCGAGGCGATGGCGCATGGCGAGGCCGGGGTGGATCATTGCCCTCCCGGCGGCGACGCCGGCGCGCTGGCGCTGTCGCGCGTGCTGGCCGTCGCGCCCCTGCCCTACGACCGCGACCGCGGTGCCTGCAAGCCACCGCAGGTCGCGGTGGTGGTGGAGGCCGACTGCATCGGCTGCACCAAGTGCATCCAGGCCTGCCCGGTGGACGCCATCGTCGGTGCAGCCAAGCTGATGCACGTGGTCATCGACCCGCTATGCACCGGCTGCGAGCTGTGCGTGCCGGCCTGCCCGGTGGACTGCATCGTGATGGAGCGGGCGCCGCCGTTGTAGGCGATCAGCGCCGGCAGGCCGAGCACAGTCGCTCGACCTTGTAGCCCTTCGCCCGCAGCTTCTCGACCAGTCCGTCCGGGCCCAGCAGGTGCAAAGCCCCGACCACCACCAGGGTGTCGTCGTCGCGGCTTTCCAAGCGCGCCTGCAGCTTCGGCAGCCAGGCATCGTTGCGATCGACGTTCACCCGCGCGTACAGCGCCGGGTAGTCGCGCTTCATCTCCAGCGCCATCCGGTTCCACAGCGTTGCCGCGTCGCCAGAGCGCCACAGCGTGTGCAGCTCGCGCACCTGGGCCGGCCCGGCCTCCGCCTGCTCCAGCGCCTCGGCCAGCATCTGCCTCTGCTCGTCCAGGCTCATTCCCGCCAGCACCCGGATCTGCTCGCTGGCCGGCTCCAGCCCCGCAACCGGCTTGCTACCGGCCGCGGCGCGCTCCATGAAATGCCGGTCCAGGCCCAGCTTCGGGTCCAGCCCCTGCTTGCCCATCTCCAGCAGGCCGATGGTCAGCCCGGCGAACCACGGGTCGTAGCCTTCCAGCATCGGCAACGGCAGGCCGTTGGCGGCGGTGTAGGCCTGCAACCGCGACCACAGCGCCGGTCCCAGGTCCTGCTCCAGGCTGCCCGGACGCGTGCGCCGGGCCGCCTGCGCCATCTGCAAAGGCAGCTGCGGCGAGTTGGCCTCCTGCGGCGACAGCTCGAACATCAGCGCCTCGGCGTCGACGAAGGCCGCATCCACCTCGGCCGCCAACGGATAGTCGTCCTTGCCCAGCAGGTGGAACGACCCAAGCAGGTAGACCGCGTTGTCGGCGTCCGACACCTTCCACAGCAAGGGCACAGGCGGTGCGGCGTGGGCGGCGGGAACGGTGGCCGCCAACAGCAGCAGGAAGACGGTCAAACGGCGGCGCAGTGGCATCGCAGGTTCCGGAGTGTGGGCAGGCACGGGTTCAGTGCACCGGCGCGGCGTAGTTCTTCTCGCCGGCGGTGATCGGCAGGGCGATCCGGTTCTCCGCCGGCGGCAGCGGACAGGTCGCGAACAGGGTGAACACGCACGGCGGGTTGTAGGCGCGGTTGAAGTCCAGCACCACCTTGCCGTCCGCCCCCGGCCACGCGGCCTCGAGGAAACGCCCGGCGGCATAGCTGCCGTGGCCGCTGGTGCCGTCGGCGAACACGAAGAACAGCTCGCGCCCCGGTTCGCCTAGCGCCTGCAGCCGGTACGTCTGGCCGTCGCGCTCGAACTCCACCGCACCGGGATTGGGCGATTCGCTCTGGGTGCCGACGATGTCGCCGATCGGCAGGGTCTTGCCCACCGGGTTGGCGACGAAGCGGCCCTCGATCCGCCACGACGGATCGGCTGGCCAGTACTCCAGCCCAGCGAACTTCAGCCGGGTCGGCGCGTCGGCGTGCTTGATCCGCAAGGCATAACGGTCGCCGCGCTGGAGCAGGCTCATCTGGCCCTGGCCGTCGTCGAAGCCGACCACTGTCGGCTCCGGGTCGTGGTCGCTGTGCAAGGCGATCCGGCCCTTCAGCGGCTCGCCGTTGGCGGTCAGCACCAGCCCGGTCTCGGGCGTGAACCAGTAGCCGCCGGCCTCGTCGCGCGAGACCATGCCCATCTTCGGCGGGCCGAAGGCGAAGCGCACGCCGTTGCCGATCCGCTCGCCGCTGCCGACGTAGTGCGCCTTCAGCTGCAGCCAGTGCAGGCCGACCAGGCTGGTCCAGCCGTCCGGGCGCAGCAGGTCTTCCCGGCGCTGCGCGCGCCAGGCGTCCAGCCCGGCCAAGAAAGCCGGGTCCACCTTCGGCGCTGCCGTGGCCGTCTCGTCCGGCTTGCCGCCGCAGGCGGCCAGCCACGCGGCCAGGCCCAGCACCGCGCCGGCCCGGAGCGCCTCGCGCATCATCTTCCCCGCAGGAACCATCGATCGATCTCCCCCAGACTGAATCGCGCCCAGGTCGGGCGGCCATGGTTGCATTGCCCGGAGCGCTCGGTGGCTTCCATGTCGCGCAAAAGGGCGTTCATTTCCGGGAGGGTCAGCCGCCGGTTGGCGCGCACCGCGCCGTGGCAGGCCATGGTCGAGAGCAACTCGTCGCGCGCGGCGGCGACCCGGCGGGTGGCGCCGTGCTCGCGCAGGTCGGCCAGCACGTCGCGCAGCAGTGCTTCCGGATCGGCATGCGCCAGCAGGGCCGGCACGCTGCGCACGGCCAGCGACTGCGGGCCGCTGCGGGTGACGTCGAACCCCAGCTCGGCCAGGGTCTGCGCCTCGCGCTCGGCGACGTCGGCATCGCGCTCGCCCACCGCCAGCGCCAGCGGCACCAGCAGGGGCTGGGCGCGCAGGCCGATGCCATCGTGGGCGTGCTTGAGCCGCTCGTAGCCGATCCGCTCGTGGGCGGCGTGCATGTCCACCACCACCAGGCCCTCGGCGTTCTCGGCCAGGACGTAGATGCCGTGCAGCTGGGCGATGGCGAAGCCCAGCGGCGGCACTTCGCCGTCGCCCTGCGGCAGCGCGCCGTCCTGGCGCGGCAGTGCGGTCGCGGGCAGCGCGAAACCGGCGTCCGCCTGCGGAGCGGTCGGCGCATACAGGGCCGCGTAGGCCGCGGGCGCCTCGTCCAGGCGCAGGCCCAGCGGCTGCGGCCGCGGCGTCCAGGCCGGCGGCGGCTGCACGCCGTTCGCCGCACCGTGGACTGCACCGCCGTAGCCGCCGGCGGCGGCCGCGATGCCTGCCGCCGGCGCGGTTCCTGCCCCGGCCACGTCGGCACCGGCGCGGGTCTGCGCCAACGCCTCCTGCAGGGTGCGGAACACGAAGTCGTGGATCAGCCGCGCGTCGCGGAAGCGCACCTCGTGCTTGGCCGGGTGCACGTTCACGTCCACCCGGGTCGGATCCAGTTCCAGGAACAGCACGTAGGCCGGCTGGCGGCCATGGAACAGCACGTCCTGGTAGGCCAGCTTCACCGCATGGGCGATGCTGCGGTCGCGCACCGCGCGGCCGTTGACGTACAGGTACTGCTGGTCGGCGCTGGAGCGCGAATAGTGCGGCTGGGCGATCCAGCCGTGCAGGCGCAGGCCGGCGCCCTGGTGGTCGATCCGCAGGGCCTGGCGCGAGAAGTCCTCGCCCAGGGTTTCGGCCAGGCGCGCGGCGGCTTCGCGGTCGCCCTGGCCGCCGCCGTCGGGCTTGTACCGGCGCGAGGGCTTGCCGTTGTGGCTGACCCGCAGCTCCACGTCCGGCCGGGCCAGGGCCAGCGAGCGCAGCCATTCCTCGATGTGGCCCAGCTCGGTGCGCTCGGCGCGCAGGAACTTGCGCCGCGCCGGCACGTTGAAGAACAGGTCGCGCACTTCCACCGTGGTCCCCGGCGCATGCGCCTTGGGCGCGACCTCGCCGACCCGGCCGCCATCGACCTGCAGGGCCGCGCCATGCGCGTCGCCCGGCCGGCGCGAAGCCAGCAGGAAGCGGCTGACCGAGGCGATCGACGGCAAAGCCTCGCCGCGGAAGCCGAGGGTGGCCACCGCCTCGAGGTCGTCGAGCGAGGCGATCTTGCTGGTGGCGTGGCGGCTGACCGCCAGCGGCAGTTCCTCCGGCGCGATCCCGCCGCCGTCGTCGCGGATCCGGATCAGGCGCACGCCGCCTTCCTCAAGGTCGATGTCGACCCGGCGCGCCCCGGCGTCCAGCGCGTTCTCGACCAGTTCCTTGACCACCGAGGCAGGACGTTCGACCACTTCGCCGGCGGCGATCTGGTTGACCAGGGTGTCGGGCAGCTGTCGGATCGGCACGGGCGGGCGGCGGACGGGCGCCGCATCGGGGGGAGACGTGCAGATGATAGCCGCCGCGCGCATCCTGCGCCGGACGCGTCCTGTAGGCAGGTTTGCGGGCGGCCCGGACGGCCACCACCCGAAGCCGGCGCGACTCAGGGCGTGCCGCCGCCGCCCACCGCGCCCGAGGCCATCGCCACCTGCTCGGCTTCGGCGCGCGCGGCGAACAGCGTGCCGGGCGGCGGCTGGCGGGTGAAGTAGGTGTTGATCCCGTCCACCACCGCGCCGGCGACCTTGCGCTGGTAGGCCGGGTCGGTCAGCCGCTTCTCTTCCTCGGCGTTGGAGATGAACGCCGTCTCCACCAGCATCGCCGGCATGTCCGAGGTGCGCAGCACCGCGAAGTTGGCGCGCTCGATGTTGGGCTTGTGGTTGTTGCCCACCCGCTTGAGCCCGCCGAGCACGTGGTTGGCCGCATCCTCCGAGGCGCGCATGTGTCCGCTCTGGGCCAGGTCGAGCAGCACCCCGGCCAGCACGTTCTCGGTCTGCTGCAGGCGCACGCCGCCGACCAGGTCGGCCGCGTTCTCCTTGTCGGCCAGCCAGCGCGCGCGCTGCGAGGACGCGCCCTTGGTCGAGAGCACGTACACCGAGGAACCGCGCGCGTTGCGGTTCTCGGCCGCGTCCGCGTGCAGCGAGACGAAGATGTCGGCCTTGGCCGCGCGCGCGCGCTGGGCGCGCATCGGCAGGGGGATGAACATGTCGCTGTCGCGCACCAGGAAGGCCTTGAGCCCCGGGGTGGCGTCGATCTGCCGCGCCAGTTCGCGGGCCATGGCCAGGTTCACGTCCTTCTCGCGCTTGCCGGTCGGGCCGATGGCGCCCGGGTCCTGGCCGCCGTGGCCGGCGTCGATTGCCACGATCAGCGGGCGCGAGGAAGTCGAGACGGCCGGGCGTACAGGCGCCGGAGCCGGCGTGGCCGCGACCGGCGCGGACGCGACGGGCGATACGACCGCCGGGGCCGCGGCTGGCGGCACGGACGCGACCGCGGAAACCGCCGCACCGGTGCGACCTTCGAGGATCGCCTGCGGGCTCGCGGCCGACGCGGCTCCAGCAGCAACGGGTGCGGTACCGGTCGGCGAAGCCGTGGTGCGGCCGGCCTGGGCCACCTGGGCGGTCAGCAATGCAGTGGCGCGCGCGGCGTCGGCGCGCGGATCGGCCGCGCCGGCCGCAGCGGTCGTGGACAGCGCCTTGGTGGTGTCCGTGGGCGCCGCAGAAGCAGGCTGCATGCCCGTAGTGGCGGGAGCCGCCGCAACGGCCTGCGTCGGGGCCGCAGGCGCCGGGCCATCGCCCGGCCATTCGATCACCAGCCGCGAGCCGCCCGCGGAGGGTTCGCTGCGCAGCGGCAGCGCCATCACCGGCGCGGCCAGTTCGAACACGATGCGGAAGGTGCCGGGCACCGGCTGCCCGGTGCGCACGCCGGTGACCAGGCCGGCCGGCGCAGGCAGGGCCAGGCCGCGCACGGCCTGCGATTCGGGCAGGTCCAAAACCAGGCGGTAGGGTTCGCTCAGCGACAGGGTCTTGTAGCTGCCGGCGCCGTGCAGCTGGACCTCGGCGCGGGTGCCGGTCGGCCCCTGGCGCAGGTCCACGCCGCGAATCTCGCCGGCCCAGGCCGCACCCGCGCACGCTGACAGGGCGAGCATCAAGCCCGCTCCCCATCGACCGATCCGGGTGATCCCCTGGCGCATGGGCCGGATTCAAGCACCATCACCCGGGGAGCGCAAGGGGTTTTCCCTTAATAATCCGTGACCTGTGGAATCTTCCTGGAAAAGATTCGAGCTACCGGCGCCATCCTCGCGAAAGTCGGACCGACCACCAAGCCATTGAATCGGCTGGGAAATCCCGAAGAGTCAGGTCCGCCCGCCAGCGCCGGGAAGCGCCTCCAGCCAGGCCTCGCCCGCGGCCGAGGCCGCCTCCAGCCGGGCCAGGCGCCCCGTGCCCGCCTGGGCCAGATGGATGCGCAGGTCGGGCGCGGCTAGCGCCCTGGCGCCGCGCTCGGGCCACTCGACCAGCCACAGAGTCGCCTCGCCGCCGTCCAGGCCGAGGAAATCCAGTTCGCCGGCATCGCCGATCCGGTACAGGTCCAGGTGCCAGGCCTCGCCGCCGGGTACCGGGTAGCGCTCGACCAGGGTGTAGGTCGGACTGCGGATCGGCCCGTCCACGCCCAGTTCGCGCAGCAGGGCGCGCGCCAGGGTCGACTTGCCCGCGCCGAGATCACCGTGCAGGTGTACCGATGCCGGTTGCGGCCGGGTCGTGGCCAGGGCGCGGCCCAGCGCTTCGGTGGCGTCGCTGTCGGCCAGCTCGATCTGCATCAGTGCGGTTCCCGTGTGGGCGTGGGATTGGACAGGCGGCGCAGCCATGGCAACAGGTCCGACGGCAGCAGGCCGCGTTGCCCGCCATCGGCCGCGGCCGCGTCGCCGGCCAGCGAATGCAGCAGGGCGCCGGCGCAGGCCGCCTCGAACGCCGGTAGGCCCTGCGCACGCATGGCCGCGATCGTGCCGGTGAGCAGGTCGCCCATGCCGCCGGTGGCCATCCCCGGATTGCCGGCATCCAGCACCTGCGGCAGGCGCCCGGGCGCGGAGACGATCGTGCCGGCGCCCTTGAGCACCACCGCGCAGCCATAGCGCGCGGCCAGCGCCTGCGCGGCGCCGAAGCGATCGCTTTGGATCTCCGCGGTGGTCGTGCCGAGCAGGCGCGCGGCTTCGCCGGGATGCGGAGTGAGGATCGCGTCGGCCGGCGCGCTCGGCCCGTGCGCCAGCAGGTTCAGCGCGTCGGCGTCGAGCACCAGCGGGCGGCCGCTGGCGAGCACGCCGCGATACAGGGCCTGGCCCCAGGCCTGCTGGCCCAGGCCCGGTCCGCAGGCGACCACGCCGGCGGTTTCGAGCAAGGGCGCCAGTGCATCGCCTTCCTCCACCGCGCGCACCATCGCTTCCGGGCGCCGCGACAGCAGGGCGGCCACGTGTGCCTGGCGGGTGGCCACGCCGACCAGCCCGGCACCGGCACGCAACGCCGCTTCGGCGCACAGCGCGACCGCGCCGCCACCGCCGTGGTCGCCGCCCACGCACAGCACCCGGCCCGATTCGCCCTTGTGGGTATCCAGGCGGCGCGGCGGCAGCCAGTGGCGCAGGGCCGGGGCGGCCAGCAGTACCGCCATCGCCGGCGCGCCGGCGGCGTAAAGCGACGCCTCCACGTCCAGCGCGTCCAGCAGCAGTTCGCCGGTGTGTTCGCGCGCGGCGCCGGTGTGCAGGCCGGCGTGGGCGACGATGAACTGCAGGGTGCAGTCGGCGCGCACGGCCGCGCCGGGCACGCTGCCGCGTCCGGCATCGACGCCGCTCGGTACGTCCAGCGCCAGCAGCGGTGCGGGCGCCGCATCCAGTGCCTGCAGCAGGGCCGCCAGTTCCGCGCGAGGCGCCTGCTCCAGGCCGATGCCCAACACCGCATCGACCAGCACGTCGGCATCGTCCAGCGGCGCTGGAAACAGTTCCACCTGTCCGCCGGCCGCCAGATAGTCGGTGCAGGCGCGCTGCGCCAGCGGCGTGCGCGGACCGCCATCGCGCGGATGCAGCACCCGCACCCGCCGCCCGGACTGCAACGCCAATCGCGCCAGCACGTAGCCGTCGCCACCGTTGTTGCCACTGCCGCAGGCGACCACGATCCGCTGCGCCTGCGGCCAGCGCTGCAGCAGGAGCCGCCAGGCGGCCAGGCCGGCGCGCTGCATCAGCAGGTAGCCGTCGCCGCCGAGGTCGGCGGTGGCGCGGCGGTCGATCGCGCGCGCGGCGGCGGTGGCGTACAGCGGGAATGCAGGCGTGGGCATGGGTGGATTCTAGCGGCCGGCTCCTATAATTCCGCCATGTCCTCCGCCGCGCCCCTGCCCGCCATGACGCCTGCCGACCCGCTGGCGATGGCCACGCGCGTGCGGGCGCTGGCACGCGAGTTCGGGTTCCAGCGCTGCGGCATCGCCGGCATCGAGCTGGGCGAGGACGAGGACCACCTGCGCGACTGGCTGGCCCAGGGCCTGTACGGGACGATGGCGTGGATGGCCCAGCACGGCGACAAGCGCAGCCGTCCGCAGGAATTGATCCCGGGAACTTTGCGGGTGATCTCGGTCGGCCTGGACTACGGCCGCAACGACGGCGACGAAGCCTGGGACACCCTGCGCGACGGCGCGCGCGCCTACGTCGCCCGCTACGCCCTGGGCCGCGACTACCACAAGCTGATGCGCAACCGCCTGCAGAAGCTGGCCGAGCGTCTGCAGCAGGAGGTGGGTCCGTTCGGCCACCGCGTGTTCGTCGATTCGGCGCCGGTGCTGGAGCGCGCGCTGGCGCGCAACGCGGGGCTGGGCTGGATCGGCAAGCACACCTGCCTGATCGACAAGGATGGGGGCTCCTGGTTCTTCCTCGGCGAGATCTACGTCGACCTGCCCTTGCCGGTCGATCCGCCGGCCAGCGCGCACTGCGGCAGCTGCGTGCGCTGCATCGAGGTCTGCCCGACCCAGGCGATCGTCGCCCCGCACCGGCTCGACGCGCGGCGCTGCATCTCCTACCTGACCATCGAGCATGACGGCCCGATCCCGGAGGAACTGCGGCCGGCGATCGGCAACCGGATCTTCGGCTGCGACGACTGCCAGCTGGTCTGCCCCTGGAACAAGTTCGCCCGGCGCACCGACGAGCCGGATTTCCGCGCCCGCAACGACCTGGACACCGCGTCGCTGGCGCAGCTGTTCGCCTGGGACGAGGACGAATTCCTGCGCCGCACCGAAGGCAGCCCGATCCGCCGCAGCGGCCACGAACGCTGGCTGCGCAACATCGCCGTGGCCCTGGGCAATGCGCCGACCACGCCCGAGACCCTCGCCGCGCTGGCCTCCCGCCGCGACCACGCCTCGCCGCTGGTGCGCGAGCATGTGCAGTGGGCGCTGGAGCGGCATGCTTTGTCTGACACCTGAGAGCAAAAGCGCTGGCTTCGGGCGGGGCCGCCGTGCCCTGGGTCTGCAGTGCACCGCTTCTGGTACTTCTGCTCTTCCGGATTCCCTGCCTTTTGTAGGAGCCGGTCTTGCCGGCGACCGCCATGGTGGAAGCGTCTGCGTGAAACCGGGTGCCAACGATGCGTCCGCCTCCACGGTCGCCGGTAAGACTGGCTCCTACAGGGTGGAGCGGAGCGAAGGCACTGGGTCCCGGCGTTCGCCGGGACGACGGTCATAGAAGTCCTGAACTTCCAGCGCGCGGAAGACGCGGCGGACCGGTTGTGTCGGGGCAGCGGACAGGGATGTCCGCGGTAGCGAGTGCGCACATGGATGTGCGCCCGAGCGGCCGCAACACGGCCGGTTCGCCGCGGCTCAGCCCGAAGCCGGCCAGACCCGATGCTTCCGCCGTTGCCTTTGGCTTGCGGCCGCGCTTCCTACCGCCTCACCGCCCGTACGGCGCCACTCTCTCCATCGCGCTATCCTGTCCCGCCGCCTGCGCGCGTCCGATGTCCGAGCAGAATCCCGTCCTGACCCCGAGCCAGCTCAACACCCTGGCCCGCGACCTGCTCGAAAGCGCCTTCCCCCTGCTCTGGGTCGAAGGCGAGCTGGGCAACATCACCCGCCCCGGCTCGGGCCACCTCTACTTCACCCTCAAGGACGCGCGCGCCCAGGTGCGCTGCGCCATGTTCAAGCCCAAGAGCCAGTGGCTGAAGTTCGTCCCGCGCGAAGGGTTGAAGGTCCTCGGCCGCGGACGCCTCACCCTGTACGAAGCCCGCGGCGACTACCAGCTCGTCCTCGACCACATGGAGGAAGCCGGCGAAGGTGCCCTGCGCCGCGCTTTCGAAGCGCTCAAATCGAAGTTGGAAGCCGAGGGCCTGTTCGACCCCGCGCGCAAGCGTCCCCTGCCCGCCTTCACCCGGCGCCTAGCCGTGATCACCTCGCCCACCGGCGCCGCCGTGCGCGACGTCCTCAGCGTCCTGTCCCGCCGCTGCCCGCTGCTCGACGTCGAGATCCTGCCCAGCCTGGTCCAGGGCGAGACCGCCGCCGCGCAGATCGCCGACCTGCTGCGCCGCGCCGGCGCCAGCGGCCGCTACGACGCCGTGCTGCTCGCCCGCGGCGGCGGCTCGCTGGAGGACCTGTGGGCGTTCAACGACGAACGCCTGGTGCGCGCGATCGCCGCCTCGCCGGTACCGGTGGTGTCGGCCGTCGGCCACGAGACCGACTTCACCCTGGCCGATTTCGCCGCCGACGTGCGCGCACCCACGCCCTCGGTCGCCGCCGAACTGCTGGTGCCCGACCGCCGCGACCTGCAGGCCCGGCTGCGCGCCCTGCAGGCCCGGCTGGCCACGCTCCAGCGCCATCGCCTGCGCCAGGCGATGCAAAGCGCCGACCGCGCCGCCCTGCGGCTGCAGGCGCAGTCCCCGCAGGCCCGGCTGCTGGCCTTGCGCCAGCGCCAGGACGGCCTGCGCCGGCGCCTGGACGCGCTCTGGCGCGAGCGCCTGCAGGCCCGCCATGCGCAGCTGCGGCACGCCGCCGCGGTGCTGCGCGCGCACCATCCCGCGCGCAGCCTGGCCCAGCTCCAGGCCCGGCTGCAGCGCCTGCAGCCGCGGCCGCAGGCGGCCGTCGCCCGCGTGCTCCAGCGCGACGCGCTCAAGCTGCGCGCCCTGGCCCGGTCGCTGGAAGCCTGCAGCCCGCTGGCCACCGTCACCCGCGGCTATTCCATCCTCAGCCGCGCCGACGACGGCCGGCTGCTGCACTCGGTCGCCGAGGCCGCGCCGGGCGATCGCCTGCAGGCCCGCGTGCGCGACGGCGTGCTGGCGGTGACGGTGGACGAGGTGCGACCCGACATCCCCGACGCATGAGGAAAACGGACAACCGGCCTCGCGTCACATCACGGTCATCCGGGCGTAACCGCACAGGCACGCGCCCGGCGCAGGCTGCGCAAAACCGGAGCCGCCGCGCATGCGCTACGCCCTCGTCACCGAAACTTGGCCGCCGGAGGTCAACGGCGTCGCCCTGACCGTGCAGGGCCTGGCCCAGGGCCTGCTCGCGCGCGGCCACGCAGTGGAAGTAGTGCGGCCGCGGCAGGCCACGGACACCGCCGATGCCGACGAAGGCGCGCTGGCGACGCTGCGGGTGCGCGGCGCGGCCCTGCCGCGCTATCCGGGCCTGCGCTTCGGCCTGCCGGCCACCCGCCTGCTTTCGCGGCACTGGACCGGCTCGCCGCCGGACGCGGTCTACGTGGCCACCGAAGGCCCGCTGGGCTGGTCGGCCCTGCGCGCGGCCACCCGCCTCGGGATCCCGGTGGCCTCCGGCTTCCACACCCGCTTCGACCACTACATGGCCGACTACGGCCTGCCCTGGCTGGAAGGCACCGCCCTGGCCTGGATGCGGCGCTTCCACAACCGCGCCGACGCCACCCTGGTGCCGACCGCCGAACTGGCCGATTTCCTGCAGCAGCGCGGTTTCCAGCGGGTGGTGCGGCTGGCGCGCGCGGTCGACAGCGCCCAGCTGTCGCCGGCGCTGCGCGACGACGCACTGCGCGCGCGCTGGGGCGCAGGCCGCGACAGCCTGGTCGCGATCCACGTCGGCCGGATCGCCCCGGAGAAGAACCTCGACCTGGCGGTGCGCGCGTTCCGCGCGATCCAGGCGCGCAGGCCCGATGCCCGCTTCGTCTGGGTTGGCGACGGCCCGGCACGCGAGGCACTGGCGCGGGCCAACCCCGACTTCGTGTTCTGCGGCATCCAGCGCGGCACCGAACTGGCCCGGCATTTCGCCAGCGGCGACCTGTTCCTGTTCCCCAGCCGCAGCGAGACCTTCGGCAACGTCACCCTGGAAGCGATGGCCAGCGGCGTGCCGACCGTGGCCTTCGATTCCGGCGCCGCGCGCGAACACCTGCGCGACGGCGTGCACGGCGCCCTGGCCAGCGACGATGCCGGCTTCCTCGCCGCCGCCGTGCGCCTGGCCGGCGACGACGACGCCCTGCGGACGATGGGCATCGCCGCCCGCGCCGCGATGCTGCGCCTGCGCCCGGAGCAGGTCGCCGCCGACTTCGATTCGCTGCTGGCGGGACTGGCCCGCCGGGGAGAGCGCCATGCCGATCTCGCAGCCTGAAAACGCCCACCCGGTTTTCGTCCCCGCGCGACGCAGGCGCACCGCGCGCCTGCGCGCCCGCGACCGCGGCTGGTGCGTGCGCGCCAACCGCTGGGGCGCGCGCGGCATGGTCCGCCGCTACTTCGCCGCCATCAGCCGGCTCGGCGACGGCGTGTTCTGGTACGCGCTGATGGGTGCCCTGGTGCTGTTCGACGGCCTGTCCGGCCTGCGCGCCTCGTTGCACCTGGCCCTGATCGGCGTGGTCGCCCTGAGCCTGTACAAGGTCCTCAAGCGCTGGACCCGCCGCCCGCGCCCGTTCGCCGCCGACGGCCGGATCCAGGCCTGGGTCGCGCCGCTGGACGAGTTCAGCTTCCCCTCCGGCCACACCCTGCACGCGGTCGCGTTCACCACCGTGGCCCTGGCTTATTACCCGTGGCTGGCGGTACTGCTGGTGCCGTTCACCGCCTCGGTGGCGGTGTCGCGGGTGGTGCTGGGCCTGCACTATCCCAGCGACGTGCTGGCGGCGACGGCGATCGGCTCGCTGCTGGCCGGCATCTCGCTCTGGATCGGATCGCTGCTGTAGACGCAGCGCGGCGCGGCTACAGCGGTTCCAGCCTCGCCCGCACCAGCGCCGGCTGCAGTTGGCCCGGCCAGTCGTGGTCGTTGGCGACCTGGGCGCGGCCGCGCGTGGCTTCCAGCAGGTCGAAATCCAGATCCGCCACCGCCCACGCGTCATCGCCGCGGGTGCGGGCGAGTACCCCATCGGCCGGGAAGCCCGCATCCATCGGCGCGTACAGCGTGGCCTCGCCGGTGTTCTCGTCCAGCGCCGGACTCCACCGCGCCTGGCCCGCGGTCACCGCCTGGGCCACGAACATCCGGTTCTCCAGCGCCCGCGCCAGGCAGCCCACCTGGACCCGGGTCGCGCCGGCGACGGTATCGGTGCAGCTGGGCACCAGCAACAGGCGCGCGCCGGCCTCGTACTGCGCGCGCACCGGCAACGGGAACTCGCTGTCGTAGCAGATCGAGACGCCCGCGCGCACGCCGTCCAGGTCGACCACCTTCAGCGCATCGCCGCCGTCGATCACTCCGGTGGCCTTCTCGAACCCGGTCAGTTGCAGCTTGTCCTGCCAGGCATGGCCACCGCCGGGCGCGAACAGGTCGCTGCGGTTGCGGTAGCGGCCGCCGCCGGCATCGAGCAGGAAACTGCCCGCGACCACGTGCATGCCGGTGCGCCGCGCCAGGCCGGCGAACAGTTCCAGCCATGCCGCGCGCAGGGGCTGGATCGCCGCCAGCGAAGCGTGCAGGTCGGCGTGCACCTGCGCCGGGAACAAGGCCGCCAGTTCCAAAGAAAGGTATTCGGGCAGCACCGCCACTTGGGCGCCGCGCGCGGCGGCTTCCTCCAGCAGGCGACGCTGGCGCTCGGCGAAGGCCTGGAAATCCCGTGGCCTGCCGACCGGGTACTTGCACACTGCCACCTTCATGCCGGTGCCGCCTGCCAGTCGCGCAGCCAGAAGGTCAGCGGATGCTCGATCTCGCCGCGGTCGATCTCGTTCCAGGGCATGTAGGTGGTCAGACCCGGCAGGCGCGCGTAGCCGCGCTTGTGCCAGAACGAATCGTTGGCGCGGTAGTCCGGCGGCCGCCGCGGATCGTCCGGGCTGCGGTCCACAGCGCAGAACGCGGTCCAGCGGAAACGGCCCAGCGCGCGCGCATGCACCTCGCGCTGATCGAAGAAGGCGTGGCCCAGGCCCAGGCCGCGATAGCCCGGCAGCAACACCGACTCGCCGAAGTAGAACACCTGCTCCACCGGCAGCCCGGCCCGGCGCAGCGGCGCGCCGTAGCTTTCCGGATCGTCGGCCAGCGGCAGCCCGGTGGAGGCGCCGACCACCCGCGTTCCGTCCAGCGCCAGCACCAGCACGCTGTCGGGCGAGGCCGCGTAGGTCGCCAGGTACTGGCGCTCGTATTCGCCGTCGCTATCGCCCTCGTAGAGGTAGGGCCAGTCGCGGAACACCGCGACCCGCAGGCACGCGACCTCGTCCAGCCAGGGTGCGATCGCGGCGCCGCTCAGGCGGCGGATTTCCGGGGTGGAAGGCATGCGGGGATTCTAGCGGCGCCGTCAGCTGCGCGGCGCCAGCCGGCCAAGCGCGGCGGCCATCTCCCAGGACTTCAGCCCGCGCGCGCCGAGGTGGTGTGCCAGCACCGCACGCAGGGGCAGGCGCAGGCTGGCCAGGTCGGCGGCGTCGGGGCGCTGGCCCGCGGCCAGCGCCAGCAAGGCGCGGCCGGTGGCGGCGGCTTTGCGTTCGGCCTGGCCGCGGTCGCTCAGCAGCCGGCGCGGGCCGTGCTCGGGATCGAGGCGGTAGCGCGCGGCCGGGTCGATCGGCTCGCCGTCGCCGTCGCAGTGCAGCTCGAAGCCCACGCCCAGCGCCTCGAGCAGGTCGCGCTCGAAGCGGCGCAGGGTCCAGGCCAGCGGCTCGGCCACGCGCAGGCGCTCGCGGGTGCGGGCGTAGGCCGCGTCCAGTTCCGGCAAGGGGTCCTGGCGCGGGGCCAGGCGCAGCACCAGTTCGTTGAGGTAGAAGGCCGCCAGCAGGGCTTCGCCGGCCAGCTGTGGCGCGGCGTCCAGCGCTTCGGCCGCGCGCAGCTGGGCCAGTTCGCCGGCCAGCACCGCGTCGAAGCGGATGTGCTGCAGCGGCTGCAGCGCCGCGCGCAGCACCTGGCGCTTGGGCGACTGCACCCCGCGCGCGACCAGGCCGAGGCGACCGTGGCCGGCGCTGAGCACCTCCACCAGCAGGCTGGTCTCGCGCCAGGGCCGCACGTGCAGGACGAAGCCGGTCTCGCCCTCGATCCGCATGTCAGCCCCGCGCGGCCACGCCGCGGTCAGGAATCGCCGTAGCCGAAGGCCTTCAGCGCGGCCTCGTCGTCGGACCAGCCTTCGCGCACCCGCACCCAGGTCTCCAGGAACACCTTGTTGCCGAACAGCCGCTCCATCTGCTGCCGGGCCTTGCTGCCGATCTCGCGCAGGCGCGCGCCGGACTTGCCGATCACGATCGGCTTCTGGCCTTCGCGCTCGACCCAGATCACCGCGCCGATCCGCAGCAGCGGGCCCTGGCGCTGGCTGGTGTCCACCGCGAAGCGCTCGATCTCCACCGTGGCCGCGTACGGCAGCTCGTCGCCGAGCTGGCGCATCAGCTGCTCGCGCACCAGCTCGCCGGCCAGGAAGCGCTGGCTGCGGTCGGTGATCTCGTCCTCCTCGTAGGCCGGCGGCGCCTCGGGGACCAGCCGCAGCAGATCGCGCACCAGCGATTCCAGGCCCTTGCGCTTGAGCGCGGAGACCGGGTGGATCGCGGCGAACTCGCGGCCTTCGCTGACCTGGGCCAGGAACGGCAGCAACGCGGCCTTGTCCTTGAGCCGGTCGACCTTGTTGACCACCAGCACCACCGGGATGCCGGCGTCGTGCAGGACCCGGAACACCAGGGTGTCCTCCTCGTCCCAGCGCCCGGCCTCGACCACCATCATCGCCGCGTCCACGTCCTCGACCGTGCCGCGCACGGCGCGGTTCATCACCCGGCTCATCGCCGAGGCCTTGAACTTGCCCTGTTCGCGGTGCAGCCCGGGGGTGTCGACCATCAGGAGCTGGCCGCCCTCGACCGTGGCGATGCCCAGCAGCCGGTGGCGGGTGGTCTGCGGCCGGCTGGAGACGATGCTGACCTTGGCCCCGACCAGGGCGTTGACCAGGGTGGACTTGCCCACGTTCGGGCGGCCGACCACGGCGACGCTGCCGCAGCGGTGGGATTCTTGGATGGGTTCGGAATTCACTTCGTCATGCTGCTCAGGAGTGGCGGGACGCGGGCTCGAGCCGGTCCAGCACCGCCGCCGCGGCCGCCTGTTCGGCCAGCCGGCGCGAGGTGCCCTGGCCCTCGGCCTCGACCGCGGGCTCGCTCAGGGTACACCGGGCCAGGAACAGCTTGGCGTGCTCCTCCCCGGACTCGGAAACCAGTTCGTAGGCCGGACGCGGCAGCTGCCGGGCCTGCAGCCATTCCTGCAGCCGGGTCTTGGCGTCCTTCTCCGGCCTGCCGACCGGCAGGGCCGCCAGGGCCTGCTCGAACCACGGCAGGACCACCTTGCGGCAGCCTTCGTAGCCGGCGTCCAGGTAGATCGCCGCGACCACCGCCTCCAGCGCGTCGGCCAGGATCGAGTCGCGGCGGAAGCCGCCGGACTTCAGCTCGCCCGGGCCCAGGGTCAGGCGCTCGCCCAGTTCCAGGCCGCGGGCGATCGCGGCCAGCGAGGCCTCGCGCACCAGCTCGGCGCGGGCGCGGGTGAGCACGCCCTCGTCGGCCTTGGGCCAGCGCTGGTACAGGGCCTCGGCGGCGATCAGGTTGACCACCCCGTCGCCGAGGAACTCCAGGCGTTCGTTGTGCGGGGCGCCGGCGCTGCGATGGGTCAGCGCCTGCGCCAGCAGCGCCGGATCGGCGAAGGCGTGGCCGATCCGGTCGCGCACCACGGCGCGGTCAGTCCCCGCCACCATGCCGCGTCAGGTTCTGGGTGGTGTCGAAGTTGCCGACCACGTCCAGGTTGCCGACCAGCGGCTTGCGCACCTCGTAGAACACCCGCATCTTCCAGCCGCCGTCGGTGCGCTCGAACTTCACGTTCTGCGGCTTCACGTTCTCCGAGTAACTGATGTACAGCTTGCGGAAGAACAGGTCCTGGATCCGCGCCGGGTCCATGTCGCCCACGCCGGGCTCGTTGGACAGGCTCTTCAGGGCCGTGCGCACCGAGTAGTACTCCTGGTACATCGGGAACAGCTTCATGCCGATGTAGGCGGCGAAGCCGACCACCGCCAGCACGACCAGGAAACCCACCAGGCTCAGACCGCCTTGCTTGCGCTTCATTGCCATTCCCCTTGCGGGCGCCGCGCGCCCTTACTTGATCGACGTCCCGATCCGCGACGGATCGAAACTCCCCTTGCAGAACCAGCCCTCGCAGTTGAGCCAGATCAGGAACGCCTTGCCCCGCAGGTTCTCCTCCGGGAGGAAGTGGGTCTGGGTCCAGAACCGGCTGTCCTCGCTATTATCACGATTGTCGCCCATGACGAAATACTGGCCCGCCGGCACCGTCCATTCGCCCTGGCCGGCCGGGTTGGCGCGGTCGATCCACTCCAGCACCTGGTGGTCGCGGCCGGGCAGGTGCTCGGTCAGCAGGGTCGCGCCAGTCATCTCGGCGCCGCGGCCGGTGCCCACGTACTCGCCGATCGGGTCGTACTTCACCGCCTCGCCGTTCACGTACAGGGTGTCGCCGTGGAAGCCGATGCGGTCGCCCGGCAGTCCGACCACCCGCTTGATCCAGTTCTGGTCCGGGTCCTGCGGCGGCTTGAACACCACCACCTCGCCGCGGGCCGGCTCGCCCAGGGACAGGAACTTGTGGTTGTTGATCGGCAGGCGCAGGCCGTAGGCGAACTTGTTGACCAGGATGAAGTCGCCGATCAGCAGGTTGGGCATCATCGAGCTGGACGGGATCTTGTACGGCTCGGCGATGAAGCTGCGCAGCACCAGCACCACCGCCAGCACCGGGAAGAACGCCCGGGAGTAGTCCACGACCACCGGCTCCTCGTCCAGCAACCCGCCGGACGCGGCGCGGCGCTTGGCGAAGAACAGCCGGTCGACGAGCCAGATGATACCGGTGGCGAAGGTCAGCACGACCAGGCCGATCTCAAACCATTTCATTCGGGGTCCTTCGGGGGAAAGTGGGTGGAGGCCTGGAACGGGGTCACTTGCTGTCCACCTGCAGCACGGCCAGGAAGGCCTCCTGCGGGATCTCGACGCGGCCGACCTGCTTCATCCGCTTCTTGCCCTCCTTCTGCTTCTCGAGGAGCTTCTTCTTGCGGCTGATGTCGCCACCGTAGCACTTGGCCAGCACGTTCTTGCGCAGGGCCTTGACCGTGGAGCGGGAGATGATCTGCGAGCCGATCGCGGCCTGGATGGCCACGTCGAACTGCTGGCGCGGGATCAGGTCCTTCATCTTCTCGCACAGCTCGCGGCCGCGGCGGTCGGCGTGGGTGCGGTGGACGATGATCGACAGCGCGTCGACCCGGTCGCCGTTGATCAGGGTGTCCACCCGCACGAACGGGCCGGCGTCGAAGCGCAGGAAGTGGTAGTCCAGCGAGGCGTAGCCGCGGCTGACCGACTTGAGCTTGTCGAAGAAGTCCAGCACCACCTCGGCCATCGGCAGCTCGTAGCTGATCTGCACCTGGCTGGCCAGGTACTGGATGCCGATCTGCACGCCACGCTTGTCCTCGCACAGCTTGATGATGTTGCCGATGTAGGCCTCGGGAGTGAGGATGTTGGCGCGGATGATCGGCTCGCGGACTTCCTGCACCAGGTTGGCCTGCGGCAGCTTGGCCGGGTTGTCCAGCGGCATGACCGTGCCGTCGGTGCGCAGCACCTCGTAGACCACGGTCGGCGCGGTGCTGATCAGGTCCAGGTCGTACTCGCGCTCCAGCCGTTCCTGCACGATCTCCATGTGCAGCATGCCGAGGAAGCCGCAGCGGAAGCCGAAGCCCATCGCCTCCGAGCTCTCCGGCTCGAAGCGCAGGGCGGCGTCGTTCAGGCGCAGCTTCTCCAGCGCCTCGCGCAGGTCCGGGTAGTCCTCGGCGTTGACCGGGAACAGGCCGGCGAACACCCGCGGCTGCATTTCCTGGAAGCCCGGCAGGGGCTTGGGCGCCGGGTCGCCGGCCAGGGTCAGGGTGTCGCCGACCGGGGCCCCGTGCACGTCCTTGATCGAGGCGGTGATCCAGCCCACCTCGCCGGCGCGCAGGGCGGGCAGTTCCTTGCGCTTGGGGGTGAATACGCCGACCTTGTCGACCTCGTGGGCGCGGCCGGTGGACATCACCAGGATCTTGCTCTTGGGCCTGATCTCGCCCTGCAT
Organism: Pseudoxanthomonas jiangsuensis; assembly: GCF_010093185.1. Taxonomy (GTDB): domain Bacteria; phylum Pseudomonadota; class Gammaproteobacteria; order Xanthomonadales; family Xanthomonadaceae; genus Pseudoxanthomonas; species Pseudoxanthomonas jiangsuensis. Next base: position 103,476 of record NZ_PDWL01000003.1, on the reverse strand, counting down.
CACCCGCACCAGCGAGACCACGCCCAGGTAGTTGTCGAACCAGGAGTCGATGATCAGCGCCTGCAGCTTGTCGGTGTCGCGCGGCTGCGGCGGCGGAATGCGGTGGACGATGGCCTCGAGCACCTGGTCCACGTTCAGGCCGGTCTTGGCGCTGACCGCGACCGCGTCTTCGGCGTCGATCCCGATCACGGCCTCGATCTCGGCCTTGGCCCGCTCGATGTCGGCGGTGGGCAGGTCGATCTTGTTGAGGACCGGCACCACCTCCAGGCCCTGCTCCACCGCGGTGTAGCAGTTGGCCACCGACTGCGCCTCCACGCCCTGGGCAGCGTCGACCACCAGCAGGGCGCCCTCGCAGGCGGCCAGCGAGCGGCTGACCTCGTAGGAGAAGTCGACGTGTCCGGGGGTGTCGATGAAGTTCAGGAAATAGGTGTTGCCGTCCTTGGCCTTGTACGGCAGCGAGACGGACTGGGCCTTGATGGTGATGCCGCGCTCGCGCTCGATCGGGTTGGAGTCGAGCACCTGGGCCTCCATCTCGCGCGCCTCCAGGCCGCCGCACAGCTGGATGATGCGGTCGGCGAGGGTCGACTTGCCGTGGTCGACGTGGGCGATGATGGAGAAGTTGCGGATGAACCGCATGGAATCGGAGGTCATGTAGGGGCGGCGCTCTGCGCCGTCGTCGGACAACGGCGGATTATCGCACGCCCGGGGGGCCTCCACCGCGCCGGGCCCGCCGATCGCGGGCCCGGACGCCGGTGGGCTGGCCAGGACGGCGCGGGCGCTCAGCCGCCGCCCACGGTCAGGGCGACGAAGCTGCTGGCGCCGTTCGGCGTGCGCACCAGGAGCATGGCCACCTCGCCCTTGCCGATGCCGGCCAGCTGGCGTTCCAGCGCGGCCACGCTGCCGACGGGGGTGCGGCCCACGCTCAGCACCACCATGCCCGGCTGCAGTCCGGCCTCGCGCGCCTCGGCGCTGTCCACGCCGGTGATGCGCACGCCCTCGCCCGCGCCCAGGCCCAGCTGGCGCCGCGACTGCGCGTCCAGGTCGGCCACCCGCAGGCCGAGCAGGGCGGCGCTGGAGGCGGGCGCCGCGGGGCGTCCGTCGTCGTCGGTTGCGGCGGCCACGCGCTGCGCGTCGGTGGTCAGCTCGCCCAGGGTGACGCTCAGCTCGCGCGGCTTGCCGTCGCGGACCACCCCGATCTTCGCCTTGGTGCCCGGCGGCAGCATGCCCACCAGCGGCGGCAGGTCGGCGTTGCTGTGCACCGGCTGGCCGTTGACCGAGGTGATCACGTCGCCGACCTCGATCCCGCCCTTGTCCGCGGCGCTGTCCGGCTCGACGTTGTTGACCAGTGCGCCGCTGCTGCTGGGCAGGCCCAGCGCCTTGGCCTTGGCCGCGTCCACCGGCTGGATGGTCACCCCGAGCATGCCGCGGCTGACCTTGCCGGTCTTCTTGATCTGCTCCACCGCGCTCATCGCCAGGTCGATCGGGATGGCGAAGCTCACGCCCATGTAGCCGCCGGAGTTGCTCAGGATCTGCGAGTTGATCCCGACCACCTCGCCGGAGGTGTTGAGCAAGGGGCCGCCGGAATTGCCGCGGTTGATCGCCACGTCGGTCTGGATGAACGGCACGTACTGCTGGCCGCGGCCGCCGCTGCGGCCCAGGGCGCTGACGATGCCGGCGGTGACCGACTGCTCCAGGCCCAGCGGCGAGCCGATCGCCACCACCCACTGCCCGGGCCTGAGCGCGGCCGAATTGCCCAGGCGCAGGCTCGGCAGGTCCCTGGCGTCGAGCTTGAGCACGGCCACGTCGTAGGCCTCGTCGCTGCCGACCAGCTTGGCCTGCAGCTCGCGGCGGTCGTCCAGGCGCACGGTGATCGCGTCGGCGCCGTCGACCACGTGGTGGTTGGTCAACACGTAGCCATCGTCGGAGATGATGAAGCCCGAGCCGACCGAGCGCCCCGGCATGGCGTTCGGACCGGGCTGGTTGGGCATGCCGAAACCGGGACCGAAGAAGCGGCGGAAGATCTCCGGGATCTGCTCCTCGTCGATCTCCTCGCCGCCGCGGGCCGAGGCGCGCGGGCTGATCCGCGCCTCGATGTTGACCACGCCCGGCGCGACCCGCTCGACCAGACGGGTGAAATCAGGCAGGCCGGTGACCAGCGGCGCGGCCGACGCCGCCGGGGCGGCGGCCACGGCCGGGGACGGCGGGGCGGCGGCCTGGGGATCGCGGGCGCAGGCGACCAGCGGCGCGGTCAGCGCGAGGGCGGCGAACAGGTGGTTGCGGACACGTGGGTTCATCGGAGGCGGACCTCGTTGCGTGCTTGGGGGAAGGACCGCCCGCGCCCGTCGCGGCCGAAGGCACGGCCGGCGGGATGCGGTGCGGCGATGATCAGAAGCCGCCGCCCGGGTGCGGGCGGCGATGCCTCGCGGACCGGCGCATGCGCCTCAGCGCGGCGGCTCGGTGGCGTCGTCGTCGGCCGGCGCCTGTTCCGCGGCGTCCGCTGCGGCCTCGGGGGCCGGCAGGCGCGGTTCGAACGGATAGAACGTGCGCGCCTGGCCGCTCTGGCCGAAGCTGGCGGTATAGCCGCCCGCGGCCTGGGCCTGCGACAAGGCCGCGCGCGGCCAGGGACGGGCATGCAGGGGCGCGGCCGAAGCGAACGGATCGGAGGCCGTTGCCGCCGCCGGGGTCGTCGTCACCGGGGCCGCTGCCGCCAGGGCGGGCGCAGCCGCCGCACCGCGATCCGGCTGCGCCGGGACCGCCGTGCCCGGCATCCTGCGGGTTTCGGTCGCGGGGGGGCCCGCCGCCCCCGCGCGCGGCGGCTCGCGCACTACCGCCTGCGGCCGGGACGCACGCGGCGCGGCGGCTTCGGCCTGGGGCGCCGGCGCGACCGCCCGGGCCACGGCCGGACCGGCCTGCGTTGCATCAGCGATCAGCGCTGCGGCGGCAGGCACCTGCTGCGCGCCTTCGGCGACCAGTGCCGGCGCCGTCGGGCCGTAACCGGCTTCCGGTACCTGCGGGCGGTTGACCAGCAGGGCCACGGCCGCGACCGAGGCGGCCAGCGCGGCGGCGCCACCGCCCCAGCGGGTCCAGGCGCCGCGGCGGCCGGCGTGGGCGGCGGCCGGCGCGGCCAGCGCATGCGCGGCTTCCTGGCGCAGGGCGGCAGCCACCCGCTCGCTGAAATCCGGGGCCGCGACCAGGACCGACTCGCGCCGCAGCAACTGCCCGCACAGCTGCCAGCGCTCGTAGCGGCCGGCCAGGTCGCGGTCGTGCTCGAGCCGGCGCCAGAGGAAGCGCGCCTCGTCGGGCGCCAGTTCGCCGTCGACCAGGGCCGACAGCTGCTGGCAATGGTGGAGTTCGAGTCGGTCGACGCCGGGGGCGTCGTGGCGGGGATCCTGGCTCATGGACGGTTCCGTTCGCGGGTAGCGCTTTGGACATCGAGCAGCGGCCGAAGTTCGGCATCGATCGCATCGCGCGCGCGGAAGATCCGCGAGCGCACCGTGCCGATCGGGCAGCCCATCTTCTGCGCGATCTCGTCGTAGCTCAGGCCGTCCACCTCGCGCAGGGTGATGGCGGTCCGCAGTTCCTCGGGCAGGGCGTCCACCGCCTTCATCACCGTGCGCTCCAGTTCCTCGCGCATGGCCTCGCGCTCGGGGGTGTCGGTGTCGCGCAGGCGCGCGCCGACGTCGTACTGCTCGGCGTCGGCGGCGTCGATGTCGTCGGTGGGCGGGCGGCGGTTGTGGGCGACCAGGTGGTTCTTGGCGGTGTTCACGGCGATCCGGTGCAGCCATGTATAGAACTGGGAGTCGCCGCGGAAGTTACCGAGCGCGCGGTAGGCGCGCATGAACGTGTCCTGGGCGACGTCCTGGCACTCGCTCCAGTCGGACACGTAGCGCCCGATCAGCCCGACGATCCGGTGCTGGTACTTGCGCACCAGCAGGTCGAACGCCGCGCTGTCGCCACGCTGCACGCGGCGGACCAGTTCGAGGTCCAGCTCCTGGGGCGGACTCTCCTGCGTTTTGTCTTGCGTTCCTTCGGCCATGCCGGGCCGCACTCCTGTCGGCGCCGGCCGTGTTGGCCGTGCCCTGTGACCGCCTCGACCGGGAAAAGTTCAGCGGCCTGGCGTGGGCCGCTCCCGGATGGGTGGCGCCGCGGCGACGGAGGTCGCCCGCGGGCCATGCACAACCTTAACCGCCGGCCCCGCAGGATCGCCCCTGCCGCGCGTCACCCCCGCCGGAACCGCCTTCATGCCGTGTTATGGGATTTGACGCGGCAGAAACAACCTCGGGATGATAGCCGTCCTCTCCATACACGACCGGATGGTTCTGCCATGCTTCCAGGCCTCGACGGACTCCGATTCAGCCACTGGCAAGCCGCGCGGCGCGAGGACGGCATCGTGGTGCTGGCGCTGGACCGCCAGGACGCGGCGGTCAACGCGCTCTCGCAGGACGTGCTGATCGAGCTGGGCGACATCGTCGAACGGCTGGCGATCGATCCACCGAAGGGCGTGGTGTTCCGCTCGGCCAAGCCCTCGGGCTTCATCGCCGGCGCCGACCTGAAGGAGTTCCAGGAGTTCGACCGCAAGGGCACGGTCGACGACGCCATCCGCCGCGGCCAGGCGGTGTTCCAGAAGGTGGCCGAGCTGCCCTGCCCGACCGTTGCCGCGATCCACGGCTTCTGCATGGGCGGCGGCACCGAGCTGGCGCTGGCCTGCGACTACCGGGTGGCGTCGAACCACGGCTCGACCCGGATCGGCCTGCCCGAGACCAAGCTCGGCATCTTCCCCGGCTGGGGCGGCAGCGCGCGCCTGCCGCGCCTGGTCGGCGCGCCGGCGGCAATGGACATGATGCTGACCGGGCGCACGCTCTCGGCCTCGGCCGCGCGCGGCATCGGCCTGGTCGACAAGTTGGCCGAGCCGGCGGTGCTGGAGGACGCGGCCGCGGCTTTGGCGCTGAAGGGGCTGCAAAGGCCGTTCGGCCAGCGCTTCAAGGGCTGGGCGAGCAACACCTGGCCGGCGCGCAAGGTCCTCGCCCCGCAGATGGCCAAGCAGGTCGCGCGCAAGGCGAAGAAGGACCAGTACCCGGCGCCGTACGCGCTGATCTCCACCTGGGAGCGCGCCGGCGGCAAGGGCATCCAGGCGCGCCTGGACGCCGAGCGCCGCGCCGTGGTCAAGCTGGCCGGCACCGCGACCGCGCGCAACCTGATCCGGATCTTCTTCCTGACCGAACGGCTGAAGGGTCTAGGTGGAAAAGATCACGGGATCAGGCACGTGCACGTGGTCGGCGCCGGGGTGATGGGTGGCGACATCGCCGCATGGTCGGCCTACAAGGGCTTCGAGGTCACCCTGCAGGACCGCGAGCAGCGCTTCATCGATGGCGCCCTGGAGCGAGCGCAGGCGCTGTTCGCCAAGAAGGTGCGCGACGAGGCCAAGCGCCCGGCGGTGGCCGCGCGGCTGAAGGGCGACCTGGCCGGCGACGGCGTGGCCGCCGCCGACCTGGTGATCGAGGCGATCATCGAGAACCCCGAGGCCAAGCGCGCCCTGTACGAGACCCTCGAGCCGCGGCTCAAGCCCGACGCCTTGCTGACCACCAATACCTCCTCGATCCCGCTGGACGAACTGCGCGAGCACATCGACCGCCCGGCGCAGTTCGCCGGCCTGCACTACTTCAACCCGGTGGCGTCGATGCCGCTGGTGGAGATCGTCCAGCACGACCGCCTGGACCCGGCGACGGTCCAGCGCCTGGCCGCGTTCTGCAAGGCCCTGGACAAGTTCCCGGTGCCGGTGGCCGGCACCCCGGGCTTCCTGGTCAACCGGGTGCTGTTCCCATACATGCTCGAGGCCGCCACCGCGTATGCCGAGGGCATTCCCGGGGTGGTGATCGACAAGGCCGCGGTCCGGTTCGGCATGCCGATGGGCCCGATCGAGCTGATCGACACCGTCGGCCTGGACGTGGCCCAGGGCGTGGGCGCGGAGCTGTCGCCCTTCCTCGGCCTGCAGCTGCCCGCGGCGCTGGCCACGGTCGAGCCGGGCAAGCGCGGCAAGAAGGACGGCCAGGGCATCTATGCCTGGAAGGACGGCCGTGCGGTCAAGCCGGAAGCGCCGCAGGGCTACGCGGCGCCCTCGGACCTGGAGGACCGGCTGATCCTGCCCCTGCTCAACGAGGCGGTGGCCTGCCTGCACGACGGCGTGGTCGCCGATGCCGACCTGCTCGACGCCGGGGTGATCTTCGGCACCGGCTTCGCCCCGTTCCGCGGCGGCCCGATCCAGCACATCCGCGCCGCAGGCGCCGACGCCCTGGTCGAGAAGCTCAAGACCCTGCAGGCGCGCCACGGCGACCGCTTCGCCCCGCGCCCGGGCTGGGACAACCCGCTGCTGCGGCAGCCGCCGGAGTAATCCGGCGGCATCGCCGGGAACGCCCGACGCGCCCTACTCCACGCCCGCCTCGTCCAGCATCCTCTGCAGGAACGCCAGCTGCGCGTCGCGCCGGTCCGGGCCCTCGTAGCGGCGCACCACCCACCACTCGTGCGCGATGGTCGATTCGCCCGGCGCCAGGGTCGCGTAGGGGCCGTGCACTTCCAGCTCCATCAGCCCCGGGTCGTCCTGGCCCGGCTTCCAGTCCAGGTACAGCTCGACCTGGCCCTGGTCGGGATGGATGCGCTCGGCCGGCTCGTGTTCGAAGTGGATCAGGAACGCCTGGCCGGCGGCGAAGCCGGCGATCCAGCCGGCGCGCGGCTGGATGAAGACCTTGCCGCGGCGGCCCTGCAGGCCCTCGGCCGGCGGCAAGGGCTCCAGCGAGAACAGGCCGTCGGCGGTGCTGCTGACCAGGCCGTCGTAGCCCTCGCCCGTGTCCGAGCGCACCCGCACCCCGCTGCCGTCGGGCGCGACCGGCACGTAGATCCGGGTCTGTGGATGGACCCGGGTGTTGAACCAGATGTCGCGCGCCACCGGCTCCTTGCGCACGTTGCGCATCTCCACCGCCAGTTCGACCGTGTCCGGCCTTTGCGGGGAAATGGCGAAGGTCTGCAGCAGCTGCACCCCGCTGACCGGGCTGGCCGCGCCTTCCAGCACCAGGCGTGCCTCGTCCTGCTCGACCACCCGCGCCGGCGCGTGCGCCAGCCACGGATCCGGCGGCCACTGCGCGGCGGCCTTGCGGCGGGCGGCATTGACGGTCTGGAAGCGCCACCAGTCGCCCTGCGGTCCGACCCAGACCTCGTGGCCCAGATAGGGAATGTTCTCGCCGGTGGCGCTGGGCTTCGGCTCGGGCTGGGCGGCCAGCGCGGCGGTGCCGGCCTTGATCAGGTTCGGTTCGCCCGGCAGCGACAGGTGCAGCACGCGCCCGCCCAGGCGCGGGGCGATCTCAAGTTCCACGCCGGCGCCCTGCAGGCGCACGCTCCGCGGCACCGCGGCCGCAGCAACCTCAGAGGGTGCGGCGGTGGCGGCACGCGGCGTGGACTGGGCGGCCAGGCCGATGCCTGGCAGGACCGTGCACGACAGCACGACGCATGGCAACGCCAGGGACGACAGCCGTGCCCACGGGCGACGGCTCGGGCGGGGTACAGCGCGCATCGCATCCTCCGTAACCGGCGGACCGGAGGACCGGCGGTTCGTACGATTGCAGAGCGGCGGGCCGCACGGCCCGCCGGCTCACATGGTCTGGGTCGGCTTGTCCGCGTTGAGGGTGCCGGCCAGCAGGGTCTCGATCCGGTTCTTCACCGCCTCGCCGTCGCTGCCTTCCGGGAACTGCACGCCGATCCCGGCGGTGCGGTTGCCCTGGGCGCCGGCCGGGGTGACCCACACCACCTTGCCGGCGATCGGCAGGCGGTCGCTGGAATCGGGCAGGGTCAGCAGAAGGAACACCTCGTCGCCGAGGAAATAGCGCTTGGGCGTGGGCACGAAGATGCCGCCATGCTTGATGTACGGCATGTAGGCGTTGTAAAGCGCGGCCTTGTCCTTGACCGCCAGCGACAGGATGCCCTGGCGCCCGCTCGCAGCACTCATCGGTTGTCCCCTCTTGCCTGTCCACTTGCGCCGGATCCACCACGCGCGGCGTCGCGCCAGGCCAGCAACAGGTCGGCCATCACCAGGTCCGCGCGGACCGTGCTCCGCAACAGGTCGCGGGCGCGGTTGGCGGCGTCGAACCACGTCGCCAGCTTGTGCAATCGGGCCGGATCGGTCAAGCCGGCGGCCTCGGACACCGCGTGCTCGGCGGCGTGGCGCAAGCGTTCGTCGCCGTCCTCGCCGCCGCTCCAGCGCTGGGCGGTCTCCAGCGGATCGGCGCGGCCTCCGGCGATCGCGCCGAGGTCGGCCGCGACCTGCCGGCGCAGGGCCAGGCCGTCGCCGCGCAGCCAGGCGTCGGCCAGCCCGGGATGGCCGCGCGCGGCCTCCAGCGCCTCGGCCGCCGCTTCGGCCGCATGGCCGTGTCTGTGCAGCCAGGCCAGCGCCTCCTCGCGCGGCGGCAGGCGCATCTCCAGGCGCTGGCAGCGGCTGCGGATGGTCGCCGGCAGCCGCGCCGGGCTGGCGCAGACCAGCCACAGGTAGCGCCCGGGCAACGGCTCCTCCAGGGTCTTGAGGATCGCGTTCCAGGCTTGGTAGTTGACCGCGTCGGCCGGATCGACCAGCGCAATCCGCGACTCGAACCCGGCCGACACCTCCAGCCGTTCGGACAGCTGGCGCATCTGCTCGATCACGATCTCGGTGCGCATCCGCGGCGGGGCCGGCTTCAGCCGCCACTCGTAGCCGACGAACACCAGGTCCGGATGGGCGCTGTGGCCGTGCGGCTGGGCCAGCGAGCCGTCCGGTCGGGTCTCGACCGGATCGCGCTGGGCGCGCACGCCGAACAGCTGGCAGCTGCGGCAACGGCCGCAGGGCTCACCGCCCGCGCGCGCCTGGCACAGCACGTACTGGGCCAGGGCCTCGGCCACCGCGCGCTTGCCCAGCCCGGCCGGACCGCACAGCAAAAGGGCGTGGCCCATGCGCCCGGAATCCAGCGCGGCCACCGCCTGCTCGTACACGCGCCGTTGCCAGGGCGCGAAGTCCGTCCGGCTCACGGCCGCCCCTGCTGGCCGTCCAGCCAGCGCGCGACCGCGGCGGCCACCGCCGTGCCGACCGCCTGCGGCGGCTGGGCCGCGTCGATCACCCGGAAGCGCTCCGGCTCGGCCTCGGCGCGGCGGCGGAACCCCAGGCGCACGCGTTCGAAGAAATCGTCCTGCTCGCTCTCGATCCGGTCCGGCCACAGGTCGCGGCCGGCGGTGCGGGCGCGGCCTTCGCGCACGTCCAGGTCGAGCAGCAGGGTCAGGCCCGGCTGCAACCCGACCGCGCGCCGCTCCAGGTCGGCGATCCAGGCGCGGTCCAGGCCGCGGCCCTCGCCCTGGTAGGCGTAGCTGGAATCGGTGAAGCGGTCGCTGACCACGTAGGCGCCGCGGCGCAGGGCCGGCTGCACGACCTGGCGCACGTGCTGGGCGCGGGCGGCGAACATCAGCAGCAGTTCGGTCTCGGCGGCCAGCGGCTCGGCGTCGGTCGCGCCGTCGCGCAGGCCGTCGCGGCCGCCGAGCAAAAGCTCGCGGATGCGCTCGGCCAGCGGCGTGCCGCCGGGTTCGCGGGTCAGCACCACCTCGTGGCCACGGCCGGTGATCAGGTCGCGCACCGCCGCCAGCGCGGTGCTCTTGCCCGCGCCCTCGCCGCCTTCCAGGCTGACCAGGCGCGGATGCCGCGGCAGGGCGCCGGGCACGCTCACCGCCGCGCCTCCGGGCCAGGCGCGTCCGGCGCGGATGCGTCGGCGGCGTGTCCGGCGCGGCAGTTGCGGCGGCGCTGGTAGCAGTCCACCGCGGCGTCGTGCTCGGCATAGGTGGCCGAGAAGATGTGGCTGCCGTCGTTGCGGGCGACGAAGTACAGGGCATCGCCCGCGGCCGGATTCACCGCTGCCTGCAGGGCGGCGCGGCCAGGCATGGCGATCGGGGTCGGCGGCAGGCCGGCGCGGGTGTAGGTGTTGTACGGGGTATCGGTGGTCAAGTCGCGCTTGCGGATGTTGCCGTCGTAGGCGCTGCCCAGGCCGTAGATCACGGTGGGATCAGTCTGCAGCAACATGCCCTTGCGCAGCCGGCGGGCGAACACCCCGGCGATCTGCGGGCGCTCGTGCGCCTGGCCGGTCTCCTTCTCCACGATCGAGGCCAGCACCAGCGCTTCCTCGGGCGACTTCAGCGGCACGTCGGCCGCGCGCGCCTCCCAAGCCTGGGCCAGCGCCTGCTCCATCGCCGCGTGGGCACGGCGCAGCACGTCCAGGTCGCTGTCGCCGCGCTGGTACAGGTAGGTCTCGGGCAGGAAGCGGCCTTCCGGATGCTGGCCGGGATGGCCGAGCGCGGCCATCAGCGCGGCATCGTCCAGTTCGCCGGTCTCGTGCTCGAGCGGATCGGCCGCGGCCAGGGCGGCGCGCAGCTGGCGGAAGTTCCAGCCTTCGACCAGGGTCACCCGGTAGTGGATCACGCGGCCGTCGCGCATGCGCTGCAAAAGGATGCGCGGGCTCATCCCCGGCTCCAGCGCGTACTCGCCGACCTTGAGCCGGCCGGCCGCATCCATCTGCCGTGCCAGCAGCCGCCATTCCAGGTCGTGGCCGGCCTGCACCCCGGCCGCGCGCAGCTTGCGCAGCACCGCGGCGAAGCCGTCGCCGCGCTCGATCCGCAGGCTCGCCGGCACTTCGGCGGCACCGACGGCGCCCTCGGCCTGCGCCGGCACCGCCGGAGCGTCGGCGAAGCGCTGGTAGCGGCTCCAGCCCCAGCCGGCCACCGCGGCGGCGGCCAGCAAAAGCACGCACAGCAGCAACACGGTCGTCTTCAGCGCGCGCTTGAATCGGCCAGCCACGTCCACCCCGTCAGTCACGATGCCGCTCAGGATACCGCGGCCGGACGGCGCGCCCGCCTTCCCGCGCGCTCACGCCTCCGGCTCCAGCGCGCGCAGCAGGCCGCGGGCCTTGGCCCGGGTCTCGTCCAGCTCGCGCGCCGGCACCGAATCGAACACGATCCCGGCGCCGGTGCGGAACAGTGCCTCACGGCCCAGCACTTCCGCGCTGCGGATCAGGATGTTCAGGTCCAGGTCGCCGTCGCGGCCGAGCCAGCCGATCGCGCCGGTGTAGGCGCCGCGCGGGACCTGCTCCAGCTCGGCGATGATCTGCATGCAGCGCACCTTGGGGCAGCCGGTGATGGTGCCGCCGGGGAACACCGCGGCGATCACCTCGCCCGGGGTGGCGCCCTCGCGCAGCAGGCCGCGCACGTTGCTGACGATGTGGTGGACGTGGGCGTAGCTCTCCACCGTCATCAGCTCGTCCACCTGGACGCTGCCCGGCGCGCAGACCCGGCCAAGATCATTCCGCTCCAGGTCGATCAGCATCACGTGCTCGGCGCGCTCCTTGGGATGGCCGACCAGCTCGCGGATCCGCGCCGCGTCGTCGTCGCCGGGAAAGCGCGGGCGGGTGCCGGCGATTGGCCGGGGCTCCACCACCCTGCCCCGCACCGAGACCAGGCGCTCGGGCGAGGAGCTGGCCACCGCCCAGCCGTCGCCGGCGAACAGTCCGGCGAACGGCGCCGGATTGGCCCGGCGCAGGCGCGCGTACAAAGAAGCCGGATCCAGCGGTGCGTCGAAGACCGCCCGCCAGGCGCGCGACAGGTTGACCTGGAACACGTCGCCGGCGCGCAGGTAATCGAGGATCCGCTCGACCCCGGCGACGAAACGCTGCGGCGGGTCCTCGAGGATCTCGCGCGGCGGCTGCCAGGCCGGCAGCGGCACCAGTGCGGCGCTGGCGCGCAGGTCGTCGAGCACGCGGCGCAGCAGCGCGTCCTGGCCGGCCTCGGCCACCGCCACGCATTCGCCGCTGGCGCGGTCGCGCAGCACCGCCGCCGGGCAGCGCAGGGCCAGCGCCTGCGGCCGGCCTCCGGACGCGCGCGCCGGCAGCCGCAGGACCGGTTCGACCTGCGCCGCCAGTTCGTAGTCCAGCGAAAGAGCCCAGCCGCCGTGGAACGGCCAGCGCGGTTCCTCGGCCTGCTGCCTGGCCGCGGTCCACTGCGCGTCCAACGCCTGCAGGAAGGTGCCGGCCTGCGCCTGCCCGTCCAGGTCGCGGGTGACGCCGTCGGCATCCAGGCGCAGGCCGCCGCCGCTGGCGACCAGCAAAAGGTCCCAGCGACCCTGCACGGTGCCGGCGGCGACCGACTCCATCAGCAGCGGATAGCGCGCCGGCGCCTGCCGGTGCAGGGCCAGCAGGTCGGTGTCGGCGGGCAAAGGATGGGGGAGCAGCCTGCGTCCTGCGGCGGGCGTGGTGCGGAAGGTTGCGAAGACACGGGTCACCGCACCCGCCGCACCCGTCACCCCTGGCGAGGGCGTGCCGGCGGCGGACCGGCGACCCGGCCGCCGCAAGGATGGCTCAGATCCGCCGGAACACCAGGGTGCCGTTGGTGCCGCCGAAGCCGAAGCCGTTGGACAGGGCCACGTCGATCCGCTTTTGCCGGGCCACGTTGGGCACGTAGTCCAGGTCGCAGCCCTCGCCCGGCTCGTCCAGGTTGATGGTCGGCGGGACGATGTCGTCGCGCAGGGCCAGGACCGAGAAGATCGCCTCCACGCCGCCGGCCGCGCCGAGCAGGTGGCCGGTCATCGACTTGGTCGAGCTGACCATCATTTTGTACGCGTGGTCGCCGAAGGCGCGCTTCATCGCCAGGGTCTCGGCCACGTCGCCAAGCGGCGTGGAGGTGCCGTGAGCGTTGAGGTAGTCGACCTGGTCGACGTTCACCCCGGCGTCCTTCAGCGCCATCGCCATGCAGCGCGCCGGGCCGGAGCCGTCCTCGCTGGGCGCGGTCATGTGGAAGGCGTCGGTGCTGGCGCCGAAGCCGGCCAGCTCGCAGTAGATGCGCGCGCCGCGGGCCTTGGCGTGCTCGTATTCCTCGATCACCAGGATCCCGGCGCCGTCGCCCATGACGAAGCCATCGCGGTCCTTGTCCCACGGCCGCGAGGCGCGGGCCGGGTCGTCGTTGCGGGTGGACATGGCCTTCATCGAGCAGAACCCGCCCATCGAGGTCGGCGAGGAGCCGCGCTCGGCGCCGCCGGCGACCATCACGTCGGCGTCGCCGTACTGGATCATGCGCATGGCCATACCGATCGAGTGGTTCGAGGTGGCGCAGGCGGAGACCGCGGAGAAGCCCGGGCCCTTGAGCCCCTTCATGATGCTCAGGTGCCCCGGCAGCATGTTGATGATGGTGCTGGGGATGTAGAACGGCGAGATCTTGCGCGGACCGCCCTCGACGTACTTCTCGGTCTGCTGCTCGATGCCGAGGATGCCGCCGATGCCCGAGCCGATGATCGCGCCCACGCGCTCGGCGTTGGCTTCGGTGATCTCCAGCCCCGAGTCCTCCAGCGCCATCAGCGAAGCCGCCATCCCGTAGTGGATGAACGGATCCATCTTCTTGGCGTCCTTCGGATTGACGTACCGGGCGATGTCCAGCCCGCGCACCTCGCCGCAGATGCGGGTGGCGAAGGACGAGGCGTCGAACGAGGTGACCTCGCCGATGCCCGAACGGCCGTTGACGATCCCGTCCCAGCTGCTGGCCATGTCATTGCCCAGCGGCGAGACCATGCCCATGCCGGTGACGACGACGCGACGACGCTGGCTCATTGGCGGCTCCTGGTGTTCATGGTTCGCTCCAAGGCCGCCATGTGCGGCCCTGGACGCGCACGGGCCGCAATGGCGGCGCCGGACGCACACGGGGCCGCAATAGCGGCCCCGGCGGAATGTATCGCCGCGGGCCGGACGGTGCCGGGCCCGCGGTCGCGGCCTGCGTCAGCTCTTGACGTGGGCCTTGATGTAGTCGATCGCCTGCTGGACCGAAGTGATCTTCTCGGCTTCCTCGTCCGGGATCTCGCACTCGAACTCTTCCTCGAGGGCCATCACCAGCTCGACGGTGTCGAGCGAGTCGGCGCCCAGGTCGTCGACGAACGAGGCGCTGTTGGTGACTTCTTCTTCCTTAACGCCGAGCTGTTCGACGACGATTTTCTTGACGCGCTCTTCGATGGTGCTCATGGGTTCCTCTGCTCCAGGCGGAGTGGTTGTAGATCGGGCCGGCGCATGCGCGCCGGCGGGGGCTCACTTTCCAACAAGGCGGATAGTGTAGTCAAAAGCCGCGGTCGCGGGCACCTGCCCGCAATCGCAGCCGGATCAAAAGCTTACGCAGCTTTTGAAATCCTGGATTGCATGACGTGGACGAACGCGCGCGGCCCTCAGGCCATGTACATGCCGCCGTTCACGTGCAGGGTCTCACCGGTGATGTAGGCGGCTTCCGGGCCGGCCAGGAACGCCACCGCGCGGGCGATGTCGGCCGGCTCGCCGAAGCGGCCCAGGGCGATCTGGCCGAGCATCGCGTTCCTGGCGTCCTCGGGCAGCTCGCGGGTCATGTCGGTGTCGATGAAACCGGGGGCCACCACATTGACGGTGACTCCGCGGCTGCCGATCTCCTTGGCCAGCGACTTGCTGAAGGCGATGATCCCGGCCTTGGCCGCGGCGTAGTTGGCCTGGCCGGCGTTGCCGGTGGCGCCGATCACCGAGGCGATGTTGACGATCCGGCCCTTGCGCGCCTTCATCATCCCGCGCATCACCGCCTTGGAGGTGCGGTAGACGCTGGTCAGGTTGGTGTCCAGGATCGCCTGCCAGTCCTCTTCCTTCATCCGTATCAGCAGGTTGTCGCGGGTGATGCCGGCGTTGTTGACCAGGATCGAGACCGCGCCGAATTCCTTGCCGATAGCATCGACCAGGGCCTCGACCGCGGCCGCGTCGGTGACGTCCAGCCGGCGGCCGTGGCCACCCTTGCCGGCCAGGCGCGCGCCGATCGCCTCGGCGCCGGCGTCGCTGGTGGCGGTGCCGATGACGGTCGCGCCGCGGGCGGCGAGCTCGTCGGCGATGGCCGCGCCGATGCCACGGCTGGCGCCGGTGACCAGCGCGATCTCGCCCGCCAGCGGCAGGGTGTTCGGGGTCGGGGTGCTCATCTGGGACCTCGTGGTTCGTTCGTCGGGATGCGTGGCGCCGGGCGCCGTCCGCATCGGGGAAGGATCAGCGCCAGTCGGCCAGCGCGGCGTCGAAGTCGGCCGGTGCGCCGATCGCGCGCGCGTCAAGCGACTTGTCGACGCGCTTGACCAGGCCGGCCAGCACCTTGCCGGGGCCGCATTCGGCGATGCGGGTGGCACCGCGGCCGGCCAGGGCCTGCACGCAGCCGGTCCACTGCACCGGCAGGTAGAGCTGGCGCACCAGCGCATCGCGGATGGCCGCCACGTCGTCGTGCGCCTGCGCGTCCACGTTCTGCACCACCGGCAGCGACGGGCGCTGCCAGGACAGCCCGTCCATCGCCGTGGCCAGGCGCTGGGCGGCATCGCGCATCAACGGGGTATGCGAAGGCACGCTGACGGCGAGCTTGACCGCCTTGCGCACCCCGCGCTCGGACAGCAGCGCCAGCGCGCGGTCCACCGCCGCGGCGTGGCCGCCGATGACGATCTGGCCGGGAGAGTTGAAGTTGGCCGGGACCACGACCTGGTCGCCGGAGGCTTCGGTGCACACGTCCTGCACCAGCGCATCCTCGGCGCCGAGCACGGCGGCCATGGCGCCGGTGCCGGCGGGCGCGGCGTCCTGCATCAGCTGCCCGCGCAGGCGCACCAGGCGCGCACCGTTTTCCACCGAAAGCGCACCGGCGGCGACCAGCGCGGTGTATTCGCCCAGGCTGTGGCCGGCCAGCAGCGACGGCTGCGCCCCGCCCTGCGCCTGCCAGGCACGCCACACCGCCACGCCCGCGGCCAGCAGTGCCGGCTGGGTGAACTCGGTACGGTTGAGGTCGTCTTCCGGGCCGCCCTGGGCCAGGGCCCACAGGTCGACGCCGGCGCCGGCGGAGGCTTCGGAAAAGGTCTCGCGGACCTGCGGGTGGCGTTGCGCCAGTTCGGCCAGCATGCCCACGGACTGGGAGCCCTGACCTGGAAAAACGAAAGCGAGCGTCGGATCGGTCACGCGGTCGATGGAGCCTCGAAAGTAAGCGCGGATGATACGTGCGAATGGTCACCGGCGTCTGTACTGGCGCGTATGCACGCGGCCGGCGTTGCCGGATCAGGGCATCGGCGCGAAGCGCGCGTCACCGGGATCGACGACGGCGGCAGCGGCACGCGCTACCGCATGCACCGGATCAGGCAGCGGCCGTCCGCGCCGCGGCACTGGCAGCCCGGGCGGCGCTGACCGCTGCGCGCAGCCCGGCCAGGCTTTCCTTGCCGGCGGGCGACTCGAACATCGCGCTGTCCACCAGCGTGCCCACGCGCTGGCCGTTGGCCAGGGGGATTTCCAGGAAGGCGATGTGGTCGGACCAGGAACGGTAGCGGCGGACCATGAAGATGCTGTGGCTGGACTTCGCCGAGTGGATGCTCGACAGCGCGACCTGGCGGCGGCTGTCGCCCTTGACGATGAAGAGCTGGTCCTGGTGGATGAACGCCGGGCCGGAACGCAGCAGGCGCCGCAACTCGATGACGAACCGCACGACAAGGGGCGACACCAGGCCGCTGACCAGCAGCAGGTCGCGCACCGGTTCCTGGCCGATCCGGGACAGGATCAGCACCACGATCGCCAGCAGCACCGCGCCGGTGATCCAGCAATAGAAGTAGACCTTGTCGAACTCGTGCGCGGAAAGGAAGCGGACGTCCATGTGCTCGGTCCTCAAGATGCGGAGCCGGACGCCACGTGCGCGTCAGGCGATGTCCTGCTGCGGAAATCCTGCGACGAAAATTCCGGGGCGGTTGCGCGGCCCGCGACGACGCGGGCGGCCGGTCAGTAGCGCAGCAGCGCCGAGCCCCAGGTGAAGCCGCCGCCGAAGGCTTCCAGCAGCAGCAGCTGGCCGCGCTGCACGCGGCCCGAGCGCACCGCCTCGTCCAGTGCCAGCGGCACCGAACCGGCCGAGGTGTTGCCATGGCGGTCGACGGTGACCACCACCCGCTCCATCGGCATGTCCAGACGCTTGGCCGTGGCTTCGATGATGCGCAGGTTGGCCTGGTGCGGGATCAGCCAGTCCAGGTCGCCGCGGCCCAGGCCGTTGGCGTCCAGGGTCTCGTCGACCACCCCGTCCAAGGCCTTGACCGCGTGCTTGAACACCTCGTTGCCGGACATGAGGATGCGCACGCCGCCGTTGGCCTCCTCCGGCTTGAAGCCGCTGGAGACGCCGGCCGGACAGCACAGAAGATCCTTCTTGCTGCCGTCGGCATGCAGGTGCGTGGACAGGATGCCGGTCTCGGCGTCGGCCTTGAGCACCACCGCGCCGGCGCCATCGCCGAACAGCACGCAGGTGGTGCGGTCGTTCCAGTCCACGATCCGGGTCAGGGTCTCGGCGCCGACCACCAGCGCGGTCTTCGCCGCCCCGGCGGCCACGAACTTGTCGGCCACGCTCAGCGCGAACACGAAGCCCGAGCAGGCTGCATTGACGTCGAACGCGGCGCAGCCGGCGATCCCCAGCTTCTGCTGGATCAGGCAGGCCACCGACGGGAACACCACGTCGGGCGTGGTGGTGCCGACCACGATCAGGTCGATCTCGGAGGCGTCGATGCCGGCGGCCTCGATCGCCTTCAGCGCGGCCCGGTAGCCCAGGTCGCTGGTGTTCTCACCCTCGGCGGCGATGCGCCGCTCGCGGATGCCGGTGCGCGTACGGATCCATTCGTCGCTGGTGTCGACCACCTTGGCCAGGTCGTCGTTGGTCACCACCTTCTCCGGCAGGTAGCTGCCGGTTCCGGCGATGCGCGAATAGATCCGCTCGCTCATGCGCACTCCCGCTGAAGGCCCCCGCGGGAGCCGGACGAATACCCGATCACGCGGCGCGCGCGGCCCTGCGCGCGCGCCGGAACCGGGCTCAGTCTTCCTCGACCGCCGAGGTCTTGCTGGCGATGACCTTCTTGCCGCGGTAGTAGCCGTCGGCGGTCACGTGGTGGCGCAGGTGGGTCTCGCCGCTGGTCGGGTCGGTCGCCAGCTGCTTGGCGGTCAGCGCGTCGTGCGAACGGCGCTGGCCACGGCGGGACGGGGTGACTCGGGATTTCTGCACAGCCATGGGATTGCTCCAAACTCGGTTGAATTGCGTTGTGTGGTTGGACCTGCAAGCCACCCGCCGGTGCCGTTCCAGGGCGCCTGCATCGGCGGCGCGGCCGTCCTACTGCTTCTTCAGCGATGCCAGCGCCGCGAATGGGCTGGCCGCCTGCTGTTCTTCCTCGCTGGCCGAACAGGTGCGTTCGACCGGGTCGCTGTCCGGCGCCACCGGGACCACCGGCAACGCCAGCACCAGCTCGTCCTCGACCAGGTCGAGCGGACGCAGCTGGCCGTCCTCGGGCACCAGCAAGGGCTCGTAGCCCGGCGGCAACGCGGCCTCCTCGGCCTCGTCGCGGATCAGGCCGAGCCTCTGCACGGTCTTCACCGGGAACACGAACCGCTCCAGGCTGCGCTGGCACACCAGCGGCAGGCCCGTCTCGATCGCCAGTTCGACGAAGGGCACCTGCAGCGGGTCCTGGCCGAACTCCAGCGTGAAGCGGCACTCGCCATCGGCATCGGCGAGGCTGGGCTCCAGCCGGGTCAGCGCCGACAGCGGCACGCGCCCTTCAAACTGCCGCCTCGCGGCGACCATCCTCCAGGCATCCAGCGTTTCGGGGACCTGCACGACGGACGCACCTGCGGACATAAGCCGCTGAATGTTAAGGACCGCCCCGTCCCCTGTCAAACCCGCTTATGACCGCGGCCACCGGATTTGCCCGCTGCGGCGCCGGCGCCGACACTGTCCCGCCCCCGAACCGGCCGTGCCATGCTGATCCTGGCCTCCACCTCCCCCTACCGCCGCGAGCTGCTGCAGCGCCTGCGCCTGCCCTTCGACTGCGCCCGCCCCGAGGTCGACGAGGCGCCCCTGCGCGGGGAAAGCCCGGCCCAGCTGGTGCGGCGCCTGGCCCGGGCCAAGGCCGACGCGGTCGCCGGCCGCCATCCCGACGCCTGGGTGATCGGTTCGGACCAGGCCGCCGACCTGGACGGGCGGGTCCTGGGCAAGCCCGGCGGCCGCGAGGCCGCGATCGCCCAGCTGGCGGCCATGGGCGGGCGCGCCGTGCACTTCCACACCGCCGTCAGCCTGCGCCGGGGCGCGCACGAGCTGCTGGCGATCGACCTGACCCGGGTCCGCTTCCGCGCCCTGGCCGCGGCCGAGATCGAGCGCTACGTCGATGCCGAGCAGCCGTTCGACTGCGCCGGCAGCTTCAAGTGCGAAGGCCTTGGCATCGCCCTGTTCGAGGCGATCGAATCACAGGACCCGACCGCCCTGGTCGGGCTGCCGCTGATCGCCCTGGCCGGGCTGCTGCGCGAAGCCGGCTACGCCGTGCCCTGAGCCGCCTCAGCGCGGCTGCGCGCCCGGGTCCAGCGCCACCGGGCACAGGCGGTAGGGGAAATGCTCGTCGCCGATCCGGCTGTCGTGGCGGCTGCAGGCGCCGGCATCCAGGCGCAGTCCATACGTTGACGCCAGCTGCGCCGCGATCGCCTCCAGCTGGCCGCGCACTTCGGTTTCGTGCGCCTGGCGCGCGTCCCCCCCGGGCTGCACCGCGCCCTCCAGGGCGAAACTGCAGCGCCCACCCGGCGACTGCGCGGGCTCAAGCAGGGCCAGGCTGCGACTGCGCGCGGCCATCCGCCGCATCAGCGCGCAGTCGCCGCGGTCCAGCAACAGCGATGCGGCGATGCGGTTGTAGCGCGCGGCCTTGCCGTCCTTGGCCTGCAGTCTGGCCGCCATCGCGTCGGCCGGCGCCACCAGCAAGGCCAGCGCCTCGCCTCCGGCCAGCCTCTCCCGCACCGCTGCCGCGTACGCCGGCGACTCGGGGAAATTGCTGGCGACACCGACGTAGGCCGCTTCCTTCCACAGGAATGGCAGCCGCCAGGAATGCGGCTCGTCGCCGACCAGCAGCACCGTGGCCGGCGCCGGACGCGCCGGCTTTTCCACTGCGAACGCGGTCGATGTCCAGCGCGCGTGCCCCCAGTCGTTCCAGCCGGCCAGCGCGACCAGGGCGCAGGCCGCCACCGCCGCATGCGCCAGGCGCCGGCCGGCGGGAGCCGGCCAGGCGCCCTGCATCAGGCGCCACAGCAGCAAGGGCGCCAGCAGTTCCAGCACCACCAGGTAGCGGTGGATGCTGAAGACCAGCATCCACAGCACGAAACCGGCGACGAAGAACACCGCGACCATACGCGTGGCCGCATCCGGCGCCGCGGCAACCGCTAACGAACGCCGGCGCCGCGCAAGCCAGGCAACCACGGCCGCAGGCGCGGCCAGGTACAGGGCCGCCCACGCCAGCTGCGGCAAGGCGATCTCGCTGACCCGGTGCGGATCGAGGGTGAACAGCAAAGGCCACCACAGCATCTCGCCCGCGTCGCGGGGACGCCAGCGCATGTCGCCGGTGACGTCGGCCGCGGCCAGCGGCGCCTGGAACCAGGCGTTGTACTGCGGGAACAGCGGATTGCCGAACTCGTTCCAGATCCGGTACAGCCAGGGACCGGCGACCAGCGCGAACACCAGCGCGGTGGCCGCGGTCAGGCCTGCGCCCGCGCCCAGCCGCTCGCGCCAGGGCCGCGGCGCGGCCAGCACGGCCAGCCCCAGGGCGACAGCGTAGGTCGCGTTCGTCAGCTTGAGCCCCACCGCCAGGCCCAGCAGGGCGCCGGCGCCCAGCACCCGCGCGGCGCGCCAGCGCTCGCCCGGCAGGCACAGCGCCAGCGCGCCCAGCACCAGCGGCGCGGTGCTGTTGTCGCCCATGGTGTTGCCCAGCTCGGACAGGAATACCGCGCTGGCCAGCCCGGCCAGCGCCAGCACCGGCGCCAGCCGCGCCCTGTGCGGATCGGCGGCGAGCAGGCACCAGGCGATCCAGGCCAGCGGCACGAACGCCAGCCCGTGCAGCGCGCCGAGCACCGCACCGGCCAGCGGCGCGGGCGCGTGCTGGACCAGCAGGTAGTACGGCAGGTCCAGCCCGGGCGCGAAGTAGCTCTGCAGCTGCGCCGGCGCCAGGTCCAGGCCGAGCCGGCCCTCGAACCAGGACCAGGCGTTGTGCAGGTGGTAGTTGCGCAGGTCCCAGTTCGCATCCTGGCCGCGCAGCAGGGAAAGCAGCGCCGCCAGCGCGGCGACGGCGGCCGTGGCCCGGCGCGCGCCGGCGCGCGAGTGGAAGGCGAACGCATGCTCCAGCAAACCGGCCGCGCGCCCGGCCGCGGCACGCAGGCGCGCGGCCATGCCCGGCCGCGCCGGCGTGTCCGCCAGGTTCATGCCGCGGTTCCGGTGGCGTCCGCCACGCTCGCCGGCCGCAATCCGGCCGCATCGTCGTCCGGCGTCGCCGCCAGCGTCCCGCGCGTGGCCGGAATGGCGAGATAGGCCAGGCGCTTGGCCTCGGTCCGGCCACGGGTGACCGTGTCCAGGATCAGGCCGCAGGCCAGCGCCAGGGCCGACAGCAAAGCCA
Source organism: Pseudoxanthomonas jiangsuensis (assembly GCF_010093185.1). Taxonomy (GTDB): domain Bacteria; phylum Pseudomonadota; class Gammaproteobacteria; order Xanthomonadales; family Xanthomonadaceae; genus Pseudoxanthomonas; species Pseudoxanthomonas jiangsuensis. The sequence goes on along the minus strand of NZ_PDWL01000003.1, from coordinate 81,989 downwards.
GCGCCGAGCACAGGATCGCGGTCGGGAAGCGCGGCACCAGCCCGGTCTGGGCGTAGGTCACCAGCAGGGGCGCCGCCAGCACCAGCGCCAGCGCGAGGCTGGCCGCGGACAGCAGGGAGAAGAACAGCAGCGGCCGCTCGGCCTTGAACAGGCGGACGATGGTGCCGAGGATGCGCAGGCCGTCGCGCCAGGTGTTGAGCTTGCTGGCCGAGCCCTCCGGGCGCACGCCGTAGGCGGTGGGCACCTCGGCCACCGGCATGCGCAGCTGCAGGGCGTGCACCGCCAGTTCGGTCTCGATCTCGAACCCGGCCGCGTGCGCCGGGAACGACTTCACGTAGCGCCGCGAGAACACCCGGTAGCCGGAAAGCATGTCGTCGAAACTGTCGCCGAACAGCAGCCCGGCGCAGCGGGTCAGCAGCCGGTTGCCGAAGCGGTGGCCGGCGCGGTAGGCGGCGCGCTCGCGGTCCACGCGCGCGCCGACCACCATGTCCAGGCCCTCGTCGAGCAGGCGCCGCACCAGCGCCGGCGCGGCACCGGCCTCGTAGGTGGCGTCGCCGTCGACCATCAGGTAGACGTCGGCCTCGACGTCGGCGAAGGCGCGGCGGATCACGTTGCCCTTGCCGCGCAGGGCCACCGGATGCACCTGCGCCCCGGCGGCGCAGGCGATCGCGGCGGTGCCGTCGTCGGAGGCATTGTCGAACACGTGGCAACGCGCCTGCGGCAGGCTCGTGGCGAAGTCCGCCACCACGGCGGCCACGGTGGCCGCCTCGTTGCGGCACGGCACCAGCAAGGCGATGCGCAGCGGTGCGGCCCGGTTCCCGATCAGTTCCTGCATTGCGGCTCCCGTGTTCCGGCGCGCATGTTACTGGCCCGGGCGGTCGGCGACGATCCGCACAGGCTGCTGCGGCCAGTCCTCGACGCTGCCGTCGTTGCCGTGCAGGCGCAGGCCCAGCCAGCGGCGGCCGGCCTGGCTGGCCGGCAGGTCGATCTCGGCGCGGAAGCCGACATGCGGCTGCTGCGGGTCGAGCGATCGCGGGAACGCCGACGACACGTCGTACGCGTCCCCGTACGCGGCTTCGGCCACCACCGCGCCGTCGAGCAAGACTTCCACCCGTGCCAGGCCGACGCCTTCCTTGAACGCCCAGCCGCCCACCTCGAAGCGGCTGGGCACCTCCGCGCCCGGCGAAGGCCGGTCGACCCAGGCCAGCGCCGGGGCCACGCACGCCGCGCCCGATGCGCCCCCGCCCGGCAGCCGCAGCAGCAGGAACCGCTGCGCGCCGTGGTCCACCATCACCGTGCGTGCCGGCGGCAAGGGTCCCAGGCGCGCGCACAGGCCCTGGTAGTAATCGAGCCAGTCCTTGAACGAAAGGTGCCCCGGCGCCAGCACCAGCAGGGTCGGCACGGCGGGCGGCGCATCGGCCTGCAGCTCCCACAGCCGCAACTGCGGCGCCCGCCCGTGGGCGTGGTTGAGCGGATGGTCGAGCACGGCCAGATCGGGATCGCCCAGGGCGAAACCCAGTTCCGCGCCCACCTTGAAGTCGCCGGCCAGCAGCCGGGTACCGGCCGGCATCGCCGCCAGCTCCCGCTCGACCGCCGCGGCCAGCGGCGCCCAGCCGGCGAAATTGCGCGGGTAGTGCTTACTGCCGGCGCTGGCCGCGCGCAGCGAAGGCGTCGACACCGCCAGGCACCATCCCAACGCGGCGACCAGCCCCAGCGCGGCGATGCCCCAGACCGGGCGCCGCCAGCGCAGTGCCCGGGTGTTGAGCAGGGCCGCCGTGCCCGGCAGCAAGGCCAGCCAGGCCGGCACCGGCCAGTGGAAGCTGACCCGCTCGCTGTCGGTGAGGAAGCCCAGGGCGAAGATGCCCGCCGCCGCGATCGCCCCGAACAGGCCGAGGAAACGCCATTGCGGCCGCAGCGCGCGCCGCGGCCGGACGCTGCGCCAGGCCACCCACAGCATCGCCAGGAACAGCGGCGGCGTGGCCAGCAGGGCCTGCACCGGCAGGAACGCCAGGCCGCCGGCGTGCAGCGCCCACGGATGCCGCTCCACCAGCTGGAAACGCAGGCCGGCCTCGCCGTTCTCCAGGTTCCACAGCAGCAAGGGCACCCAGGCCAGCGCGCCGACGGTCAGCGCCAGCAGCACCCGCGGGTCGCGCCAGAGCCGCCGTCCCTGCGGCAGCCACAGCATCGCCACCGTGCCGGCCACCAGCACGCCGCCGAAGCGGTAGTGGCTCAGCGCGCCCAGGGCCAGGCCCAGGGCCAGTTCCAGCGCGGGCGCCGGCCCGGCCTCGCGCAGCAGCCGCGCGCCGGCGTGCAGGCACAGCACGGTGGCGAAAGCCAGCGGCACATCCGGCAGGGCCATGATCCCCAGCGTGCCCACCAGCGGCAAAAGCACCGCCAGGCTGCCGGCGTGCCAGCCGTTGATCGCGCCGAACCAGCGCCGCCCGGTGCGCATCACCCACCACGGCAGCAAGGCGCCCAGCACCAGGAACGGCAGCCGCAGCGCCAGCACGTGCTCGCCACCGACCGCCACGCCCAGGCGCGCCAGCCACGCGGTCATGCCCGGCAGGTCGGAATAGGCCGCGGCCAGATGCCGGCCCTCCTGCCAGTAGAAAGCCTCGTCGACGAACAGCGGCAGGCGCGCGGCGACCACCAGCTTGGCCAGGCAGGCCAGCGTCCAGATCGCGATGAACGTGCGCCGCGCGCGTTGCTCTTCCACCATTCCCGCTACACTCCGGAACGACCCCAACAGACCGGCACGCGATGGCGCACACCGTCGAGACTCAGGGAACGATGCTAACCGACGCGCTGCGCGACGCCCTCGCCCGCGCGCAGCAGCAGGTCAACTCGCTGGTGCTGGGCAAGCCGCAGGAAGTGCGCATGGCGTTCGTGGCCCTGCTCGCCGGCGGCCACGTGCTGATCGAGGACCTGCCCGGCCTGGGCAAGACGACGCTGGCGCATGCGCTGGCCGCGACCGTGGGACTGTCGTTCCAGCGCGTGCAGTTCACCTCCGACCTGCTCCCGGCCGACGTGCTGGGCGTGTCGGTGTACGACGCCACCGCACGCCGCTTCGAGTTCCACCCCGGCCCGGTGTTCACCCAGGTGCTGCTGGCCGACGAGATCAACCGCGCCCCACCGCGCACCCAGAGCGCGCTGCTGGAGGCGATGGCCGAGCAGCAGGTGACCGTGGACGGCATCACCCACGCCCTGCCCGATCCGTTCTTCGTGATCGCCACCCAGAACCCGGTCGACCTGTCCGGCACCTTCCCGTTGCCGGACTCGCAGCTGGACCGCTTCCTGCTGCGCTTCTCCCTGGGCTATCCCAACGCCGAGTCCGAACGCGCCCTGCTCACCGGCGCCGACCGCCGCGAACTGATCGGCCAGGCCCTGCCGGTGCTGGGCGACGGCGACGTGGCCGCCTTGCGCCGCGCGGTCGAGCAGGTCCGCGCCAGCGAGGCATTGGTGGCTTACGTGCAGGCCCTGCTTGCCCGCAGCCGCCAGCACCCGGGACTGCGCGTGGGCCTGTCACCGCGCGCCGGCCTGGCGCTTTTGCGCGCCGCGCGTGCCTACGCCTTGCTGCTCGGCCGCGGCCACGTGCTGCCCGAGGACGTGCAGGCGCTGTTCATCGCGGTCGCCGCGCACCGCCTGGTGGCCGAGGCCGAGGCCGGTTCCGGCGCGGCCCTGGCCAAGGCGGTGCTGCACGCGGTGCCGGTGGACTGATGCGGGCGGCCCTGCGCCGGCTCGTGGCGCGGATGCACGCGCTGGAGCGGCCGCGCGCGCCCGAGCCGCTGCCGGTGACGATCGGCCGCCGCCGGGTCTACGTCCTGCCCACTCCGTTCGGCCTGTTCTACGGCGCCCTGGTCATGGCCATGGTCCTGGGCGCGCTGAACTACAACAACAATCCCGCGCTTCTGCTGGCCCTTTTGCTGGGCGCGGCCGGGCTGGCCAGCCTGATCGCCACCCACCTGCAACTGTCGGGCCTGCGGGTGGAGGCGGTGTCGGCCGAACCGGTCGCCGCCGGCGAGCCCTTGCAGCTGCGCCTGGCGTTGGCCACCGCCGACGGCCGCCGCCGCCGCGGGCTGCGCGCCGACCTGGACGAAGCCAGCGACCGCGCCGCCACCGGCGAGGACGGCCGCGCCGAGTTCACCCTGGCCCTGCCCCCCCGGCGCCGCGGCTGGCTGGAGCCGGGCCGCATCCGCCTGTCGACCCCCCAGCCGCTGGGCCTGGCCCGCGGCTGGTCGCGGACCTGGCCGCGCCAGCCGCTGCTGGTCTACCCGCGCGCCGAGGCCCATCCGCCGGCGTTGCCGGAAAGCGGAGGCCAGGCCAGCCATAGCCGGCCGCACCCGCTCGGCGACGAGCCGCACCAGCTGCGCGCCTACCGCGCCGGCGACCCGCCGCGGACCATCGCCTGGAAGCACAGCGCCCGCCGCGACAGCCTGGTGGTGCGCGAGTTCGAGCGCAGCCAGGGCCTGGACGTGGTCCTGGACTGGCAGGCGCTGGCGCCGCTGCCGTGGGAACGCCGGATCGCACGCCTGGCCGCCTGGGTCGACCAGGCCGAACGCGGGGGCCGCCGCTGGCGCCTGCGCCTGCCCGGGCAGGCGGAACTGGGCCCCGGCCGCGGACCCGACCACCGCCACGCCTGCCTGCGCGCGCTGGCCGTGCTGCCGGAGGGCTGAGCCATGGCCGCCATGCCCCCGCCGCCACTCGATGCCGCCAGCCGCGGCTGGGCCCTGGCCACCGCCGCGCTGGCCCTGCTGCCCTTGCTGCTGATCCTGCCGCCGACCCTGTCCATCGGCTTCGGCCTCAGCGCCCTGGCCGTGGCCGCGCTGTCCTGGCGGCAGGCCCTGCCGGGCTGGCTGCGGCTGCTGCTGACCCTGGCCATGCTGGCGGCGGTGTTCGCGACCCTGGGTACCCGCTTCGGCCGCGACACCGGCTGCGCCCTGCTGGCGGCGATGCTGGCGATCAAACCGGCCGAAGCGCACACCCTGCGCGACGCGCGCAGCCTGCTCGGGTTCTCGCTGTTCGCGCCGTTCGCCGCCTTCCTGCTCGACCAGGGACCGATGGTGATGGTGCTGGGCCTGGCCGCGGCGCTGGCCGCCCTGCTCACCCTGCAGCGCCTGGCCGATGCCGAAAGCGGCGCCGCACCCCTGCCCCTGCGCCAGCGCCTGGGCGTGACCGCGCGCCTGGTCGCCCTGGGCCTGCCGCTGACCCTGGCCGCTTTCTGGCTGTTCCCGCGCCTGGGCTCGCCGTTGTGGGGCGTGCCCGAACGCGCGCTCGCCCGCCCCGGGCTGTCCGACAGCATGGAACCGGGCGGCTGGGCCGACTTGATGAGCGACGACAGCCCGGCCCTGCGGGTCACCTTCGACGGCCCGGTGCCAGCGGCCGAACAGCTGTACTGGCGCGGACCGGTGCTGTGGAACTTCGACGGCCGCAGCTGGACCCGCTCGCGCCGGCTGGAGGGCCTGCCGCCGCCGGAAGTGGCCGCGCTGGCCACGACCTGGAGCTACGAGATCGAGATGGAGGCCACCGACCGCCGCCAGCTGGTCGCACTGGACCTGCCGTTGGCGGCGCCGGAGGGCGCCCGGCTGGGCTTCGACCGCTCGCTCACCGCCGACAAACCGCTGGCCTCCGCCAGCCGCTGGCGGCTGCGTTCCTCGCCGCCGGCCCCGTTCGAGCCGCAGCTGCGCCCGACCCTGCGCACGGTCGCCCTCGACCTGCCGCCGGGCATGAACCCGCGCACCCTGGCCCTGGGCCGGCAGTGGCGCCAGGAGGCCGGCGACGACGACATAGCCATCGTCGAGCGCGCCCTGGCCTGGATCCGCGCCGAGTTCGGCTACACCCTGGACGTGCCCCTGCCCGGACGCGACGCGGTCGACGATTTCCTGTTCGGCACCAAGCTGGGTTACTGCGAGCACTTCAGCTCGGCCTACACCGTGCTGATGCGCGCAGCCGGGATCCCGGCGCGGGTGGTGACCGGCTACGCCGGCGGCTATCCCAATCCGTTCGGCGGCTACTGGGTGGTGCGGCGGATGGACGCCCACGCCTGGGTCGAGGTCTGGCTGGAGGGCCGCGGCTGGGTGCGGGTCGACCCCACCGCCGCGGTCGCGCCCGAGCGCATCTACGACACCCTCGAGCAGCGCAGCAGCGCCGCCCGCGCCGCCGGCGGCGCGCAGCTGCTGCGCCTGGACAGCTTCGGCGACCTCACCGACTGGCTGCGCCGCGGCTGGAACGACCTGGTGCTGGGCTTCGACGCCAGCCGCCAGCAGGCCCTGCTGAGCCCGCTGGGGCTGCAGCACCTGCAGCCGTCGCAGCTGCTGGGCCTGTTCGCCGCGCTGGCCGGCCTGGCCCTGGCCGGGATGATCTGGCTGCTGTCGCGCGGCGAGCGGGAACACGATCCCCTGCTGCGCGCCTGGCACCGGCTGTGCCGTCGCTACGCCCGGATCGGCCTGGGCCGGGCCGGACACGAGCCGGCCCTGGCCTGGGCCAGGCGTGCAGCCGCCGCCCACCCGAGCGGCGGCGCTGAGCTGCTCGCGCTCAGCCAGCGTTTCGCCGATGCGCGATACGCTGGCGACGACAGGGGAACGCGCCGGCTGCTGCACGACCTGCGGCGTCACCGCCCCTGAACTTCCGGAGGCCGTCATGTCTGTGCGCAACCCGTTCCGCATCCTTGTGCTCACCGCCGGCGCCGCGCTGCTCGGCGCCTGCGCCACCGCGCCCCAGCCCCTGCAGGGCGCGTTCCCCACGGTCACCCCGCAGCAGGCGGTGGCCGCGCCGCAGGCCGGCGCCACCGTGCGCTGGGGCGGCCGCATCGTCGAGACCCAGCCCAAGCAGGACCGCACCTGCTTCCAGATGGTGGGCATGCCGCTCAACGCCAGCGGCCGCCCGGACAGCGGCTCGGCCGACGCCAGCCAGGGCCGCTTCATCGCCTGCCGCGCCGGCTTCTACGACCCGGCGGTGTTCACCCCGGGCCGCGACGTGACCTTCGTCGGCCGGATCGAGGGCACCGACAGCGTACGCATCGGCGAGTACGACTATCGCCTGCCCCTGGTGGCCGCCGACATCGTCTATTTGTGGCCGGAGGTGCGCGAGGTCGAAGTGGTCGCGCCGCGGGCGTATCCGTATCCGTACTGGGGCCGTCCGTACTGGAGCCCGTGGTGGGGCTGGTAAGCCCGAGGGAACGCCAACACCACTGGACCGCCGACGCCGCCTCCGGGCGGCGTTCGCGCATGTGCGGTCTGATGAAGCGCAGTCCTCAGGGCGTGCCGAAGTGCCCCAGCGGCGCGCCGGCCAGCAGGTGCAGGTGGATGTGGAACACGGTCTGCCCGGCGTGTTCGCGGCAGTTCATCACCACCCGGTAGCCGTCCTGCGCCAGCCCTTCGCGGCGGGCGTACTCGGCCGCGGCCAGCAGCAGCCGGCCCAGCAGGGGCGCCTGCTCGGCGGTGGCGTCGTCCAGGGTCGGGATCGGCGCGTGCTTGGGGATGAACAGCACGTGCACCGGCGCCTGCGGCGCGATGTCCTTGAAGCCGAGGATGTCCTCGTCCTCGTAGACGATGGTGGCCGGGATTTCGCGGCGGATGATCTTGCTGAAGAGAGTGTCGGTCATGGGAATGCCCGGTGCTGGAGACAGGGGAAAATGCTTGGTGCCGCCCCTACAGGGGCATTTCCGCGCGGGTGCCGAACGCGTGCGACAGGGTGCCGCGGTCCACGTATTCGAGCTCGCCGCCCAGCGGCAGGCCCTGGGCCAGGCGGCTGGGGCGCACGCCGTGCTGGCGGGCCAGTTGCGCCAGGTAGTGCGCGGTGGCCTCGCCCTCGACGGTGGCGCTGGTGGCCACGATCATCTCGGCGACCTCGCCGACGGCCAGGCGCGCGGCCAGCGCGTCCAGGCCCAGCTCGCGCGGGCCGATCCCGTCCAGCGGCGACAGCCGTCCCTGCAGCACGTAGTACAGGCCGCGGTAGCCGGTGGCGGTCTCGATCGCCAAGCGGTCGGCCGGCGACTCGACCACGCACAGCTGCTGGCGCTCGCGCCCGGCGCTGGCGCAGACCGCGCAGACTTCGTCCTCGCTGAAGTCGCGGCACTGGCTGCAGTGGCCGATCCGTTCCACCGCCTCGGCCAGCACCTCGGCCAGCCGCCGGCCGCCGTCGCGGCCGCGCTCGAGCACGTGGTAGGCCATGCGCTGGGCACTCTTGCGGCCCACGCCGGGCAGCACGCGGAAGGCTTCGATCAGTTGTTCAAGCAGGGACAAGCCCGTCCCTCAGAACGGCAGCTTCATGCCCGGCGGCAGCGGCATGCCGGCGGTGGCCGCGCCCATCTTCTCCTTGGACTCGGCGTCGACCTTGTTGGAGGCGTCGTTGAAGGCCGCGGCGATCAGGTCCTCGACCATCTCCTGGTCGGACAGGATGCTCGGGTCGATCCGCACCTTGCGGCACTCCTTGGTGCCGCTGAGGGTCACGCTGACCATGCCGCCGCCGGCCTGGCCGGTGACTTCAAGCTTGGCCAGTTCTTCCTGGGCGCGCTGCAGGTTCTCCTGCATCTTCTGCGCCTGTTGCATCAGCTGGGCGATATTGCCGCGCATCGGTCGTTCACTCGTCTACGGGTCGGATGGAATCGGGCACCACACGGGCGCCGTGCTGTTCGATCAGGCGGCGCACGCCCGGATCGTTGAGGAAGGCCTGCTCGGCCGCTTCCTGGCGCGAGTCGCGCTCGCTGGCCTGGCGCTGGTGCAGGGTTTCGGCCTGGGCGGCGCCGGCCTGGATCGAGATCTTCGGCGGCGCCCCCAGCGAGGCGGCCATGGCCTCGGCCAGCGCGGCCAGCGAACGCTCGCTGCGCAGGTATTCGAAGCCCGGATCCAGGGCCAGGGTCAGCACGCCGTTGGCGTGGCCGACGAAGGCGGTGTGCGCGGCCAGCTGCCGGGCCGGGCCGCTGAGTTCGCAGGCGGCCACGCGCCGCAGCCAGTCCTCGGCGTCGGCGACGATCGGGCCGGTGGAGGCGGAACGGTCGGCGGCGGGCAGCGGCGACGGAGCGGACGGCGACGGCGCCGATGCGACTTCTGCCGCTATCGGCCGCGGAGGTTGCGGACGCGAAGCGGCAGGCGCCGGCGACAGCATCACGATGCCGCGCTCCAGGGCTTCGGCAGCAGCGGGCCTGGCGCTGCCGGCGGCCACGCGCACGGGCGTGTCCGGCGCGGCCTCGGCGAACGGATCGACCGGCGGCGTCGCCGTACGCGGCACGGTGGCGCCAGCAGGCATCCCGCTGGCCTGCGGTGCGGGACGCGCCGGCGTGGCGGGCGGCGCAGTGGCTGCGACCTCCCACGGCGGCAGGTCCGTTGCGTCCGGCGAAGGCGCATCGGCGCGCGGCGCGGAAGCCGGCGGCGAAGGCGCCATCGTCGATGCGGACGCGGCGGCGGACGGCAGCGCGGTCGCGGCTTCCGGCGCCACGGCAGCGGCGGCCGCACGCGGCGCCTGCCCTGCCGTCGCCGCGGCCACGCCTTCGCCGGCGCCCGCACCGGACCCGGCCGCCGGCGGGCCGGCCTCGGCCTCGGGCCGGAACGCCAGCATCCGCAAAACGCTCATCTCGAAGCCGACCCGCGGCGCCGGCGCCAGTTCCAGGTCGCGGCGGCCGTTGACCGCCATCTGGTACCAGAGCTGGACCACCTCCGGCCGCACCCGGCCGGCGTAGGCGGCGGTGTCGATGCCCTCGTCGTCGCGGGCCGCGCCCGGCACCAGCTGCCGCACCTGGATCCGGTGCAGGGCCTCGGCCAGCGCCTCGAGCACGTTGCCCCAGTCCGGGGCGAACCCGGCCAGGGTCTCGACCACCTGCAACAGGCCCGCGCCGTCGCCCTCGGCCAGCGCGTCCAGCAGCGCCGCCACCTGGGTCCGGTCGACGCTGCCGAGCATCGCCCGCACCGTGTCCTCGCCCAGCGCGCCGCCGGCATAGGCGATCGCCTGGTCCAGCAGCGACAGGCCGTCGCGCAGGCTGCCGTCGGCCGCCCGCGCCAGCTGGCGGATCGCGCCGGCGTCGGCCTCGATCTGCTCGGCGGCCAGGATCCGGGTCATCTGCCCTTCGATCTGGCCCTCGTCCAAGCGCTTGAGGTTGAACTGCAGGCAACGGCTGAGCACGGTCACCGGCAGCTTCTGCGGGTCGGTGGTGGCCAGCAGGAACTTCACGTGTCCCGGCGGCTCCTCCAGGGTCTTGAGCAGCGCGTTGAACGCCGCCTTGGAGAGCATGTGCACTTCGTCGATCAGGTAGACCTTGTACTGCCCGCGCGAGGGCATGTACTGCGCGTTATCGATCACCTCGCGGACGTCGTCCACGCCGGTGTTGGAGGCCGCGTCGATCTCCAGCAGGTCGATGTAGCGCCCGGCGTCGATGTCCAGGCAGGCCGCGCACTGGCCGCAGGGCTCGGCGCTGGTGCCCTTCTCGCAGTTCAGCGACTTGGCGAAGATCCGGGCGATGGTGGTCTTGCCCACCCCGCGGGTGCCGGTGAACAGGAAGGCGTGGTGGACCCGGCCGGTATCCAGGGCGTTGCCCAGCGCGCGCACGACGTGCTCCTGCCCGACCAGCTCTGAGAACCGCTTCGGGCGCCACTTGCGGGCGAGGACGAGGTAGGACATCGGGCAACCCATGCAACAGGACCGGCATTGTGCCACGCCGTCCCCGCGCCCCGGCCGCGCTTGTGGCAAGTGCCCGCGGGCGCTAGAATTCGCGCCCCTGTCGGACGCTGCCAGCAGCGCCCGCCAGGTCCCGGAGAGGTGTCCGAGTGGTTGAAGGAGCACGCCTGGAAAGTGTGTAAGCGTCTAAACCGCGCTTCGGGGGTTCGAATCCCCCTCTCTCCGCCAGATACGAAAAGCGAAGGCCCCCGCAAGGGGGCCTTTTTCGTATCTGGCGGAGAGAGGGGATCTCGATTCGACCCCCACCGGGTTCGACCACCCGCGCAGCGGGTGTACACGACGGCGAAGCCGTCGCCCGAAGGGCAAGGCGCGAAGCGCCGCAGTGCATCCCCCTCTCATTCGGCTGGCGCGTTCAACTGATCGCTACCAGCCTGCTCCGCGCCCGCCGAGTCGGCTCCAGCACGTGTCACAAAGCTGGAAGTGAACCTGACCCCGCTTGCCCGTTCGCCGACGAAAAGCTAGGCCTCTGTGCCCATACCCACCTGAAGAAAGCGGGAAGGAGTGGAGAACATATTGCTGTCTGGAAGAGGCATATTGATCTTGTAGTTGCCGTCCGCTTCGCGGAGAGCCCAGCGCCCAGAGCGGATATAGCCGTTGACTTCGGATTTGGAAAAGACCCAGCCTTCTGTGGACGATGTAAGCAATACGACCGAGTAGTCTTCAAGCTCGTTGATGAAGTCAATGATTGCCTTGGCAAGACCCCAGAAGGGTCTATCGCTCCGACTAATCTTGACTACAAGGAGCCGCTTGTTGAGCGTGAAGTAGTTTTGGCGCTTGAAAACGCGCCGAAACAGGGCGTAGTGCTCGCTTCCCGCGAGCGGGACTTTGGCGCCAACGGCTTCAACGAATTGCTTGATTTCGGGTTTAGTCACGATGACTGGCCCATGGAGTTACACCAGTTAGAACGGCTTCCATTTGCGCCAATCCGGCTTGGATTGGTCATCCGTAGCCGGCATGGTTTCGGGCGCAGGAGCCACAGGCTGAACTACCGCATTTTGCTGGACATTGATTTGCGTGCTCACAGCAGGCGTGCCCGTGTAGGCCATCCGGTCTGCGGCCTGGTTCGCGCTGTTTACGATCATGTTCGCGCTTCCCCACGCTGCCGCGTACTGACGTTGAGCGCGCTGCATGGCGGCAGCGTCGCTACGCTCCCCGTATCCAATGACTTTGCCGCCCATCATCTGGACCCAATACTCGCGCGTGTCGCTTCCGTCGGTATCCAGGAAAGAGGAGGCGAGGCAGTAAAACAGAACCTTCGAATCCTCTGGCCCACTTTCCGCGCTAACCGGCTTGCCAATCAACTTCGTAACTTCATCGAGCGTCATCCCCTTATCGATCAAGGGAAAGTCGGTGTTCTTCCGGCACAGCCGTGCCGAGGCGTCTCCCGCCACAGTCACCAGCAGAAAGAACGTCGATACCATTAGCAACGCGCGCATGGCAAGCCCCGTATCAGCCCCGCTGAGCCGATCCTATGCCCATCAAGTTTCAATGTCACCCGTGGTGAGAAACAACCAATGAAACGGGGTCAGATTCACTTCCCACCTCCCCAGAACAGACACAGACTCCGCCACTCCCATAAGGCCCAAGCCCGTAGGCAACACCCTGCTCGCCAGGTCCGGAGCACCGGCCGCCAGACATGCAGGCAGCGACAACGGGGCCTCTTGCCCCGATCACGAGGCTTCCCAGCCTCACCGGCGAAGCTTTTTGCTCCAGGCGCGAGGCTCCCCCGGCACCGATGCCGAGCTTTTGCCCCGATCACGGAGCCTTTGGGCATCGCCAGCGGGCCTTTTTGCCCCGCGCCCGGGGCTCCCGGACATCGGTGCCGGGCTGCCCCTCCCCGATCACGCAGCTCTCGAGCGCCGACGCCGGGGCATTTCGCCTCGCACTTGCATGTCGCCGGGTTCGCTCCTGACTGTGCAACCCGCGGCCACCGCCGCCATGGCGGAACAGCGCGCCAATCGGCTAGAATCCGCCTCCCGCTCGCGTGGCGGCCGCTTCACCGCGGCCTGCCCGCCCGCCGGAACCAGGATCCCCAGCGATCCCGTCCTATGGTGGCCCCGTCGGCCCCTCGCGACGCTAGATCGAAAATCCCGCCAGGGCCGGAAGGCAGCAACGGTATCGATCGACGCGGGCGCCGAGGCCAGCCGGCGGGGCCGCCACCTTTTTTCGCCTTGGAAAGGCTACTCCTACGGATGCAGCCAGCCGGCGTCGCCGTCGGCGTAGCGCTCGTGCTTCCAGATCGGCACCCGCGCCTTGACCTCGTCGATCACCCAGCGGCAGGCGGCGAAGGCCGCATCGCGGTGACCCGCACTCACCCCCACCCACACCGCCAGGTCGCCGATCGCCAGCTCGCCGGTGCGGTGCACGCAGTGCACCCCGGCGATGGCGAAACGCGCTGCCGCCTCATCGACGATCCGCTGCCCCTCCGCCTGCGCCAGCGCGGCATAGGCCTCGTAGTGCAGGCCGCGCACCGGGCGGCCCTCGTTGTGGTCGCGGACCCAGCCCTCGAAGCTGGCATAGGCGCCGGCATGGGCCAGCAGCAAGCCCTGCCGCAAAGGCGCGATCTCGAACGGCACTTCGGCCAGCGCGAATCGGGCCTCGACCGAAACCGCCGCAGGATTGTCCGGCATCGCCCTCATCCCCCCGACACCGGCGGGATGAAGGCCACCTCGCCGCCGTCGCGCAGCGGATCGGACCAGCGCGCGAACGCACCGTCGGCCGCCACCCGCAGCCGCTCGCGTGGCCAGGCCAAGCCATGGCGTGCGGCGGTCTCGGCGTACAGGGCGGCCAGGTCCGGCGCGGCGCTGTCCACCGTCTCGGCGTCGCAGCCGGCGGCCTCGCGCAGGCTGGCGAAGTAAAGCAGCCGTATCGTCGCCATCAGCCCACCGTCCCGAAATCGCGCTTGCCGCCGCGCTTGCCCAGCAGCCGTGCCGGGCCGAGCACGATCCCGTGCGACAGGGCCTTGCTCATGTCGTACACGGTCAGCGCGGCGACCGTGGCCCCGGTCAGCGCCTCCATCTCTACCCCGGTGCGGGCGGTGGTGCGGGCCTGGCACTCGATCCGCAACTCGCGCTCGCCATGCCAGTCGATCGCGATGCGCACGCCGTCCAGCGGCAGCGCGTGGCAGAACGGGATCAGCTCGTGGGTGCGTTTGGCCGCCATCGTCCCGGCGATCACCGCGGTCTCGACGATTCCGCCCTTGCCGGAGCGCAGGCCGCTGGCACGCAGCTGCGCGGCCACTGCGGCCGGGAACTTGACCCGGCACTCGGCGACGGCGCTGCGTGCGCTCACCTCCTTGGCCGATACGTCGACCATCGCCGGACGGCCGGCGGCGTCCAGATGGGTCAGTCGGGGGGCGCTGGCGCCGGTTTTCCTGGGTGCAGCCACTCAACCTCCGATCAGGTACATCTCGATGTGCTTGCGCGGCGCCTGCGGCCGGCCGCGGATCTCGCTGTAGCGGTCGCCGCGCCGGCCCCACAGCCCGGCAACGTGCCCGGCCAGCCAGGCCTCGCCCTGGGCCAGCGCCGGGCGCAGATCATGGCCCTGTCCGGCGAACAGGCAGGTGTACAGCCGGCCGTCGGCCGAGACCCGGGCGCGGTGGCAGTCGCCGCAGAACGGCGCGCTGACCGAACTGACGAAGCCGACCTCGCCGCCGCCGTCGACGAAGGCGTAACGCTCGGCCACTTCGCCACGGTACTGCGCCTGCAGCGGCCGCAACGGCCAGCGCGTGGCGATCCGGTCGCGCAGCTCGCGCGAGCTCACCACCTGGGCCGGATCCCAGCCGTTGCAGGTGCCCACGTCCATGTATTCGATGAAGCGGACCACGTGGCCGCTCCCGCGGAAGCGCTCCAGCAACGGCAGGACCTGGTCCTCGTTGGCGCCGCGCTGGACCACGCAGTTGATCTTCAACGCGCCGAAGCCGGCGGCCTCGGCCGCGGCAATCCCGTCCAGCACCGCGCCGATCTCGCCGCGGCCTCCGGACATGCGCGCGAACGCGGCCGGTTCCAGCGCGTCCAGGCTGACCGTGATCCGGCGCAGCCCGGCCTCGCGCAGGGCGCGGGCCTGGCCGGCCAGCAGCGAGGCGTTGGTGGTCAGCGCCAGATCCTCGATCCCCGGGATCCTCGCCAGGCGCGCGACCAGCTCGGGCAGGCGCTTGCGCAGCAGGGGCTCGCCGCCGGTCAGGCGCAGCTTGCGCACGCCGATCGCGGCGAAGCCGCGGACCAGGGTCTCGATCTGCGCGAACGACAGCCGTCCGGCCGCGTCCAGGCCGTGGTCGTCGGGAATCCGGTCGGCCGGCATGCAGTAGCCGCAGCGGAAGTTGCAAGCCTCGATCACCGACAGCCGCAGGTCGTGCAGCGGCCGGCCGAGGCGGTCGTGCGGCAGGGGCTGCAGCTGCTGGGCCAGGCTCATGCCGATGCCTGCATCGCGGTCGGCGCCGCCAGCGCGCGCAGCTCGCCGGGACGGGCCACGTCGTAGCCGCGCGCGGCGATCGCCGCCGCGTCGGCCTGGCCGGCGTAGTGGTAGAGCAGCATGCGCTGGCGCAGGGCCGCCGGGTATTCGCGCTCCAGGTCGTCCAGGCCGGTGTGCGAGGGATTGCCGTGCAGGGCGCAGTCGTGGGCGATGAGTTCGCCGTCGTCGGCGTGGCGGGCCAGCATCTCCGGGATCGGCCGGGTATCGCCGCTCCACACCAGGCTGCCGCGCAGGCGCAGGCCGAAGGCGGTGTCTGGCCAGTGGTGGCGCACCGGGAACACCTCCAGGCGCAGGCCCTCGTGCCAGAACGCCTCGCTCACCGGCACCAGCTGGAACGCGTCCCAGAAGTTGACCCCGCCCTCGGCCAGCACGTTCGGGTAGTCGCCCACCCGCCGCTGCAGCAGGGGCACGATCGGCGCCGGCACGTACAGCCGCACCCGCCCGCGCCGCTCCGGATCGAACCAGGTGGCGACGAACAGCCGCTCCAGCCCGGCGATGTGGTCCAGGTGGGCATGGGTGACGAACACCGCGCCGGGCATGCGCCCGTACTGGGCCTCGAACGCGGTCAGGCCCTCGGCGCCGCAGTCGATCGTCAGCCAGGGCGCGCCCTGGTGCTCGATGCTGGCCATGGCCGAGCCCAGCTCCACCGCCGTCGCGTTGCCGACCCCGTGCAGGCGCAAGGACCAGGCCATCTCAGCAGCCCCGGTTCCAGGCCAGGTCGTAGGCGCGGCGCAGGCGGGCGAAGTCCTTGTCGACCTCGTCACGGCTGCGCTCGCCACGCAGCTTGAGCAGCGAGCGGTGCAGCCGGCGCAGGTTGGCCTCGCGCCAGCCGGTGGCCGGGATGCGCATGCGGCCGCGGTCGAAGTCGATCAGCCAGCCGCGGCCGTTGCCGTCGAACAGCAGGTTGTGGGCGTTGAGGTCTGCATGGTCCAGGCCTTCGCGGTGGAAGCGCGCGATCAGCCGCCCGGCCTCCTCCCAGGGCGCGCCGGCGCCGGCCACCAGCGCGCGGTCGGCCAGCGAGCGCACCCCGTCCAGCCGCTCCAGCAGGATCGAGGCGCGGTAGCGCAGGCCATCGCGCACGTAGGAGGCGGCCAGCGGCCGCGGCACCGGCAGGCCGCGGCCGATCAGCTCGCGCATCAGCCGGAACTCGGCGAAGCTGCGGGTGCGCGCCGCGCCGTGCCACAGGTAGCGGTCGCGCGAGACCCGTGCGGCCAGGCCGCCGCGCAGGTAGTGGCGCAGCACGCAGGCGCCGAACGGGGCATCGACGAACCAGGCGCCGCCGCGCCCGCCGGACGAGACCGGGCGCGCACGCTCGCCCCAGGCCACCGGCGAGAACAGCTCCGGCCCGGCTTGCCGCAGCCGTTCGCGGTCGAACAGAATGGAGCCGTATCCGCTGTCGGCGCGGTACGGCGTCAGGGCTTCATTGGCGTCGAACGCGGCCATTCGCGCGAGTCTAACAACACCCCGAGACCGATGCGCCCCTCGATCTGCCTGCTGCGCCTGTCCGCCCTGGGCGACGTCACCCACGTCGTGCCCCTGGTCCGCACCCTGCAACGGGCCTGGCCGGACGCGCCGCTGTACTGGATCATCGATCCGGCCGGCCATCGCCTGCTCGAAGGCCTGGAAGGGGTGAGCTTCCACGTCTACGACAAGCGCACCGGCCTGGCCGGGATGCGCGCCCTGCGCCGCAGCCTGCCGGCCGCCGGCTTCGAGGTGCTGCTGCAGCTGCAGGTGGCCGCGCGCGCCAACCTGCTGTCGGCCTTCGTCCGCGCCCGCCGCCGGGTCGGCTATGACCGCGCGCGCTCGAAGGACCTGCACGGGCTGTTCGTCAACGAGCGCATCCCCGACCGTCCCGGGATCCACGTGCTCGACGCCATCGGCAGCTTCTGCGAACCGCTGGGCCTGAAGCAGGATCAGGTGGTCTGGAACCTGCCGGTGCCCGACGCCGCCCGCGAATGGGCCCGGGCGCAGTGGGCCGACGACGGCACCCCGGTGCTGATGATCTCGCCCTGCTCCAGCCACGTCCGCCGCAACTGGTATCCGCAGCGCTACGCCGCCCTCGCCGACCATGCCGCATCGCGCGGCTGGCGGGTCGTGCTGTGCGGCGGCCGCAGCGCGCTGGAGCGCGAGACCGCCGACGCGATCGTGGCGACCATGCGCGCGCCGGCGCTGGACCTGGTCGGCAAAGACACCCTCAAGCAGCTGCCGGCCCTGCTCGAGCGCGCCGACCTGCTGGTCACCCCCGACTCCGGGCCGATGCACATCGCCAACGCCATGGGCACCAGGGTGCTGGGCCTGCACGCGGCCAGCAACCCGGCCCGCAGCGGCCCCTACTCCGACCGCCGCTACTGCGTGGACCGCTACGACGACGCCGCACGCAGGTACCTGGGCAAGCCGGCGGCGGCGCTGAAGTGGGGCACCAAGATCGAGCACGACGGAGTGATGGAGCTGGTCACCGTGGACGACGCGGTCGATGCGTTCGAACGCTACCGGGCCGACCACGGCCGCTGAGCCGCCGCCCGCGGCCGCCCGGCGTCCCGCCGGGCGCTTCGCATCCGCACGCGTGCCGTTCCGCGGATGACGGCCTCCCCGCTGCCCGCGGCGCGCACCGCCGCACTGCCCGGCGCGGCGGTGCTGGGGCTGTTCGTGGTCTCGGGCTTCTCCGGTCTGGTCTACCAGTCGCTGTGGTCGCACTACCTCGGCCTGGTCCTGGGCCATGCCGCCTACGCGCAGAGCCTGGTGCTGGCGATCTTCATGGGCGGCATGGCCCTGGGCGCCTGGCTGGCGGCGCGCCTGGTCCCGCGCTGGCGGCGCCTGCTGCTGGCCTATGCGCTGGCCGAGGCCGCGATCGGTGTGCTCGGATTGGCCTTCCACCCGCTGTTCCTGGGCTACGCCGGGTTGTCGGAAACGGTGCTGGCCGCGCTCGGCGACGGCAGCGCCGGCCAGCTGTGGCCCTGGCTGTCGGCGGCCCTGCTGATCCTGCCGGCCTGCCTCCTGCTCGGCGCCACCTTCCCGCTGCTCAGCGCCGGCTGGCTGCGCGCGGCCGGGCCGGCGCAGGACGGCCGCGTGCTCGGCGGCCTGTATTTCGCCAACAGCCTGGGCGCGGCCCTGGGTGCGCTCGGGGCGACCTTCCTACTGCTGCCGCGGCTGGGCATGCCCGGGGCGATGACGGTGGCCGGGATCGCCAACCTGGCGGTGGCCGCGGCGGCCGGCTGGCTCTCGCGGCGCGCCTCCAAGGCCATGCCGACAGACGAAGCCGCAACCACAGCATCACGGCAAAGTGCCCCCGCAAGCACGACGGCGTCCACGCCACGGACCCGCGCCGTGCTCTGGATCGGCCTGCTCTCCGGCGCCTGCTCCTTCGTCTACGAGATCGGCTGGGTCCGCCTGCTCAACCAGGCCCTGGGCACCACCGTGCACAGCTTCGAGTTGATGCTGGCCGCGTTCCTGCTCGGCCTGGCCTTCGGCGGCGCCTGGGTGCAGCGGCGCGCGGCGCGGCTGCCCGATCCGCTGCGCACCGCCGCCCTGGCCCAGGTGGCGATGGGCGTGGCCGCCCTGCTGTCCCTGCTGGCCTTCGCCCATTCCTTCGACTGGACCGCGGCCCTGGTCCAGGCGCTGGCGCGCACCGATGTCGGCTACCGGCTGTTCCTGCTGGGCAGCGCCGGGATCGCGCTGGCAGTGATGCTGCCGGCGGCGTTCTTCGCCGGCACCACCCTGCCGCTGTTCACCCTGGCCCTGCTGCGCGAGGGCGGCGGCGAGGCGGCCATCGGCCGGCTGTACGCGGCCAACACCCTGGGCGCGATCGCCGGCGTCCTGCTGATGACCCACCTGCTGGTGCCGGTGCTGGGCGTGCGCCTGGGCCTGGTCCTGGCCGCGGCCGGCGACATCGCCCTGGGTTTCTGGCTGCTGGCCCATGCCCGCAGCGAACTGCCGCCTCGCCGGATCGGCGCGCTGGTGGCGGCGGCGACCGCCGCGCTGGGCATCGCCCTGCTGTGGGGCCGGCCCGATCCGCGCGCGCAGCTGTCGGGCGCGTTCCGCACCGGCCATGCCCGCCTGGACGACGCGCTGCAGGTGCCGTTCCTGCGCGACGGCAAGACCGCGACCATCGGCGTCGTGCGCTCGCCCGAGCGGGGCACCCTGTCGCTGCTGACCAACGGCAAGTCCGACGGCGCCATGGCCATGCGCCTGGACGATCCGCCCGGCGGCGACGAACTGACCATGGTCACCCTCGGCGCCTTGCCGCTGGCGCTGCATCCGCGGCCGCAGCAGGTCGGGGTGATCGGCTGGGGCCTGGGCCTGTCCACCCACACCCTGCTCGGCAGCGACCGGGTGCGAAGGGTGGAGACGGTGGAGATCGAGCCGCAGGTGCATGCCGCCGGCAGCCGCCTGTTCGCGGCGCGGATCGACCGCGCCCTGCACGATCCGCGCTCGCAGGTCCGCTTCGACGATGCCCGCCGCCTCTACGCCAGCGGCCGGCGCCGCTACGACGTGATCGTGTCCGAGCCGTCCAACCCCTGGGTCAGCGGCGTGGCCGGGCTGTTCACCACCGAGTTCTACCGTTTCCTGCACGGCCACCTGGCCGAGGACGGCCTGCTGGTGCAATGGCTGCAGACCTACGAGATCGACGACGCCCTGCTGGCCTCGATCGTGGCGGCGATGCTGGAGAACTTCCCCGACGCGGCGGTCTACCTGGCCCAGGACAACGACCTGGTGGTGGTGGCCTGCCGCAGCCACTGCCCGCAGGCGCTGGCCTCGCGCCTGGGCGTGACCGCGCCGCTGGCGCGCGAGACCGCGCGGGTGGGCCTGGCCAGCGACGCCGCGCTGGAACTGCGCCGGATCGGCGGCCGCGCCCTGCTGTCCAGCTACGTGCACGCGCTGCAGGCGCAGCCGCACAGCGACTTCCATCCGCGCGTTTCGCTGCAGGCCCCGCGCACCCGCTTCCGCGGCGACCGCGCCGAGACCCTGCAGCGCCTGGCCGACAACGGCCTGCCGGTACTGGACCTGCTGGAAGGACGGCAACCGCCGCCGGCCGAGGCCGACATCCCGGTGCTGCGCGGCCACGGCCTGCTGCAGGCGCGACAGCGCGCCATCGCCCTGGCCACCGCGCTGCGCACGGGACGGCACGACAGCAAACTGGGCACGCGCCAGCGCGACCTGCCGGCGGCCGAACCGCGGCTGCAGGCGTTGCTGGGCCTGTCACGCGACCCGGTGCGCGATCCGGCGACCTGGGCCGAGGCCGCCTCGGCCATGGCCTTGGCGACCCTCGGCCACCTGCCTGCCGCGGACCTGCACGGGGTGTGGATCGCGCCGGAGTGGATCGATCCGGCGATCCAGCCGGCCCCGGTCCAGGCCATGCTCGAACTCTATGCCGCCGCCGCGGCGCGCGATCCGGCGGCGATGCGCGCCAGCGGCGAAGCCGTGCTGCGGCGGCCGGAGGCCCTGCCCCTGCAGGTCCAGGAGCAGGCCTTGCTGGTCGCCCAACTCGGTGCGATCGGCCTGGGCCGCCCGCAGGAGGTGGAGCGCCTGCGCGAAGGCTACGGGGTCGCCCTGCCCCACAGCCCGGAGCTGCGCATGGTCCGCCACCTGGTCAGGATCCGCGCCCTGGAACTGCGCGGACGCGCGCCGGGTCAGCCGGCCGCACCGCCGGCGCGGTAGTCCTGGTAGGACTTCTCCTCGACGTAGGCCGAACCCAGCGCCAGGTTGATCTCCTTCTTCACCCGCGCGCGCTCGTCGTTCTCGAAGTACACGCTGCGGGCCAGGCGCACGAACTCCTCGTCGAACTCCTGCGCCTTCTCCTTGACCCGGATCTCGTCCTCGATCTCCCACAGCCGCTCGTTGACCGCCTTCAGCTGCGCGCGCAGTTCGGCGACCCCGGTCCCGGAGCCCGAGCCGGGCGTGCCGCCGGCGGCCGGGTGCTGCATCCAGGTCTGCTCCAGCGCCGACAGCTCCTTGCGCACGTTGGCCAGCTTGGCCGGGTCGCTCATGCGCTCGGACTTGATCTGCAGGATCGCGATCTTGTCGAGCAGTTCGCCGAAGGACACGGGCACCAGGATCTCGGACATGGCAGGGCACGGGATGAATGAGAGGCGGACAGTCTAGGGCCTGGCCCATGTACCGGGGACCCCGCGGCCGGCCGGCCCCGAGTTGTGCCCGCCCGGCGGCTTCCCGTATCATGGCCGGCCCGCGCTCGACCACGCCGCGCGGGACTGCGGGAAGGTGGCAGAGTGGTCGAATGCGCCGGATTCGAAATCCGGTGTACCGGTCTCCGGTACCGTGGGTTCGAATCCCACCCTTCCCGCCACATTCGAAGCGAACGAAAGACGGGCCCCGGCCCGTCTTTCTTCTTTCCGGGCACCGCCGCGCCCGGCCCGACGCCGGCTCCCCCGGCCCCCCGCCTGTCCTTACGGGCGCGGCGTATACGTTTATCCTGCCTGACAGCGAAGCCGCCGCGGACGCCATGATCGAATTCGGACACCTGACCCACGTGGGGCTGCGCCGCGGGCTCAACGAGGACACCTACTACGGCGACAGCGAACTGGGCCTGTGGCTGGTGGCCGATGGCATGGGCGGGCATGCCTGCGGCGAGGTGGCCAGCGCCCTGGCCCGCGAGACCATCGTCCGCGAGGTCCGCGACGGCACCCCGCTGGTGCAGGCGATCCTGATCGCCGACGAGGAGATCATCCGCGCCTCGCGCCGGCGCAACGACACCCTGCCGATGGGCACCACCGTGGTCGCCGCCCGGGTCCAGGGCCCGCGCTTCGAGGTGGCCTGGGTCGGCGACAGCCGCGCCTACCTGTGGCGCGACGGCCGCCTGGCCCAGCTCAGCCAGGACCACAGCTACGTCCAGGACCTGATCGCCCAGGGCAGCCTGACCCCCGAGCAAGCGCGTTCGCACCCCCACCGCAACGTGGTCACCCAGGCCCTGGGCGTGACCGACCCGGCGCACCTGAACGTCTCGACCATGGCCGGCGAATTGCTGCCGGGCATGCAGCTTCTGCTGTGCAGCGACGGCCTGACCGAGGAAGTGGACGACCGCCACATCGCCGAGGCCATGGGCCACCAGGACTGCAGCGCGCAGGAGTGCGTGGACATCCTGGTCGCCGCCGCGCTCGATGGCGGCGGCTCGGACAACATCACCGCGGTGCTGGTGCGCTGCCAGTAGCGGTGCGCCTCAGGCCGGCAGGGGCTCGGCTTCGGCCACCGGCTCGACCTCGTCCCACACCGCGCGCCCGGCCTTCTTGCGCAGGTGGACCAGCCGGCGCAGGTGCGCCTCGCGCTCGGCCTCCACGGTGACGATGCGCGGACGCTCGCCGGCCACCGGGGCGAAGCTCACCACCGCCGCCGGCCGGGCGCTGGCCGCCTCGGCCTCGCCGAAGCCGATCTCCTCCTGGCCGGAGGTCAGGGCGATGTAGACGTCGGCCAGGATCTGGGCGTCGAGCAGGGCGCCGTGCAGCTGCCGGTGCGAGTTGTCCACGCCCAGGCGCTTGCACAGCGCGTCCAGCGAATTGCGCTGGCCGGGGAAGCGCTCGCGCGCCAGCAGCAGGGTGTCGACCACGCTCACCCGGTCGAGCATGCGTCCGTACTGCGGCCCCAGCCGCGACAGCTCCGAATCGAGGAAGCCCAGGTCGAAGGCGGCGTTGTGGATGATCAGCTCGGCGCCGTCGATGTAGCCAAGAAATTCCTCGGCGATCTCGTCGAAGCGCGGCTTGTCGGCCAGGAACTCCAGGGTCAGGCCGGTCACTTCCTGGGCGCCGGCCTCGAACTCGCAGTCCGGCTTCAGGTAGCGGTGGAAGTTGCGGCCGCTGGGACGTCGCTCAAGCAGCTCCACGCAGCCGATCTCGACCACGCGGTTGCCCTTCTTCCATTCCAGGCCGGTGGTTTCGGTATCGAGGATGATCTGGCGCATCGCGGTCAGTTTACCGCGCAGCGGCGCGCGCCTGCTGCGAGGCGATCCGCGCCAGCATGTCGACCCGCTCGTTGTCCGGGTCGCCGTTGTGGCCCTTGACCCAGCGCCAGTCGATCCGGTGGCGGCCGGCGGCCGCGTGCAGCCGCTCCCACAGGTCGCGGTTCTTGACTGGATCGCCACCGGCGGTCTTCCAGCCGCGCCGGACCCAGCCTGGCATCCATTCGGTGATGCCCTGGCGCACGTACTGCGAATCGGTGTGCAGGATCACCTCGCAGGGCTCGCTCAGCGCCTCCAGGGCCATGATCGCGGCCATCAGCTCCATGCGGTTGTTGGTGGTGTCCGGCTCGCCGCCGGACAGCTCGCGCTCGTGCGCCTTGTAGCGCAGCAGGGCGCCCCAGCCGCCGGGGCCGGGATTGCCCGAACAGGCGCCATCGGTGTGGATCTGGATCTGCTTCATTCGGTCTTCGCAAGGAGGAAAGGATCAGGCCGCCGGCGCGGCGCCGTGGCGCCAGTGCACGGCCGCCGGCGCCACCGGCGCGGCGACCCGCTTCTCGGCCTGGAGCACGCAGGCCGCGCGCAGCGACAGCGCCGAACCGGCATCGCGGCCGTCGCCGCGCAGGCGCCAGCGCGGGCCGACGAAACGCACCGGCTCCACGCTCTGCAGGCCGAGCCTGTGCAGCCGCCATTGCCAGTCCTGCGCCAGCGGCGCCGCCCAGTGCGCACCGCGCCCGCGCAGGCGGAACGGGCCGCAGGGATTGAACGCACACAGCCACAGGCGGCCGCCGGCCACCAGCAGCCGCAGGCTCTCTTCCAGCAAGGCGTCGATCTGGGCCGGCGGCGGATGCTGCAGGACCACATCGCCCATGCACTCGCCGGGCAACGGCCAGGGCAATGCGCAACGCACGCTGCCGGCATAGCCGGCGCCGTGCGGATACAGCAGCACGCCGCGCGGCACCGGCACGGCCGGCTCCGGCGGCGGCACCGGCGCCAGCCACAGCCGCGGCTGCACCGGACGCGCCGCCAGCCGCGGCGCCAGCCAGTGGCGCTCCTCGTCCAGCAAAAGCTGGCCGCCATGTCCGCTGAACCAGGAACTGGTGCCGGGTTGACGGCTGGACGCGGGCGCAGGCATGGTCGCGATTCTATGCGACCGCGTGCGCTGCCGGCATTGGAGGACAACTACGTCTGGGTCCTCGGCGAGGACGCGAAGGCGCTGGTCGTCGATCCCGGCGAGGCCGCACCGGTGCTGCGCGCCGCCGACCAGGGCCTGCGCCCGCAGGCGGTGCTGCTCACCCACCACCATCCCGACCACTGTCAGGGCGTCCCCGCCCTGCTGGAACGCTGGCCCGGCCTGCCGGTGTTCGCGCCCGACGACCCTCGCATCGACATGCCCTGCGAGCGGGTGGGCGAAGGCAGCCGGCTGGCGCTGCTGGATCTTCAGATCGAAGTGATCGCAGTCCCCGGCCATACCCGCAGCCACATCGCCTATCGGGCCGACGGCGTTCTGTTCTGCGGCGACGCACTGTTCAGTCTGGGCTGCGGACGCATGTTCGAAGGCACGCCCGCGCAGATGCACGCCTCGCTGCGGCGGATGGCCGCCCTGCCCGGCGACACCCGGGTCTGCTGCGGCCACGAATACACCCTGGCCAATGCCGCGTTCGCGCTGGCGGTGGAGCCGGACAACCGCGAACTGGCGCAGCGCCGGGAGCAGGCCCTGCAGCAGCGCCGGGCCGGGCTGCCGACCGTGCCTTCCACGATCGCCTCGGAGCGGGCCTGCAATCCCTTCCTGCGCTGCGGCCAGCCCGGCGTACGCGCGGCGGTGGCCACGCGCCTGGGACGGCCGGTCACGGACGAGGTCGAGGCGTTCGCCGCGCTGCGCGCCTGGAAGGACGGATTCACCGGATGAGGCGGACCTGCCTGCTCGCCCTGCTGGCGCTGCCTTTGCCGGCCATCTCGGCCGCACCACCGGCCGAGGCCGGCGTGCCGGCAACCACCGGTGCTGCCGCCACCGGCGTCGATGTCAGTGCGGCCGCAAGCGGCGACACGCCGCCGCCATCCGCTCCCACCGCGGCAGAGGCCGATGTTCCGGCACCGGTGGACGTCACGACCGCGGCCGCCGCGGCGGCCGGCACCCGCAACGGCCTGGCGATCTACGCCGCCTTCCGCGACGGCCTGGCCGAACCCGAATGCGGCGACGACAACGCCCGCTGGCGCCGCCACTTCGCCCATGCCCCGGAGCGCCTGGCCGACCGCGACAGCGATGTCCTGCCGCTGTTCGGGCACGTGGTCGACGCCCTGCGCGAGGCGCACCTGCCCACCGAATTCGCCCTGATCCCGTTCATCGAGAGCGGCTACGCCCCGGGCGTGCGCGGCGCAGGCGGCCCGGCCGGCCTGTGGCAGTTCGTCCCGGTCACCGCGCGCAACCACGGCATCGAGGTGGGCGAACGCTACGACGGCCGCCTCTCCCCGGCCGAGTCGACCCGCGCGGCGGTGCGCTACCTCAAGACCCTCAACGGCATGTTCGGCGGCAACTGGCGGCTGGCCGCGATGGCCTACAACGCCGGCGAATACCGCGTCCTCCAGGCGTTGCGGCGCAACGGCGGCAGTGCGCTGGAAACGGCGCCTTCCGCCCTTCCCGGCCTGTCCCCGGTGACCTACGCCTACGTCGACAAGCTGCACGCCCTGGCCTGCCTGCTCGAGCATGCCGGCGACCGCGACGGCTGGCGCGAGGAACTCGACCGCTCCGTCCTGCAGCTGCAGGCGATCGAGGCCGACGCCGGCCCCAGCCTCGATGCCTGGGCCGGCCGCCAGGGCCACGATCCGGCGCAGCTGCGCCGGCTCAACCCCGCCCTCGCGGGCGGCCGCTGGCCACGCAAGGCACGGCCGCTGGTGCTGGCGCCGCTGCAGGCCAAGGCGACGGATGCGACGGTCGCCGGCGCCGCCGGCCCGGATTCCGCGCCGGCCGCCGGGGGCGGAGCCGCAAAGCCAACGACGGCCACCTCCACGCGTACCCATGTCGTGCGGCGCGGCGATTCGTCGTGGGCGATCGCCCGCCGCCACGGGCTGCGCCTGGAACGCCTGCTCGAGCTCAACGGCCTCGGCCCGCGCAGCACGCTCAAGCCGGGAATGGTGCTGCGCCTGGAGTGACCGGCGGAGGATGCCGCGACGCCGTCCCGTGGGTGTTCCGTCGCCATGACGACGAAGGGCGCGGATCGCTCCGCGCCCTTCGCCTTTCGTTCCTGTCCGCGTGGGCGGGTCAGAGCTGGCTTTCCTGCACCGCCACCGTGAACTGCTTGCGCAGCTGGCGCACGTAGGCTTCGGCCGCGGCCGCGCCGTCGATCTGGGCCAGCTGGCTGCGCAGCTGTTCGCGCTGCTCCTTGCTCAGCTCCTCCGGATTGCCCGGGTGCACGGCGTTGACCGCGAACAGCGCCTGGCGGCCGCCCGGCAAGGCGAAGCGGCCGGCCGACGGCTTGCCCTCCACCGGCACCGGAGCTTCGAAGATCGCCTTGTTCGCCTCCGGCGAAGGCGCCGGCGCGCCGCGCGGCAGGCCGGGCATCGGCACCACCTCGGCACCGGCCGAAGCGGCGACCGCGGACAGCGCCTCGCCGGCCTGCACCCGCTTGACCAGCGCCTCGGCGGCGGCCTCGGCGGCCTTGGTGCGGCGGTCGGCCCGCACCGCGGCGATCACCTGCTCGCGCACCTCGGCCAGCGGCCTGGCCTGCTCCGGGGCGTGCTCCACCACCCGGATCACGACGCTGTGGTTCGGGCCGATCTCGATCGGGTCGCTGGCGGTGCCGTCCTCGATCAGCGACTCGGAGAACGCGGCGCGCTTGACCTCCGGCGAGGCGGCGACGCCGACCGTGTTCTCGCGGCTGAACGGCCCGATGCGCTGCACCTGCAGCCCGACTTCCTTGGCCGCCGGCTCCAGGGTCGAGGGATTCTGGTAGATCAGGTCGGTCAGGCGCCCGGTCAGCTCGCTGTAGGCGCGCTCGCGGTCGGCCTGGGCCTGTTCGCGCGCCAGTTCCTCGCGTGCCTGTTCGAACGGCACCTGGGCGCCGGTCCGGACCTCGCGCAGCTGCAGCACGTGGTAGCCGAAATCGGTCTGCACCGGGCCGCGCACCTCGCCGGCCTGCATCGCGAACAGCGCCTGCTCGAACGGCGCCACCATCACGCCCTTCTCCACCCAGCCCAGGTCGCCGCCGTTGTCGCGCGATCCCGGGTCCTCGGAATTGGCCTTGGCCAGCGCGGCGAAGTCGGCGCCGGGGGCCTTGGCCTCGGCGGCCAGGCGGGCGGCCTTCTCCTCGGCGGCCTTGCGGGTGGCCTCGTCGGCGCCCGCATCGACCCGCACCAGGATGTGCGAGGCCAGGCGGCCCTCCGGCTCGACGAAGCGCGACTTCTCGTCCTCGTAGCGCTTGCGCAGGACCGCATCGTCGGCCTCGGCCGGCGCGGGCAACTGCTCGGCGCCGACCTCGACGTACTCGATCGTCACCGTTTCCGGGCGCATGAAATCCTGCTTGTGCGCTTCGTACCAGCCGCCGATATCGGCGTCGGTCACCGGCGCGGTGTCCTCGGCCTGCTCGGGCAGCAGCACCGCCTCGACGTCGCGCTTCTCGCCCGACAGGCGCACCATGCGGTCGACCTCGGCCTGGGTCACGAAGGCCGAGGTGCCCAGGCCCACCGGGATCAGCGACTGCCTGAGCGACTCGCGCACGAGCCCTTCGAACTCCTTGGGCGTGCGCGGCGGCATCTGCGAGGAAAGCGCCAGCTGGTAGCGGGTCGCGTCGAACTTGCCGTCGACCTGGAACGCGGGAATGCCCTCGATGTAGCTGCGCACGGCCGCGTCGCCGATGGTCACGCCGGCGCGCTCGGCGGCCAGCAGGAGCACCTTTTCGTCGATCAGGCCGTCGAGCACCTTGCGCTTGTTCTCCACGCTCTCGAACTCGCGCGGATCGAAGGCCTCGCCCTGCTGCTGGCGCTGCTGCATCCGCTCCTGTTCGAAGCGCTGGCGGAACTCCTCGACGCTAACCTCGCGGTGCTCCCACAGCAGCGAAACCGGCCACCACGACGGCGCGCCCTGCCACCAGGACGGCGGCGCCTTGACCTGGGCCGCGTCGTTGGCGCCCATGCCGCCCATGTAGCTGTGGTCGATCACGAAGAGGAACGGGATCATCAGCAGGCCGATGATGACCGTGGCGGCCCAGCCCGTGGTCCGATCGCGGAGTTTCTGCAGCATTGTCCAGCCCGTCAGGTAAGCGGCGAAAAGTAAGCGGCGAAGTGTAACCCGTCGCGCGGCGGCCGCCACGCCCCGGCCGGTCCGCGTTCCGCGCCGGCGGCCGGAGCCAGCGGATCCGATCCCGGAAAAGAAGAAAGCCCCCGATCGCTCGGGGGCTTTCCGTGTAATGGCGGAGTGGACGGGACTCGAACCCGCGACCTCCGGCGTGACAGGCCAGCATTCTAACCGACTGAACTACCACTCCGCTGTGAGCTGCGCATTGTAAGGTGGTTTGCGGAATTCCGCCAGACCATCGAACAATTTTTTTCGTCTTTACCCGCGTCGCCCGAAGGTGGTGGGTGCTGAGGGTTTCGAACCCCCGACCCTCGCCTTGTAAGGGCGACGCTCTACCGCTGAGCTAAGCACCCGGGTGCATGCACCCTGCCTCGGCGGCGGGTCGATTAGTTTACAGCGTCCTTCAGGGCCTTGCCAGCCTTGAACGCCGGGTTCTTCGAGGCGCTGATCTTGATGGTCTCGCCGGTCTTCGGGTTGCGGCCGGTGCGGGCGGCGCGCTTGCGGACCTGGAAGGTGCCGAAGCCGACCAGGGTCACCGCGTCGCCCTTCTTCAGCGCCTTGGTGATCGAATTGATGACCGCATCGACCGCACGGGCGGCTTCGGCCTTGGTGACTTCGGCTTCGCCGGCGACGGCATCGATCAGATCGGTTTTGTTCATTCGTCTTTGCTCCCTGTGCGGCGTGGCCGCGAGATGAGTGACCGGGCCCGCGCGCTGCGGCGCGTGCCCGATGATGGTCCGGTCCGCCACACGTGGGAACGTTGCCGGCGGGTGCGCCCGTTATACAGGGCGCTACCCCCTGCCGCAACCCGGAAACGCTGTAATAACGCGGGTTTTACGCTTGTTGCGCGGGTCCGCGGCGATCCTCAATGCTTGACGTCGGAGCGGTCCTGTGCGGTCCGCGAGCGCCGGCCGGAGGCCTTGCCGGCCTTGCCCCGGACGGGGGTGCCGGCGCCCTGCGCCGGCCCCAGCGGACGCTCGAGGGCCAGGTCCAGGACCTCGTCGATCCAGCGCACCGGCACGATCTTCATGCCCGCGGTGACGTTGGCCGGGATGTCCGCCAGGTCCTTGCGGTTCTCCTCCGGGATCACCACGGTGCGGATGCCGCCGCGCAGGGCCGCCAGCAGCTTCTCCTTCAGCCCGCCGATCGCGGTCACCTTGCCGCGCAGGGTGATCTCACCGGTCATGGCGATGTCCGCGCGCACCGGCACCTTGGTCAGGGTCGAGACCAGCGCGGTGACCATGGCGATGCCGGCGCTGGGGCCGTCCTTGGGGGTGGCGCCGTCGGGCACGTGCAGGTGGACGTCGTGCTTCTGCAGGAAGTCGACCTCGATGCCAAGCCGCTCGGCGCGCGCGCGCACCACCGACAGCGCGGCCGAGGCCGATTCCTTCATCACGTCGCCCAGCTGGCCGGTGAGGATCAGCTGGCCCTTGCCCGGGACCAGGGTGGCCTCGATCTGCAAAAGGTCGCCGCCGACCTCGGTCCAGGCCAGGCCGGTGACCAGGCCGATCTCGTTCTGCTCCTCGGCGCGGCCGTAGTCGAAGCGGCGCACGCCCAGGTATTTGTCCAGATTCTTCGCGGTCACCTGCACCTGCGCGGCGGCCTTGGCCTTGCGCGCCGGCGCCTTCCTGCCCGCGGCCTTCTTCGCCGCCGGCTGCGGACCCTTGAGCGCGATCTCCTTGACCACCTTGCGGCAGATCTTGGCGATCTCGCGCTCCAGGTTGCGCACCCCGGACTCGCGGGTGTAGTAGCGCACGATGTCGCGCACCGCGTCCTCGGCGATCGCCAGTTCCTCGGGCTTCAGGCCGTTGGCCTTGAGCTGCTTGGGTACCAGGTAGCGCCCGACGATGCTGGTCTTCTCGTCCTCGGTGTAGCCCGGGATGCGGATGACCTCCATGCGGTCCAGCAGGGGCCCTGGGATGTTGAGCGAGTTGGAGGTCGCCACGAACATGACTTCCGACAGGTCCAGGTCGACCTCGAGGTAGTGGTCGTTGAACGAGTGGTTCTGCTCGGGGTCGAGTACCTCCAGCAGGGCCGAGGACGGATCGCCGCGGAAGTCCATCGACATCTTGTCGATCTCGTCGAGCACGAACAGCGGGTTCTTGGTGCCGACCTTGTTGAGGTTCTGCACGATCCGGCCCGGCATCGAGCCGACGTAGGTGCGGCGGTGGCCGCGGATCTCGGCCTCGTCGCGCACGCCGCCCAGCGACATGCGCACGAACTTGCGGTTGGTGGCCTTGGCGATCGATTGGCCCAGCGAGGTCTTGCCCACGCCGGGCGGGCCGACCAGGCACAGGATCGGGCCCTTCATCTGCTTCACCCGCGACTGCACCGCCAGGTACTCGAGGATCCGCTCCTTGACCTTGTCCAAGCCGTAGTGGTCCGCGTCCAGGGTGTCCTGCGCGGCATTGAGGTCCTTGCGCACCTTGCTGCGCTTCTTCCACGGCACGCCCAGCACCCAGTCCAGGTAGTTGCGCACCACCGCGGCCTCGGCCGACATCGGCGACATCTGCTTGAGCTTGTTCAGCTCGTTGCGGGCCTTGGTCTCCACCGCCTTGGGCATGCCGGCTTCGGCGATCTTGCGCGCCAGTTCCTCCAGTTCGCCCGGCGAGTCGTCCAGGTCGCCCAGTTCCTTCTGGATCGCCTTCATCTGCTCGTTGAGGTAGTACTCGCGCTGGCTGCGCTCCATCTGCGACTTGACCCGGCCGCGGATGCGCTTCTCCATCTGCTGCACGTCGATCTCGCCCTCGACCAGGCCGACCAGCAGCTCCAGCCGCTCGCCGGTGTCGGCGGTCTCCAGCAGCCGCTGCTTGTCGGCCAGGCGCACGCCGATGTGGGCCGAGATGGTGTCGGCCAGGCGCCCGGATTCGTCGATCCCGGCCAGGGTCTGCAGCAGCTCCGGCGGCAGCTTGCGGTTGGTCTTGACGTACTGCTCGAACAGCCCGTTCAGGGTCCGCGCCACCGCCTCGATCTCGCGCGGGTCGCGGCCGCTGCCGGCCTCGATCAGCTCGCCGCGGCCGTGCAGGGCGCCGTCGCGCTCGGCGATCCGGCTGACCGCCACCCGCGCGGTGCCCTCGACCAGCACCTTGATCGTGCCGTCGGGCAGCTTGAGCAGCTGCAGGACCGTGGCCAGGGTGCCGACCGCGTACAGGTCGCCGGCCTCCGGATCGTCGGTCTCGGCGGACTTCTGCGCGACCAGCAGGATCTGCTTGTCGGCCTCCATCGCCTGCTCCAGCGCGCGCATGGACTTGTCCCGGCCGACGAACAGCGGGATCACCATGTGCGGGAACACCACCACGTCCCGCAGGGGCAGGACGGGCAGGTCGAGGGCGTCGGATCGGGTGCGGGACATGGAAGCTCCGAAAGGTGGGGATGACGGTCTGGGCCGTCTCTGGCCCCGTTATGGGGTCTACCCGCGGGCGATGCAAGGCGCAGGCCACAACCCCAACGGAATCAACTGGTTGCAGAAAAACGAAACCCCCGCCACGGGCGTGGCGGGGGCCTTGGCGGAGGCTGGCCGGGCTTCGCCCGACCCGGGCGATCACTCGCCCGAGGCGGCCTTCGGCGGGGAGGCCGGCGGGGTCTGGTAGATCAGGTACGGCTCGGTCTTGTGCTCGATCACCGACTCGTCCACCACCACCTTGCTGACGTTCTCGGCCGACGGCAGGTCGTACATGGTGTCCAGCAGCACCGACTCGACGATGGTGCGCAGGCCGCGGGCGCCGGTCTTGCGCTTGAGCGCCTTGCGCGCGATCGCCGCCAGCGCGTCGGGGCGGAACTCCAGCTCGACGCTCTCCATCTCGAACAGCTTGCGGAACTGCTTGGTGATGGCGTTCTTCGGCTCGGTCAGGATCTTGACCAGGGCCGCCTCGTCCAGCTCCTCCAGGGTCGCCACCACCGGCAGGCGGCCGACGAACTCGGGGATCAGGCCGAACTTGATCAGGTCCTCCGGCTCGACCTCGGCCAGCAGCTTGCCGGTGTCGGCCTTGCGCGCGGTGCTCTTCACCTTGGCGCCAAAACCAATACCGCCGGACTCGGTGCTGCGCTGCTGGATGATCTTGTCCAGGCCGGCGAACGCGCCGCCGACGATGAACAGGATGTTCTTGGTGTCCACCTGCAGGAATTCCTGCTGCGGATGCTTGCGCCCGCCCTGCGGCGGCACGCTGGCCACGGTGCCCTCGATCAGCTTCAGCAGGGCCTGCTGCACGCCCTCGCCGGACACGTCGCGGGTGATCGACGGGTTCTCGCTCTTGCGCGAGATCTTGTCGATCTCGTCGATGTAGACGATGCCCTGCTGCGCCTTGTCGACGTCGTAGTCGCACTTCTGCAGCAGCTTCTGGATGATGTTCTCCACGTCCTCGCCGACGTAGCCGGCCTCGGTCAGCGTGGTCGCATCGGCGATCGTGAACGGCACGTTCAGCAGCCGCGCCAGGGTCTCGGCCAGCAGGGTCTTGCCCGAACCGGTCGGGCCGACCAGCAGGATGTTGGACTTGGCCAGCTCCACGTCCTCGTTGCGCTGGCGGCTCTCGATCCGCTTGTAGTGGTTGTACACGGCCACGGCGAGGGTCTTCTTCGCCCTCTGCTGGCCGATCACATACTGGTCCAGGACCTCGAGGATCTCGCGCGGCTTGGGCAGCGAGCTGCGCGCCGACTGCGCCTTCTCCTCGAGCTCCTCGCGGATGATGTCGTTGCAGAGCTCCACGCATTCATCGCAGATGAACACGCTCGGGCCGGCGATCAGCTTGCGCACCTCGTGCTGGCTCTTCCCGCAGAAGGAGCAGTACAGGATCTTGTTGCTGTCGCCGGAACGGCCTCGGTCTTCGCTCATGCTTCGCTTTTCCAGATGTTTCTGCCCGCCGCGGCGGGACTTCGGGCCGAGAATAGCACAGGGCCGGAACCGCGCCAGAGGCGCGCCGGGCCAGGCTTTTCCAATGAAATCAAGGCTTGCAAGCTCCGTGCCGGCCCGGTTCGGGAGACCGGCGCGGGGCGCTGGCGGGCGGGCGGACCGCCGCGGTCAGCCAGCCTGGATCGACTCGTCCGGACGCCGCTCCAGGACCTCGTCGACCAGGCCGTAGGCCTTGGCTTCGGCGGCGCTCTTGAAGTTGTCGCGCTCGGTGTCGCGGGCGATGGTCTCGATGCTCTGGCCGGTGTGCTGGGCCAGGATCTCGTTCAGCCGCGCGCGCATGCTCAGGATCTCGCGGGCGTGGATGTCGATGTCGGTGGCCTGGCCCTGGAAGCCGCCCAGCGGCTGGTGGATCATCACACGCGAGTTCGGCAGGGCGTAGCGCTTGCCCGCCGCGCCGGCCGCCAGCAGGACCGCGCCCATGCTCGCCGCCTGGCCGACGCAGATGGTGCTCACGTCCGGCTTGATGTACTGCATGGTGTCGTAGATCGCCATGCCGGCGGTGACCAGGCCGCCGGGCGAGTTGATGTACAGGCTGATGTCCTTCTCGGGGTTCTCGGCCTCCAGGAACAGCATCTGGGCGATGATCACGTTGGCGACGTGGTCCTCGACCGGTCCGACCAGGAAGATCACCCGCTCCTTGAGCAGGCGCGAGTAGATGTCGTAGGCGCGCTCGCCGCGGCTGGTCTGTTCGACCACCATCGGGACCAGGTTCAGGGCTTTGATCGAATTGTCCACGCGGGGATCTCCTGTGTTTTGTTGAATCCCCGCACATGGATGTGCGGGCCGTTGCGAGGGACTCGTGCTTACGCCCGGATCGCTTCCTGGAACGACAGCGCCTGCTCGGTGTGCTGGGCGCGCTCGGCGATCCAGTCGATCACCTGCTCTTCCATCACCCGGCCCTGCAGTCCCTGCATCAACTGGGGGTCGTTGCGGTACATCTCAATGACCTGCTCCGGCTCCTCGTAGGTGGAGGCGATCAGGCGCAGGGTTTCGTTCACGCGCTTGGGGTCCAGGCGCAGGTCGTGGCGGCGGGCCACCTCGCCGACCAGCAGGCCGGCCAGGACGCGCTTGCGCGCCGGCTCGACGAAGTTCTGGTGGGCGTCGGCCGGCGGCTGGCCCGGGTCGCGGCCGCTGCGGCGGATCTGCTCGACCTGCTGGGCCAGCATCGCCCGGGCCTCGTTCTCGACCAGGCGCGGCGGCAGCTCGACGTGGGCCCAGGTGGCGGTCAGCTGCTCGCCGACCTCGCGCCGCAGGCGGGCCATCAGCGCGCCCTTGAGCTCGCGTTCCAGGTTGCTGCGGATGTCCTCGCGGAACTTGTCCGCCTGCCCGCTCTTGACCCCGAAGCTCTTGATGAAGGCCGCATCGACCTCCGGCAGCACCGGCTCGGAGACCTGGGTCAGGGTGACGTGGACCTGGGCGGTCTTGCCGGCCAGCTGCGGCTGGCGCCAGTTCTCCGGGAAGGCCACGTCCAGCACGTGCTCCACGCCCGGCTGCAGGCCGGCCAGCGCGCTTTCCAGCGCCGGCAGCAGCTGGCCGGAGCCGATCACGGTGTTGAAGCGCTCCTCGCCCTCGGCCGGCTGGCGGAAGTCGCCGAACCGGGTCCACAGCGCGCCGGCGACCAGGTCGCCCTCCTTCGCCTCGCGCTCGACCTTGTTCCAGGTGCGGCGCTGCAGGCGCAGGTTCTCGATCATCTGGTCGATGTCGGCGTCGGTGACCTCGGCGGTGTGGCGGACCACGGTCAGCTTGGTCACGTCGACGTCGCCGAAGTCCGGCACGATCTCGAAGGTGGCCACGAAGTCCAGCTCGCTCTCGCCGGCGCGGTCGATCCGCGGGTTGCCGGCCAGGCGCAGCTCGTTCTCGCGCACGGCCGAATCGAAGGCCTGGCGGACCAGGCCGCCGAGCACCTCGGCCTTGACCTGGTCGCCGTAGCGCTGCTCGATCACCTTGGTCGGCACCTTGCCCGGGCGGAAGCCCTTGATCCGGGCGGTGCGCGCGATCTCGCGCAGGCGGCCGCTGACGCCGGACTCCAGCTGCTCCGCCGGCAGGCTGAAGTTGATGCGGCGCTCGAGGTTGCCGGTGGATTCGACAGAGACTTGCATGGTGGTCTGGCTCCTGCAGCCGCGGGCCGTGCCGCGGCGGAAATCACGGGTGGTGGATGGTTCGGCGGCGGACTCCGTCCGGGCGCCAGCGGAAAACGCGCTAGTTTCGCCGATCGGCCGCCAGCGCGCCAGTCTGGGCCGCTTCCGGCATTGACAGCCGTGCCGGCGATCCCGAACAATAGCCGGCCTTGCGGGACGCCAGCCGGCCGACCGCAAGCCGGGCCCGGCGGGCCGGATGTTTCGGGGCGATGCCGGACCTGACCCAGCACACCGGGGTATAGCGCAGTCTGGTAGCGCGCCTGCTTTGGGAGCAGGATGTCGGGGGTTCGAATCCCTCTACCCCGACCATCTTCCCGCGAGGCAGGCAACGCGACACCGAGTTGTGCGCCCGTAGCTCAACCGGATAGAGCACCGGCCTTCTAAGCCGGCGGTTGCAGGTTCGAGTCCTGCCGGGCGCGCCATCACCGGCGCTGCGGCGGGAACAGTTTCAATGTGGTGGCTGTAGCTCAGTTGGTTAGAGTACTGGATTGTGATTCCAGTGGTCGGGGGTTCGAATCCCCTCAGCCACCCCACCCATAGCGGCATGCGCGACGCGGACGGCGACATAGACCGCGGAAACGCTTGCCACGGCCACGCGATCTGATTAGACTGCGCGGCCTCGGTTTCAGGGCCGTTAGCTCAGTTGGTAGAGCAGCTGACTCTTAATCAGTAGGTCCAAGGTTCGAATCCTTGACGGCCCACCACTGAAACAGGAAAGCCCCGCTTCGGCGGGGCTTTTTCTTTGGCGGCACGGCGGCTTCGCGATCGGGCGGCGGCCGCGGTTAGAATGCCGGCGGCATCGCGAAAGTGGCGGAATTGGTAGACGCAC
Organism: Pseudoxanthomonas jiangsuensis; assembly: GCF_010093185.1. Classification (GTDB taxonomy): domain Bacteria; phylum Pseudomonadota; class Gammaproteobacteria; order Xanthomonadales; family Xanthomonadaceae; genus Pseudoxanthomonas; species Pseudoxanthomonas jiangsuensis. The sequence continues at coordinate 45,791 of NZ_PDWL01000003.1, read as the reverse complement.
TGGATTTAGGTTCCAGCGGGTAACCCCCGTGCGGGTTCGAGTCCCGCCTTTCGCACCAACCCACGCATATCTCCGGGCCGCGGCCATGAGGAACGAGCGTTCGCGAGTGGCGCACCCCACACGCCGCAGTGCTTCTGCCACCTCCCCCATGTATCCTTAATCCCCGTCCAGGGACACACACGGAGCGACCTGCCCCATGCGCAGCGGCAATCCCGCACTCAAGGAATCCACCTTCCTCGACCTCGGCAGCGGCACGGTGGTGTCGCGCGACGGCGGGGCGATGACCCTCAACGGCACGGTCAACAAGACCGGCATCCTGCTCCTGCTGGCGGTGCTGACCGGCACCTTCGCCTGGTCGCAGATGCAGATCACCGAGGCCGGCGTCACCGGCATGGGCTACGTCTGGGGCGGCGCGATCGCCGGCTTCGTGCTGGCCCTGGTCACGATCTTCAAGAAGGAATGGGCGCCGGTCAGCGCGCCTTTGTACGCGCTGGCCGAGGGCCTGTTCCTGGGCGGCATCTCCTCGGTGTTCGAGGCGCGCTTCCCCGGCATCGTGATGCAGGCGGTGCTGCTGACCTTCGGCACCCTGTTCGCCCTGCTGTTCGCCTACCGCAGCGGCCTGATCAAGGCCACCGAGAACTTCAAGCTCGGCGTGGTCGCGGCCACCGGCGGCATCTGCCTGGTCTACATGGCCACGATCGTGCTGGGCTTCTTCAACATCAACGTGCCCTTCATCCACGACTCGGGCCTGATCGGGATCGGCTTCAGCCTGTTCGTGGTGGTGATCGCCGCGCTCAACCTGGTGCTGGACTTCGACTTCATCGAGACCGGGGTCGAGCAGGGCGCGCCGAAGTACATGGAGTGGTACGGCGCCTTCGGCCTGATGGTCACCCTGGTGTGGCTGTACATCGAGTTCCTGCGCCTGCTGGCCAAGCTGCAGTCGCGCGACTGACTGGCAGCACGCCGCGGACATGAGAAAGGGCGCCGGTGGCGCCCTTTTTCTTTCCCGCCGGACAGCAGTTACAGCCGCCTGGCGATCGCCTCGGCAAAGCCCATGGTGGTGCCCTGGCCGCCCAGGTCGCCGGTCAGCGAGTCCTTGGCCTCCAGCGTCGCGACGATCGCCTTGCGCACGCGCTCGGCGTTCTGCGGCTGGCCGATGTGATCCAGCATCTGCGCGGCCGCCAGCAAAAGGGCGCAGGGGTTGGCGATGCCCTTGCCGGCGATGTCCGGCGCGGTGCCGTGCACGGCCTCGAAGATCGAGGCGTGCTCGCCGATGTTGGCGCCCGGGGCCAGGCCGAGGCCGCCGACCAGGCCGGCGCACAGGTCGGAGATGATGTCGCCGAACAGGTTGGTGGTGACCAGGATGTCGAACTGCTCCGGGCGCATCACCAGCTGCATGCAGGCGTTGTCCACGATCATTTCCTGGAACTCGATCTCCGGGTACTGCGCGGCCACTTCGCGGGCCACGCTCAGGAACAGGCCCGAGGTCGACTTGATGATGTTGGCCTTGTGCACCGCGGTGACCTTCTTCCGCCCGGTGCTGCGGGCCAGCTCGAAGGCGTAGCGGACGATCCGCTCCGAACCCTTGCGGGTGATGCGGGCGCCGGAGATGGCGGTCTCGCCATCGGCCGACAGTTCCTGGCCCTCGGCCAGGTAGGCGCCCTCGGTGTTCTCGCGCACGGTGATCAGGTCCACGCCGTCGCCGAAGCGCGATTTGGTGTTCGGGAACGACTTGGCCGGGCGCACGTTGGCGTACAGGTCGAAGTGCCGGCGCAGGCTGACGTTGATCGAGGTGAAGCCGCCACCGATGGGGGTGCTCAACGGGCTCTTCAGCGCGACCTTGTTGCGGGCGATGGAGTCCAGGGTCTCCTTCGGCATCAGGTCGCCGTGCTTCTCGAGCGCGACCACGCCGGCGTCGGCGAATTCGTACTCCAGGCCGGCGCCGAGCTGGTCGAGCACGTACAGGGTCGCGTCCATGATCTCCGGGCCGATGCCGTCGCCGCGGATGACCGTGATCTTCTGGGTCATTGGTAAGTGTTCCGGACAGGCGCACCGGCCCGGGGAAGCGGGGCCAGGCGCGCGGGAGGGGGAAAGTTTGTGGTGAAATTATGCCCGATCGGCCATGAATCCCCCATATCGACCTTGGGAGGGGCCTGTCCGGACGGAGGCCGTGACTCAGCCGTGGTCGTGGCCCGGAGCCTCGACGCCCTCGCCGCCCGCCTCCAGCCGGTCGAGGAAGTCCACCGCCCGGCGCAGGTGCGGGATCACGATCGAGCCGCCGACCACCAGGCCGACCGAGAAGGTCTCGAAGAACTCCTCGCGATTCACCCCGGCCTCCCGGCAATGGGCCACGTGGTAGCTGATGCAGTCGTCGCAGCGCAGGACCAGGGAGGCGACCAGGCCGAGCAGTTCCTTGGTCTTCACGTCCAGGGCCCCGGCCTGGTAGGTCTGGGTGTCCAGGGCGAAGAAGCGGCGCACGACCTGGTTGGGTTCGGCCAGGATCCGCTGGTTCATGCGCTGGCGGAACTCGGTGAACGCGCGGACGCGGTCCTCGCCGCCCTGCTCCGCAGCGCTCACGCCGAGGCCTCCGGGCCCTGCCCGTCCAACAGCGGCAGCAGCCTGCCGGCGCGGTGCAGGGCCATCATGTCGTCGTAGCCGCCGACGTGGACCTCGCCGACGAAGATCTGCGGCACGCTGGTGCGGCGCGCCAGCGCGACCATCTTCTCGCGCTCGGCCGGGTCCAGGTCGACCCGGACCTCGGTCCATTCGCGGCCCTGGCTCTTGAGGAAGTTCTTGGCCGCCACGCAGTAGGGGCAGATGGCGGTGGAATAGATGCGGATCGGGGGGGTGCCGGTGGCCATGGGAAACTCCTGGCGTTGCGGAAGGGTCGGATGCGGATATGGTATCGGCCGGGCCGATTCCGACCCCCAACGCTGCAACACTGCGGATTAACCACCGATTCACCCGCACGCAGGCCCCGCTGGGCATGCTGCCGGCAACCTCCAGGAGTCCGGAACCTTGCGCCCCCTTCCGCTGGCCGCCGCCCTGTCGCTGAGCCTGGCCCTGGCCGCCGCCCCGTCGCCGGCCCAGGACGAGCTGCGCCTGCCCGACATCGGCTCCTCGGCCGGCGAGCTGCTGACCCCGGCCCGGCAGGCCGAGTACGGCGCGATGATGCTGCGCGAGCTGCGCAACTACGGCTACACCCTGGAAGACCCCCTGGTGGACGACTGGCTGCAGTCGATCGGCAACCGCCTGGGCGCCAACAGCGACCGGCCCGAGCAGCACTACACCCTGTTCATGCTCAAGGACCGGCAGATCAACGCCTTCGCCACCCTGGGCGGCTACATCGGCATGAACGCCGGCCTGGTCCTGACCGCCGAGCGCGAGGACGAGGTCGCCGCGGTGCTCTCGCACGAGATCGCCCACGTCACCCAGCAGCACGTGCTGCGCGGGGTCGAGCGCGCCCAGCGCGATCAGGTCCCGATCCTGCTGGGCATGCTGGCGGCGATCGTGGCCGCGCAGGCGGCCGGCGGCAGCTCCTCCGGCGACGCCACCCAGGCCGCGCTGGTCAGCGCGATGAGCCTGATCCAGCAGAACCAGATCAACTACACCCGCTCCAACGAATCGGAGGCCGACCGGATCGGCATCCGCACCCTGTCGCGCAGCGGCTACGACGTGGACGCGATGGCCGGGTTCTTCCAGCGCATGTCCTTCGCCATGCGCGGCAACCAGGGCGGCTACAGCACCCCGGACTACCTGCGCACCCACCCGGTCAACACCACCCGCATCAGCGAGGCCAAGCAGCGCGCCGACCAGATCCGCGGGCAGACGGTCACCGCCACCACCTCGGTCGGCGAGCCGGGCGAGTCGGTGCGGCGGGTGGAGCGGGTCGAGCGCCAGGGCGTGGCCCTGCCGCCGCCGGCGCCGGGCCAGGGCAATCCCCTCTTGCCGGCCGGGATCGACCTGGCCGGGCTGGCGCCGGGCCTGGACAGCGGCGACAGCGGCCAGTTCGCCTGGGCCCAGGAACGCCTGCGCGCGCTCAGCGCCAACACCGCCGCCGCAGCGGTACGCGAGTACGAGGCCCTGCGCCGCGCCCGTGCCGATGGCCTCAGCGACCCGCAGCGCTACGGCCTGGCCGTGGTCCGGCTGGGCCAGGAGCCGGCGGCCGCGGCCCGCGAGCTGGAAGCCCTGCTGCGCAACCACCCGGACAACCTGTGGCTGGCCCTGGGCCTGGCCGAGGCCGAATCGCGCCAGGGCCATGCCGCCCAGGCCAACCGCCGTTTCGACGAGCTGTTGCGGCGCCTGCCCGGCAGCCGTCCGGTGGCCCTGACCTATGCCCGCGCCCTGGTCGAACAGGGCGGCGCCGAGGGCGGCCGCCGCGCCCAGGAGATCCTGCGGCCCCTGCTCGCCCGCGCCGGCGAAGACCCGGTGTTCCAGCAGACCTTCGCCCGCGCCTGCGAGCTGGCCGGCGACACCGCGCGCGCGGCCGAGGCCTACGCCGAGGCCGCCTTCCTCAACGGCCGTCCCGAGCAGGCCCTGATCCAGCTGGAAACCCTGAAGAAGCGCGGCGACCTGGACTACGTCGCCCGCTCCCGGGTCGACGCGCGGATCGCCGCGATCACCCCCACGGTGCTGGAGCTGCGCCGCCAGGGCATCCGCGATCCGGACATGCAGCGTCGCTGAACGCGGCGCGCGCGCAGTCGCCGTGCATGTCACAGATCTGTCATCCAGCGGTAGTCTAATTGCCGGCGACCCAGGCAGAGCCGGCCCGAACCGTGCAGAAGCAGATCCTCATCGTCGACGACGAACCCGCGATCCGCGACATGGTCGCCTTCGCCCTGCGCAAGGGCGACTATGCGCCGGTGCACGCCGGCGACGCCCGCGAGGCCCAGGCGGCGATTGCCGACCGGGTCCCCGACCTGATCCTGCTGGACTGGATGCTGCCCGGCACCAGCGGCCTGGAGCTGGCCCGGCGCTGGCGTCGCGAGGCGCTGACCCGCGAGGTGCCGATCATCATGCTCACCGCCCGCGGCGAGGAGAACGACCGGGTCGGCGGCCTGGAAGCGGGCGTGGACGACTACGTGGTCAAGCCGTTCTCGGCGCGCGAGCTGCTGGCGCGGATCCGCGCGGTGATGCGCCGCTCGCGCGAGGACGACGAGGACGGCAGCGTGGCTGTGGGCCCCCTGCGGATCGACGGCGCCGCCCACCGGGTGTTCGCCGGCGACGCGGCGGTGCCGATCGGCCCGACCGAATACCGCCTGCTGCATTTCTTCATGACCCATCCCGACCGGGTCTACAGCCGCGCCCAGTTGCTCGACCACGTCTGGGGCGGCAGCGTGTACGTGGAGGAGCGCACGATCGACGTGCACATCCGCCGCCTGCGCAAGACCCTGGAGCCGTTCGCCGTGGACGGCATGGTCCAGACCGTGCGCGGCGCCGGCTACCGCTTCTCCGCGGCGGCCTGAGGGCGCGGCGCGGCGAAACGGAATGGACGCCCGTACCCACGCCCCGCGCCCGAGCGCACGCGAACCCGCCACACGCGAAGAGCTGCCCGCGCCGGCGCGGATGCCGCCGCACCTGCGCGCGGCCTGGCGCCGGACCTTGGCGGTTCTGCTGCTGGTGCTGGCCGCAGCGACCGTGTTCGGGCTGGTCATCGGCCAGGTCGGCGCGGTCCTGGCGCTGGCGGCGCTGGGCGTGCTGGCCTGGCACTACTGGCGGCTGCGCCGGGTCCTGCTTGGCCTGACCGTGCGCCAGCGCTGGGAGCCCGGCCGCGGCCACGGCGCCTGGAACGAGCTGGACCGCCTGCTCCACCGCAGCCAGACCGAGATGCGCGCGCGCAAGCGCCGGCTGCTGGACATGCTGCGCGCATACCGCGCCGCCGCCGCCGCGCTGCCCGACGCGGTGGTGGTGGTGGACCGCAACACCCAGCGCATCCTCTGGTTCAACAAGGCCGCCACCGACCTGCTCGGCCTGGTCCATCCGCGCGACCTCAACGCCCCCGTGTCCGAGCGCCTGCAGCCCCTGCCGCTGGCGCGCTGGCTGGCCGCCGGGCGCAACGCCGAGCCGATCCTCGACGCGCCGGCGCCGGCGGACGAGCGCCTGCGCCTGAACCTGCGCCTGATCCCCTACTCGGAGGACTACTGGCTGCTGGTGGCGCGCGACGTCAGCAAGCTGCTGCGCCTGGAGCAGGTGCGCCGCGACTTCGTCGCCAACGTCTCGCACGAGCTGCGCACGCCGCTGACCGTGGTCCACGGCTACCTGGACATGCTCGAGCCGGCCGACTTCCCCGAGTGGGAACCGATGCTGGCCGAGATGCGCAAGCAGTCCCAGCGCATGACCCAGCTGGTGGAGGACCTGCTGACCCTGTCGCGGCTGGAATCGCGCGACAGCCTGCCGGAGGAGCCGATCGCGATGGCGCCCCTGCTGGCCACCCTGCGCCGCGAGGCCGAGGCCTTCAGCCAGGGCCGGCACCGGATCGAGGTGCACGACGAGGCCGGCTGCGACCTGCTCGGCTCGTCCAAGGAACTGCACAGCGCCTTCTCCAACCTGGTGATCAACGCGGTGCGCTACACCCCGGCCGGCGGCACGGTCGAGGTACGCCTGGCGCGCGAGGCCGGCGGCGGCGTGGTCCTGGCGGTGCGCGACACCGGCTACGGCATCCCCGAATCGCACATCCCGCGCCTGACCGAGCGCTTCTACCGGGTCTCATCCAGCCGCTCGCGCGAGAGCGGCGGCACCGGACTGGGCTTGTCGATCGTCAAGCACGTGCTCGGCCTGCACCAGGCGCGGCTGTCGATCGAGAGCACGGTCGGCCAGGGCAGCGTGTTCGCCGCGCACTTCGGCCCGGAACGGGCGCTGCCCCGGCACGAGGGCGAAGGCGCCGCCGCAGCGGCGGCGGACGCACCATGAACGATCGCAGCCCACGCAGGCCAGGCCCCGGGCCTGCGCCTTCCTTCTCCTCCTGACCCTTCCGTGCAGGCCATGCCCCGAACGTCCCGACCCCGCACCGCGAACGCCATGGACACCGACCGCCTGCTCCCCGGCCCGCCCCCGGCCGCGCCCGAACACGACGCCGACGACGCCCTGCGCGATCCGGCGCTGTACCTCAACCGCGAGCTGTCGCAGCTGGACTTCAACTTCCGGGTGCTGGCCCAGGCTTTGGACCCGCAGGTGCCCCTGCTGGAGCGGCTGCGCTTCCTGTGCATCTCCTGCACCAACCTGGACGAGTTCTTCGAGATCCGCGCCGCCACCGTGCGCCACGCGGTGGACTTCGGCCTGCCGGCCGCGCCGGACGGGATCGCGCCGGCGGCGCTGCTCGACGCCATCCACGACCGCGCCGCCGGCCTGGTCCAGGCCCAGTACGAGTGCTGGAACCAGGTCCTGCGCCCGGCGCTGGCCGAATCGGGAGTACGGATCCTCGGCCGCAACAGCTGGGACAAGCGCCAGCGGCGCTGGCTGCGCGCCTATTTCCGCAACAAGGTCATGCCGGTGCTGTCGCCGCTGGGCCTGGATCCCTCGCATCCGTTCCCCCGGATCCTCAACAAGTCGCTGAACGTGGCGGTGGTGCTGGAGGGCATGGACGCGTTCGGCCGCCCCGGGCACATGGCCATCGTGCGCGCGCCGCGCTCGCTCAGCCGCATCGTCGAGCTGCCGCCGGGGCTGCGCGGCAAGGGCGAGCAGGCCTTCGTGCTGCTGTCCTCGATGCTGGCCGCGTTCGTGGACGAGCTGTTCCCGGGCATGACCGTGCGCGGCGCCTACCAGTTCCGGGTCACCCGCAATTCCGAACTGATCGTGGACGAGGACGAGGTCGAGAACCTGGCCTCGGCCCTGCGCACCGAGCTGGTCGGCCGCGGCTACCGCCCCGCGGTGCGCCTGGAGATCGCCCACGACTGTCCCAAGCCGATCGTGCGCACCCTGTTGCAGAACTTCGAGCTGGGCGAGAACGCGGTCTACTACATCGACGGCCCGGTCAACCTCAACCGGGTGATCCAGGTCCACGACCTGGTCCAGCGCCCGGAGCTGAAATACCCGCCGTTCACCCCGCGCAACCGGCTGGAGGACGAGAACGTCTTCAAGATCGTGACCCGCGGCGACGTGCTGCTGCACCATCCGTTCGACTCGTTCTCGGGCGTGCTGGAGCTGCTCAGCCAGGCCGCAGCCGACCCGGACGTGCTGGCGATCAAGCAGACCCTGTACCGCACCGGCAAGGACTCGGCGATCGTCGAGGCCCTGGTCCAGGCCGCGCGCAACGGCAAGGACGTGACCGCGGTGGTCGAGCTGCGCGCGCGCTTCGACGAGGAGGCCAACCTGGCCTTCGCCGACCGCCTGCAGGAAGCCGGGGTGCAGGTGGTGTACGGCGTGGTCGGCTTCAAGACCCACGCCAAGATGCTGCTGATCGTGCGCCGCGAGGGCCGCCGCCTGCGCCGCTACGTGCACATGGGCACCGGCAACTACCACTCCGGCACCGCCCGCGCCTACACCGACCTGAGCCTGATCACCGCCGACCCGGACATCGGCAACGACGTCCACCTGCTGTTCCAGCAGCTGTCCGGGCTGGCGCCGTCGATGCGGCTCAAGCGCCTTCTGCAGTCGCCGTTCACCCTGCACAGCGGGATCCTGGACCGGATCGAGCGCGAGACCCGGATCGCCGCCAGCGGCCGTGCAGGACGGATCATCGCCAAGATGAACGCGCTCAACGAGCCGCAGGTGGTGCACGCGCTGTACCGCGCCTCGCAGGCCGGGGTGTCGATCGACCTGATCGTGCGCGGCGCCTGCACCCTGCGCCCGGGCATCCCCGGGATCTCGGACAACATCCGGGTGCGCTCGATCGTCGGCCGTTTCCTCGAGCACAGCCGGGTGTACTGGTTCGGCAACGACGGCCGGCCGGAACTGTACGGCGCCAGCGCCGACTGGCTGGAGCGCAACCTGCTGCGCCGGGTGGAGACCTGCTTCCCGATCCTGGACCCGGCCCTGGTCGAACGGGTCCAGCGCGAGGCCCTGCAGAACTACCTGGCCGACAACCTCAACGCCTGGGAGCTGGGCGCCGACGGCCGCTACTACAAGTGCGCGCCGGAGCCCGACCAGGCACCCTACTCGGCGCAGCAGGCCTTGCTGGACGCGCTGTGAGCCGGGACCTGGACGGCCGGGCGGCGGTCATCCGCTAAGATTCGCCGCATGCCGAACACCCTCTCCTCCAGCCGCCCCCAGGTCCAGGACGGCGACACCCTCGCCGCGATCGACCTGGGTTCCAACAGCTTCCACATGATCCTGGCCCAGCACATGCTGGGCCAGTTGCGTGTGGTCGACCGCCTGCGCGAGACCGTGCGCATGGCCGACGGCCTGGACGGCCAGGGCGGGTTGTCGCAGGCGGCCCTGCAGCGCGCGCTGGACTGCCTGGCCCGCTTCGGCCAGCGCCTGCGCGGGGTGCGCGGCCTGCACGTGCGCGCCCTGGCGACCAACACCGTGCGCCAGCTGCGCGAGCCGCAGGCGTTCCTGGCCGCGGCCGAGGCGGTGCTGGGCCATCCGATCGAGGTCGTCTCCGGCCGCGAGGAGGCGCGCCTGATCTACCTTGGGGTGGCCCACGCGCAGCCGCCCAAGCCGGGCCAGCAGAGGCTGGTGATCGACATCGGCGGCGGCTCGACCGAGTTCATCATCGGCCGCGGCTTCGAGCCGATCGAGCGCGAGAGCCTGCAGGCCGGTTGCATTGCCAGCACCCGGCGGTTCTTCCCCAGCGGCAAGCTGTCGAAGAAGAAGTGGAAGGACGCGCTGACCGAGATCAGCGCCGAGTTCCAGCAGTTCGCCGGGCTGTACCGCGCGCTGGGCTGGCACGAGGCGCTGGGTTCCTCCGGCACCCACAAGTCGATCGGCGAGATCTGCGCAGCGATGAAGCTGACCAAGGGCGCGATCACCGCCGAGGCCCTGCCGCAGGTGCGCGAGCGCCTGCTCCAGGCCGACAGCATCGAGCAGATCGACCTGCCCGGCCTGTCCGGCGACCGCCGCCCGATCATCGCCGGCGGGGTGCTGGTGCTGGAGGCCGCGTTCCAGGCCCTGGGCCTGCAGAAACTGCTGGTGAGCAAGGCGGCCATGCGCGAAGGCATCCTCTACGACATGCTCGGCCGCGGCGGCGCCTCCGACCCGCGCGACACCTCGATCCAGGCCCTGGTCACCCGCTACGCGATCGACGCCCTGCAGGCGGCGCGGGTGGAAAGCACCGCCCTGCACCTGCTCGACCAGGTGGCCGAGGCCTGGGACCTGGACGACGACGACGCGCGCATGCTCGGCTGGGCCGCGCGGGTGCACGAGCTGGGCCTGGCCATCGCCCACAGCCAGTACCACGTCCACGGCGCCTACGTGCTGGAGCACTCGGACATCGCCGGCTTCTCGCGCCAGGAGCAGCAGGTGCTGGCGGCGCTGGTGCGTACCCACCGCCGCGGCGTGCCCAAGAGCGCGTTCGACGCCCTGCCCGACCGCCTTCTGCTGCCGGCCCGGCGCAAGGCCGCGCTGTTGCGGCTGGCGGTGCTGCTGCACCGCGCCCACGACAGCGACGAGATCCCGATGCTGGAGCTGTCCGCCAGCGGCAACCGGCTGCAGCTGGTTCTGCAGCGCGACTGGGTGGAGACCCGGCCCCTGCTGCGGGCCGATCTGCTCGGCGAGAAGGAAGGCATGCCCGGGCTGGGGATCGATTTCCAGCCGATGGTGGCCTGACGGCGCCGCCTTAACCCCATGCGCCCGGACCGCGCGTTCGATCTCCCGTCCAACCCGGGAGTCCCGACATGCGCACGTCCCTGCCGTACCGCTCCATCGCCCTGACCGCCCTGTCCACCGGCGTGCTGCTGGCCCTGTCGCTGGCCGCCTGCCGCTCGCTGCCACCGGCCGATGACGCCGGCCAGGCCATCCGCAAGGCCGAGGCCGAGGCCGGATCGATGGGCATCGCGCTCGAGGAATCGTCCCGCACCCGCCAGGCCGACGCGGCCGCCTTCACTCCACCCGCGCCGCCTGCGCCGGTAGCGGCCGCGCCGCAGGCGCTGTACCGCGCGCTGGCACCGATGCCGCAACCCGTCGCCCAGGCGGCCAACACCGAGCGCTACCAGGCCCGCGACGACAACCCGGTGCAGCGCGCCGCCGAGCAGCCGGTGTCGACCTTCTCCATCGACGTGGACACCGGCAGCTACGCCAACGTGCGGCGGATGCTGCGCGATGGCGTGCGGCCGCCGGCCGATGCGGTGCGGGTGGAGGAGTTCCTCAACTACTTCGACTACGGCCATCCGGCCCCGGCCGGCCGCGACGTGCCGTTCCGGGTCAGCACCGAACTGGCGCCGGCGCCCTGGAACCCGAAGCGGCAGCTGCTGATGGTCGGGATCAAGGGCTACGACGTGGCCAAGGCGCAGCTGCCGCCGGCCAACCTGGTGCTGCTGGTCGACACCTCCGGCTCGATGCAGTCGGCGGACAAGCTGCCCTTGCTCAAGCAGGCGTTCTCGGCGCTGGTGCCGCAGTTGCGCGCCCAGGACCGGGTCTCGATCGTGGTCTACGCCGGCTCGGCCGGGCTGGTCCTGGCGCCGACCCCGGGCGACCGCCACGAGGAGATCCTGGCCGCGCTGGCAAGGCTGGAGGCCGGCGGCAGCACCAACGGCGGCGACGGCATCCGCTTGGCCTATTCGGTGGCCCGCCAGGGCTTCGTCGAGGGCGGGGTCAACCGGATCCTGCTGGCTACCGACGGCGACTTCAACGTCGGCACCGTCGACCAGGGCGCGCTGGAGACCCTGGTCGCCGACCAGCGCCGCACCGGGATCGCGCTGTCCACCCTCGGCTTCGGCCAGGGCAACTACAACGACGCCATGGCCGAGCGCCTGGCCGATGCCGGCGACGGCAGCCACGCCTACATCGACACCCCGGAGGAGGCGCGCAAGGTGCTGGTCGAGCAGATGCAGGCCACCCTGCTGACCATCGCCAACGACGTCAAGGTGCAGATCGAGTTCAACCCGGCGGTGGTGTCCGAGTACCGCCTGATCGGCTACGAGAACCGGCTGCTGGCGCGCGAGGACTTCGGCAACGACCGGGTCGACGCCGGCGACATCGGCGCCGGCCACCAGGTGACCGCGCTGTACGAGCTCACGCTGGCCGGCTCCGGCGGCGAGCGCCTGCCGCCGCTGCGCTACGGCGCCGCGCCTGCCGCCGGCGGAGCGGCCGCGGGCGAACTTGCCCACCTGCGCCTGCGCTACAAGCTGCCCGGCCAGGCGAACAGCCGCCTGCTGCAGACGCCGGTGCTGCGTTCCTCCCTGCGGCCGCAGGCCAGCGAGCCCCTGCGCTTCGCCGCCGCGGTGGCCGGCTACGCCGACCTCCTGCGCGGCGGCCACAACGTCGAGGGCTGGACCTGGAGCGAGGTCTCGGCCACCGCCCGCGGCGCGCTGGGCGACGACCGCTGGGGCCTGCGCCGGGAGTTCCTGGGCCTGGTCGAATCGGCACGCGCGGTCACGTCCACCGGTACGGCGGGCGCTACGGCGGTGATCGCGGTCGAGTGAACCAAGGTGGAGCGGCCTGGAGCACTGCCTCAACCGAGCAGATGCTCCAGCACCGCCATGCGCACCGCCACGCCGTTGGCGACCTGGCGCAGCACCCAGGACTGCGGGCCGTCGGCGACCTCGTCGGTGATCTCCACCCCGCGGTTGATCGGGCCCGGATGCAGCACCGCCGCGTCGGCCGCCGCGCGTCGCAGGCGCTGCGCCGTCAGACCGTAGCGGGCGTGGTAGTCCTCCAGCGAAGGCACCAGCCCTTCCTCCATCCGCTCGCGCTGCAGGCGCAGCATCATCACCGCGTCCACGCCCTCGAGCATCGCGTCGAAATCGTCGCCGACCATGCAGCCGGCCGTGGTCTCCGCGTCCGGCAGCAACGAGGCCGGGCCGCACACCCGGACCTCGCCGGCGCCCAGCGCGCGCAGCGCGTGCAGGTCCGAGCGCGCCACCCGCGAATGCTTCACGTCGCCGACGATCAGCACCTTCAGCTTCGAGAAGTCGCTGCCCTTGGCCTGGCGCAGGGTCAGCATGTCCAGCAGGCCCTGGGTCGGGTGCGCGCTGCGGCCGTCGCCGGCGTTGACCAGGGCGGTGCCCTCGCCCGCCGCGTCGGCCAGGGCCTGGACCGCGCCGTCGTCCGGATGGCGCACGACGAAACCGCGCACGCCCATCGCCTCCAGGTTCTTGAGGGTGTCGCGCGCGGTCTCGCCCTTGCGGGTGGACGAGGTCGAGGCGTCGAAGTTGAGCACGTCCGCGCCCAGCCTCTGCGCCGCCAGCTGGAACGAGCTGCGGGTGCGGGTGGACGGCTCGAAGAACAGGGTGCACACCGCGGTGCCGGCCAGCACCGTGCGCTTGCCGACCCGGCCCACCGCCGCGTCGCGGATCTGCCCGGCGCGGTCGAGCAGCTGCAGCATGGTCGTGCGCGGCAGGCCCTCGAGGGTCAGCAGGTGGCGGAGGCGGCCGTCGGAATCGAGTTGGGGCGTCATGGCGGATGGGCGTCTTCGTTGGGGCCGGCTTGCGGCGGCAAGGGCGGGATGAGCGTTTGCGCGTGGGCGAATGTCGGTTGCGAACGGCACTGCGGGCCGGGCCGGGCGGATGGCGGGGCGGTCGCCCGCAGGACCGGCGCCTACAGGGGCGTGGCCTCCCCCGGTGCGGCCAGCCAGCGCTCGATGATCACCGCGGCGGCGGCGGCGTCCAGCGCCTCGGCGTCGCGGCGGCGGCGGTTGCCGGCGGCGCGCTCGCGGGCGAAGCGCTGCGCGGCCTCGACCGAGCTGGAGCGCTCGTCGACCATCGCCACCGGCAGGGCCCAGCGCGCGCGAAGTTCGTGGGCGAAGGCGCGCGCGCGCCGGCGCGCGGGCTGGTCCTCGCCCTCCAGGGTCATCGGGTCGCCGACCACCAGGCCGCGCGGGCGCCATTCGCGGTGCAGGCGCTCGAGCGCGTTCCAGTCCGGGCCGGCGCCGTGCACGTCCACCACCGCGATCGCGCGCGCGCCGCCGAAGGCGCTGCCCACCGCCACCCCGATCCGCCGCGAGCCAACGTCGAAGCCGAGCACGATCGCATCGGCCGGCGGTAACGCGGACGGCGGCGCGGCGGACTCAGGCATGCCCGCTGTAGTCGGTCAGGCGGAACAGGTCGTCCAGGCCGATGCGGCCGGCGGCGCGCTGCCAGCGCTGTTCCAGCGGCAACGCGAACAGCAGCTCCGGGTCCGGCGGCGCGGTCAGCCAGGTGTTCTCGCCCAGCTCGAATTCCAGCTGTCCGGCACCCCAGCCGGCGCAGCCCAGGGCGACCACGGCATGGGCCGGGCCCTCGCCGGCGGCCATCGCCTCGAGGATGTCGCGCGAGGTGGTCAGGTACAGGCTGTCGGCCACCTGCAGGCTGGAATCCCATTCGCGCCCGCCGTCGTGCAGGACGAAGCCGCGCTCCTGGTGGACCGGGCCGCCGTGCAGCACCGCCTGCGCGCACAGCGCCTCGTCCTCGCTGCCGATGCCCATCTGCGAGAGCACCTGGCCCAGGGTGTACTCGGAGGCGCGGTTGACCACCACGCCCATCGCGCCCTGCTCGTCGTGCTGGCAGATCAGGGCCACGGTCCGGGCGAAGTTGGGATCGGCCAGGGCCGGCAGCGCGATCAGCAGCTGGTTGGAAAGAGTGTCGGCAGGCGCGGGCATGCGCGCATTCTAGCGCGGCGCCGCCAGCGCCGGCCCCGGGTCACACGCCCATGTAGCGGTTCGGTCGGTGGTTGAACATCAGCACCAGGCTCAGCACCAGCGACCCCAGCGCCGAGTACAGCACCTTGGACGGCGACAAAACGAAGAACGCCGCCATCATCAGCACCGTGTCGAACGCCAGCTGCACCTTGCCCGCGCTGATCCCGCGCTCGCGCTGCAGATACACCGCCAGGATGCCGACCCCGCCCAGGCTGGCGCGGTGGCGGATGAAGAACAGGATGGCCAGGCCGCACAGCGAACCGCCGACCAGGGCCGAGTACGCGGTATCCATGTAGGCGTAGCCGGCCCAGCGCGGCAAAAGGTCGGTGAGCAGGCCGCAGGCGCCGACCGCGGCGAAGGTCTTCAGGGTGAATTCCCAGCCCATCCGCCGCACCGCGATCCAGTAGAACGGCAGGTTCGCCAGCACGAACACCAGGCCGAAGTTCCAGCCCAGGCCGTAGTGCAGCAGGAACGAGACCCCCGCCATGCCGCCGATCATGATCCCGCCCTGGGCGAACACCGCCAGCCCCAGCGAGGCTACCAGCGTGGCCAGGACCATGCCCTGCACGTCCTCGGCCAGCGAATGGTGGAAGGCCCGGTCGTCCGCCGGGGTCCCGGCCGAATCGGGCGGCGGGGTCAGCGGGCCGGCGGTGACGACCGCGCCGTCGTCGGGCAGGGCGTGCTGGTCCGGCCGCAGGTCGGAATCGGGAAGGGTCACGGGAAGGGGCGGATGGGGACGGGCGGCGTATTAGACACCAGCCGGCGACCAAGTTGCACATGAAACCTAATCGGGATCTTTCCCCCGGGACCCGGAAACGACGAGGCCGCCCATGGGCGGCCTCGATCCGGAAGCGGCGCGGATATCCCCCACCTCAGCGCGTCTCGGCGATCTCCACCCCGTCCAGGCCCTGGGCCAGGGTGCGGGCGTCGCCGCCCTGGGAGAGCTTGATCCGCAACCGCACCTCGTTCTGCGAATCGGCGTAGCGCAGGGCGTCCTCGTAGGAGATCTCGCCGGCCTGGTACAGCTCGAACAGGCTCTGGTCGAAGGTCTTCATGCCCAGGTTGGTGGACTCCTTCATCACTTCCTTGAGCTTGTGGATCTCGCCGTCGCGGATGTAGTCCTGGATCAGCGGCGTGCCCAGCAGGATCTCCATCGCCACCCGCCGGCCCTTGCCGTCCGGGGTCGGCACCAGCTGCTGCGCGACTACGCCCTTGAGGTTGAGCGACAGGTCCATCAGCAGCTGGCTGCGACGATCCTCGGGGAAGAAGTTGATGATCCGGTCCATCGCCTGGTTGGCATTGTTGGCGTGCAGGGTGCACAGCACCAGGTGGCCGGTCTCGGCGAAGGCGATGGCGTGGTCCATGCCCTCGCGGGTGCGGACCTCGCCGATCATGATCACGTCGGGCGCCTGGCGCAGAGTGTTCTTCAGCGCGTTCTCCCAGGAGTCGGTGTCGATCCCGACCTCGCGCTGGGTGATGATGCAGCCCTCGTGCTTGTGCACGAACTCGATCGGGTCCTCGATGGTGATGATGTGCCCGGTCGAGTTCTGGTTGCGGTAGCCGATCATCGCCGCCAGCGAGGTCGACTTGCCGGTGCCGGTGGCGCCGACGAAGATGATGATCCCGCGCTTGGTCATCGCCAGGGTCTTGATCACCGGCGGCAGGTTCAGCTCCTCGACCGTGGGGATCTTGGTCTCGATCCGGCGCAGGACCATGCCTACCTGGTTGCGCTGGTAGAAGCAGGACACGCGGAAGCGGCCCACGCCGGCAACACCAATTGCGAAGTTGCACTCGTGGGTCTTCTCGAACTCCTCGCGCTGCGCCGGGGTCATCACGTTCAGCACCAGGTCGCGGCTCTGCTGCGGCGTGAGCGGGGTCTGGGTGATCGGGCTGATCTTGCCGTGGACCTTCATCGCCGGCGGCATGCCCGCGGTGATGAACAGGTCCGACGCCTTCTGGTGCGCCATCAGCTTGAGGAACGAGGTGAAGTCGATGGTGCTCATCTTGGGCTCCTGCGGAGCCGTGATTCGTGATTGGTGATCGGTGATTCGAAGAAGCCGTCCTTCTCCACGCCACCCGCTCACCGCATCAGAATCCTCGGCCTTTACGAATCACGAATCACGAATCACGAATCACCGATCACGGCGTCACTCGAACAGGCGCTTGTCCTTGGCGTATTCCTTGGCCTGGTTGCGGGTGATCAGGCCGCGCTTGACCAGGTCCTGCAGGTGCTGGTCCAGGGTCATCATGCCGTACTGCTGGCCGGTCTGGATCGCCGAGTACATCTGCGCCACCTTGTCCTCGCGGATCAGGTTGCGGATGGCCGGGGTGCCGACCATGATCTCCCAGGCCGCGGTGCGGCCGCCGCCGACCTTCTTCAGCAGCGCCTGCGAGATCACCGCGCGCAGCGACTCCGACAGCATCGAGCGCACCATCGGCTTCTCGCCGGCGGGGAACACGTCGATGATGCGGTCGATGGTCTTGGCCGCCGAACTGGTGTGCAGGGTGCCGAACACCAGGTGGCCGGTCTCCGCGGCGGTCAGCGCCAGGCGGATGGTCTCCAGGTCGCGCAACTCGCCGACCAGGATGTAGTCCGGGTCCTCGCGCAGGGCCGAGCGCAGCGCCTCGTTGAAGCCGTGGGTGTCGCGGTGGACCTCGCGCTGGTTGATCAGGCACTTCTGCGAGGTGTGCACGAACTCGATCGGGTCCTCGACGGTGAGGATGTGCCCGTACTCGTTCTTGTTGATGTGGTCGACCATCGCCGCCAGCGTGGTCGACTTGCCCGAGCCGGTCGGGCCGGTGACCAGGATCAGGCCCTGCGGCTGGTCGATCAGCTCGCGGAAGATCGGCGGGCAGCCCAGGTCCTCCAGCGACAGCACGTCGGAGGGAATGGTCCGGAACACCGCGCCGGCGCCGCGGTTCTGGTTGAACGCGTTGACCCGGAAGCGGGCCAGCGAGGGGATCTCGAACGAGAAGTCGACCTCGAGGAACTCCTCGTAGTCGCGCCGCTGCTTGTCCGACATGATGTCGTACACCAGCGCGTGGACCTGCTTGTGGTCCAGCGCCGGGATGTTGATCCGGCGGACGTCGCCGTCGACCCGGATCATCGGCGGCAGGCCGGCCGACAGGTGCAGGTCGGAGGCCTTGTTCTTGACCGAGAACGCCAGCAGCTCGGCGATATCCATGCGCATTCCCCTGGTGGTCCGCGCCGGGCGCGGACTGGTGCGGTACATCCCCTCGCGGCAGTATAGCGCTCCGGCCGCCGCCGCCAATCCCGCCTCTTACACCGTTCTTACGTGCCTTCGATGCCCGCTCCCGAACGACGCCTGCAGGACGTGCTGCACCGCATTGACAACGCGGCCGCCGCCGCCGGACGGCCAGCGCCCGCCCTGCTCGCCGTGTCCAAGCTGCAGCCGGCCGAGGCGGTGGCCGCGCTGGCCGCCTCCGGCCAGCGCGCCTTCGGCGAGAACTACGTGCAGGAGGCCGCGGCCAAGCGCCAGGCCCTGGACCCGGCGCTGGACGCGGCCCTGGAGTGGCACCTGATCGGCCACCTGCAATCGAACAAGGCCGCGCTCGCCGCGCAGGTGTTCGACTGGGTGCAGAGCGTCGACCGGCCCGGCGTGGCCGAGGCCCTGGCCCGCCACCGCGACCCGGCGCGGGCGCCGCTGAACGTGCTGGTCCAGGTGAACGTGGAAGGCGAAGCCGGCAAGGCCGGCTGCGACCCGGTCGATGTCCCGGACCTCGCCGGGCGCATCGCCGCCCTGCCCGGGCTGGCCCTGCGCGGCCTGATGGCGATCCCGGTGCCGCACGAGGACCCGGAAGCGCGCCGCCCGGCCTTCCGCGCGATGCGGTCCCTGTTCGACGCGCTGGCCGCGCAGCATCCCGGCGTGGACACCCTGTCGATGGGCATGAGCGACGACTTCCCGGTGGCGGTGGCCGAGGGCGCTACCCTTGTGCGGATCGGCACCGCCCTGTTCGGCGCCCGTCCGCCGCGCTGAGCGCCGCGTACACTGGCGCGACCCCTCATCCGGAGGCCCTTCATGTCCGCTTTGCCCTCTTCTGCCGCCACCGGCCGCATCGCCTTCCTCGGCGGCGGCAACATGGCCCGCAGCCTGATCGGCGGGCTGGTGGCGCGCGGCGCCGACCCGGCCTCGATCCACGTGGCCGAGCCGGCCGAAGTCCTGCGCCAGGCATTGGCCCGGGATTTCGGCGTGCAGGTCTTCGCCGAGGCCACCGCGGCCGCGGAAGGCACCGACCTGTGGCTGCTGGCGGTCAAGCCGCAGGTGATGCAGGCGGTGTGCGAAGCGCTGGCCCCGCAGGCGCAGGCGACCCGGCCGCTGGTGGTGTCGATCGCCGCCGGCGTCACCGTCGCCCGCCTGCAGCAATGGCTGGGCGGCGAAGTGCCGGTGGTGCGCTGCATGCCCAACACCCCCGCCCTGCTCGGCGCCGGGGTCACCGGCCTGTTCGCCGGCGCCGGCGTGGACGCGGCACGGCGGGAGCGCGCCGACGCGGTCCTGGCCAGCGCCGGGCAGACCGTGTGGATCGAGCGCGAAGCACTGATGGATGCGGTCACCGCGGTCTCCGGCAGCGGTCCGGCCTACGTGTTCCTGCTGGCCGAGGCGATGCAGGCCGCGGCCGAGGCCGAGGGCCTGCCCGCCGCCGATGCCCGCACCCTGGTCTCGCAGACCCTGCTCGGCGCCGGCCGGATGCTGGCCGAGAGCGAGGAGCCGGCGACCGAACTGCGCCGGCGGGTGACCTCGCCCGGCGGCACCACCCAGGCGGCGATCGAGACCTTCCAGGCCGGCGGCTTCGAGGCCCTGGTCGGGCAGGCGGTGGCCGCCGCCCGCCGCCGCGGCGCGGAGTTGGCCGGCGGATGAGCGCCTTCCGGTCCGGCACGGGAACCGCATCGCGCCGGCCGTGCGCCAGTGGCCCGAGACCGGCCGCACGCACGCGTCTTCTTGGCCACGTGTTTGCCGCCGCGCTGGCTTCGCTGCTCACGGCCGCACTGGCCGGATGCGGCGGCGGCCAGGCGCCGGTGGCGGCGCAGTTCGTGCCGCCGGCGCCGGCGGTGGCCGACCTGCAGGGTCCCCTGCGCGCGCACTACAACCTTTTGCCGACCCTGGCGCTGAGCGAAGCGGTCGCCCGCCAGTACGGGATCGAGCGCTCGGCCGGCCAGGCCTTGCTGGTGGTCGCCCTGCGCCGGCCGGGTGAAACGCCCGGGGATGAAATCGTCGCCGAAGGCCAGGTCCATGCCCGGGCCCGCAACCTGGCCGGCCAGCAGCAGGAGATCGCCATGCGTGCGGTCGGCACCGGCGATTACATCGACCACATCGGCATGGTGGCGATCGGCACCCGCGACGTGGTCCGGATCGAGGTCAGCGTGGACGCCGCCGGCGGCCGCCAGCGGTTCGATTTCCAGCGCAATTTCTGATTGCGCCGCCGGCCGCGCGCGGGCTATGGTCGCCGCGGGAGCATATCCGGCGCCGCCAGGCGCGGGATGAGAGGGGGAAACAGGAGGACGTGCCGGTGCGGCGGATGCCGCGCCCGTGCGGCCGGGCCCGCATGGGTCCCGCGCCGTGGCATGTCCGCAGGTCCGATTCCTTCCGGGTACCCCCATGAATAAGACGATCGCCGTTCTGCTATCCCTGCCGCTCGCATTCCAGGCCGCTTCCGCGTCCGCGCAGCAGGCCTGCCCGGCCATGCCCGACGGCAGCCCTTTGCGCTGGGAACGGCAGGCCGGCGACGGCTTCGACGTATGCCGGGCGATGGATGCCGAGGGCCGCCAGGTCTTCGGGGTGATGCTCACCCGCAAGCCGACCGTGCGCCTGCAGCGCCGCCACCGGGTCGAGGAAGGCATGATCGGCCGCTACGAGATGCACTGGTACCGGCCCGCCATCGCCCAGGACACCGGGCTGGAGAAGCGGATCACCGTGGTCGAACTGGACGACGGCCGTTACGCCCAGTTCTGGGTCGATGCCGAGGACCCGGCGCAGCTGCAAAGCGCGCTGGGCCTGGCCCAGGGCATCGCCCTGAACTGATCGGCGACCCGCCTCAGAACCGGCCTTCCTGGAAGTCGACGAAGGCCTGCATCAGCTCCTGGCGGGTGTTCATCACGAATGGCCCGTGCCGCGCCACCGGCTCGCGCAGGGGCCGGCCGGCGACCAGGATCAGGCGCGCGCCCGCTTCGCCGGCGCGCAAAGCCAGCCGACCGCCGCCGCCGAGCACGCCCATCTCATGGGTCTCCAAGGCCCGCGCATCGTCGCCTTCGCCCACGCCGAGCGCGCCTTCGAACACGTAGGCGAACACGTTGTGGCCTTCGGGCAGTGGGTATTCCCAGGCCTTGCCTGGTTCCAGGGCGATGTCCAGGTACAGCGGATCGGTGGCCGGCTGCACGATCGGGCCGAGGGTGTCGCCGACGCGGCCGGCGATCACCTTCACCTCCACGCCCGGCGCCGGCCGCACGACCGGGATAAGGTCGGGCGCGAACTCCTGGTAGCGCGGATCGGTCATCTTCTCGCGCGCGGGCAGGTTCACCCACAGCTGGAAGCCGCGCATGCGCCCGGATTCCTGCTCGGGCATCTCCGAGTGGACCAGGCCGCGGCCGGCGGTCATCCACTGCACGCTGCCCGGGGTCAGCAGGCCTTCGTTGCCGTGGTTGTCCTTGTGCCGCATGCGCCCGTCGAGCATGTAGGTGACGGTCTCGAAACCGCGGTGCGGGTGGCTGGGGAAACCGGCGAGGTAGTCCTCGGCCCGGTCGGTGCCGAACTCGTCCAGCAGCAGGAACGGGTCGAGTTCCGGCAGTTCCGGGCCGCCGATGACGCGGGTCAGCTTGACCCCGGCGCCATCGGAGGCGGCGCGGCCGTGCACCTTGCGGATAAGGCGGGCGGGCTCGCCGCGCGGGTCGATGGTGTTCATGGCTTTCCCTCCTCGATGGCCAGGCGCAAGGATGGGGGCAGTGGCCCGCAGGATAACCCTGCGGGTTTCACCGGACTGTTGCGGTGGCGGAACGGTGGTGGTGGTTAAAAGCGCTGACTCCGGACGGGTCCGCCGTGCCCTGGGTCTGCGGTGCACCGCTCGGGCGGGCGTCCTGCCCGCAACTCGCGGCCGTGGCACGTCCATGTGCCACTTGCACCGCAGACCCAGGGCACGGAGTGCGCACACGGAGGCGCGCCCGAGCGGCCACGACACGGCCGGTTCGCCGCGGCTCAGTCCGAAGTCGGCCAAACCCGATGCCGTCGCTTTTGCCTTCGAAGAGCCGGGAAAACTCAGCCGTTCTCCTGCAAAGCCAGCTGCATGTCGCGCTGGCGGCGCTTGTCCTCGCGGTACATCAGCCACCAGCCGATCACCGCCGCCAGCGAGACCGCCATGATCAGCAGGGTGGCCAGCGCGTTGATCTTCGGGCTCACGCCCAGGCGCACCGACGAGAACACCTTGATCGGCAGCGTGGTCGAATCCGGGCCGGCGACGAAACTGGCGATCACCACATCGTCCAGCGACAGGGTGAACGCCAGCAGCCAGCCGCTCATCAGCGCCGGCGCGATGATCGGCAGGGTGATCAGGAAGAACACCTTGACCCGGTTCGCCCCCAGGTCCATCGCCGCCTCCTCCAGCGACTTGTCCAGCTCCTGCAGGCGCGAGGACACCACCACCGTCACGAACGACACCGTCAGGGTCACGTGCGCGATCCAGATCGCCACCATGCCCTTGGACGGGATCCCCAGGGCCGCGCCCACCGACACCAGCATCAGCAGGATCGACAGGCCGATGATCACCTCCGGCATCACCAGCGGCGCGGTGATCAGCGCCCCGAACACGGTCTTGCCCGGGAAGCGCCGGAACCGGGTCAT
Organism: Pseudoxanthomonas jiangsuensis; assembly: GCF_010093185.1. Classification (GTDB taxonomy): domain Bacteria; phylum Pseudomonadota; class Gammaproteobacteria; order Xanthomonadales; family Xanthomonadaceae; genus Pseudoxanthomonas; species Pseudoxanthomonas jiangsuensis. Next base: position 23,234 of record NZ_PDWL01000003.1, on the reverse strand, counting down.
CACCATCGCCCCGAGGGTGCCGATCACGGTAGCCGCGCTCGCCGTCCAGAACGCGATCCGCAGGCTCACCCAGGCCGCGTCCAGCATCTGCCGGTCGCGCAGCAGCTCGCCGTACCACTTGGTCGAGAAGCCGGCCCATACCGTGGCCAGGCGCGAGGAATTGAACGAGTACACCACCAGCAAAACGATCGGCAGGTACAGGAAGGCGAAGCCGAGCACCAGCACCGCCCAGCGCAGCGCGCGTTGGCCCAGGGTCGGGTTCATGCCAGCCGGCCCTCCAGTTCCTTCTGCTGCTGGCGGTTGAACACCAGGATCGGCACCAGCAGGAGCAGCAGCATCACGATCGCCACCGCCGAGGCCGCCGGCCAGTCGCGGTTGTTGAAGAACTCGCCCCACAGCACCCGGCCGATCATCAGCGTGTCCGGCCCGCCCAGCATCTCCGGGATCACGAACTCGCCCACCGCCGGGATCATCACCAGCATGCAGCCGGCGATGATCCCCGAGCGCGACAGAGGCAGGGTGATGCGGGCGAACGCCTGCCACGGCCGCGCGCCCAGGTCGTAGGCCGCCTCCAGCAGGCGGTTGTCCAGCTTCACCAGGTTGGCGTACAGCGGCAGGATCATGAACGGCAGGTAGCAGTAGACGATGCCGATGTAGGCCGCCAGCGGGGTGTAGAGGATCCGCAGGGGCGCGTCGGTGATCCCCAGCGCCATCAGCGTGCGGTTGAGGATGCCGTTGGCGTCGAGGATGCCGATCCAGGCGTAGACCCGGATCAGGAACGAGGTCCACGACGGCAGCACCACCGCCATCAGCGCGATGTTGCGGGTGGACGGCTTCATCCGCGCGATCGCGTAGGCCATCGGGTAGCCGATCAGCAGGCAGAACAGGGTCGAGACCGCCGCGATCTTGATCGAGCTCAGGTAGGCCAGCACGTACTGCGAGTCACCGAACAGGGCCGCGTAGTTGCCCAGGTTCAGGCGCAGGGTCAGGGCGTTTTCGACGTATTCCAGGATCGGGGTGTACGGCGGCATGGCGATGGCCAGCCGCGAGAAGGAGATCTTCAGCACGATCAGGAACGGGATCGCGAAGAAGAACAGCAGCCACAGGAACGGCACCGCGATCACCGCCCAACGCCCGGACGGCAGCCAGCGCTTGAGGGCCTTGGCGTTCATGAGGTCAGCACCACGCCGTCGTTGTCGTCCCACCACAGCCAGACGTGGTCGCCCCAGGTCAGGCCCTCGCTGGCCCAGCGCTTCTCGTTGGCGAAGTTGGCCATCAGCTTGAACCCGGACGGCAGACGCACGTGGTAGACCGAGTGGCTGCCGAAGTAGGCGATGTCCTCGATCGTGCCGTGGGCCTTGTTGTGCGGCTGGGCCGGCTCGTCCTTGCCGATGCCCAGCTTCTCCGGGCGCAGGGCGAAGGACACCTGCTGGCCCTCGAAGCCGGTGATGCCGTGGCCGATGTAGATCGGCGCCTCGAACGCCGGGGTTTTCAGGGTCACGTAGTCCGGCTCGTCCTCGTCGATGGTCGCGTCGACCAGGTTGACCGAGCCGATGAACTCGGCGGCGAAGCGATTGGCCGGCTGCTCGTAGATTTCGTCCGGGGTGCCGACCTGCTGGATCCAGCCCTGGTCCATCAGGGCGATGCGGGTGGCCATGGTCATCGCCTCCTCCTGGTCGTGGGTGACCATCACGCAGGTCACCCCGGAGGTTTCGATGATGTTGACCAGTTCCAGCTGCATGCGCGAGCGCAGCTTCTTGTCCAGCGCGCCCATCGGCTCGTCCAGCAGCAGCAGCTTGGGCCCCTTGGCCAGGGAACGGGCCAGGGCCACGCGCTGCTGCTGGCCGCCGGAGAGCTGGTGCGGCTTGCGCCTGGCCAGCTTGCCGAGCTGGACCAGCTCGAGCATCTCGGCCACGCGCTTGCGGATCGCATCCTTGGCCAGGCCGTCCTGCTTCAGGCCGAAGGCGATGTTCTGCTCCACGGTCATGTGCGGGAACAGGGCGTAGGACTGGAACATCATGTTGATCGGCCGCTCGTACGGCGGCAGCTCGGTGATGTCGTCGCCGTCGAGCACGATCTTCCCCCGGGTCGGACGCTCGAAGCCCGCCAGGCAGCGCAGCAGGGTCGACTTGCCGCTGCCCGAACCGCCGAGCAGGGCGAAGATCTCGCCCTTGCGGATGTCCAGGTTGACGTCGTCCACGGCGACGAAGCCGTCGAACTCCTTGCGCACGCCCTCGATCCGCAGGTAGCGGGCCGCATCGCCCTCGGCCGAGGTCTGGGCGGGGGGCCCGCCCGCGCGTTCGTTGCTCGCCGCCATGGACACTCCAGGTTGTGGCTGGTGGGGGTGGCGGCCGCCGGGCGGCGGCCGCACCTGGGTTCGACCGCAGCCTAACGGCCGGTCTTCAGTTCGGTCCAGAGCCGGGTGTAGATCCGGTCCACTTCCGGCGGGATGATCGCCAGGGTGAACAGCTTGGCGGCGACCTCCGGCGGCGGGTAGATCGTGGGGTCCTCGCGGATCGCCTGGTCCACCGACGGCAGCGAGGCCGGCACCGGATTGGGATAGCTGACGTAGTTGCTGTTGGCCGCCGCCACCTCCGGACGCAGCAGGTAGTCGATGAAGGCGTAGGCGTTGTCCAGGTTCTTGGCGTCCTTGGGGATGGCCAGCATGTCCACGAACAGCGGCGTGCCCTCCTTCGGGATCGAATAGGCCACCTCGACCCCGTTGCCGGCCTCGGCGGCGCGGTCGCGGGCCTGCAGGATGTCGCCCGACCAGCCCACCACCAGGCAGGCGCTGCCGTTGGCCAGGGCGTCGATGTATTGGCTGGAATGGAAGGTCTGGATGTAGGGGCGGATGGTCTTGAGCAGGTCGGCGCCCTTCTGGATCACCGCCGGGTCGGTGCTGTTGGGATCCTCGCCCAGGTAGTTGAGCGCGATCGGCACCAGCTCGGTCGGGGTGTCGAGCATCATCACCCCGCAGTCCTTGAGCTTGGCGATGTTCTCCGGCTTGAACACCAGGTCCCAGCTGGCGGCGATGTCGGTGCCGCCGAACGCGGCGGTGAGCTTGTCGACGTTGTAGCCGATGCCGGTGGTGCCCCACAGGTAGGGGATGCCGTATTCGTTGCCCGGGTCCTGGACCGCGATCCGCTTCATCAGTTCCGGATCGAGCCCGGCGTAGTTCTTGAGCCTGGCCTTGTCCAGCGGCTGGAACACCCCGGCCTGGATCTGGCGGCCGAGGAACTGCAGCGAGGGCACCACCACGTCGAAGCCGGAGCTGCCGGCCAGCAGCTTGGCCTCCAGCACCTCGTTGCTGTCGAACACGCCGTAGGTGACCTTGACCCCGCTCTCCTTCTCGAAGTTCGGGACGGTGTCCTCGGCGATGTAGTCGGACCAGTTGTAGACGTGCAGCACGCCGGCATCGGCCGGCCCGGCCTGCGCCGCGGCGCCGGCCGCCTCTTCCTTCTTCCCGCACCCGGCCAGCACCGCAAGCGCCAGCGTTCCCAACAGCAACCCCGGTTTCCACGTCTTCATCGTCGCTTCCCCTTCGCCCCGCAGGGCCGTTCGGTTGTGCACGACGCCGCCGTCCGGCAGGCGTCCACGGGTTCCCCTCCCCTCGACCTCCCACCTCTGCCGCTCGATGTTGCGATGCTGCCTGTTGCTGCCCTGTCGCCTTGGAAAGAGGCTTGGCGGTTCCCGGCCGGGCCTGGCCGGGAGCCGTCCCCGGCTCAGCGGCCGGTCTTGATCTCCGTCCACAGCCGGGTGTAGAGCTTGTCGGTCTCCGGCGTGTTGATCGCGTAGGTGAACATCTTCGCCGCCACGTCCTCCGGCGGGTAGATGGTCGGATCGGTGCGGATCTCCTCGTCCACCAGCGCGGTGGCCGCGATCACCGGGTTGGCGTACTGGATGTAGTTGGTGTTGTTGGCCGCCACCTGCGGTTCGAGCAGGTAGTTGATGAAGGCGTAGGCGTTCTGCGGATGCTTGGCGTCGGCCGGGATCGCCAGCATGTCGAACCACTGCGCGGTGCCTTCCTTCGGGATCGAGTAGGCCACGTTGACGCCGTTGCCGGCCTCCTGCGCGCGGTCGCGGGCCTGGATGATGTCGCCCGACCAGCCCACCACCAGGCAGGTGCTGCCGTTGGCCAGCGAGCTGACGTACTGGCTGGAGTGGAAGTTCTGCACGTAGGGGCGGATCGACCTGATCAGGTCGGCGGCCTTCTGGATCGTCGCCGGATCCTCGCTGTGCGGGTCCTGGCCCAGGTAGTGCAGGGCGATCGGGATCATGTCCGACGGGGTGTCGAGCAGGGTCACGCCGCAGTCCTTGAGCTTGGCGATGTTCTCCGGCTTGAACACCAGGTCCCAGCTGTTGGCGATGTCGGCGCTGCCGAAGGCGGCGGTGACCTTGTCGACGTTGTAGCCGATGCCGGTGGTGCCGACCATGTACGGCACGCCGTACTTGTTGCCCGGGTCCTGGGCGGCGATGCGTTCCATCACCTTCGGGTCCAGGTTGGCCAGGTTCGGGATCTTGGACTTGTCCAGTTCCTTGAACACCCCGGCCTGGATCTGGCGGCCGAAGAAGTTCAGGGTCGGGACCACGATGTCGTAGCCGCTGGAACCGGCCAGCAGCTTGGTCTCCACGATCTCGTCGCTGTCGTAGACGTCGTAGGTGACGCGGATGCCGGTCTGCTGCTCGAAGTTGGGGATGGTGTCCTCGGCGATGTAGTCCGAGTAGTTGTAGACGTTGAGCACCTTCTCCTCGGCGCCGGCCTGGCCGTCCGCACCGGTGGGGGCGGCCGGGTCCTTGCCGCCGCAGGCGGCGAGCAGGGCGGCGGCGATGCCCACCATCAGCAGGCGCGGAGTGGGCAGGCGCGGGGTCAGCGGGCGCGGTTTCATCGGGATATCCTCATGGCGGAAAGACCCGCGCAGGTTAGCGCCGCCAGGGGGCGCTTGCCCACCGCGGCGGCGGCGACGCTCACCGGCCCAGCTCCTGCGCGGTCTGGTCCAGCGACTTCCAGGCCTTGTCGAACAGCTCGTCCACCTGCGCGCGGGTGATCACCAGCGGCGGCGACAGCAGCATCGAGTCGTAGGTGGCGCGCAGGATCAGGCCGTTGCGCAGGGCGATGTCGCGGCACAGCGCGCCGACGGTGCCGCGCTCGTCGAAGAACCCGCGCCGGCCCTTGTCCGGGACCAGCTCCAGCGCGCCCATCAGCCCGGTGATCCGGGCCTGGCCGACCAGCCGGTGCTCGCCCAGCTCGGCCCAGCGCTGGGCCAGGTAGGGCGCGATCTGCTCGCGGGCGTGCTCGACGATGTGCTCGTCCTGCATGATCCGCAGGTTCTCCAAAGCCACCGCTGCGCACACCGGGTGGCCGGAATAGGTCGCCCCGTGCGCCAGTTCGCCGCCGCTGTCCTTGAGCACCCCGGCGACGCGGTCGTTGAACATCGCCGCGCCCAGCGGGATGTAGCCGGAGGTGATCCCCTTGGCGAGGGTCATCACGTCCGGCTGGAAGCCGAAGTGCTGCGCGCCGAACCACTGCCCGGTGCGGCCGAAGCCGCAGATCACCTCGTCGGCCACCAGCAAAACGTCGTATTTGCGGCAGATCCGCTCGATCTCCGGCCAGTAGGTCCGCGGCGGGATGTACACCCCGATCGCGCCCATGATCGGCTCGCCGATGAAGGCCGCCACCCGCTCCGGGCCCAGCTCCAGGATCCTGTCCTCCAGCCGGCGCGCGGCGCGCAGGCCGTACTCGTCCTCGTCCAGGTCGCCGCCGTCGGCGAACCAGAACGGCGGCTCGATGTGGGCGATGTCCGGGATCGGCAACCCACCCTGCCCGTGCATCGCCTTCATCCCGCCCAGGCTGGCGCCTGCCACGGTGGTGCCGTGGTAGCCGTTGTGGCGGCCGATGAAGATGTTCTTTTGCGGCTGGTCCTGCACCGCCCAGAAGTGCCGGACCAGGCGCAGGATGGTGTCGTTGGCCTCCGAGCCGGAGTTGACGAAGAAGGCGTGGTTGACGTCGCCCGGGGTCAGTTCGGCCAGTTTGGCCGCCAGGCGGATGGTCGGCTCGGTGGTGCACTGGAAGAAGCTGTTGTAGTACGCCAGCCGGGTCATCTGCCTGGAGGCGGCCTCGCCCAGCTCCGGACGGCCGTAGCCGATGTTCACGCACCACAGCCCGGCGAAGGCGTCCAGCAGCTGGTGGCCCTCGGCGTCCCAGACGTAGCAGCCCTCGCCGCGGACCAGCACCCGGGTGCCCTTCTTCGCCAGCGCGGCGTTGTCGTTGAACGGGTGCAGGTGGTGGGCGGCGTCCAGGCGCTGCAGCTCGCTGATGTCGATCGTCATGGTGGCCGGTTCATGTCCTTCGAAAGCGGGAGTCGCTGGGTTCCGGTGTGTACCGGGACGACGGCGGGTTCAGACGTTCAGCAGCAGGAACTCGCGCTCCCAGGAGCTGATGACGCGGAAGAAGGTCTCGTATTCCTTGCGCTTGACCGAGACGTAGGCGCGCACGAAGCGCGGCCCGAGCATCTCGGCCAGCTCGGCGCAGCCCTCCAGCGCATCCAGGGCCTCGCCCAGCGAGCGCGGCAGGGCGTAGCCCACGTCCTTGGCGCTGGCGGCGGTCGGCGGCGTGGGCTGCAGTTTCTCGCGGATGCCGAGCAGGCCGCAGGCCAGGGTCGCGGCCATCGCCAGGTAGGGGTTGGCGTCGGAGCCGGCGAAGCGGCTCTCCACCCGCTGGTTCTCCGGGGTGTCCATCGGCACCCGCAGGCCGCAGGTGCGGTTGTCGTAGCCCCACAGCACGTTGCTCGGCGAGACCTCGCCGAACATCAGCCGGCGGTAGGAGTTCACGTTGGGGGCGAAGAACGCCATCGCCATCGGCACGTACTTCTGCAGCCCGGCGAGGTAATGGGCGAACACCGGGCTGAACTGCCCCGGCTTCTTCCCGGTGAAGACGTTGCGGCCCTTGGCGTCGACCACGCTCTGGTGGATGTGCATGGCGCTGCCGGGCTCGTTCTCCATCGGCTTGGCCAGGAAGGTGGCGTACACGCCGTGGCGCATCGCCGCCTCGCGCATGGTGCGCTTGAACAGGAACACCTGGTCGGCCAGCGACAGCGCGCCGGCGTGGGTGAAGTTGACCTCCAGCTGGGCGGCGCCGGATTCGTGGATCAGGGTGTCCACGTCCAGCTCCATCGCCTCGCAGTAGTCGTACATCAGGTCCAGGATCGGATCGAACTCGTTGACCGCGTCGATCGAGTACGACTGCCGCGCCGTCTCCGGGCGGCCATTGCGCCCGGCCGGCGGCTGCAAGGGGAAGTCCGGGTCGGTGTTCTTCTGCACCAGGAAGAATTCGAGCTCGGGTGCCACCACCGGCTGCAGCCCTTCCCTGGCGTACTCGGCCAGCACCCGGCGCAGCACGTTGCGCGGGGCCAGCTCGTGCGGCTTGCCGTCCTTGGTGTGGCAGTCGTGGATGATCTGCGCGGTCGGGTCGGTGGCCCAGGGCACCATGCGCACAGTGTCCGGGTCCGGGCGCAGCAGCATGTCCGAGTCCGAGGGCGAGGTCAGCTCGTAGTAGTCGTCCGGATAGTCGCCGGTGACGGTGGTGGCGAAGATGCCCTCGGGCAGGCGGGTGCCGTAGTCGTGGCTGAACTTGTCGGCCGGGATGATCTTGCCGCGGGCATTGCCGGTGATGTCCGGGACCAGGCACTCGACCTCGGTGATCCGGCGCTCCTTGAGCCAGCGCCGCAGGGAGCTTTCCTGCTGGGCGGTGCTGGTGGCCTTGCGCTGGTCGGTCTGGCGGGTGCTCATGGGATGGTCGGGATCAGGCGGCCGTGGCCGGGATCGCCCGCGGCGCGCGCCGGGCCGCGTATTCGCGGCAGGCGCGGCCGAAGGCCTGGAAGATGCCGAGGTAGAACGGGTCGTCGGCGACCTGCCACTCCGGGTGCCACTGCACCCCGAGCAGGAAGCCCTCGCCGGTGCCGCGGAAGGCCTCGACCACCCCGTCCGGCGCGGTCGCCTCGACCGCCAGGCCGCGGCCCAGCCGGGCCAGGCCCTGGCCGTGCAGCGAGTTGACCCGGGCCGCGGTGCCGCCGGCGATCGCGGCCAGCAGGCCGCCCTCGGCCAGGCGCAGGTCCTGCACCGGCGCGTACTGGGTCTCCAGCGGGTCGTCGGGATTCTCGCGGTGGTCGGCCAGGCCGGGCACCTCGTGCAGCTTCTGGTGCAGGCTGCCGCCCAGGGCCACGTTCACTTCCTGGAAGCCGCGGCAGATCGCCAGCACCGGCATCCCCAAGGCCAGCGCCCGCGGGACCAGGCCCAGGGTGGTGGCGTCGCGCGCCGGGTCGTGCAGGTTGCCGTCCCAGCTGGGCTCGTCGGAATAGTGGTGCGGCTCGATGTTGCTGACCGCGCCGGTGAGCAGCAGTCCGTCCAGCCGCGCCAGCCATTCGTCGGGCGCCACCGGCGGCTGTAAAGAGGGCAGCAGCACGGGGGTCGCCTGCGCGCCCACCACCACCGCTCGCACGTACTTCTCGCCCACCGCAAGGAAGGGATGCAGGCCGATCTGTTTGCGGTCCGACGGCAGTCCGACCAGGGGCGGCAGGGCCATGCGCGAAGCGTCCGATGGCGTTCCGGCAACTTACCCCGGCCGTTTTATTTTTACAACACGACGGCGGTGGGAGGGTCGTATTCACGCTAAAGGCACCGTATTGGTGCGCAGAACGCCGCCGCGGCGTTGAGTATTCTTGACGAAGCGCCGGCCTGCTACTCTCGCCCCGCACCCGCCGAGGTCCGCCCATGAACCGCGAAACCGCCCCGTCCGCGCTGCCGCCCGAGGACCTGCAGACCCTGCTCGGCGTGCCCGGCCACGCCGAGGCCCAGGTCGACCTGCTGCTGCCCGACAGCAACGGCGTGCTGCGCGGCAAGCGGGTCGCCGCGCAGAGCCTGGAGAAGGTCTACGCCGGCGGGGTCTGCCTGCCGATGTCGCTGGTGGCCGCCGACATCACCGGCAACACGGTCGAGGAGACCGGGCTGGGCTACGACATCGGCGACGAGGACCGGATCTGCCGGCCGGTGCCGGGCAGCCTGCGCCCGGTGCCATGGTCGCCGCGGCCGGCGTTCCAGCTGCTGCTGCGGATGGAGGACGGCCAGGGCGGCTGGTTCGAGGCCCATCCGCGGCGGGTGCTGGAGCGCGTGCTCGACCGCTACCGCGCGCTGGGCATCGTACCGGTGCTGGCGGTGGAGCTGGAGTTCTACCTGTTCGACCGCCTGGCCGACGCCGACGGCCGTCCGCAGGCCACGATCAACGCCAGCAGCGGCCGCCGCAACGCCAGCACCCAGGTCTATTCGATCGACGACCTGGACGAGAACGCGGCCTTCATCGACGCGGTCGCCCAGGCCTGCCGCGCCCAGCACATTCCCGCCGACACCGCGGTCGCCGAATACGCGCCGGGCCAGTTCGAGATCAACCTCAAGCACCGCGACGACGCCCTGGCCGCCTGCGACGACGCGATCCTGCTCAAGCGCGCGATCAAGGCCATCGCCCAGCAGCAGGGTGCGCTGGCCAGCTTCATGGCCAAGCCGCTGGCCGGCCAGGCCGGCAGCGGCCTGCACCTGCACGTGAGCCTGCTCGACGCGCAGGGACGCAACCTGTTCTCCGGGCACGAGGCCGGCCCGGCCGACGCGCTGCGCCACGCGGTCGGCGGGCTGCAGGCCAGCGCCCGCGACAACCTGCTGCTGTTCGCGCCGCACGCCAACAGTTACCGGCGCTTCGTCGCCAACGCGTTCGTGCCGCTCAATGACAGCTGGGGCTTCAACAACCGCACAGTGGCCATGCGCATCCCGCACAGCGACGCGGCCAACACCCGGATCGAGCACCGCATCGCCGGCGCCGACGCCAATCCCTACCTGGTCGCGGCGGCGGTGCTGGCCGGGATGCTGCACGGGATCGAGCAAAGGCTGGACCCGGGGCCGCCGGTGACGGGCAATGCCTACGAGCAGTTCGAGGTGCGCACGCCGTACTGGCGCGACGCGATCGAGGACTTCCTCGGCAGCAGCTTCGCCGCCGACTGGTACGGGGCGCAGTTCCGGCACATCTACGGGCAGCAGAAGTACAAGGAGATGCGCGACTTCGACGCCCTGGTCACGGATCTGGACTATGCCTGGTACCTGCGCACGGTGTAGGAGCCCGATGCCATGAGCGCGGCCTACCCGCCCAGCTGGTACGCCGCCAGCGCCGCGCCGCCGGCGGAGCAGCCGGCGCTGGACGGGCGCATCGCTGATGCCGACGTGTGCATCCTCGGCGCGGGCTACACCGGGTTGTCGGCGGCGCTGGAACTGGCCCGGGCCGGTTACCGGGTGGTGGTGCTGGAGGCGCAGCGGATCGGCTGGGGCGCCTCGGGGCGCAACGGCGGCCAGGCCATCGTCGGCTACGGCTGCGAGCAGTCGACCCTGGAAGACCTGCTCGGTCTGGATGCAGCGCGCGCGCTGTTCGAGCTCTCGCGCGAGGGCATGGGCCTGCTGCGCGCGCGCATCGCCGAGCACGCGATCGCCTGCGACTGGCGCGACGGCCATGCCCACGTCCCGATCAAGCCGCGCCAGGAACGCGCCCTGCGCGCGGGCATCGTCGAGATGGCGGAGAAGTACGGCTACCCCCTGCAGTGGTGGGACCGGGCGCGCCTGCGCGCCGAGCTGGACAGCGACCGCTACCTGGGCGCGATGTACGACCCGCTCAGCGGCCACCTGCACCCGCTGGAATACGCCTTCGGCCTGGCCCGCGCGGCGCTGGCGGCCGGCGTGCGGATCTTCGAGCATTCGCCGGTGGTCGAGCTGGTGCGCGGGCCGAAGCCGCGCCTGCGCACCGCCCGCGGCGAGGTCGCGGCCGACTTCGCGGTGATCGCCGGCAACGCCTGGCTGCGCGGGATCGCCCCGGAACTGGAGTCGCGGGTGATGCCGGTGGGCACCTACATCGCCGCCACCGCGCCGCTGGGCGAGGCGCGCGCCCGGGCCCTGATCCGCAACGACATGGCGGTGGCCGACGTGAACTGGGCGCTTGACTACTTCCGCCTCAGCCGCGACCACCGCCTGCTGTTCGGCGGCCGCGCCAGCTATTCCAGCTTCCCGCCGCCGAACCTGGGCGGGGTGATGCGCCGGCGGATCCGCGCGGTGTTCCCGCAGCTGGCCGGAGTGCCGATCGAGTACCTGTGGGGCGGCTACGTCGACATCTCGCTCAACCGCGCCCCGCACTGGGGGGCGCTGGCGCCCAACGTGTTCTTCGCCCAGGGCTTCTCCGGCCACGGGGTGGCCAGCACCGGGCTGGCCGGCCGGCTGATCGCCGAGGCGATCGGCGGCCAGTCGCGGCGCCTGGACCTGTTCGCCCGGATCCCGCACGCGCCCTTCCCCGGCGGCCGCGCCCTGCGCACGCCCCTGCTGGTGCTGGCGATGGCCTGGTACAAGCTGCGCGACGCGCTGTGGTGACCGTGCCGGCCGCGTGCCGCGTCGCAAAAATTCTGTGACCGGTCTCTAAAGTCCGCCGCCGCGCCGCCGCTATTCCTCGGACAGACTGCGCAACTGCCGCCTTCCGCATGCACCCGCTGCCGCTGACAACCCGGCCTTCCTCCTCCTCCCTGCCGCAGAGGGTGCTGCTGGTGGAGAACTCGCGCGCCTACATGCAGGTGGTGGCCCAGGCGATCGAGCAGCAGCTGGAACTGCCGGTCACCGTTGCCACCACCCTGGCCGAGGCCCGGGCCGAGCTGGACAGCCACGACGACTGGTTCATGGTCCTCACCGGCCTGGTCCTGGCCGACGGCGACCGCGACACCGTGGTCGACTGCTTCCTGCGCCGGGGCCTGCCCACCGTGGTGGTCAGCGGGGTGTACGACGAGGACCTGCGCGTGCGGATGCTGCGCCGGCAGATCATCGACTTCGTGCTCAAGAGCACCCCCGGCAGCCTGGACTACATCGTCTGGCTGGTGCAGAGGCTGGAGCGCAACCGGCGGATCTCGGCCCTGGTGGTGGACGATTCGACCTCGGCGCGGATGCACGCCTCGATCCTGCTGGAGATGTTCGGCTACCGGGTGGTCCAGGCCGACGGCGGCGAGGCGGCACTGGCCGCGATCGAGGCCGACCCGACCATCCGCCTGGCGGTGGTGGACCAGGAGATGCCGGGCATGCAGGGCATCGAGCTGACCCGGCGCCTGCGCGCCCTGCGCGCGCGCGACCGGGTGGCGGTGATCGGCGTGTCCGGGCGCGACGACCCGGGCCTGGTCGCCCACTTCCTCAAGAACGGCGCCAACGACTTCCTGCGCAAGCCCTATTCGCGCGAGGAGTTCTTCTGCCGGGTCTCGCAGAACGTGGACCAGCTGGAGCTGATCGGCAGCCTGCAGGACCTGGCCACCCGCGACTTCCTCACCGGCCTGCCCAACCGCCGCCACTTCCTCGAGCAGGCCGAACGGCTGGTGCCGAAGCTGCAGGAGGCCGGCGAGCCGGTGGCCGCAGCGATGATCGACATCGACCACTTCAAGCACATCAACGACAGCTGGGGCCACGAGACCGGGGACTTCGCCCTGCGCGCGGCCGCCCAGGCGGTCTCCGGCCATGCCCGACGCCAGGACCAGATCGCGCGCTTCGGCGGCGAGGAGTTCTGCCTGCTGGTGCCGGGCCTGGACGAGGCGGAGCTGGACGCGTACTTCGACACCCTGCGCCGGCGGATCGAGGACCTGCGGGTGCCGGTGCGCGGCGGCGAGCTGAAGATGACGGTCAGTATCGGCGTGTGCCCGGCCGAGTCGGGCGACAGCCTGCACCGGCTGCTGTCGGAGGCCGACCGCCGGCTGTACCTGGCCAAGGCCGGCGGCCGCAACCAGGTGGTCGCGGCGGGTTGAGCCGCGGCCGCACGGCCCCGGCCATTGATCGCGATCAAGGCGTGCGTGCGGCGCCGCCACTAGCCTGCGCGCATTCCCCATCGAATGCGTGGCTGCCCCCATGGCCCTGCTGCTCTGGCAAGACGACCTCAACACCGGCATCGAAGTGATCGACGACCAGCATCGTCGCATCGTCTCGATGATCAACCAGCTGCACCAGGCCCAGACCGGCGCCTCGGCGCTGGTGGTGGCCGACGTGATCGACGAACTGGTCGACTACACCCTCTCCCACTTCGCCTTCGAGGAGGAGCTGATGGAGGAGGCCGGCTATCCGTTCTGCTCGGCGCACAAGCGGGTGCACGAGGTGTTCACCAAGCGGGTGGGCGAGTACCGGATGCGCTTTCAGGCCGGCGAGGACGTGGTCGACGAGCTCAAGAGCATGCTCTCGCGCTGGCTGTTCAACCACATCCGCAACGACGACAAGGCCTATTCGGAGCAGGTGCGCCGGCACCTGGACCGCTTCACCCGCGAGCACCAGCAGGGCGGCTGGCTGACCCGCACGGTGCACCGGCTGTTCGGGTAGGAGCCGGTCTTGCCGGCGACCGCCATGGCGGAGACGTCTGCGCAAAACCGGTTGCCAATGATCCGTCCGCCTCCACGCTCGCCGGCAAGACCGGCTCCTACACCGGCCGCTTCGGTACCAGCAACAGCGCCAGCAGGGTCAGCGTCGCCATCCCCGACAGGTACCAGCCGACCGAGGCGATGCCATGGCTGCCCGCCAGGCGGGTGGCGATGTACGGCGCCGGCGAGGCGCCGAGGATGCCGGCCAGGTTGAACGCCAGCGAGGCGCCGGTGTAGCGCACCGGGGTGGGGAACATCTCGGCCAGGATCGTCCCGCAGGGGCCGTAGGTCAGGCCCATCAGGCCCAGCCCCAGGCCCAGGAACAGCAGCACCTGCCAGGCGTTGCCGGCGGCGAACAGCGGCTCGAACAGCAGGCCGAAGACGATGATGCCGGCCGTGGCCAGGATCATTGCCGTGCGCCGGCCGTGGCGGTCGGCGTACACCGCCGAGACCGGGATGGTGGCGGCGAAGCACAGCACGCCGGCCATCTGCAGCCACAGGAACTGCTCGCGCCCGTAGCCCAGGGCCGAGGTGCCCCAGCTCAGCGCGAACACGGTCATCAGGTAGAACAGGACGAAGGTCGCCATCAGCGCCAGGGTGCCGACCACCAGGGTGCCCGCATGCCGGGTCAGCACGGTGGCCATCGGCAGGCGCTCGCGCTCCTCGCGCTCCAGGGTGCGCTGGAACGCCGGGGTCTCGGTGATCCGCAGCCGCACCCACAGCCCGGTCAGCACCAGCGCGGCGCTGGCGATGAAGGGGATGCGCCAGCCCCAGGCCAGGAACTGGGCATCGCTCAGGAAGTGGGTCAGCAGCAGGAAGATCCCGGTCGAGCACAGGAAGCCCAAAGGCGCGCCCAGCTGCGGGAACATGCCGTACCAGGCGCGCTTGCCCGGCGGCGCGTTCTCGGTGGCCAGCAAAACCGCCCCGCCCCACTCCCCGCCCAGGCCCAGGCCCTGGCCGAAGCGGCACAGCGCCAGCAGCGCCGGCGCGGCCACCCCGATCTGGGCGTAGGTCGGCAACAGACCGATCACCACGGTGGAGACGCCCATGGTCAGCAGCGCCGCCACCAGGGTGGCCTTGCGCCCGATCCGGTCGCCGTAGTGGCCGAACAGGGCCGAGCCCAGCGGCCGGGCGAAGAACGCCAGGGCGAAGGTGGCCAGCGACTGCAGGGTCGCCGCGGCCGGTTCGGCCGCCGGGAAGAACAGCTTGGGGAACACCAGCACCGCGGCGGTGGCGTAGATGTAGAAATCGAAGAACTCGATCGTCGTACCGATGAGGCTGGCGAACAGGATGCGGCGTGGCGAAGCGGGTGCACTCATCGGTGGTAGCGGCCGGGTGGCGGGAAGTCGGTGCCGATTCTGGCAGATTCGCGCCCGGCCATCGGCCGACCCGGCAGGCATGTGGGTGAACCGGTGTGCCTGCGGGAAGGCTGAAAAGCATGATCAAGAGCGGAAACTGCAGCGTTTCGGTCCGCCTCGCACTCTTCTTGTAGGAGCCGGTCTTGCCGGCGACCGCCATGGCGGATGCGTCTGCGTGAAACCGGTTGCCATAGATGCGTCCGCCTCCACGGTCGCCGGCAAGACCGGCTCCTACAGGGGAAGCAAAGTCGCGGGGACGAAGGCAGGAATCCAGAAGCCCGCGCAACCCGATGCATTTGCGGTTGCGGTTGCGGTTGCCGGCGAGCTACACCCGCCGCAGCCAGCGCGGCGTCACCGCCACCGCCAGCAGCGACACCGCCAGGCACAGGAAGGCGAACACCAGCGAGGTGCCATGGGCGAGGAAGCCGATCAGCGCCGGCCCCGCCAGCACGCCGGCGTAGCCCAACGTGGTCACCGCCGGGATCGCCAGGCTCTCCGGCATCGCCGTCTGCCGCCCGGCCAGGGTGAACATCACCGGCACGATGTTGGCGCAGCCGATCCCGACCAGGGCGAAGCCGACCAGCGCCGCCACGGGCGACACCAGCAAAGTCGCCAACGCGAACCCGCCCGCCGCCAGCACCGCCCCGCCCGCCACCGCGCGCATCCGCCCCACCACCGCGACCAGGCGGTCGCCGGCCAGGCGGGTGGCGGTCATCGCCAGCGCGAACACCACGTAGCCGATGCCCGCGCGCGCCGGATCCATGCCGCGCGCCTCGTCCAGGAACACCGCGCCCCAGTCCAGCATCGCGCCCTCGGCCAGGAACATCACGAAGCAGGCCGCGCCGATCAGCAGGACGATCCCGTGCGGCCAGGCGAAGGCCGGCGCGTCCTGCGCGACCCGCTCGCCGCGCCAGTGCCGCGCCGACAGTGGCAGCAACGCCAGCAGCAGCACCGTGGCCGCCGCGCACGCCAGCCACAAAGGCACCCGCAGGCTCAGCAGCAGGGTCATCGCCGCCGCGCCGGCGAACCCGCCCACGCTGTAGAAACCGTGGAAGCCGGACATCAGCGGCCGCCCGCTCTCGCGTTCGACTACTACCGCCTGCAGGTTCATCGCGCAGTCCATCGCGCCCATCGCCGCGCCGAACACGAACAGCACCAGGCCCAGCGCCACCGGGCTGGACAGCCAGGCCAGCGCCGGCAGCACCGCGCAGATCAGCAGGGACGCCACCACCATGACCCGCCGGCAGCCCTGCCGCGCCGCCAGCGCCCCGGCCAGGGGCATCGCCAGCAGCGAGCCAGCGCCCAGGCACAGCAGGACCATCCCCAGGGTCGCCTCGTCCAGACCGGCGCGGGCCTTGGCGAACGGCACCACCGGCGCCCACGCCGCGATCGCGAAGCCGGGCAGGAAGAAGGCGGCGCGGGTGGCGTGCTGCTGCAGGCGCGGGGTGGAGGACACGTGGCGGACTCGGCGTTGGAACGGCCGCGCATTATCGACGCTGCGCTGCGGAGCGGACCCGCGGCATGCGCGGCCGCATACGTATTCGCGCAGCCGGCCGACACCGACGCACGAATGACCGCCCTCAGTTCGCCTCGCCGCGCACGGCTTCGCCCGCCGGCGGATCCAGCCGCACCACCAGCCCGCGCAGGAAGAACTGGGTCAGCGGCCCGACCGCCAGCGCGAACACCACCGTGCCCACGCCCAGGGTGCCGCCGAGCGCGACGCCGACCGCCAGCACCGTCACCTCCATCAGCGTACGCACCCGCCGCAGCGGCCAGCCGGTGCGGCGGGTCAGGCCGGTCATCAGCCCGTCGCGCGGCCCGGGGCCCAGTTGCGCGCCCACGTACAGGGCGGTGGCGAAACCGCAGGCGACCACCCCGGCGAGCATGAACGCCACTCGCAGCCACAAGGCATCCGGGGTCGGCAGCAAGGCCAGGTTGGCGTCAGCGAACGGCCCCAGCAAAAGGGTGTTGGCGATCGTGCCCAGGCCGGGCATCTGCCGCAGCGGAATCCAGGCCAGCAAAACCACCACGGCGGCCAGCACCATCACCGTGCCGAACGAGACCGGCAGGTGCCGCGACACGCCCAGGTGGAACACGTCCCAGGGCGAGGCGCCGAGCGCGCCCTCGATCATCAGGGCGATGGCCAGGCCGTAGATCCACAGCCCGGCCAGCAGCCGGCAGACGCGTTCGGGCAGGCGCCCGGCCTTCAGTTGCGCCAGCGGGCCGAGGTTGGCCAGGCCCAGGGGGGAGCGATCGGTCTTCATGCGGGCCACGATGAGGGGAATTGGCCCTCTGCCATAGAGCCAATCGTGCGATAGTGGCCCCATGCACCGTTCCATCGCTCCCGCGCGCTTGGCCGCGCTGGTCGGCCCGTTCGACCGCGATCCCGCCTACCGCGGCCTGTGCCAGGCGCTGCAGGCGCTGATCGGCGATGGCCGCATCCCGATCGGCACCCGGCTGCCCAGCGAGCGCAGGGTCGGCGAAGCGCTGGGGGTGTCACGCAACACGGTCACCCGCGCCTACGCCGAGTTGGCGGCCAGCGGCTTCGCCAGCGCGCGCCAGGGCTCGGGCACCTTCGCCACCGCCCCGCCCGAGCGCCGCCGCGCACACGACCGCGCCCTGCGCAGCCTGGGTACGCGGCAGTCGCCGCAGGGCGCGATCGACCTGACCTGCGCCGCCGGCGCCGCGGCCGACGGCATCGCCGCCGCCTATGCCCGCGCCCTGGCCGCCCTGCCGGCCTACCTGGGCAGCGACGGCTACCTGCCCTCCGGCCTGCCGGCGTTGCAGGCGCGCATCGCCGAGGCCTACGCGCGCCGCGGCCTGCCCACCCGCGCCCAGCAGATCGTGGTCACCTCCGGCGCGCTGTCGGCCATCGCCATCGCCGCCCGTGCCCTGACCCGGCCGGGCGACCGCATCACGGTCGAATCGCCCGGCTACCCGAACGCGATCGACGCCCTGCGCCTGGGCGGCGCCGCGCTGATCGCCTCGCCGCTGGCCGACCCCCTGGGCGAGGACGGCTGGGACCTGGCCGGGATCGAAGCCACCCTGCGCCAGACCGCGCCGCGCTTCGCCTACCTGATCCCCGACTTCCAGAACCCGACCGGCCAGCTGATGGACGACGCCACCCGCACGCGCTACGCCGCCGCGCTGCGCGCCACCGGCACCGTGGCCATCGTCGACGAGACCCTGCAGGCCACCCGGCTGTCGGCCGTGCCGATGCCGGCGCCGTTCGCGCTGCACGCCACCGACGCGGTCACCGTCGGCAGCGCCTCCAAGCTGGGCTGGGGCGGCCTGCGCGTGGGCTGGATCCGCGCCCCGCGCGAACAGATCGAGCGGATCGTCGCCACCCGCGCGCAGATGGACCTGGGCAGCTCGCTGTTCGACCAGCTGGTGGCCTGCGAGCTGCTCGACGCCGACGACCCCTACGCCGCTCGGCGCGAACGCAACCGCCGGCAGCGCGATGCGCTCGCCGCGGCCCTGCGCGAACACCTGCCCGACTGGCGCTTCCGCCTGCCCGACGGCGGCCTGACCCTGTGGGTACAGCTGCCGCACGGCAGCGCAACTGTGCTGGCCGCCGAGGTCGAGCGCGCCGGCGTGCACATCGCGCCCGGCCCGGTGTTCGGCGTGGACGGCGGCCTGGACCAGTGGCTGCGCCTGCCCTACGCGCGGCCGGAGGAACAACTGGTCGAAGCGGTGCGGCTGATCGCCGCGGCCTGGAAGGCGATGCCGGACGCCGCCGCGGCGCGGCGCACCCGGTCCAAGCTGCTGATCGCCTGAGCCCCTGCAGACGCCGGGAGACCCGGCGCCTACAAGTTCGCCAACGACCGGCACATGCCATCGGCATGCCTCCAGGGCAGCATCGCCGGCGACCATTTCGGGTAACAACGCCATGCCCATCCCACCGGACGTTGCCACCCTGCGCCTGTACCTGCTGCGCGGGATGTACCTGCTGATCGCCGTCGGCCTGGGCCTGAGCCTGTGGCCTTCGATCCTGGCCCCGGCCGATACCTCCGCCGATCCCCATTCGGTGGTGCGCGCCGTGCTCGGAGCCCTGTCGCTGCTGTGCCTGCTCGGCCTGCGCCATCCGCTGCGGATGCTGCCGCTGCTGCTGTTCGAACTGGCGTGGAAGCTGCTGTGGCTGCTGGCCACCGCCTGGCCGGCATGGCGCGCGGGCACCCTGGGCGAATATGGGCACGAGGTCTGGTTCGCCTGCATGGTCGGCGTGGTCCTGGTGCCGCTGGCGGTGCCGTGGGGCCACGTGTGGCGACACTACCTGCGCGGGCCGGGCGAACCCTGGCGCGGGCGCCGCTCCTTGTAGGAGCCGGTCTTGCCGGCGACCGCCTTGGCGGAAGCGTCTGCGTGAAACCGGGTGCCATTGCTGCGTCCGCCTCCACGGTCGCCGGCGCTCCTCCACGGACGGATGTCTGGTCTCCCGGCTCCTACAGGAGCCCGGCCTCGCCCAGCGCCGCTTCCATCCTGGCCTGGTTGCCCGGCTCCAGCTCGGTCATCGGCAGGCGCAGGGTGCCGCCGCAACGACCCAGCCGCGCCAGCGCCCACTTCACCGGGATCGGATTGGCCTCGACGAACAGCTGCCGGTGCACCGGCAGCAGCCGGCGCTGGATCGCCATCGCCGTGGCCACGTCGCCGGCCAGCGCCGCCGCGCACAGCTCGCGCATCAGCCGCGGCGCGACGTTGGCGGTGACGCTGACGTTGCCGTGGCCGCCGCAGAGCATCAGCGCGACCGCGGTGGCGTCGTCGCCGGAGTAGATGGAGAAGCCTGCCGGCGCCTCGCGCACCAGCCATTGCGCCCGCTCCAGGTTGCCGGTGGCCTCCTTGATGCCGACGATCCCCGGCACCTGCGCCAGGCGCAGCACGGTGTCGTGCTGCAGGTCGGCCACGGTGCGGCCGGGCACGTTGTAGAGCACGATCGGCAGATCGCCGGTGGCCTCGGCGATCGCACGGAAGTGGCGGTACTGCCCTTCCTGGCCCGGCTTGTTGTAGTAGGGCACCACCTGCAACTGGCTGTCGGCGCCGACCTGGCGCGCGAACTTCGCCAGCGCAATCGCTTCCGCGGTGGAGTTGCCGCCGCAGCCGGCCATCACCGGCACCCGGCCGGCAGCCTGCTCGACCGCGACCCGGATGATCTCGCAGTGCTCCTCCACGTTCACCGTCGGCGACTCGCCGGTGGTGCCGACCACACCAATACAGTCGGTGCCCTCGGCCACGTGCCAGTCGATCAGCCGGCGCAAGGCGTCGTAGTCGACGCTGCCGTCCGCGTGCATCGGGGTGACGAGCGCGACGATGCTGCCGCGCAGGGGCGTGGAGGGAGAGGTCATACGTGGGGAGAAGCGCTGCCTGAGGGAACCGTGGATTCTAATCGGGAAGGCCGCGCGATTGGCCGCCGCCGGATGCCTGCAGGCGCAGCGCGGTCGTTGCCGGAGAAATCATCGCCACGCCATTCGATCGCTGCCGCCTCAGCGGCGCGGCGGTTCGTCCGCTTCCTCGACGCCGTCGCCGTCGTCGTTGGGCGCATCGGCGGCCTTGGCTTCCTCGTTCGAGCGGGTTTCCTGGGCGCCGGTGCCGTAGGGGCTGGGATTGTCCGGCTGGTGCGAACCGGCGGTCGGCACCGGATTCTCCGAGACGTCCGCTTCGCCGGGACGCGGGCCGCAGGCGGCCACGGCCAGCATCGCCATCGCCACCACCGGCATCGTCCATCGCTTCATGTGCATTCGCGTTCCTCCACTGTCGCTACTGCGTGGGGAGACGCTAGCCCGGTGGACCTGATCGCGCCGTGATCGGAGGGACGGATGCCGCGCGTTGTGCCCCGGGCTCGATCGCCAGCGGCCGCCGGTGCGCGGCCATGCACGACAGCACGCCCAGCACCACGCAGGCCAGCGCCGCCACCTCCAGCGCGGTCGGCAGGCGCCGCTCCCAGAGGAAGGCGTAGACCAGCGCGAACAGGGTCTCGAACAGGATCATCTGCCCGACCAGGGTCAGCGGCAGCAGCCGGCTCATCCGGTTCCACAGGGCGTTGCCGGCGATCGAGGCGAACACCGCCACCCCGGCCGAGACCGCGCCGAAGCGCATCCACGCCGCCGCGTCGTGGTCGCCCGCGCCCAGCACGAGGGCGAGCGGCACCAGCAACAGGCTTTGCGCGCCGGTGACCAGGCCGGTGAGCAGGTTCCAGTCGTGCGCCGAGACCTGCTCCAGCCGCACCAGGCAGCGCGCGTTGCCGATCGCATACGCGGTCCACGAGGCCAGCGCGCCGATCGCGCAGGCCAGGCCGAACAGCTGCCGCCCGGCCAGCCCCTCGCCTGTCCCGGCCAGCGCCTCCCAGCCGATGCACAGCGCCCCGCCCGCGCACAGCAAAAGCGAGGGCCACAGCCGGCGCAGAGGCACCGCGCCATGGTCGCGGCTGCCGATCACCGTCACCGCCACCGGCAGGAAGCCGATCACCAGCGAGGTCATCGCGATCCCGCCGTTCTGCACCGCGGCCGACAGCAACAGGTAGTAGACCGTGTTGCCCGCCAGCGCCAGCCAGGCCAGGTTGCGCCACTGCCGCCGCGGCAGGCGCCCGAACAGGGCGCGCCAGCGCGGCGCGACCAGGGCCGCGGCGACCAGCCCGTAGCAGAGGTAGCGGCCGATGGTCAGCTGCAGGGGACTGAACTCGCGCGCCAGCTCCGGCGCCAGGAACACCAGGCCCCACAGGGCACCGGCGCCCATGCCGCAGGCGATCCCGGTCCAGGTCCCGGCGTGGCCGGCGGCAGGGGCGGAACGGACGGTGGCAGGGGTGGGCGAAGCATCCATGGCGGGCAATCTACCGGCACGCCCGCGATGATTCGAGCCGCCAGTGCCGCATGTGCCATGGAACCGGGGCCACCACGACTTCTCCGCAAGCACATACTTGTTCTGCGACGGAAGCATGAAGTGAGCCCTAACGCTCAAACTCAGCCGCCGTTTTGCCGTAGCGAAGCGAAGGCAAAACGGTCGGCTGGAGTGCCTTGTTGGGCTTCACTAACCAGGCAGCTTGGCCGCTAGAACGTCAACCATCTCGATGGACGGCGGTGTAGAAAAAAGGTCGCCTGCCTGGGCCATGAGGGCCGCGGCAACCTTGCCGGCAAGATGAGCCTGACGGCCTGCCTCATCGGGGAAGGCGTCAAAAATGCCGAACGTGGATGGCCCCAAACGAATGCCAAACCATGCAGTAGTGGCAGGCTCCGCTTGGACTAGCGGAAGCCCGCCCAGCAGAAACTGCTCTACTTCTTTCTCTTTTCCGGGCTTTGCTTCCAAGCGAACGAACAGTGCGACTTTGACCATGGCACGTCTCCTCTGATTGAGAGTCACCCACTATACGCCCTGTTTGTGAAGCCCAACGCTTGAATTAAGCCGTGCCGTGAAGCGGCATCGGCTTGAATGAATTGTTAGAACTCACTAGCGATTACTCGGGTGCTGAGTTAGAGATAGATGCAAGATGTGCATCCAGGGCCGCATCAGCTTTTTCGGCCATCTCGAAACAAGTTGGCAGAAATGTGTTGTTACCGATGTACACCAAAAATCCTGCAGGCGGCGAAGGAGCAGTGAGGTCATCTGCGTTCTGCGTGCTTTGCGCAGCTTCAATCTCGTAGATAGCTTCCTGCCGATTAGGTCGGGAACCTTGGCGTTTGATCTTGATTTTTCCGGACACGATTGAACCTTCCTTGTGAGTGTTAACGCCTTAGTTAAGCCGACCGGCGAAGCCGGTTCGGCTTGAATGAATTGTTAGGCACGTAGCCAGTCACTTGAACTGGTAGACCTGGATACCTAGCGAGCGAACTGGCCGGGACTTGAACTGTGAAGGCTTGTATCTAAGGCCAGTTACGTGCTCTGCGGCGATCTTGGCCAGCCGCTCGTCTTGGCTCCGGAGTACGACAGGATCCACGGGTGTGCCGTCCGTATTCAGAACGAATCCGATCAGTACCTCGCCGGTAATAGGAGCCCCCGCATCATCGGTAGGCGTTGGTGGCTGGGACCCCCCAACAAGACTCATAGGCTCGTAACCCTCGGAGCTGAAGATAATAGCGAATGGGTACTTGCACCCATACTTGCTCTGTAATTCTTGATCCAGCTCCATTGTCTGAGGGGAGATGTTGTTGAACACCACATCCTCGACCGAGGCTCCTTCGCTGACTTGTCGCACGCGAAAGCTGCCCCCGACGCCACGACCAAAATCAGAACCCACAAGCGCTTCATAAGCCTCTCCACGTGCCTAACGCCGGAATTAAGCCGACCCGCGAAGCGGGTTCGGCTTGAATGAGTTGTTATATGCGCTCACGGCTGCGCATCTGTGTACGCGCTCCATGAAGGAAGGCGGTGCTTGCGGGCCAGGTGGCGGAAGTAGGCGGCCATGCACAGACCAAACAGCACGCCAGCCAAGATCGCGGAGCTGAGC